>NZ_SNYD01000001.1:0-137995 GCF_004362935.1 Rathayibacter sp. PhB1
CAACACCGCGATCTGACCCCGCTCACCCGCATCCAACCGACGACCCGGCATGCAACCACCCCTCCGTTGCAACAACCGTATGAAACCGCCCCCGGCGTCAGCGCAGCGGCGCCGTCGACGAGCGCAGCACCAGGCGGGCGGTGACCGCGGTCCGCTCCTGGCGCTCGCCGGTGCGGATCCGCGTGGCCAGCATCTGCAGGGCCTTCTCGCCCAGCAGCTGGTGGTCGAGGTGCATCGTCGTCAGCGGCGGCGAGTAGTACGCGGAGTCCGGCATGTCGTCGACGCCGACGATCGAGTAGTCGCCGGGCGCCGTCCGGCCGCGCTCGGCCATCGCGCGGAGGAAGCCGAGCGCGATCTGGTCGTTGGCGGCCGAGACCGCGGTGAAGGACTCCGGATCGACGGACCGGCCCTGCGCGGCTCCCGACTCGGCGTCCCACTCCGTACAGCGCAGCACCTCGAGCGGGGCGACCTCCGCCTCCGTCAGCGCCGCCCGGTAGCCGCGCTCGCGGTCGACGGCCTCGTTGCGGTCGCCGGGGCCGGCGAGGTGCAGGATCCGCCGGTGCCCGAGCTCGAGCAGGTGCCGGGTGCCGAGATAGCCGGCGCCGTAGGAGTCGGCGTAGGTCGAGTCGCCCGCGGGGCCGCCGCGCTCGGAGCGCGTCACGACCGGCACCGAGGCGGCGATGTACTCGACCAGCTCGTCGAGCCCGCCGTACGGCGTGCCGACGATGATCCCGTCGACCTGGAACGAGAGCAGCTTGTCGACCGCGTGCCGCATCTCCTCGCGGGCTCCAGGAGCGTCCGGCCCGACCTCGAGCAGGGCCGTGATCAGCGAGAGCCCCTCGGCGCGCGCGGCCCGGCTCACCCCGGTCAGCAGCTCGGAGTGCCCGTAGTTCAGCGGCCCCATCGCGAGGAAGCCGACGGTGTCGGTGCGCTGGACCCGGAGGTTCCGGGCGACGCGGTTGTGCCGGTAGCCGAGCTCGGCGATGGCCGCCTCGATGCGCACCCGGGTCGCCGGAGCGACGTAGCCGCCGGTGAAGAAGCGGGAGACGGTCTGCGCCGAGACCTCCGCATGCCGCCCGACGTCGGCCATGCTCGGCCGCGCGCGGGGCGGGGACGTGCTCGACATCGAGGCTCCCTCCCTGGCGGCGACCCGCTCACTCTACTGAGCCGGTCCCAAGCCGATCGCCGTTACCCGATCGTGACCCATCAACCGGTTGCGCGCATTGTCGCCCGAATGTGTTATCGATAACGTATCCCTCATCCACCGCCGCTGGAGCTCCAGTCCCGGCCCTGATCGGCGGATCCGACGTCGATGTCGCGCTGCTGCGATGTCGAGCAGCGAAAGGACGCGACGATGCGTGCTCTGACCCGTTCCAATGCTCTGACCCGATCCGTCGCCCTCGCCACGGGCGCCCTCCTCCTCGCAGGCCTGGCCGGCTGCTCCGCGAGCGGCGGCGACTCCGGCGGCAAGACCGAGATCACCTGGTTCAAGCTCACCGAGTCGGCCGACTCCGCGAACGCGACGATCAACGAGATCGTCAGCGACTTCGAGGAGGCCAACCCCGACATCACCGTCAAGGTCGAGCAGCGGGCGGTGGACGCGCACAAGGACGCGCTGCGCACCACGCTCGGCACGAGCGGCGCCCCCGACCTCTTCTTCTCCTGGGCCGGCCCCGGTCTCGGCGGCGAGTTCATCGACGCCGGCGCGAGCCTGGACCTGAAGGAGTACTACGACGAGTACGGCTGGGCCGACCGCTTCTCCGACACCACGATGTCCACCGTCACCCAGTACGGCGGCTACGACGGCGTGCCCTACACCCAGCGCACCGAGGCGGTCTTCTACAACAAGGACCTCTTCGAGCAGGCCGGCATCGACGCCGCGCCCACCTCCTACGACGAGCTCGTCGAGGACGCCGGGAAGCTGAAGGACGCGGGCATCACCCCCTTCGAGTTCGGCGGCACCGTCAACTGGCACGTGATGCGCCTGCTCGACAGCCTGCTCGAGACCGAGTGCGGCGCCGACGGCTACCAGGCCCTCGTCACCGGCGAGGCGAGCTGGGCCGACGAGTCCTGCGTCACCGACACCTTCACCGAGTTCGCCACCTGGACGTCGGACTACGTCAACGACGGCTTCATCTCGATCAACAACGACGAGTCGAGCTCGCTCTTCTTCGCCGGCAGGGCGGCCATGGCGATCGAGGGCGACTGGTTCAACCAGCAGATCCGCGACGCCGGGATGTCCGAGGACTCGGTCGGCATCTTCGCCTTCCCCACGGGCACCGACCGCATCTACGGCTTCAACGAGAACAACTACATCTCCGCGAACTCGGAGCACGCCGACGAGGCCGCGAAGTTCCTCGACTACCTGACCTCGCCCGAGGCGCAGTCGAAGTTCATCGCCACCTTCGGCAGCCGCTCGGTCAACGTCGACGTCACCCCCGAGGACCAGAGCGCCTTCGACGCCCTCTGGAACCCGATCACCGAGGCGGCGACCGGCGTCTACATGAACAACGACCAGAACCTCTCGCAGTCGCAGACCACCGAGTACTGGCGCATCCAGAACCTGGTCGCGACCGGCGACCTCGACCCGGCCGACGCCGGCGCCGAGTTCCAGAAGTTCATCGACCAGCAGTGACGCCCGGGGCGGAGGGGGCCGCGCGTCCCCTCCGCCCGAGCGCCGCCGTGCCCGAGCACCCCGCGTCCGAGACGTCCGAGAGGTCCGCCATGACGACATCCACCCCCGCCCGCCCGCGGCAGTCCGCGCCGGAGCAGCCGCGGAGGAAGCATCCGCGCCGCCGGGGCCTCGCCCGCTTCGGCGGCACCGGCTTCCTCGCCGCCCTGCCGTTCCTCGCGCCGGCGCTGGCCGCCTACCTCGTCTTCGTGGTCGGCCCCTCGCTCGAATCGGTGCGGCTCAGCTTCTTCGAGTGGTCCGGCTTCCAGGGCGCCCCGCAGGTCTTCGTCGGCCTGCAGAACTACGTCCGCATCCTCACCCAGGACCCGGTGTTCTGGACCGCGTTCTCGAACACCCTCATCTGGGTGGTGCTCTCGCTGTTCATCCCCGTCGGCCTCGGGCTGGTGATGGCGCTGGCGCTCAACCGCCCGCTGTTCGGGCGCAACGCCTTCCGCTCGCTCTTCTACATCCCGGGCGTGCTCGCCCCGATCGCCATCGCGAACATGTGGCGCTGGATGTACAACCCGAACTACGGCGTGGGTGTGAACCTCGCCCAGCTGTTCGACCTGCCGTGGCTGGCCGAGGTGCAGTGGCTCGGGGACAAGAACCTCGCGCTCTACTCGATCTTCGCGGCCTTCGTCTGGCAGATCGCGGGCACGAACATGGTGCTCTTCCTCGCGGGTCTGCAGAGCGTCTCGCCCGATCATGTCGAGGCGGCCCGGCTCGACGGCGCGAACGCCTGGCAGGTGTTCCGCAACGTGACGATCCCGGCGCTGCGACCGACCACGGTCATCGTCGTCGTCCTCACGATCATCAACTCGATCAAGGTGTTCGACCTGATCGTCGGCATGACCGGCGGCGGCCCGGCGCAGCAGACGCAGGTGCTCGCGCTGTGGTCGTTCCAGCAGTCCTTCAACAACCACGAGTACGGCCAGGGCAACGCGATCGCCACGGTCCTGCTCGTGATCACCCTCGTCATCGTCGTCCCCTACATGGTGTGGACGGCTCGTCAGGAGAAGAACTCATGAGCGTCACGAGCATCCCGACCAGCGCGCCCGGCCTGGTCGCGCCGTCCAAGCGCACCCGCCGCCCGGTCGGCGGCCGCGACTGGATCCGGATCGGCCTCTGGATCGCGCTGGTCTTCGCCGTCCTGATCTGGGCCGTCCCGCTGATCTTCATGGTCTTCACCTCGCTGAAGAGCGAGGCCGACATCTTCAGCACTCCGGCCTTCGTGCCGCCGTGGTCGCCCGACTTCGGCAACTACGTCGAGGCGCTCGACCGCGGCAACCTGCTCACCGCGGGCGGCAACAGCCTGATCATCGCGCTCTTCAAGGTGCCGATCGGCCTCTTCATCTCGGCGGCCGCCGCCTTCGCGCTGGCCCGGATGCGGTTCCGCCGGCAGCGCCTGCTGATGGGCGTGATCGCGCTCGGCGCGATGGTCCCGATCCAGGTCGCGATCGCGCCGCTCTTCCAGGTCATCAACGGGCTGGGGCTGCTGAGCAGCAATTTCGGCATCATCCTGCCGTACATCGCGTTCGGCCTGCCTTACCAGACCTTCATCCTCTACGGCTTCTTCCGCCAGATCCCCGAGGAGATCGACGAGAGCGCGCGGATCGACGGCGCCGGCAACTGGCGGCTGTTCCTGACGATCATCCTGCCGCTGGCCCGCCCGGCCCTCGCCGCGCTGTTCATCCTCGACTTCGTCTCCACCTGGAACGAGTACTCCATCGCGCTCGCGCTGCTGCAGAGCCAGGACTCCTGGACGATCCCGCTCGCGCTGCAGGGCTTCCAGTCGCAGTTCACCAGCTCGTACGGGCCGCTGAACGCCTTCACCATCATGTCCGTGTTCCCCGTGCTGATCGTCTACCTGATGTTCCAGCGCTACTTCGTCGAGGGCGCCTTCGCCGGCGCCGTGAAGGGCTGACCGTGCCGCACACCACCGACACCGCCGAGCGGTTCTCGCGCGAGACGCGCCTGTTCGAGGTCCTCCGGGACCCTCGCGGGCACGCGATCGTCGAGCGCCGCCTCCCCGGGCTGGTGCACTCCTCGATCCTGCACACGCTGCACGGGTATCCGATCGGGCTCGTCGTCGACACCGAGGAGTCGCTCGACGCCGCCGAGCGCGAGGCGCTGCTGGTCGAGGTCGCCGCGATCCCGACCGAGGAGCCGGCCCCGGTCCGCGAGCAGGAGCGGTACGTCGAGCCCTCCGGCGACTACGAGACCGCGGACGTCCCGCTGGCGTCGGCCGTCGTCTCCGCGCCGGCCACCGCCTCCGTCTTCGGGCGCTTCGAGATCGAGCTGCGCGGGCCCGCGCACGGCAACCCGTTCGTCGACGTCGCGCTGTCGGCGATCGTCGACGGGCCAGACGGGTCGGTGCGCGTGCCCGGCTTCTACGACGGCGACGGCGTGTACCGCCTGCGCTGGATGCCCGAGGCGCCCGGCGAGTACGCCTGGACCACCTCGAGCAGCGCCCGCTCGCTCGACGGCGTCACCGGCTCCGTCTCGGTGACCGCGGCCGTGGCGGGGCGGCACGGCCCGGTGCGGGTGGCCGACACCTTCCACTTCGCGCACGCCGACGGCACCCGGCACCGCCCGCTGGGCACCACCTCCTACGCCTGGACGCACCAGGGCGACGCGCTGGAGGAGCGCACGCTCGCCGCGCTCGCCACCGCCCCCTTCACGAAGATGCGGATGTGCGTCTTCCCGAAGTCGTACCTCTTCAACGAGAACGAGCCGGAGCTCTACCCGTTCGAGGGCTCGCCCGAGGCGGGGTTCGACTGGCAGCGCTTCGATCCGGCGTTCTGGGCGCACCTCGAGCGGCGGATCGAGCAGCTCGGCGAGCTCGGCATCGAGGCCGACTTGATCCTCTTCCACGCCTACGACCGCTGGGGCTTCTCGACGATGGACGCCGTCGCCGACGACCGCTACGTGCGCTACGCCGTGGCGCGGCTCGCCTCGTTCGCGAACGTCTGGTGGTCGCTCGCGAACGAGTACGACCTGCTGTTCGAGAAGACCGAGGAGGACTGGGAGCGCTTCGCCCGGATCGTGGGGGAGGACGACCCGTCGCGGCACCTGCTCTCGATCCACAACTGCCGCGAGTTCTACGACCACTCCCGCCCGTGGATCACGCACGCCAGCATCCAGCGGCAGGACGTCTACAAGACGGCCGAGATGACGACCGAGTGGCGGCGCTGGGGCAAGCCGGTCGTGATCGACGAGTGCGCCTACGAGGGCGACATCGACCAGGGCTGGGGCAACATCACCGGCGAGGAGCTGGTGCGGCGCTTCTGGGAGGGCGCGCTGCGCGGTGGCTACGTCGGGCACGGCGAGACCTACGTGCACCCGGACGACGTGCTCTGGTGGTCGAAGGGCGGCGAGCTGCGCGGGACGAGCCCGGCGCGGATCGCGTTCCTGGAGTCGGTGCTGGCCGAGGGGCCCGCTCGCGGCCTCGAGCCGATCCCGCTCGACTGGGACGTGCCGCGCGCCGGTGTCGAGGGCGAGTACTACCTCTACTACTTCGGCTTCGACCGGCCGACCTACCGCCGCTTCCTGCTCGAGCCCGACGTCTCGTACACGGTCGACGTCCTCGACACCTGGGCGATGACCGTCGAGCGCCTGCCCGGCACCTACTCGGGCCGCTTCCGCATCGACCTGCCGGGCCGCGAGCACATCGCGGTCCGCCTGCAGCGCGCGCCCGCATGCTGATCGAGTAGCCCGCGGAGCGGGCGCTTGCATGCTGATCGAGTAGCCCGCGGAGCGGGCGTATCGAGATCCACCCTGCTGACGACGGTGGTCTCGATACGCCCCTGCGGGGCTACTCGACCAGCATGGGCGCGGGTGCATCCGAAGCGTGGACACCTGTTTATCGAGGACTCGAATCAATTCGACTAGGCTCGACGGCATGACCGAGAACACAGGCACGACCGAGATCCCGGGGGAGCTGCGCGTCGGCGTCGTCGGCCTCGGCTTCGCCGGCACCACCCACCTCGACGCCTTCCAGGCCCTCCCCGGCGCGCGCGTCGTCGCGCTCGCCGGCCAGGAGGAGGAGCGCCTGCGCGAGCTCGGCGCCACCCGCGGCGTCCCCGACCTCTATGCCGACTGGGAGGAGCTCGTCGCCCGCGACGACCTCGACGTCGTCTCCATCGGCGTGCCCAACCACCTCCACCACCCGATCGCCGTCGCCGCGCTCGCCTCCGGCAAGCACGTCTTCTGCGAGAAGCCGCTGGCCACGACCGCCGAGCTCGCCGCCGAGATGGTCGACGCCGCCCGCGCGAACGACCGCGTCCTCGAGATCGCCTACAACCACCGCCGCCGCGCCGACGTCGCCTACCTGCGCACCTATCTCGACGACGCCCCGCTCGGCGAGATCTACCACGCCCGCGCGAGCTGGCAGCGGCGCACCGGCATCCCGGGCATCGGCTCCTGGTTCACCAGCAAGGAGCTCGCCGGCGGCGGTCCGCTGATCGACCTCGGCTCGCACGTCCTCGACATCGCGCTGCACCTGCTCGGCGAGCCGCGGGTGACCAGCGTCTCCGCCGTCGCCTACGGCGAGATCGGCCGCTCCGGCCGCGGCGGGCGCCCGCACGGCGTCGCCGCCACCGGCACGCACGCCTTCGAGGTCGAGGACTTCTCCAGTGCGCTGCTGCGCCTGGACAACGGCCGCAGCCTGCAGCTCGACGCCTCCTGGGCCAGCTACTCCAAGGTGCACGAGGACATCGAGGTCGAGCTGCTCGGCTCGGCCGGCGGCGCCCGCCTGCACGTCGCCGACTACGCGACGGAGGGGACGCTCACGTTCTACTCCGAGGTCGCCGGCGCCCCCACGGTCTCCCGCCCGGACGTGCCGGTGCCCGCCGGTCACCACCGCTCGGTGATCGCGGAGTTCCTGGCCGCCATCGCCTCGGGTGCCGACGCGCCCGCCGGCGGACCCCGCTACGCCGGCCACTACGGCGACTACGCGCTGCACCGCAGCCGGGTGGTCGACGCGATCTACCGCTCCGCCGCCGAGAAGAAGGAGGTGGCGGTCGCATGAGCGCACCCCTCGAGGTCCTGGTCTGGAACGAGTTCCGCCACGAGACGCGCGGCGACGAGACCGTGATGCGGCACTACCCCGACGGCATCCACCGCGTGATCGCCGACGGGCTGACGGAGTCGCTCGGCGACGCCGTCTCGGTGCGCACCGCGACCCTCCCCGAGCCCGAGCACGGCTTGACCGAGGAGGCGCTCGCGAGGACCGACGTGCTGCTCTGGTGGGCGCACATCGCGCACCCGGAGGTGTCGGACGAGGTCGTGCAGCGGGTGCTGCGGCACGTGCAGGAGGGCATGGGCATCCTGATCCTGCACTCCGGCCACTACTCGAAGATCTTCCAGGCGCTGATGGGCACGACCTGCTCGCTGAAGTGGCGGAACGACCACGACCGCGAGCTGGTCTGGACGATCGCGCCGACCCATCCGATCGCCGAGGGCGTGCCGAGCCCGATCGTCATCCCCGAGCAGGAGATGTACGGCGAGTACTTCGACATCCCGGTGCCCGAGGAGACGGTGTTCCTCTCGACGTTCTCGGGCGGCGAGGTCTTCCGCTCCGGAGTGACCTACACCAGGGGCCTGGGCAAGGTGTTCTACTTCTCGCCCGGCGACCAGGACTACCCCGTCTACCACCACCCCGACATCAAGCGGGTGCTGGCCAACGCCGTGCAGTGGGCGCGCCCCAAGCGCGAGCGCACGCCCCTGACCGCTGACCACCACCCCCGAGGCTGGTTCGAGTCCTGACCCCTCCCGCGAGATGCCACTTGTGCACGCTTTTCACGGCGTGTCGCGCGCACAAGTGGCATCTCGCGAAGGTGCGGTTACTCGGTCGGCGAGGCAGTCCGGCGGGCGTGCCAGGCGCGCAGGGCCGCGACGCCGAGGGCAGCGACCACCAGCGCCGTCGCGGGCGTGCGGAGCGAGACGGCCGGGAGCATCAGCGCGCTGGTGAAGACGGCCTGCGCGTAGTCGAGCATCTCGAGCGGATGGCGGGCCAGCACCCGCGAGCCGGCGGCGGCCGAGACGGCGGTGACCAGCACCGGCCCGACCCAGAGCACGGCGAGGCTCACGATCCACGCGATCACGCGGCCGACGGAGAGCACCCCGCACCAGGCGAGGGCGAGACCGGCCAGGATCCCCGGCAGCCACTGCACCGCGTTCAGCAGCGCGACTCCGGCGGCCGAGCCGTCGCGGCTGAGCGGCGCGACAACTCCGGTCAGCCAGCCGCCGGCGGCCACCGCCGCGAGCGAGATCGCGACGGCCGCCCCCGCCCGCGGTGCCCGGGCGATCACCAACATGAGGAGCGCGCCGACCGCGATCGCGGCGACGGTGCCGCCGACGATCGCCGCGAGGTAGAGGTCGGAGTCGCGGTCCTCCCGCAGCCCCGCGGACACGGTCAGCGCCGACTGCACCAGCGCGACGATCTGCACGCCGACCGCGCCGAGCGCCGCGCCGAGCGGGCCGATGCCGCGGCGCCGGCCGACGCGCGCCGCGAGTCCCGCGAGGGTCGACCCGACCACGATCACCGAGACGATCAGCGTCAGGAAGTACTGGCTGAACGGCAGCAGCGCGAGCGGCATCTCCTCGGGCAGCACGTCGGTCGCCCACAGGTTCTGCAGCGGCAGCCGCAGCCCGGTGAGCAGCCACGGCAGCAGTCCGAGCACGCCGGCGGCGACGCCGACCCCGAGACTCGGGAGCAGGCGCGGGCGAGGGTGGACGGGCGCTGCGGAGGAGGTCACCCGACCATCCTCGCGCGAGTGCTGTCCCGCGGGGGCCCGGTCGTGCGACTGTGAGGAGTCCCCGCTCCACCCCGCACCCGCGCCCCACACGAGAGGAGGGCCGCCGTGGCCCTCGACCAGACCGTCCGCTCCTCCGCGGCCGAGCTCGACCGCCTCGACCCGCTCGCCGGCTACCGCTCCCGCTTCGTCGGCGCGGACGACCCGGCGCTGCCCGCCTACGTCGACGGCAACTCGCTCGGCCGCCCGCTGAAGGTCCTGACCGAGCGCTACGCCGCGTTCGTCGAGCAGGAGTGGGGGACCCGCCTCATCCGCGGCTGGGACGACAGCTGGTTCCAGCTCCCGCTGACGCTCGGCGACCGCCTCGGCCGCTCCGTGCTGGGCGCCGGCGCCGGCCAGATCGTCGTCGGCGACTCGACCACCGTCTCGCTCTACAAGCTGATCCGCACCGCGCTGACCGCCCGGCCCGGCCGCTCCGAGATCGTCATCGACCGCGGCAATTTCCCGACCGACCGCTTCGTGGTCGAGGGGATCGCCGCCGAGACCGGGGCGACGATCCGCTGGATCGAGACCGAGTCGGGCTCCGGGGTGACCCCGGACGACGTCCGCGCGGTCGTCGGCGCCGACACGGCCGTGGTCGTGCTGAGCCAGGTCGCCTACCGCTCCGGCTACGCCGCCGACGTCCCGGCGATCACCGAGATCGTGCACGAGCACGGCGCGCTGGTGCTCTGGGACGTCTGCCACTCGGTCGGCGTGCTGCCGATCGAGCTGGACGCCTGGGGCGTGGACCTCGCGACGGGCTGCACCTACAAGTACCTCAACGGCGGCCCGGGCGCCCCCGCCTTCCTCTACGTGCGCCGCGAGCTGATCGCCGGGGCTCGGCAGCCGATCCAGGGCTGGATGGGCGTCAAGGACTCGTTCCGGATGGGCGAGGACTACGACCCCGCCGACGGGATCCGCCGCTTCCTCAGCGGGACGCCGCCGATCGTCGGGATGCTCGCGATGCAGGCGATGCTCGACCTGATCGAGGAGGCCGGCCTGCCCGCGATCCACACCAAGTCGATCGCGCTGACCGCCTTCGCCGTCGAGCTCTTCGACGAGCACCTCGCCCCGCTCGGCGTCGAGCTGTCGACCACCCGCGAGCCCGCGCGCCGCGGCGGCCACATCACCGTCGACCACTCGGAGTTCGCCGCGATGGTGCCCGTGCTCTGGGAGCGCGGGATCATCCCGGACTTCCGCACGCCCAGCGGTATCCGGCTCGGCCTCTCGCCGCTCTCCACCTCCTTCGCGGAGGTCGAGACCGTGATGCTGGCGGTGCGCGACCTGCTCCTCGAAGGGGCGCGCGAGTCCCGAGAGGTCCACGGCGGCGCGTGAGCGGGGTCCTCGACCTCGCGGCGCGCGAGGCCGACCAGGTGCTCCGCTACGGTGAGGCGCCGGAGCAGATCGCCGAGCACTACCGCGGCTCCGGTCGGGGTCTCGTGCTGTTCGTGCACGGCGGCTTCTGGCGCGCACGCTGGGACCGGAGCCACGCGCGACCGCTGGCCGCCGCGCTCGCCGACGCGGGCTGGTCGGTGCTGCTGCTCGAGTACCGGCGCGTCGGCGACGCGGGCGGCGGATGGCCGGGAACCTTCGACGACGTCCTCGCGGCCGTCGCGGCGCTCCCGCCTCTGGTTCCCGTCGCGGAGCGCCCGCGCACCGTCCTGGTCGGCCACTCGGCCGGTGGGCATCTGGCGCTGTGGTCGCAGGCCGCGCATCCGTCGCCGCACGTCGACGCCGTGGTCTCGCTCGCCGGAGTCGCCGACCTGCGCGCCGCCGCGGACGAACGACTGGGAGACGGCGCCGTAGCGGAGCTGCTCGGCCCGGACGGCCCGCTCGACGACCTCGACCCGGCGCGGCTCCCCGCCCCGCCGATGCCGACCGTGCTCCTGCACGGCGCCCTCGACGACGAGGTCCCGATCGCGTACAGCCGCCGCTACTGCGTCGCGCACCCGTCCGCGCGCCTCGTCGAGCTCCCGGACGCCGACCACTACGCCCCGATCGACCCGCGCACCCCGGCGTTCGCGACCCTCCTGGCCGTCCTCGATGGTCTGTGCGCGTCGCCTCAGAGGTGATCGTCCGCTGCGCGCGGGAAGACGACCGTGCGTCGTGCGCCATCTCGACAGTCCCCCTTTCCTTGTCGTCGTCAGGGGGGCTGTAATATCCTGGTGCCGAAGCCGCAGAAGTATCGAGATGTCGTATCGTTCCTTCGCTCGCGCGGGTGGGTGCTCCTGCGGCGGGGCAAGGGCAGCCACGAGATCTGGGGTCTGCCCGACGAGTCGGTGAAGGAGACGATCCCACGGCATGCCGAGGTATCGGCGGGCGTGATTCGTCAGCTCGGCAAGAAGCTTCCCGATGTCCCGAGGGAATGGCGCTAGGAGGGTGACCGTGACGAAGTACGACCTTGCAGCGACCGCTGAGCGGGACGGCCGCTGGTGGCTGGTGACGATCCCCGAGCTCGACACCGTGGGTCAGGCCCGAACGGTGGGCGAGGTCGACGCCGTTGCTCGAGAAGTGGCCGCGCTCTTCCTGAACGTCCCTGAGGAGGCCGTGAGTGTCACGGTCACCGTGCACGTGACTCCCGCCGCGGAGGCGGCCTGGCGCGAAGCGGAGGAGGCCGAGCGCGAGTCGCGGGAGGCGCAGGAGCGCTCGGCCGCCGCTCGACGCCGGGCCGTCGCGATCGCTCGCGCGGACCGCTACACGCTCGATGCGGCCGCCGCTGCCTTCGGTGTGTCCCGGACCCGGGTGCAGCAGCTCGAGCGCGGGACGACGCCCGTCGCCTCCTGAGTAGCGCTGAGAGGACGTCGCTTCGCGTCGTCATGCTGGGCGCAAGAGCGCGGCCGTCGGGCGTCGTCATGCTGGTCGAGTAGCCCCGCAGGGGCGTATCGAGACCCGCCCACCCTCGGCGCGGCGGGGTCTGCCGACTCGTCCTGCTGGCGGTGGTGGATCTCGATACGCCCGCTCCGCGGGCTACTCGATCAGCAGGGGCGGCTCTGCACGGAGGCGATGAGCGACCCGCGAGACGGCGGGTTCCGCCGCTACAGGGCGGGCGGGTAGAGGAAGAGGGGGACCTGCGCCGTGGGGAAGGTGCGGGTGACGTAGCTGTGGCGGCCGCCGTAGTTGTACTCCTCGAGGAGGACGGTGCCGTCGTCGTTGACCTGCTGCACGTAGGAGACGTGGTTGTAGGTCCACCAGGCGACGCAGCCGACGATCGGGACGGAGCTCGTGGCCCAGCCCTTCGCGGCCCAGTTGTCCGGCCACTCCCAGGCGCTGCCGCCCATCGGCGTGATGGTGCCCCAGGTGTACTTCCACGGCGCGGCGGTGGCGCCGGCGTCGCGGTTGAGGCGCCAGGCCACGAAGTCGACGCACTCGCGGTAGTAGTAGCCGAGCGGGGAGAGCCCGCCGCCGTTGTCGTCGATGGTCTCGTAGGGCCACGGGTAGTCGTCGCCGACGGCGCGGGTCTGCACGGTGCTGAAGCCGCCGCCGTTCGCGTTCTGCAGCACGGCCGCCTGGCGGCTGGCCTCGTCGAGCTGCGCCTGCGTCGGCGCGGCGAACGCGTCGCGGACGGCGGTCTGCCCGGCCGCCTCCGACGAGACGGTGAGGTTCTGCAGGCCGGCCCGGTTCGCGGCGGTGCCGGCCGCGGTGGCCGCGGTGCTGCGGGCGCCGTAAGCGGGGAGCGCGGCGGTGGCGAAGAGGCCGCCGACGATCGAGAACGTGGCGAAGCCGAGGGTGCGCCGGCTGAGCCCGCCTGAGCGAGCGGGCTGCGGGGCGGCGGGAGTGCGCGGGGCGACCGGAGTGCGCGGGGCGGCCGCGGCGCGAGGAGTCGCGACGGGCACGGAAGCGACGGGCACGGAAGCGGTGGGCGCAGAAGCGCCGGGCACGGAGGCGACGGTCGCGGCAGCGACAGGCACAGCGGCACTGGCCGCCCGTGAAGCGGCGGCGGCCTCAGCGGCGCGGGCCTCGCGGCGGGTGCGGTGCACCGGCGCGGAGGGAGAGGTGTCGTGACACTCCTGCGGGTCGGGAATGCCAGTGGTCGACACGCGTGCGCTCTCCTCGGGTGGGCGGACTGGGGTGGTGCAGGGGGGCCTGCGGGGTGGTGCGGGGCGCCGGCAGGGCCCGGCGACTCGTCACTCTAGCCCGCCACCGCGCGGTAACGGAATGATCACGACGGAACTCGTCGCGCAGCGTCTCCTCCCGCTCCGGCCCCGGTGGGAGGATGGAACGACCAGGGAAGGAGCCGTCCATGACCGAATCCACTCCCTCCGGACCCGTGCTCGTCGGCGTCGTCGACGGGCAGCGTCCCGAGGTCGTCCGCACCGCCGCGCAGCTCGCCTCCGGGCTCGGCGCACCGCTGCTGCTGCTCACCGTGGTCGCCGATCCGTACCTCGTCGGCGAGTACGTCGACCCGATGACCGGCGGCATCCCCGTCGGCCTCGTGCCGCGCTCCGGCGGCACCGGCGCCGGCCCGACCGAGCCGCCCGGACTCCGCGAGGAGATCGGCGCGGCCCTCGCCGGGACGGACGTCGACTGGACGCTGCGCACCGTCCAGGGCGAGCCGGCGCTGGTCCTCACCGACGTCGCCGAGGAGGTCGACGCGCGCATGATCGTGGTCGGCACCCGCGACGCCGGAGTGCTCGCGAGCATCGCCGAGTTCCTCAGCGGCAGCGTCGCGGTGCACCTCGCGCACCGCCAGCGCCGCCCCGTCCTCGTCGTGCCCCGCGCCGACGAGGGCACCCGCCGCCGCGTCCCGTGGGACACGGGGGAGTGACTCCGCCCCGCGCCAGCCCGCCCGTCGCCGCGTCGCTCAGCACCCGGCCGCCGCACCTTCGGCCGGGCGCGATCCTCCTGGTCGCCGCGGGCGGCGCCGTCGGCACGGCCGCCCGCTACGGGACCGCGCTCGCCCTGCCGCCGCTCGGCGCCGTCCCGGTGGCGACGATCGCGGTCAACCTCCTCGGCGCCTTCCTGCTCGGCCTGCTGCTCGCCGGCCTCGCCCGCCGCGGGCCGGACACCGGCGGCCGGCTCACCCTCCGCCTCCTCCTCGGCACCGGCGTGCTCGGCGGCTTCACGACCTACAGCACCTTCTCGCTCGACACCGTCGCGCTCGTCGAGGGTGGACGCTGGGCCGACGTCCTCCTCTACACGGCCGTGACGCTCGTGCTCGGCACCCTCGCGGCCGCGCTCGGCGTCGTGCTCGCGAGCCGGCGGCGGAGCGGGGCGATCGCGTGACGGAGCCGCTCCTCTTCCTGGGCATCGCTCTCGCCGGCGGCGTCGGCGCCGCGGCTCGCCTCGTCCTCGACGGCGTCGCGCGCTCGCTGATCCCGGTGCGCTGGCCCGTCGGCACGCTCCTGATCAACGTCTCCGGCTCGCTGCTGCTCGGCGTCGTCACCGGGCTGGCCCTGACCGGCGCCCTGGACGACTCCTGGCGCCTCGTGCTCGGCACCGGCGTCCTGGGCGGCTTCACCACCTTCAGCACGGCGAGCGTCGAGGCCGCGCGGATGCTGCTCGAGCGGCGCTGGGCCGCCGGCCTCGGCTACGGCCTCGGGATGTGGGCGGCGGCGCTCGCCGCGGCGGCGGCCGGGCTCGCACTGACGCAGGCGATCCTCGCTCGGTGAGACGGGATGTCTCCTCGACCGCTCCGCGACCCACCTCGCCTGCATCCCAGTGCCCCCCTTTGACGGGGTCCAGGGGCCTCTGAGCACGATCTCCGCCGATCCCGCCCCCGGCGCCGGGACAAGATATGCGGTGTGACGTTCGGGGGCGGTCTGCGGGAGCTGCGGCTCGCCGTCGTCGACGACCAGCCGCTCTACCGGCAGATGCTCGCGTCCCTGCTGCGCGCGGTGCCCGGAGTCCGGAGCGTCGTCGAGGCGTCCTCGGCCGCCGAGGCGCGCGAGCGGCTGCGGCCCGCCGAGCTCGACGTCGCCGTGATCGACATCGAGCTGGGCGACGGCGACGGGATCGAGCTCGGCCGCGAGCTGCGCGCCGGCGACCCCGAGCTCGCCGTCGTGCTGCTCTCGGCGGTCGACTCGATGCACCGCTTCCTCCGCCTCAGCCGCGACGAGGTGCGCGGCTGGAGCTACCTCTCGAAGAGCTCGTCGCTCTCGTCGCCCGCGCTGATGACCGCGATCCGGGCGACCCTCGACGGCCGGACCGTGCTCGACCCCGCCCTGGTCGCCGCGCGCACCGCCCGCCGGAGCTCGCCCGTCGACGCGCTCAGCCGCCGGCAGTACGAGGTGCTCGGCGCCCTCGCCTCGGGCCTCACCAACGCCGCGATCGCGGAGCGGCTCGGCATCGCGGTGCGCTCGGTCGACAACCACGTGAACGCCCTCTACGGAGCGCTGAGCCTGCGCTCCGACGGCTCGCGCAACCCCCGCGTGGAGGCGACCCTGCTGTTCCTGGAGCACACCCGGTGACCCTCCCCGACGACTCCCGGCCGCGCCGCGCGGACGACGCCGAGGACAACCGGATCCTCCGCGGGACCGTCGCGATCCTCGGCGGGGTGCTGGCCGTCCTCGCGGCGCTGCAGGCGGTCTTCGCGCTGGGCATGCTGTCGCAGACCGTCCGGGGGGTCGAGAGCGGGCCGGTCGTCGACGTCGTCGTGCGCGTGGTCGTCAACACCGCGTCGATCGGCCTCGCGGTCGTGCTCGTCGCTCTGCTGCGTCCCGAGCGCCGCGCGCGCACCGGGCGGCTGCTGGTCTCGGCGGGGATCGCGGCGGCCGTCGCCGTCGTCCGGGTCGCGCTGCAGCTCATCGTCGGGGTCTACCTGCCGACCGCGCTCGACGCCCTCGTGGTCGAGCTCGTGGTGGGCGCGGTGGTCGTCGGCCTGATCGTCTCGTTCGGGTTCCTGCTCGTCGATGCGACCCGACGGGTGCGCGAGAAGGAGCGGGAGCGCGCCCGCGTGCTGCTGCAGGCCGTCGACGCGGTGCAGGCGCTCCAGCAGGAGGAGCTGCGCGTGCGCCGCGAGGTCGCGCAGGGCCTGCACGGCCGGCTGCAGAACACGCTCGTGGTGCTGGCCGCGGAGCTGCGCGGGCTGGCCGCGACTCCTCCGTCCGCCGCGACCGCCGAGCGCCTGAGCGGGATCGCGAGCCGGCTCGACGAGCTGCGGGAGCAGGAGGTCCGCGCGGTCAGCGGGGCGCTCTACCCGGTCGACATCGAGCACGGGCTGGTCGCCGCCGCCCGTGATCTGCTCTCGCGCCTCCCGCCGGAGATCGCCGTCGACCTGGACGTCCACGACGACTACCCGGGCCTCGAGGAGCGCGGTGTCCCGATCGAGCAGCGGGTGCTGCTGGTGCGGCTGATCGAGGAGGCGCTGACCAACGCGCTCAAGCACGGCGGCGCACGGGCCGTGCGGCTGCAGCTCGACGTGGCGCGCGGGGAGCGGGAGCACGCCGTGGTGATCGGTCTCGACGACGACGGCGGCGGGCTCGCGGCCCCGCCGGTGCTCTCCGGGCTCGAGCGCCTCTCGCGCCAGTTCGCGGTCTACGGAGGCTCGATCGAGCTGGCCCCGTCGGCCGCCCTCGGCGGTGCGCGGCTCGCCGGCCGGCTGCCGCTGCGGCTGTCCTGAGCGGACGAGCCGTCCTGAGCGGACGGGCCGTCCTGGCACGACGAGGGGGAGGCGGATCCGTCCGCCTCCCCCTCGCTCCGCGCCGTCTCTGCGGCGCTCAGCCCGCCGTCAGCTCTGCGGCGGCGTGTAGAACTGGAGGTCGTTGCCCTCGGAGTCCTTGAAGGGGAGGATGCGACCCCACTCGTGGTCGCTGATCTCGCCCTCGATCGACGCTCCGCGGGCCTTCAGCCGCTCCAGCTCGTCCTCGATGCTGCCGTCGGGCTGGAACGAGATGACCGCTCCGCCGCTCTCCGCGACCGAGGCCGACTCGCGGGCGTTCAGCCCGATCATCAGTCCGCCCGCGTCGAGCTCCGACCAGTCGCTCGAGGTGCTCTTCACGTCGAGGCCGAGGGTGTCGCGGTAGAACGCGACCGCCCGCTCCATGTCCTCGACCGGCACCCATACCGTCGCCACTCCTGCTGCCGCCATGATCCGGTCTCCTTCGATCGATGTTCCCGTCCGCTCACGGTAGGGCGGGGCCCGAGGCGCGGAGGGGCGTCCTCACCGTTCGTCCAGCCGGCGGCCCGGTGACTGACGGCCGGCGACGCGGAGATCCACAGCAACGCGGGCGGCCAAGGGGTTGCTTCTTCGCCGGGCGTTTCGAGCGGGAGGGGCGCCTCTGCGCCGGCGCAGGGCGCGGGAGAGACCGACGTCCTCGGGGTGGGGAGGTCTCGATACGCCCCTTCGGGGCTACTCGACCAGCATGTATGGCCCTTTGCTGGTCGAGTAGCCCCGCAGGGGCGTAACGAATCTTGCTGGTCGAGTAGCCCCGCAGGGGCGTAACGAATCTTGCTGGTCGAGTAGCCCCGCAGGGGCGTATCGAGACCCACCTAGCTACAAACGTCGGCCTCCTCCCCGCCCTGCGCGCGAACCTGACGCGCTCCCTCCGCTCGATACGCTGACGGGAGACCGCGGCCGATCGCGCCGGTGCCCGCCGCGCCGCTCGCCCGCCGCTCGAAGGGACTCCCGTGACGACGCCCGCTCCGACTCCGCCCCGATCGACCTCGCCCCGCCCGGACCGCACCGATCGCGTGCGCGTCGTGGCCGCCACGCCGATCAGCGACGAGCTGATCGCGCGGGTGGTTGAGCTGGAGCCGCGGATCGACTTCGTCGCGGACCAGTCGCTTCTGCCGCCGATGCGCCACCCCGGGGACCACCCCGGCGACCCGTCGTTCGAGCGGACTGCGGAGCAGCAGGCGGCGTTCGAGGAGCTGGTCGACTCGGCCGAGGTGCTCTACGGGATCCCCGGCGAGGACCCGTCAGAGCTGGCCCGCACGGTCGGCGCGAACCCGGCGCTGCGCTGGGTGCAGACGATGCCCGCGGGCGGCGGCGCGCAGGTCAAGAAGGCCGGCCTGAGCGAGGAGCAGCTCGCCAGGGTCGCGTTCTCCACCTCCGCGGGCGTGCACTCCGACCCGCTGGCCGAGTTCTCCCTCTTCGGACTGCTCGCCGGCGCGAAGACGCTGCCCAAGCTGCAGGCACTGCAGGGCAGGCGCGAGTGGGGCTCGCGCTGGACGATGGCGCTGCTCTCGGAGCAGACGATCCTGATCGTCGGGCTGGGCACCATCGGCCGGGCGACCGCGCAGAAGCTGTCGGCCCTCGGCGCCCGGGTGATCGGCACCAGCCGGCACGCCGACTCCGTCGAGCACGTCGACGAGATCGTCCAGCCGTCGGCGATCGCCGACGCCGCGGGGCGGATCGACGGCGTCGTCGTCACCCTCCCCGGCACGGAGCAGACCGAGAAGCTCGTCGGCGCGGACTTCTTCGCCGCGCTGCGCCCGGGAGCGACGCTCGTCAGCGTCGGCCGCGGCACCGTCATCGACGAGGACGCGCTGCTCGCCGCGCTCGAGGACGGCCGGGTCGGCTTCGCCGCCCTCGACGTCGTCGCGGAGGAGCCGCTCGCGCAGGACAGCCCCCTCTGGAGCCACCCGAACGTGCTGCTCAGCCCGCACACCGCCGCGCTGAACGCGGCCGAGGACCGCCTGATCGCCGAGCTCTTCGCCCGCAACGCCACCCGCTACCTCGACGGCGAAGAGCTGATCAACCGGGTCGACACCGTCGAGTTCTACTGACGGCAGGGCCCGCGCGGCCCCCCGAGACCCCTCCACAACCGCCGATCCGGCGCGAATGCCCGCTCAGAGGCCGGATCTGCGCTCGCGCGCGCCTCCGACGGCCTACCGTTGCACTATGGCGTCCACCGATACACCCGAACCCGCCCCCCAGGCCGACGGCGCGACCGCGCCCGCCGCCGACAGCACCGCCCCGGCCGCGCCGGCAGACGAGACCGCCCCCTCGCTGGTCTTCTCGGACCTGGGTCTCAGCGACCCCGTCCTCAAGGCCCTCAAGGAGGTCGGCTACGAGACGCCCTCGGCGATCCAGGCCGCGACGATCCCCTCCCTCCTGTCCGGCCGCGACGTCCTCGGCGTCGCGCAGACCGGCACCGGCAAGACCGCGGCGTTCGCGCTGCCGATCCTCTCCCGCCTCGACGTCTCGCAGAAGACCCCGCAGGCGCTCGTCCTCGCGCCGACCCGCGAGCTCGCGCTCCAGGTCTGCGAGGCGTTCGAGCGCTACGCGTCCGGCCTGCGCGGCGTGCACGTGCTCCCCGTCTACGGCGGTCAGGGCTACGGCACCCAGCTGTCCGCGCTCCGTCGCGGCGTCCACGTCGTCGTCGGCACGCCCGGCCGCATCATGGACCACCTCGAGAAGGGCACCCTCGACCTCACGCACCTGAAGTACCTGGTGCTCGACGAGGCCGACGAGATGCTCAAGATGGGCTTCGCCGAGGACGTCGAGACGATCCTCGCCGACACCCCGGTCGAGAAGCAGATCGCGCTGTTCTCGGCGACCATGCCGTCGCAGATCCGCCGCATCTCGCAGAAGTACCTGAAGGACCCGGAGGAGATCACGGTCAAGGCCAAGACCACGACCTCCGCCAACACCACCCAGCGCTACCTGATGGTGTCGTACCCGCAGAAGGTCGATGCGCTGACCCGCATCCTCGAGGTCGAGAACTTCGAGGGCATGATCGTCTTCGTCCGCACCAAGAGCGAGACCGAGACGCTCGCCGAGAAGCTGCGCGCCCGCGGCTACACGGCCGCCGCGATCAGCGGAGACGTCGCGCAGGCCCAGCGCGAGCGCACCGTCGAGCAGCTGAAGTCGGGCAAGCTCGACATCCTCGTCGCGACCGACGTCGCGGCCCGCGGTCTCGACGTCGACCGGATCAGCCACGTCGTCAACTACGACATCCCGATCGACACCGAGTCCTACGTGCACCGCATCGGCCGCACCGGCCGGGCCGGCCGCAGCGGTGCCGCGATCAGCTTCGTGACCCCGCGCGAGCGCCGCCTCCTCTCCGCCATCGAGAAGGCGACCCGCCAGCCGCTGACCGAGATGCGCCTGCCCAGCGTCGAGGACGTCAACGTGACTCGCCTCTCCCGCTTCGACGACGCCATCACCACGGCGCTGGCCGACCGCGAGCGGCTCGACCGGTTCCGCGACATCATCGGCCACTACGTCGAGCACCACGACGTGGTCGAGTCCGACGTCGCCGCCGCGCTGGCGATCGTCGCCCAGGGCGACGAGCCGTTGCTGCTCTCGCCGGACGACCCGCGCTTCCGCCGCGAGGACAGCCGCGGCGACCGCCCCGAGCGCTCCGACCGGTCCTCGTACGACAACGACCGCGAGCGTCCCGAGCGCCGTCAGCGCTCGTCGAACAGCAACCTCGCGTCGTACCGGATCGAGGTGGGCCGCCGTCAGCGCGTCGAGCCCCGCCAGATCGTCGGCGCGCTCGCGAACGAGGGCGGTCTCAACCGCGGTGACTTCGGGCACATCGACATCCGCCCGGACTTCTCGATCGTGGAGCTGCCGGCCGACCTGCCCCAGGACGTGCTCGACCGCCTCGCCGGCACCCGCATCAGCGGCCAGCTGATCGAGCTCAAGCCCGACCGCCGCCCCAGCCGCGCCGGCGCCGACCGCGGCGGCCGCCCCTCGGGCCCGTCCCGCTCCACCGACCGCCCGGAGCGCAAGCCCCGCTACTGAGCCCTGCCCCCTCCTCCGCGAGATGCCACTTGTGCACGCCTTTCACGGCGTGTCGCGTACACAAGTGGCATCTCGCGGAGGTGTTAAGGCGCGTCAGAGGATGTCGGCGTCGGCCAGGCCCTCGGGGCGGAGCAGCTTCCATGCGCCGAGGATCTCGACGCCGATGAGGTGCCCGGCGGCGTCGAAGTCGAGGATGATCTCGCCGAACCCGTGCGGGTCGGCGATGTCGCACACCTGCTCGACGGACTCTCCGGCCTCGGGCTCACGCCCGACGGGCAGGTACGCGGCGTTCGCTTGCGGGTCGTATCGGATCCTCATGACTCCCACCGTGCTGACTCCTCCCGCGAGATGCCACTTGGGTACGCGTTTCGCGGCGTGTCGTGTACGCAAGTGGCATCTCGCGGAGGGGGGAGGGGCGGGGGTCAGCGGCGGAGGACTCGGCGGGCCAGGACGTTGCCGAGCAGCTGGACGAGCTGGACGATCACGATGATGACGAGAACGGCCGCCCAGGTGACGACGGGCTCGAACTGGCGGTAGCCGTACTGGATCGCGAAGGTGCCCAGGCCGCCGGCGCCGATGTAGCCGGCGACGGCCGACATGTCGATGATCGCGACGAAGACGAAGGTGTAGCCGAGGATCAGCGGTCCGAGAGCCTCGGGCAGCAGGACCGTGCGGACGATCCGGAAGCGGCTCGCACCGACCGAGCGTGCGGCCTCGATCACGCCGGGCTGCACGGTCAGCAGGTTCTGCTCGACGATGCGCCCGATGCCGAACGCCGCGGCGAGCGAGAGGGTGAAGACGATCGCGTCGGTGCCGATGCCGGAGCCGACCACCAGGCGCGCGAGCGGCTGGGCTGCGGCGATGAAGATGATGAACGGGATCGGCCGGAAGACGTTGACGATCACGTTGAGCAGGCCGAAGACGAAGCGGTTGGCGTAGAGCGCACCGCCGCGGGTGACGGCGAGTCCGAGCCCGATCAGCAGGCCGCCGAGCCCGCCGAAGAGCAGGCTGAGGGCCACGATGTAGAGGGTCTCGCCGGTCGCCTCGGCGAGCTGGGGCAGCAGCGGGATGAGCTCGTTCATCGGGGCACCTCCGTGAGGGCGACGCGGGCGCCGAGGCGGGCCAGCAGGGGGTCGATCACGGCGTCGGACGCGTCGAGGGCGACGGTGAGGTGGCCGAAGGCGCGGCCGCGGACGTCGGTGATGCCGCCGTAGACGAGCTCCAGCGGGACGCCGGCCTGCGCGATCTCGGCGAAGACCTCGCCCTGCGAGGCGGAGCCGTCGGAGAAGGACAGCGTGACGAGGCGGCCGGGGTGGCGCGCGCGCAGCACCGCCGCCTCCTCCCGCGAGGGCACCGTGCGCACGACCGTGGAGACGAAGCGGCGGGTGACCGCCTCCCGCGGGGCCGAGAAGACGTCGAAGACCGGGCCGCGCTCGACGATGCGCCCCGCCTCCATCACGGCGACCTTCGTGGCCAGCTGCTGGACGACGTCCATCTCGTGCGTGATGACGACGATGGTGACGCCGAGCTCCTCGTTGATCCGGCGCAGGAGCGCGAGGACCTCGCCCGTGGTGTCCGGGTCGAGGGCGCTGGTGGCCTCGTCGGCGAGCAGGATGCGGGGCGAGGCGGCGAGGGCGCGGGCGATGCCGACCCGCTGCTTCTGGCCACCGGAGAGCTGCTCCGGGTGGCTGCGGGCCTTGTCGGAGAGGCCGACGAAGCGGAGCATCTCGTCGACGCGGGCGCGCAGCTCGGCACGCGGCGTGCCGGCGACCTGCAGCGGATAGGCGACGTTCTGCTCGACGGTCTTGGAGCCGAAGAGGTTGAACTGCTGGAAGACCATGCCGATCCCGAGGCGCAGCCGGCGCAGCTCCCGCTCGGGCAGGCCGACGATCTCGCGGCCGTCGATCTCGATGCTGCCGCCGGTGGCGGGCTCGAGGGCGTTGATCAGGCGCGCGAGCGTGCTCTTGCCGGCGCCGGAGTAGCCGATCACGCCGTAGACGTCGCCGGCCTCGATGTCGAGGCTGACGCCGTCCACGGCGGTCAGGGCGGACGCGCCGCGCGCGAGCGGCGGGTAGACCTTGCTCACGTCGGCGAGGCGGATGAGCGGCACGGCGCTTCCTTCACTGCTGGTTGGGGCACTGCTGGGCCGCGGGGTCGCGGCGGGAGAGGGGCGGGTCAGCCCTGGGCGGCGGCGTCGGCCTCGACGGTGGCGAGCGTCGACTGCAGCTCGGCGGCGGGGGTCGTCGCGAAGACGGCGGTGCCGCCCGACTGCTCGGAGACGCCGTCGAGCACGTCCTGCGAGGTCTGGTAGACGTCGACGAGCTTCAGGTAGGTCTCGTTCTCCGCGTCGTCCGCGCGGGCGGCGAACACGTTGACGTAGGGCACCGCGGTCGGGTCGCTCGGGTCGTCCTGGGCGAGGGCGTCGGTGGCCTCGAGGCCCGCGCCTGCGAGGTAGTCGTTGTTGACGACCGCGGCGGCGACGTCGGGGAGCGAGGTCGGCACGAGCGCCGCGTCGAGCGCGGTGACGGTGACCTTCGAGGCGTCGGTGTCGATGTCGTCGAGGCCGGAGAAGGCGGTGCCGCCGTCCGTCAGCTCGATCAGGCCGGCCGACTGGAGGACGAGGAGCGCGCGGGCCTGGTTGGTCACGTCGTTCGGGACGGCGACGCTCTCGCCCTCGGGGATGTCCTCGACGCTGTCGTACTGGGTGGAGTAGAGGCCGAGCGGGTAGATCGCGGTCGCGCCGATCGGCACGAGGTCGGCGTCGGCGGAGGTGTTGTACTGCGCCAGGTAGACGAGGTGCTGGAACTGGTTGAGGTCGATCTCGCCCTCGGTCAGCGCGGGGTTCAGCTGGTTGTAGTCGGTGAAGTCGACGATCTCGACGTCGATGCCGGCGTCCTCGGCGGCCTGCTCGTAGGTCGCCCAGTAGGGGTCGCCCGCGCCGACCACGCCGATGCGGACGGTGTCGTCGCTCGCGCCGGCGGCGGACGAGCAGCCGGCGAGGAGGAGGGCGGAGGCGGCGATCGCGGTGGTCGCGAGGAGAGTGCGGCGCAGGGACATGCGGTGGATCCTTCCGTGGAGAGGATCCGGGCGGCGTCCACGGGCGGTGCTGGTCACCGCCGGCGCTGCGACCGGCCTCCGGTCGCTCGACGCCGCGACTGCGCGGATCCCGGAGACCACCGTACGCAGTGCGCCACCGGGCGCGCGAAACACGCCCGTAACACGGCGACTTCCGCGGGGGAGGGAGAGCGGGGGAGGAGGGTCAGCCCGCGAGGGCCTGGTCGCCCGACTCCGCCGCGAGGGCCTCGTGCTTCGCGAGACGCGCGGCGATCGCGTCGCGCTCGGCCCGGAGCGAGGCGATGGTCGGCTGGTCCAGGCGCGGGTCGGCCAGGTCCGCGAACGGGCTCGAGGTGCCGGTGCGGGCCGAGACGAGCGCCGAGTAGGCCTTCGTCGCGGCGCGGAGCTCGGACGCGGCACGCGCGACCTTGCTCGGCTTCGACGACTTGTCGCCGACGAGGCCGGCGTGCTTGTCGAGGGCTGCTACCAGGGCGCGATGCGCCGCGTCAATCTTCTTGCTCATCCAGGAAGTATGGCGCAGGATCGCCTCACGAGGCGAAGCCCCCGAAGTGCCCCCGCCCACCCCCTCCGCGAGATGCCACTTGTGCGCGGATTCTGCGGCGTGTCGTGCTCACAAGTGGCATCTCGCGGAGCGCGACCGGGGGACCCGGCGCGCAGGTCACGGGGTCGGGGTCAGGGTCCAGGCGCCGTCGGTGCGGATCGCGACCACGCCGGGGAGGGTGGCGTCGACGACGCGGGCGAAGGCCGTGGTGTCGCCGAAGGTCTGGCGGGTGCCGGCGGTGCCGAGGACGCGGCCGGAGAGCGAGTCCTCGCTGCTCGCGGGGCCGTAGGCGACGTCGAGGCTGTCGACGTCGTCGGAGAACGCGAGCACCGCGGATCCGCTGCCCGACTGCTCGCCGGAGAGCTCGGGCAGGTCGTTCCAGCTCTGCAGGGTGAGCGTCCAGTGGCCGGCGGTCCGCACGAGGAGCGACTGGTCGACGGGGTCGGTCGCGACGGTCTCGAGGAGCCACGACGACTGCGTCCCCGCCGCGGCCTCGCCCACCGGAGTGCTGCGCCCGGGCGCCGACACGGTGACGCTCCCGGAGCAGGCCGAGCAGTCGAGCGCGACGACCACCGCGAAGTCGCCCTGCCGCTGATAGGAGACGTCGACGGTCCCCGCGGCGGAGACGCTCGCCGAGGTGCCGTCCGCCACACCACCGGCACCGACCGCCGCCGGCCCGGACTCCGCCTCGACGCAGCCGCCGAGCAGCAGCGCGACGACCGCGACGGCCGCCGCAGAACCTCGTCGTCGGCGCATCGCCCCAGCCTGGCACTCCGCGCGCCGGTGTTCGGCGCCGTCCTCCCGGCCTGGAGTCGTCGGCGGCACAATGGAGGACGGGGCGTGTCCTGAGGGGGGAGCGGGTGGTACCGATGGCGATGCAGTTCGATGTCCGGTTGAGCGGGCACGGGGCGCCGGACGGAGAGCTCGACGCCGACGACCTCGTCGCTCTCGTCGAGAGCCTGCGCGAGGTCGCGTCCAAGATCGGTCGCGTCGAGACGAGAGCGCATCCTGCCGGGAGGCCGCCGTCGAGGACCCGCCGTGTCGCGCGACTCATGGTCGGGCTGGCGGCGGGGAGCACGACCGTGCGCGTGCACCGCGCCGGACTTCCCGGCGCGCTCGACTTCGAGCTCGCCGAGGAGCGGACGTTCGACGAGACGTTCGCGGGACTCGTCGACGGCATCGCGCGCAACCACCGTCCGGCCTGGGTGGGGGATCCGCTCGCACTGGCGACCGCTCACCTCGTGAGCGCACTGCGGCAGGCGGCCCCCCGTGTCGAGTTCGCCGTCGATGGAGTCTCCCGAGGCGCTGTCGAGACTGCGTCCCTGCATCGGGACCTCTGGCAGGTGCCGCTCCGGGCGGGGCCGGAGGAGGTCTCGGTGGTCGGCAGGCTCTACTCGGCGAATCTGCACTCGCACCGCTTCCGCCTCGAGGACGCGGTGGGGACACGGATCGTCCTCCCCTCGGTCGTGGACGACTCGGCCGCGGCTCGCCTGCTCGACGCGCTGGTCGTCGCCGTCGGCGTGCCGGAGTACGCCGCGGACGGCGGCATCGCCGCGATCAGGAACGCCACGATCTCCCCGGCAGCCGACGTCTCGGTGACCGGTCTCGTGCCGTCCGGCGTCCCGATCGAGGAGATCCTGGCGTCGGCTCCCGGGCCCGGCCTCGAGCACGCCCTCGACCTCACCGACGAGGAGTTCGATTCCTTCCTCCGCGCGGTCCGCGGATGAGCGCGTCAGCGCCGGTCCTCGTCGACACCGACGTCTTCAGTCATCTGTTCGTCCGGCGCCCGTCCGCCGTCCTCGCGGACGGGCCCGTCGCCGTCTGGCGGCGCCTGCTCCGGGGACGGCGCATCGTGATCTCCTTCCAGACCAGGGTCGAGCTGCTGCAGGGCGCGGCGGTCGCCGACTGGGGAGACGCTCGCGTCGCTGCACTCCGGTCACTGCTCGACAGCACGCCCACGATCGGCGTCGACGACGAGGTGATCGAGGCGCACGTGGCGCTGTTCGCGGAGTGTCGTCGCCGCGGGCACGCGCTGCACGACAAGCGGCACACCGGCGATCGGTGGATAGCCTCGTGCGCCCGGGCGAAGGGGCTCTCCCTGCTCGCGGCCGACGGTCTCTACCGCGGTGCGCCTGGGCTCGACCTCCTCGGCGACGGGGTCGGACGAGGGTCCCGGGAGTAGCGTCGTCCGGAGTCAGACCGGGCCGGTGCCGCGCTGGACGGGGGTGGACTCGGAGCGGTTGGCGGCGCTCGTCGAGACGGCGGCGAGGACGCGCTGGACCTCGAGGGCGTCGGCGAAGGTCGGGGTGGCGGGGGTGCCGGCCGCGATCGCCTCGACGAGGTCGACGACCTGGTGGCTGAAGAGGTGCTCGTAGCCGATGCCGTGGCCGGCGGGCCACCAGGCCGACATGTACGGATGCGAGGGCTCGGTGACCTGGATGGTGCGGAAGCCCTGGGCGTCCTCGGGGTCGCGGGCGTCGTAGTACTCGAGCTCGTTCATCCGCTCGAAGTCGAAGGCGATGCTGCCGGTCTCGCCGTTGATCTCGATCCGGTTGGCGTTCTTCCGGCCGGTGGCGACGCGGGTCGCCTCGAAGACGCCGAGGGCGCCGCCCTCGAAGGAGGCGGTGAAGGCGGCGGCGTCGTCCACCGTGACCGGGCCGCGCTCGGCGCCCTCCTCCGCGCGTCCGCCGAGGCCCGACTGCGTGGCGAGCACGGGGCGCTCGGTGGTGAAGGTGCGCAGGACCGCCGAGACGGAGGAGATCGGGGTGCCGGTCAGCCACTGCGCGCTGTCGATGATGTGCGCGCCGATGTCGCCGAGCGCCCCCGAGCCGGCCTTCGCGGCGTCGAGGCGCCAGGTCAGCGGGGCCTCGGAGTCGCTGAGCCAGTCCTGCAGGTACTGGGCGCGGACGTGGCGGATCGCGCCGAGCCGGCCCTCGCCGACGAAGCGCTTAGCCAGCGCTAGCGCGGGGGTGCGGCGGTAGCTGAAGCCGCACATCGCGACGCGGCCCGAGGCGGCGGCCGCGGCGACCATCCGCTCGGCCTCCTCGACCGAGTTGGCCAGCGGCTTCTCGCAGAGGACGTGCTTGCCGGCCTCGAGGGCGGCGATCGCGATCTCGGCGTGCGTGTCGCCGGGGGTGCAGATGTCGACGAGGTCGATGTCGTCGCGCGCGATCACCGCGCGCCAGTCGGTCGAGGACTCGCTCCAGCCCAGGGTCTCGGCGCGCTCGGCGGTCCGCTGCGGGTCGGTGCCCACCAGCACGGCCAGCTCGGGGCGCAGCGGCAGCGGGAAGAAGCGGGGGGCGGTGCGCCAGGCGTGCGAGTGGGTGCGGCCCATGAAGGCGGTCCCCACCATCGCGACGCGCAGTGCTCGGTCGTTCGACATCGTCGTCCTTTCGTCGGCGGGTCGACCCTCCCATGCCCGCGCTCGGCTCCGCCAGCTCTTTCTGCCGAGCGGGAGGGCGGCGACGGAGGGCTCGGAGTCCGAAGGTCACGATCCGGTTGCGGCCCGAACGGGATTCATAGGGTCGGAGAGCGCTCTATGACGAGACTCCGTGTCCAGACGCGCCGTGCACTGCGCCGTCAGATGTCGCCTAAACCCGCGGATCCCAGGGCTGGCGCGGGTGACGGAAGCGTTTCGACGCGCTGGGCGACCGCCGGGATCTCCTTCGAAACGGCTCAGAACTTTTGGTTGACCCGCGACTTAAGTCGCTGTAGCTTCGTCCGCATGGTCAACGCAGACCCCGGCGCCACCGCCGCCCAGCCTCTTTCCCGCACCCAGGACACCGCGTCAGAACTGCTTCTGCAGATGCGCGGCATCGTCAAGATCTTCCCCGGAGCACGAGCCCTCGACGGCGTCGACCTCGACGTCCGCCAGGGCGAGGTGCACTGCCTCCTCGGGCAGAACGGCGCCGGCAAGTCCACGCTGATCAAGACGCTCGCCGGGGCCCACCAGCCCACCGAGGGCGAGATCCTCGTGGACGGGAAGGTCGTCACGATCCCCTCGCCGACGGCCGCCCTCGCGCTCGGCATCGCCACGATGTACCAGGAGCTGGACGTCGTCGACGGCCTCTCCGTCGCCGAGAACATCTACCTCGGCCACGAGCTCTCCCGCGGCGGCTTCACCGCCCGCTCCAAGGCCGCGCGGATCACCCGCGAGCTGATGCAGCGCCTCGGCCACCCCGAGATCGCCCCGCACCGCGAGGTCGGCAGCCTCTCCGCCGCCGGCAAGCAGATCGTGCAGATGGCGCGGGCCCTCTCCCACGACGCGCGGGTCATCATCATGGACGAGCCCTCCGCGGTGCTCGACTCCGAGGAGGTGGAGAACCTCTTCCACGTGGTCCGCCAGCTCACCGCCGACGGCGTCGCCATCGTCTACATCTCGCACCGGCTCGAGGAGATCCGCGCCATCGGCGATCGGATCACCGTCATCAAGGACGGCGCGACGGTCGCGAAGAACCTCGCCGTCGCCGACACCCCGACCTCGAAGCTGATCACGCTGATGACCGGCCGCGCCGTGGAGTACGTCTTCCCGGACCGCACCGAGCTCCCCACCGAGGCCGAGACGCTGCTGAAGGTGGAGAACCTGGGGCTGCGCGGCTCGTTCGCCGACGTCTCGCTCGAGATCCGCGCCGGCGAGGTCGTCGGCCTCGCAGGGCTCGTCGGCTCCGGCCGCTCCGAGATCCTGGAGACCATCTACGGGGCCCGCCGCGCCAGCACCGGCACGGTCAGCGTCGCGGGCAAGCGGCTGCGGGCCGGCTCGGTCACCTCCGCGGTCGACGCCGGCATCGGCCTCTGCCCGGAGGAGCGCAAGAGCCAGGGCCTGCTCCTGGACGAGCCGGTCTACCGCAACATCACCCTCTCGACCTTCGACCGCTTCGCCAAGCGCGGCTTCCTCGACGAGCGCTCCGAGCGCGCGGCGGCGGCCGAGCAGGCGGTGGCGCTCGACCTCCGCCCGCACGGCGTCGACCGCGACGCCCGCACGCTCTCCGGCGGCAACCAGCAGAAGGCGCTCCTCGCCCGCTGGCTGGTGCGCGGCTGCCGCGTGCTGCTGCTCGACGAGCCGACCCGCGGGGTCGACGTCGGAGCGCGGGCCGAGATCTACACCCTGATCCGGGACCTCGCGACCAACGGCGCCGCCGTGCTCGTGGTCTCCAGCGAGATCGGCGAGGTCCTCGGGCTCTCGGACCGAGTGCTCGTGATCTCCGACGGCGCCGTGGTCCACGAGGGCCCCGCCGATTCGATCGACGAGCACCGCGTGCTCGATCTCGTCATGGAAGGAAGTGCAGCGTGAGCGGACAGCTCGACACCGCGTCACCGTCGATCGGCGGTCCGCAGGAGGACGCCGGACGTCACGCCTCGGCCGCGACCGGAGGGCCGAGCGGCGGGACCCCGTCGAAGGACGCCCGCTCCGGGCTCGCCGGGATGATGGGCGGCTCCCTCGGCCGCAACATCGGCCTGGTGCTCGCGCTGGTCATCCTCTGCATCGTCGGGTTCGCCACCGCGGGGGAGCGCTTCGCCAGCGTCGACAACGTGCTGACGATCCTCCGCCTGGCCGCCGTGATCGGCGTGCTCAGCATCGGCATGACCTTCGTCATCACCTCGGGCGGCATCGACCTCTCGGTCGGCTCGGTGATGGGGCTCGCGACGGTCTGGGCCAGCACCGTGTCGACGCAGTACTACGCGGCGAACACCTCCTGGCTGGTCATCGTGCTCACCGCGGTGCTGGTGGGCCTCGTCTGCGGGCTGATCAACGGGGCGCTGATCGCCTACGGCCGCGTGGTCGCCTTCATGGCGACGCTGGCGATGCTCGTCGCGGCCCGCGGCTTCGCGGAGCTGATCTCGAACCGGCAGACGCAGATCGTCACCGTCGACCCGTTCCTCGACTTCTTCCGCGCCGACGTGCTCGGCATCCCGGTCCTCGTGCTGATCTTCGCGCTCGTCGCGGTGGCCGGCTGGATCCTGCTCAACCGCACCACCTTCGGCCGCCGCACCGTCGCGGTCGGCGGCAACCCGGAGGCGGCCCGCCTCGCCGGCATCAAGGTCCGCCGGCACACCATGTACGTCTACGGCCTCGCCGGCCTGACCGCGGGCATCGCCGCGGTGATGATGCTCGCCCGCACCACGGCCGGCTCCTCGACCAACGGCACGCTCTACGAGCTCGACGCCATCGCGGCGGTCGTGGTCGGCGGCACGCTGCTCGCCGGCGGCCGCGGCACGATCGTCGGCACCGTGTTCGGCGTCCTGATCTTCACGACCCTCACCAACGTCTTCACGCAGAACAACATGTCGACCTCGGCCCAGGCCGTGGCGAAGGGCGCGATCATCGTCGCCGCCGTCCTGCTGCAGCAGCGCTTCGCCGCCCGCGGCAAGTCCTGACCCGAGGGGCCGCCGGCCCCACCTCTTCCCGGGGCGCTCGCCCCGCTTCCCAGCACCAGCAGCATCCACCTCGACCACTCCGGTCACCCTCCGCAGGCACCGCTGTGCCCTGCGGCCCCTCATGGATCCATCGAAGGAGATCACTTCCATGTCCGTTCGCCACCCCTCCGGCTCCCGCCTGGACCGCACCACCCGCCTGGGCCGCACCGCCCGCCTGGGCACCGCCGGCTTCGCCTTCGGCGCCGTCGCGCTGATGCTCACCGGCTGCATCTCCAACGCCCCCGTCGAGACCGGGAACGCCTCCGGCGGCGGCACCGCCGCCGCGGTCGCCGCCTCGGACAACGACGCCTCGGGCGACAACGTCGTGATCGGCTTCACCGCTCCCGCCGCCGACCACGGCTGGATGGGCGCCGTCAGCCGCGCGGCCATCGCCGAGGCCGAGAAGTACGACGACGTGGAGCTGCGCACCGCGGAGGGCACCAACGACGTCAACCTGCAGATCAGCCAGGTCGAGACCTTCATCAACGACGGCGTCGACGCGATCGTGCTGCTGCCGATCGACGGCGCGGCGCTGACCGAGGTCGCGACCGAGGCGATGGAGGCGGGCATCACCGTCATCAACGTCGACCGCGAGTTCTCCAGCCCGTTCGCCGCCCGCTCGACGGTGCTCGGCGACAACTACGGCATGGGCGTCAGCGCCGGCACCTACCTCTGCGAGCAGCTCGGCGACAACCCGGACGCGGTCGTGGCTGAGATCGCCGGCATCGACTCGCTGCCGCTGACCCAGGACCGCAGCCAGGGCTTCGCCGACGCGCTCTCGGGCTGCGGGCTCGACGTGGACAATCGCGTCGCCGCCGACTTCACCGTCCAGGGCGGCGAGCAGGCCGCGGCCAACCTCCTCCAGGCGGCGCCGCAGATCGACGCGATCTGGAACCACGACGACGACCAGGGCGTCGGCGTCCTCGCGGCGATCGACACCGCGGGCCGCGACGAGTTCATCCTCGTCGGCGGCGCCGGCTCGGCGAACGTGATGCGCTCGATCGAGGCCGACGACTCCGTGGTCAAGGCCACGGTCGTCTACCCCTCGACCCAGGCCGCGGACGGCATCAAGCTCGCCCGCCTGATCGAGCAGAACAAGTCGATGAGCGACACCACCTCGCTCGGCGTCCCGCGCCAGATCCAGCTCTTCGCGCCGGTCGTCACCAAGGACAACGTCGCCGAGTACCTGCCCTCGGCCTTCGAGTCCTGATCCGCTGATCCGGCCGGACCACTGATCCGACCGGCCCACTGACCCGCCGGCGCGGGGGAGACCCCGCGCCGGCCCGGACCAGCCGGAACCGCTCCCTTATTAAGAGGAGCGACCGGCGCCGCGACAGCATCCCGCGAGAGGAGGCGACGACGAAGACATCGGCCCACGGGCCGACCAGGGGAGACCGGATCCGCACGTCGTGCGGACAGAGACGGATCCGGCCTCTGCGATGAACACCTCGTTGAAGGAATCACATCACGCATGAATGGTAAGCGATCCACGAAGAGAAGCATCAGGTCTCTCTTCGCCCTCGGCATCGCCGGGATGGTGACGGTCTCCGGACTCACCGCCCTCGGCCTGCCCGCCTCGGCCCACGACGGAGTGGACCACGGCTCGGAGCCGGGCGCGGAGTCCGCGCTCGACTGGAGCAACTACGAGAAGGTGCTGCTGACGAAGAACGTCGGCGAACCGATCGACCTCGCCGTCCTCCCGGACAAGTCGGTCCTCCACACGGCACGGAACGGCGAGATCCGCCACACCGATCCGAAGACCGGCACCACGCGCGTCGTGGCCACGATCCCCGTCTACCAGAACTCGGAGGACGGACTCCAGGGCGTCGGCGTCGACCCCGACTTCGCCGAGAACCAGTGGGTCTACCTGGTCTACGCGCCCCAGAGCGGCACGCCGACCGGTGCGGCCCCGAACATGCTCCCCGCGGGTGAGGACGAGAGCTACTGGGACCAGTGGAAGGGCGTCAACCGCCTCTCCCGGTTCAAGTGGACCGGCTCCGGACTCGACCTGGCGAGCGAGCAGAAGATCATCGAGGTCGAGGCGCAGCGCGGGCAGTGCTGCCACGTGGGCGCCGACTTCGACTGGGACGCCGACGGCAACCTGTACCTCTCGACCGGTGACAACACGCCGGCGAGCGCTCCGGGGGCCGCGGGCTTCGCGCCGAACAACGACGCGCCCGGCATGAACCCCGGCTTCGACTCGCGTCGCGGTGCGGGCAACACGAACGACCTGCGCGGCAAGATCCTCCGGATCACGGTCCAGGAGGACGGCTCGTACACGATCCCCGAGGGCAACCTCTTCCCGGTGGGCACCGAGAAGACCCGCCCCGAGATCTTCGTGATGGGCGTGCGCAACCCGTTCAAGATCGACGTCGACGCGGAGACGAACACCCTCTCCTGGGGCGACTACGGTCCCGACGCGACGAAGGCCGCCGCGGCCGACGGCGTGCGCGGCCCGATGGGTCTCGTCGAGTGGAACGCGACCGGTCTCGACCAGCCGCAGAACTCGGGCTGGCCCTACGTGCACGGCCCGAACCTGCCGTACAACGAGTGGAACTTCGAGACGGCGACGCCCCGCGGCTTCTTCGACCCGCAGAACCTGAAGAACAACTCGCGCTGGAACACCGGCCTCGTGGACATCCCGGCGGCCACGCCGGCGACCGTCTACTACGGCGACAACCCCGGCGACCAGCCGTTCGACGAGCTCGTGAACTTCGGGACGAGCACCGGCCAGGGCCCGATGGGCGGACCGGTCTACCACTTCGACGAGGAGAACACCTCGACGTCGAAGTTCCCGGCCTACTGGAACGAGAAGACCTTCTTCGGCGAGTTCTCGCAGGACTACATCGCGGCGTTCACGCTCGATGACGACCGCGCGGTCACGCACATCGAGGACTTCCTGCCCAACACGGCGCTGAGCTCGCGCAACCAGCCGATCCACGACAACCCCATGGACATGGAGTTCGGCCCCGACGGGTCGATGTACGTGCTCGAGTACGGCGACGGCTTCTTCCGCGCCAACCCCGACGCCGGCCTGTACCGGATCGACTACGCCGAGGGCAACAAGGCCCCCCAGGCGCGCTTCACCGCGACGCCGCTGTCCGCCTCCGAGACGCCGCTCGAGGTGACGTTCGACGCCAAGGGATCCTCCGACCCCGAGGGCGACGCGCTCACCTACGACTGGGACTTCGACGGCAACGGCACCTTCGACGCCACGGGCGTCACCGCGAAGAACACCTACACCGAGCTCGGCCAGTTCACGGCCCGCCTGCGCGTCACCGACGCCAAGGGCAAGTTCAGCCTCACCTCCCGGGTGATCTCGGTGGGCAACCAGGCGCCGCAGATCGAGATCACGACGCCCGGCAACGGCTCGTTCTTCGAGTGGGGCGACGCGATCCCCTACCGGGTGACCGGTCGTGACGCGGAGGACGGCGACCAGATCGTCGGCAGCCGCGTGGGCTGGACCTACGGTCTCGGCCACGACGAGCACGCCCACCCCGAGGTCACCGGCACCGGTGCCACGGGAGCGTTCCCGACGTCGAAGGACTCGCCCGAGCACGGCCCCGGCGCGCTGCTCTACGGCACCGTCGTCGTGACCTACACGGACGCCGGCTACAACGGACTGCCCCCGGCCGCGGCCGAGGCGACGCTGCGGCTGAACCCGAAGACGCAGGAGGCGGAGCACGCCGCCCGCGAGGGCGTCCTGCCCTACGCGGACACCACCGCCAGCGGCGGCAACGCGGTCAGCGGACTCGGTGCGGGATCCTTCCTGCGCTGGGACCCGGTGAACCTCGCCAACCTGACCGGCGTCGTGGTCCGCGCCACCGGTGAGGGCACCGTCGACCTCCGCTGGAACGCCGCCGACGCGGCGCCCTTCGGAACGGCGACCATCCCCGCCGGCGCCGGCTGGCAGGACGTCCTCGTGCCGTTCTCCGGCCAGCCCGCCGGCACCGGCTCGCTCTACGTGACCTCGCCCTCCGGCCTGTCGCTCGACTCCCTCACCTTCCAGGGTGCGGGTGCCGGCGACAAGACGGCGCCGACCGTCAGCGCGACCCTCGACCCCGCAGCGCCCACCGGCGTCGGCGGCGTCTACAACCGCGCGGTGAACCTCAACCTGGCGGCCGCCGACAACGGCGCGCTCGCCAGCGTGCAGTACTCGGTCGACAACGGGACGACGTGGACCACGGTCCGCGCCGCGAACGGCGCCTACTCGGTGCCCTTCACCACCAACGGCGCCCGCACGGTCCAGTACCGCGCCACCGACACCGGCGGCAACGTCTCCGCGGTCGGCACGGTCTCGTTCACGATCGATCTCGCCGCGGGGAACGCGCCGACCGTCGACTCGACCACGACCGTGGCGCTCGGCGCCCCGCGCGTGACCTTCGGCGCTCCCGGATCGGCGACGGTCACCGTCTCCGGCCAGGGCGGCACCCCCGGCGGCGAGGTCGTCCTCTACGAGGGCGACACCGAGATCGGCCGCAGCGCCCTCGAGGGCGGGAAGGCGACCATCGCCCTGCCGCAGACCCTCGGGGCGGGAACGCACACCTTCCGCGCGACCTACGGAGCGGACGGCACCTTCAAGGCGTCGGCCGGCACCGCCCGCCTGATCGTGTCGAAGGCCGACTCCGTGCTCACCGCGACCGTCTCGCCGAACCCGGTCAAGCCGGGTGCCAGCGCGCAGGTCTCGGTCGAGTCGACGACGTCCACCGGCGTCGCCGGGACCGGCCAGGTCACCGTGATGGTGAAGAGGAACCTCTCCACCGTCGCGATGCTCACCGGCACCCTCGACGAGAACGGGAAGGTCGTCGTGACCCTGCCGAAGCTCGCGGCGGGCAGCTACAAGCTGACCGTCACCCACACCGCCACGGCGAACACCAACGCCGCGTCCAGCCTGCTGAACCTCACCGTTCAGCAGTAGCCGCGGCGGGACCGGCCGGCTCGCGCCGAGAGCCCGGGCCGGCCGGTCCCCCCCCTGATCCATCTGCATGTTCCGTTTCGAAGGAGAGACAATGCACCACCACCACGGATCCATCACGGCGAAGCCGATGAGCCGACGCGCGCTGATGACGGCGCTCGCCGCCTCCACGGTCGCCGTCGGAGTCGGGGCCGGCGCGCTGGCGCCCGGCGCCCTCGCCGCTCCCGCCCCCTCGTCCGGCGCCAACCGGCTCGTCCCGATCAACCGGATCGGGATCCAGCTCTACAGCGTCCGCGACAAGGTCTCGTCGATCGGCTTCCGGGCCGTCTTCGAGGAGCTGGGCCGCATCGGCTACAGCGAGATCGAGTTCGCCGGCTACACCCAGGGCAACGTCGGCGCGATCACCCCCCAGGAGATCCGCCAGCTGCTCGACGACAACGGCCTGCGGGCCGTCGGCTCGCACGTCGGCACCAACCTGCTCCGCTCGGAGCTGGGGAAGCAGATCGAGATCGCGCAGATCCTCGGCACCCCGCACCTCGGCACCGGCAACGCGCCGACCAACGTCAACACCGTCGCGGGCTACCGCGCCGCTGCCGACGAGTGGAACGCCTGGGGTCAGCAGGTCTCGGCCGCGGGCATGAAGCTCTACCAGCACAACCACGCGGGCGAGTTCGCCTTCGGCTCGGACGACCCGACGACGCGCCTCTACGACGTGTTCTACGACAACACCGACCCGAAGCACGTGTTCCTCGAGATGGACGTCTACTGGGCCTACGTGGGCAAGAAGCTCTACCCGGGCTTCGAGCCGCTCGACTACATCAAGCGCAACCCGCGCCGCTACCCGATCCTGCACCTCAAGGACGGCAAGACGAACAACGCCAACACCAACGGCTACGACATCATCGAGTTCGGCGCGGGCAACCTGCCGTACCAGGCGTTCCTGTCGGAGCTGCGCGACCGCGGCCAGCGCTACGGAGTCTGGGAGCAGGACACCGCGCCCACTCAGGCCGTCGCGCCCAACCCGGTGAACTCGCTCGGCAACGCCGCGCGCAGCTACGACGCCATCGAGGCCCTCCGTGGCTGAGTCCTCGCGCCGCGCCGGCGCCTCCCTTCCCCGCACCACCACGCGCACCGGCGCACCGAGGAGAACCCCCATGAAGTGGAAGACGACCACGGCGGTCCTCGCGGCCGCCTCCCTCGCGATGGTCGCCGCGCCGTCCGCCTTCGCGGCGACGACGGACTGCACGACCGAGCTCGGCAACACGACGATCGCAGGCGACCTGACCGTCGCCGCCGGCGAGACCTGCGTGCTGGGCAACGTCGTCGTGCAGGGCTCGATCACCGTCGGCGACGACGCCTGGCTCGACGCCACCTCGGCGACGATCGAGGGCGACGTCATCGGCACGGACGCGTACGGCATCTCGATCGACGGCACCAGCGTCGGCGGCGACGTCGTGTCCTTCTCCGAGGGCTCGCGCGCCGGCTTCCTCTACCTCCGCGACCTCACCGTCGCGGGCATGGTCGAGGCGGGCGGCATCGACGTCGAGCTCAGCGACGTCTCGGTCGACGGCTCGGTCAGCACCGATGCGGCGAACTACGTCGACGTGGCGCGCACCAGCGTCGGCGGCGACGCGACCTTCGCCGGCAGCGACTTCGGCGTGAGCGTCGGCGGCGCGATCGTCGGCGGCTCGCTGACGGTCAGCGGATCCTCGCGCGGCGTGCTCCTCGGCGCGAACGAGGACGGCTCCGCGGCCGCGCTCGGCAACACCGTCGGCGGGAACCTCGTGCTCTCGGGCAACTCCGGCAACGTCCAGCTCGCGGGCTCGACGGTCGGCGGGCGGATCACGCTCGCGGAGAACGCTCCGGCGGTCAACTTCGGCGCGGGCAACACCGCCGCCGGAGTGGACGGGGACTTCACCGGCACGGCCGCCGGCGCTGCGGCGCAGGGCGACCAGGCCGTCGCGGTCATCGTTCCGGACGCGCGCGAGGGCGAGCTGACCTGGAGCCTCGAGGGCACCAGCAACCTGGTGAACCTCGGTGTCGCCGAGGAGCAGGGCGACCACTTCGCCGCCTCGGGCGAGCTCGTGCCGGTCCGCGTGACCGACTCGCGCCTGTCCGGACCGGAGTGGTCGGTGACCGCTCAGATCAGCGACTTCCGTGCCGGCGACCAGACGGTCTCGGGCAAGTACCTCGGCTGGACCCCGAAGGTCCTGGAGAACGAGGGCGGTGCCGTCGCCGGTGCCCCCGTCGTCTCCGGGTTCGTCTCCGGCGAGGGCCTCGCCACCGCTCGCGTCCTCGGCTCCGCCGCGGCCGGGCACCCGACCGGATCCTCGGTCCTCGGCGCCGACCTCGACCTGCAGCTCCCGCTGTCGGTCGGAACCGGCACCTACACGGCGACGCTGACGCTCACCGCGCTCGGCTAGCCCCACTCGGCCGGCCGCCGGAGCCCCGGCGGCCGGCCCCCTCCTTCCTCCCCTCCGCGAGATGCCACTTGTGCACGCCTGACACGGCGTGTCGCGTGCACAAGTGGCATCTCGCGGGGGGACCCACCCCCCTCGAAAGGCTGGACGATGATGTTCCGCTCCTCACTCCGCTCGCTCGGTGTCCTGCTCGTCGTCGGGCTCGGGGCCGCCGTGCTGCCGGCGCAGGCCCTCGCCGAGGAGGCGAGCTCGCCGGCGAGCTCGCCGGTGACCTGGGGGGTGCGGCCCGCCGACACCGAGCAGGGCAGCGACCGGCCGAACTACGCCTACGCGCTCGAGCCGGGCGGGCAGCTGAGCGACGCGCTGATCGTCTCCAACTACGACGACGAGGAGCAGACCTTCCGCGTCTACGGCTCCGACGGCTTCATCACCGAGGCGGGGCAGCTCGATCTGCTGCCGGCCGCCGAGCCGTCCACCCAGCTGGGCAGCTGGATCTCCTTCGAGGCCCCGGACGTCGTCGTCCCCGCGGGCGAGAGCGTGCAGATCCCGTTCCAGCTCGAGGTGCCGGCCGACGCGGTGCCGGGCGACTACGCCGCGGGCGTCGTCTCCTCGATCCTCGTCCAGGGCAAGACCGGGGTCTCGGTCGACCGCCGCCTCGGCTCGCGGATGTACCTCCGCGTCGGCGGAGACCTCGCCCCGCGCCTCTCGGTCGACGGCCTCGCCGTCTCGTACCAGGGCGAGTGGAACCCCTTCGCCCCCGGCACGACCACCATCGACTACACCGTCACCAACGCGGGCAACACCCGCCTCGCCCCGGGCGCCGAGCTCGCGGTCTCCGGTCTCCTCGGCCTCGGCAGCGTCGCCGCGACCGATCCGGAGCCGCTGCCCGAGCTGCTCCCGGGCAGCTCGACCAGCCGGAGCGTCACCGTCGCCGGGGTCTGGCCGCTGTTCGTCGCGACCGCCCGGATCGCGCTGACCGGCACCGTCGTCACCGCCGACTTCGCGGGCCAGGCCGCCGACCCGGCCGCCGTGCCCGAGGTCGCCGCCGTCTCCTCCGAGGCCTCGACTGCGGCCGTGCCGTGGAGCGCGCTGCTGCTGCTGGCGCTGCTGATCGGGCTGATCGTGCTGGCGGTCGTGCGCCGCCGCCGCCGCGCCGCGGGCGAGCAGCGCCGCATCGACGCCGCCGTCGCCGCCGCGCTCGGTGCCACCGACTCCGCCACCACCTCGCGAGATGCCACTTATGACGAGGATTCGCGGCGTGTCGAGCTCACAAGTGGCATCTCGCGGGAGACGACGGACCCGGCAGCGACCGACCCGGCAGCGACCGACCCGTCCGCGTCCGGCCGTGCGGGGGTGCGCTCCTGACCTCCGTCGTCGCCGGGGCGTCAGTCGCCGGCGAGGGCTCTGCGCTCGACGAGGGCTCTGCGCTCGACGAGGGCTCAGTGCTCGACGAGGGCTCAGTGCTCGGCGAGGGCTCAGCGCTCGGCGAGGCTCTGCTCGCGGAGCTGCTCGAGGAACGCGTCGACGTTGCTCGGGCCGAGGAGGTGCTGCCGCAGCATCAGGGCCGCACCGCGGACGCCGCCGCTGCCGCCGAGCTCGGCGGTCACCACGTGCAGGCGCTGGGTCGCCAGCGGGAGGGAGCGCCGGTCGACGACCTCGCGCACCCCGGCCAGGATCTCCGGAGCGGCGAGCGCGACGCTGCCGCCGAGCACGATCACCGACGGGTTCAGCAGGCTGACGCAGGTGGCCAGGACCTCGCCGATCTGCAGGCCCGCGAGGCGCGCCGCCTCGATCGCCTCCGGGTCGCGGTCGCGCAGGAGCGCCAGCAGATCGCGGACCGAGTTCACGTCGCGTCCCGCCCCGGCCAGTGCGCGCACCAGGGCCCCGCCGCTCGCGAGCGCCTCGAGGTCGCCGTCGCGGCCGTCCGCCGCCTCCGGAGCGGTGCGCGGCACCTGGACGTGACCGAGGTCGCCGGCCGCGCCGAGCGCACCGCGCTGCAGGACGCCGCCCGAGACGATGCCCGAGCCGATGCCGGTGCTGATCTTCACGAAGATCAGGTCCTGCGCGTGCGGGAAGCGCGAGGCGCGCTCGCCGAGGGCCAGCAGGTTCACGTCGTTGTCGACGAGCACGGTGGTGTCGACGCGGCGGCGGATGTAGCCCGGGATGTCGAAGCCGTCCCAGCCGGGCATGATCGGCGGGCGCACCGGGCGGCCGCTCGCGTGCTCGACCGGGCCGGGCACGCCGAGGCCGAAGCCGGCCAGCGCCTCGGGCGCCAGGTGCGCGTCGGCGAGGATCTCGTCGCAGACGTCGAGCGCGTGGTCGAGCACCCGGATCGGGCCCTGCGCGATGTCGAGCTCCTCGCGCCGCTCGACGACGATGCGGCCGTCGAAGTCGGTCAGCGCGATCGTCGAGTGCGTCGCGCCGAGGTCGATGGTCAGGAACGCGCGGACCGACGGATCGAACACCAGCCGCGCCGACGGGCGGCCGCCGGTCGACGGCGCGCGGTCGAGGTGCGTGATCAGGCCCAGCTCGAAGAACAGGTCGAGCCGCGTCATCACGGCCGTGCGGGCGAGTCCCGTCTCCTCGACCAGCTCCGCGCGGGTGCGCGGACGGCCGTCGGCGAAGAGCCGCAGCAGGTCGCCGGTCTGCGAGCCGGCCCGCACGCCCACGCTCAGCGCCCGCCGTCCGTGCAAGCGCCGTCCGTGCGACGGCAGGCGACTGCTCGGGAGGTCGGGTGGCGGCTCGGCACACCTGAGGAAAGCAGTCGCCGCGAGGTGACGCAATCTCGACGCGCAGGGAGACCCCGAATGACGTCCCCCCGAACGACTCACCCATGAACGGCCTCCTCCCGAACGACATGCCCCGAATGAAGTCCACAGACAGGAGAGAACGATGACCTCGTCCGACACCACCAGCACCACCACCACCGACCGCGCCCCGCAGCAGGAGCGCATCGGCCTCTGGCTGATCGGAGCCCGGGGCAGCGTCGCCACCACGGCCGCCGTCGGCCTGCACGCCATCGCCTCGGGCGCGGCGCCCAGCAACGGCTGCGCCACCGCGACCCCGGCCTTCGAGGACGTCCCGCTCGCCGGCTTCGACGCGATCGTGATCGGCGGGCACGACGTCTCGTCGACCCCGCTGCTCGAGAAGGCGATGGGCCTGGCGGCCGGCGGGATGTTCCCGACCTCGGTCGTCGCCGAGGTCGCCGACCGGCTGGACGCGACCGACCGCGAGATCCGCCGCTCCTTCGGCGTCGAGGGCGGCTCGCAGCAGGACGAGATCGACCGCCAGGCGGCCGACATCGTCGAGTTCCGCGAGCGGCACGCGCTCGCCCGGGTCGTCGTGATCGACGTCGCCTCCACCGAGGTGCTGCCGCAGGACCGCCCCGAGTTCCACGACCTCGCCGCCCTGCGCGCCGCGCTCGCTCGGCCGGGCGAGACCGTGCTGCCGCCGAGCTCGATCAGCGCGCTCGCCGCGGTGACCGCCGGCTCGCCCTACGTCTGCTTCACCCCCTCCACCGCGCTGGCGCTGCCCGCGCTCGAGGAGTGGGCCGCGGAGGCGGGGATCCCGATCGCGGGACAGGACGGCAAGACCGGCGAGACCCTGCTCCGCAGCGTGCTCGCGCCGATGTTCACGGCGCGCGGGATGCGCGTGCTGTCCTGGGCGGGCGCGAACCTGCTCGGCGGCGGCGACGGGCAGACCCTCGCCGACCCGGAGGCGGTGCGCTCGAAGCTGGTCTCGAAGAACCGCGGGCTCCGCAGCCTGCTCGGCGACGAGGTCGTCACTCCGCTGCACATCGACAACGTGCCCGACCTCGGCGACGTGAAGACCGCGTGGGACCACGTGCACGCGGAGGGGTTCCTCGGCTCGCGGATCACGGTGCAGACCATCTGGTCGGCGTACGACTCCGCGCTCGCCGCGCCGCTGATCCTCGACCTGGCGCGACTGATGTCGCTCGCCGACGCGGCCGGGATCTCGGGGCCCGTCGCCGAAATGGGCTTCTTCTTCAAGGACCCGTGGGGGAGCGACGTGCACGGCTTCGCGGAGCAGACCGCCGAGCTGGTCGCCTGGTCGGCGCGCACCGGGGCGGCCGTCGTCCAGCGCTCGCTCGTGGCGGGCGGCGCTATCCGCCATGGCTGAGCTGCGCGACTGGCTCGAGCTCGTGCGCGCCAAGGCGGCGCTCTCGGTGCTCGGCGACACGGTGGCGGGGGCGGTGTGGGCCGGCCGGGCGCCCGGTGCGCGCACCGTCGCGCTGCCGCTCGCGTCCGCGCTCCTCTACTCGGCGGGCATGGCGCTCAACGACTACGCCGACGCGGAGCTCGACGCGGTGGAGCGGCCGGAGCGGCCGATCCCGTCGAGGCGGATCCGGCGCGGCGCCGCGCTCGGGCTGGCGGCCGGGCTGACGGGGGCGGGGATCGCGGTCGCGGTGCTCGTCGACGGGCGGCGCTCGCTCCTGCTGAGCGTGCCGCTCGCGGCGAGCATCTGGTCGTACGACCTGCTGGCCAAGCCGACTCCGCTCGGGCCGGTCGTGATGGCGGCGTGCCGCGGGCTCGACGTGCTGCTCGGGGCGGGAGCGTCCGGCGTGCGCGCGGCGGCTCCCGCTTCCGCCGCCGTCGCGGCGCACACCCTCGGCGTGACCGTGCTCTCGCGCGGCGAGGTGCACGGCACCCGACCGGCGATCGCGGGGGCGGCGGCCACCGGCACGGCCGCGCTCGCGCTCGCGCTGGGCGTCGGGGCGGTCCGGGCGAAGGGTGGCCCGGCGATCGGAGCGGTCGTCGGAGTCGCGATCGCGCGCTGGATCGCGCTCGTGCTGGTCCCGCAGCTGCGCGCCGTGCGGACGCCCGACGCGGCCTCGGCCCGGACGGCCACCCGCTCGGGCATCGCGGGGATGGTCCCGCTGCAGGCGGCGCTCGCCGGGCAGCGGCGGCCCGAGCTCGGCGCGGCCCTGCTGGGGCTCGACGCGCTCGGGGCCGTCGTGCTGCGGCGCCCGAGGGTCTCGGCGGACATCACATGAGCGGGCAGGACACGGTGGCGCAGAGTCCCGTCCTGGGCTACGGCACCAACGGCTTCGCCGACCACACCCTCGACGACGCCCTGACCGTGCTGCACGCGGCCGGCTACCGCTCGGTGGCGCTGACCCTCGGGACCCCGCACCTCGACCCGTTCGCCGACGACGTCCGCGAGCGCACCCTCGCCCTGCGCGCACGGCTCGACGAGCTGGGCTTCCGCGTGGTGATCGAGACCGGGGCGCGCTACCTCCTCGACCCGTTCGCCAAGCACCGGCCGACCTTGGTCGACGAGGAGGCCGGACCGCGCCTGGCCTTCCTGCACCGCGCGATCGAGATCGCCGCGCTGCTCGGTGCGGACGCCGTCTCGCTCTGGTCGGGCGTGCTGCCCGAGGGGATGGAGCGCGCCCGCGGCTGGCGGCTCCTGGTCGAGCGGATGCGCGGCGTCGTCACCGAGGCGGAGCGCTACGGCGTGCGGCTGGGCTTCGAGCCGGAGCCCGGCATGCTCGTCGAGACCGTGGCGGACGCGCTGCTGCTGCGGCGCGAGCTCGGCGACCCGGAGGCGTTCGGTCTCACCGTCGACCTCGGCCACTGCGTGGTCGTCGAGCCGGACGGCGTCGTCGGCGCCCTCCGCAGCGCGGCCGGCCTGCTGGTGAACGTGCAGGTCGACGACATGCTGCCCGAGCGGCACGAGCACCTCGAGCTCGGCACCGGCGTGCTCGATCTCGCGGCCGCCTTCGCGACGCTCGAGGAGATCGGCTACCGCGGGATCGCCGCGGTGGAGCTGCCGCGCCACTCGCACGACGCGCCTCGCCTGGCGGTCGCGAGTCTCGCGGCGATGCGGGCGGCGATCCGGACCCGGGGGACCGGGGCGGAGTCGCCGCAGCACCCCTGGACCGCCGACGCCTGCGCCGTGCTCCGCGAGCAGCCGCGGCGGATCGACCGCTATTTCCCGGCCGCCGGTCGGGAGGCCGGCCGCGCGCCGCTCCGCCCGGACACGGATCCGCAGGGCCTCGTGCACGGCACCGAGGACGACGCGGCGCGCTCGGCGCTGATCGCGGCCGCCGCCTCCGCGCTCGACGACGAGGACCTCGCCGCCCTGCTCCTCCGCCTCTACCGCGGCGGCGACGACGCCGAGCGCCGCGGCGTGCTGGTCGGCCTGCACGCGCTGACCGCCGCCGGCCGCGCGGGCGAGCCGCTCGCCGCGGCCGGTCGCGAGCTGATCGCGGACGCCCTGCGCGCCAACGACACCCGGCTGGTCGCCGCGGCGATGGGCCGCTTCGCCGAGGAGCACCTCGACGCGCACGCCTGGCGGCACGGCGTGCTCAAGCTCGTCTTCTGCGGGATCCCGCTCGCGGCCGTCTCCGGTCTCGAGCGGCGGAGCGACCCCGAGCTCGCCGCGATGGCCGGCCGCTTCGCCGACGAGCGCCGCGCCGCCGGCCGCACGGTGCCGGACGACCTGGCGGTGCTCCTGCCGAGCTGAGGGACCCCGGCGCGTCCCTCGACACGACCGCCGGCCCCGCACACCATCACGACCCCTCACGAGAAAGGCGCGACGATGCGCATCTTCGACCCGCACATCCACATGACCTCCCGCACCACCGACGACTACCAGGCGATGCACGACGCGGGGGTCCGCGCCGTGGTCGAGCCGTCGTTCTGGCTCGGCCAGCCGCGCACCAGCGTCGGCTCCTTCACCGACTACTTCGACGCCCTGATCGGCTGGGAGCGCTTCCGCGCCGCGCAGTACGGCATCCGGCACCACTGCACCATCGGGCTGAACCCCAAGGAGGCGAACGACCCGCGCTGCCGCGAGGTGCTGCCCGAGCTCGACCGCTACCTCGCCAAGGACGGCGTCGTCGCGGTCGGCGAGACCGGCTACGACTCGCTGACCGCGGAGGAGGACGCCGTCTTCCGCCACCAGCTCGAGCTCGCGAAGGACCACGGCCTGCCCGTGCTCGTGCACACCCCGCACCGCGACAAGGCGGCGGGCACGCAGCAGACGCTCGACGTCGTCGCCGAGTCGGGGATCGACGCCGGTCTCGTCGTCGTCGACCACCTCAACGAGACGACGGTCGACCTCGTCCTCGGCTCCGGCTGCTGGCTCGGCTTCTCGATCTACCCGGACACCAAGATGGACGAGACCCGCCTGGTGACCCTCGTCGAGCGGATCGGCCTGGACCGCGTGCTGGTCAACTCCGCCGCCGACTGGGGCCGCTCCGATCCGCTGACCACCGCCAAGACCGGGCACCTGCTGCTCGTCGCCGGCTTCAGCGCCGCCGAGGTCGACCGGCTGCTCTGGCAGAACCCGATCGACTTCTACGGGCAGAGCGGACGGCTGAACCTCGACCCGATCCCGGGCTTCGACGCGGTCGACGCGATGGGGCGGAGCTTCGAGGGCAACTCGATCCTCCGGGGCGCGCCGCGCGTGGCGGAGGTCGTCTGATGCACCTCTCCTACTGCACCAACGTCCACCCGGCCGAGGACCTCGAGGGCGTCGTCCGCCAGCTCGACGTCTACGCCGGGCCCGCCCGCGTCGCCGCGGGACTCGACACCGTCGGCGTGGGGCTGTGGATCCCGCGCGACCTCGCCGCCCGGCTGGTCGCCAGCCGCGAGGACCGCGCCGTGCTGCGCGCCGCGCTCGAGCGCAACGGCCTCGAGGTGCGGACGCTGAACGCCTTCCCCTACGCCGCCTTCCACGCCGAGGTGGTGAAGCTCGACGTCTACCGGCCCGACTGGACCACCCCCGAGCGCCTCGCCTACACGATCGACTGCGCGCGGATCCTCGCGGATCTGCTGCCCGCGGGCGCCGACGGCAGCATCTCGACGCTGCCGCTGGGCTGGCGCGAGGGCTGGGGCGCGGAGCAGGACGCGGCGGCGGTCCGGCAGCTCGCGCGGCTGGTCGACGAGCTGCGCGAGCTGCGGCGCTCGACCGGGCACGCGATCCGGCTGGCGATCGAGCCCGAGCCGGGCTGCATCCTGGACACGGTCGAGGACGTCGTCGCCTGGCTGCACCCGCGGATCGGCCTGGTCGACCCGGCCTACGTCGGCGTCTGCCTCGACACCTGCCACCTCGCGGTGTCGTTCGCCGACCCCGCGGCGGCGGTCCGGCGGATCCGGGACGCGGGACTCCGGGTCGTGAAGGTGCAGGCCTCGGCCGCGCTGCACGTGGAGGACCCGGCCGATCCGGCCGCGCGCGCGGCCGTCGGCGCGTTCGTGGAGAAGCGCTACCTGCACCAGACCCGCGAGAACGGCGCGGGCGGGGTGCTCCGCGTCGACGACCTGCCGGAGGCGCTCGACACGCTGCCCGGGGAGGGGCCCTGGCGCGTGCACTTCCACGTGCCGCTGCACCACCGGCCGGCCGCGCCGCTCTCGGCGACCACCGCGGTGCTGGCCGAGGCGGTCTCCGCGGTCGACGCGGCCTGGCCGTACGACGAGATCCACCTCGACGTGGAGACCTACACCTGGGCTGTGCTCGCGGACGCGCCGAGCGATCTGTCGGTCGGCATCGGCGCCGAGCTGGCGTGGGCGGCGGAGCACCTGCTGACCGCCCCGGCCCGCGCGGCGGTGCTGGAGGCGGGTGCCGCAGTGCCGCCGGTCGCCGCAGTCCCGGTCGCCGCCCTCGTCGCCGAGGAGGTCGCGCTGTGACACCGGTGCTGCTGCTCGACGTGGTCGGCCTCACCGCGACGGCGCTCGCCGACATGCCGCGGCTGTCCCGGCTCGCGCGGGCCGGCGGGCAGCTGCCGCTGGACACGATCCTCCCGGCCGTCACCTGCAGCGTCCAGTCGTCGATGCTCACCGGCACGATGCCCGCGCAGCACGGGATCGTCGGCAACGGCTGGTACTTCCGCGACCTCGGCGAGGTGCACCTCTGGCGCCAACACAACCGCCTGGTCACGGGGGAGAAGGTCTGGGAGACGGCCCGCCGGCTGTCCGACGGCGACCCCTACCGCGCCGCCAACATCGGCTGGTGGTACGCGATGGGGGCGACGACCGACGTCACGGTGACGCCGCGGCCGATCTACCACGCCGACGGCCGCAAGTCGCCGGACGCCTACGTCCGCCCGCCGGCGCTGCACGACGAGCTGGTCGGGAAGCTGGGCGCCTTCCCGCTGTTCCAGTACTGGGGGCCGACCGCGTCGCTGCGCTCCACGCAGTGGATGGTGGACGCGACCCGGCACGTGCTCGCCGGCGACGGCTCCGGGCCGCCGCAGCTGACCACGGCGTACCTGCCGCACCTCGACTACGACCTGCAGCGCTTCGGGCCGGACTCGCCCGAGGCGCGGCGGGCGGCGTCCGAGCTCGACGTGGTGCTCGCCCCGCTGCTCGACGACGCGGAGGCGCTCGGTGCGTCGGTCGTCGTGGTCGCGGAGTACGGGATCGCGGCGGCGGACACCCCCGTGGACGTCAACCGGGCGCTGCGGCGCGCGGGCCTGCTCGAGGTGTACGTGCAGGACGGCCGCGAGCAGCTGGACCCGTGGACCTCGCGCGCCTTCGCGGTCGCGGACCACCAGATCGCGCACGTCTACGTGCCGGACGCCGCGGATCTGCCGCGGGTGCGCTCGCTGCTCGAGGCGCTGGACGGGGTGGACGAGGTGCTCGACCGCGAGGCGCAGGCCCGGTACGGCCTCGACCACGAGCGCTCGGGCGAGCTGGTGCTGGTGGCGCGGCCGGGGGCGTGGTTCACCTACTACTACTGGCTCGACGACGACCGCGCGCCGGACTTCGCGCGCGGCGTCGACATCCACCGCAAGCCCGGCTACGACCCGGCGGAGCTGTTCTTCGACCCCGCCGACAAGCTCGTGAAGGCGAAGGCGGCCGGCAACCTCGCGAAGAAGGCCCTGGGCCTGCGCTACGCGATGAACCTCGTGCCGCTGGACGCGTCGCTGGTGCGCGGCACGCACGGGCGCCTGCCGGTGTCGGCGGCGGACACCCCGCTGGTGCTCACGTCGGACGCGGACCTGCTGCCGGCCGGCGCCGGGTCGCTGCCGGTGACGGCGGTGCGCGACCTGGTGCTGGCGGCGCACGGCCCGGCGCCGGCCCGGGCGGTGGCGGCGGCGCGCGCCTGACGCGCGGCCGCGCTCGGGGCGGCTCCGAGTGCCGCGCAACGGGCCTCCTCAGAACCGGGTCGGCCGCCGGCCCGCGACGGTGTCGGCACGCGCGGCGACGATGTCGGGCAGCCGGGAGTGGCTCCGGATCCAGGCGGCGAGGTCGTCGTCAATGCACTGCGCCAGCTCGCACAGGTATCGGTGGTCGACCATCAGGTCCCGAGCATGTACCGGCTCGTGGTGTGCGGCTCGATTGCGAAGCAGTCGCAGCCTCTCCAGGCGCGCGTGCAGGTCGCCTCGGCGGCCGGTGAAGGAAGGGAACGCGCGCGCGAGTGCAGGCTCCCATAGCGCGCGGTGGTAGCGGTTCACCAGGAGCCCCTCCCAGAACGACGCTCTCAGCTCAGCGACGACATGGCCGGCCGACCACTGTCCCGCGCCGCGACGCCGGTCGAGGAAGCGGATCGCGTCGCGGACCTGATCGCCTTCGTTCGCCCGCAGCGGCGCGACGTCCCACCACGAATCCCGCCCCCAATGCGCCGTGAGTGCTCGGTGCATCGCATTGCGCACACCGACGTCGAGGGCGGAGCTCGCTCCGAGGATCGCGGCGCTCGCTTCGATGTTCCAGCTGTAGAGCCGGAGCGCGGCGGACAGGTCGCCGGTCGAGGCGAGGTACGGGCCCAGACGATCGCTCCCGATCACCGTCGGAAGGTTCGGCAGAGTCGCCGGGTCGACGGGCGTCATCCGGCGTCCGGGGCCGGAGTGGATCTCGGGCTCCTGGTACCGTTCTTCACGTATGCCCCGGACGGGACGCGAGAGCGTCGGCGCGCCGGGGCGATCACCGTTAACGGGGTGCGGACGCTGTGCGTTCGATGACCGAGGAACATCCGTCGATCCTCGAGGGCCGGGTTTCCCGCCTCAAGAAGATGGCGCTCCAGCGGTCTTTCGGCGGGAGGCGGTCAGTCGGCGCCGTCAAGATCAGCGCCGTCGAGGTCCGCGAGGTCGAGGACGAAGCGGTAGCGGACGTCGTTCGCGGCGAGACGCTCCAGCGCGGTGCCCACCTGCGCGGAGGGCAGCACCTCGACGTCCGCCGTGATGCCGTGCTCGCCGCAGAAGGCGAGCAGCTCGCGGGTGCTGCGGGTGCCGCCGCTGCCGCCGGAGGTGAGGCTCTTGCGCCCGATCAGCAGGTCGGTGACGTCCACGGTGACCGGCGCGAGCATCCCGAGGACGCTCAGCGCGCCGTCCAGGGCGAGGACGTGCAGGTACGGCGCGAGGTCGTGCGGGGCCGAGACCGTGTCGAGGACGAGGTCGAGGCGTCCGCGCTGCGCCGCCATCGCCTCCTCGTCGCGGGAGACGACGACCCGGGTGGCGCCGAGCGCGAGGGCGTCGGCGGTCTTCGCGGCGGAGGTCGTGAAGACCGTCACCTCGGCACCGAGCGCCCGGGCGAGCTTCACGGCGAGGTGGCCGAGGCCGCCCAGCCCGACCACGCCGACCCGTGAGCCGGGGACGACGGAGTGCGCGCGCAGCGGCTCCCAGACGGTGACGCCCGCGCAGAGCAGGGGAGCGACGGCCGCCGGGTCGAGGCGGGCCGGCAGCGGGTGGGCGAAGCGGTCGCGGACGACGTACTCGCGCGAGAACGCGCCGAGCGTGGTGCTGCCGTCGTGCCGGTCGGTGCCGCCGTAGGTGAGGGTCGGGAACTCGCGGCAGAAGTTCTCCTGCTCGGCCGTGCACATGTCGCACGCGCCGCAGGAGTCGACGATGTTGCCGACCGCGACGGGGTCGCCGGGGAAGAACGCCGTGACGGCCGCGCCGACGGCGAGCACCGTGCCGACGAACTCGTGACCCGGGACGAGCGGGCCTGGGTCGGCGGTGGGGTCGGCGGAGTGCGCGGCGTGGGTCCGGAGGGCGTGCAGATCGCTGTGGCAGACGCCGCAGTAGTCGACGCGGACGGCGAGGTCGTCGGGGCGGAGGGCGCGCCGCTCGATGACGGCGGGAGCGAGGCCGCCCTCGGCGGTGGCCGCGTAGGCGGTGGTACTGATCATTGCGCGCTCGTTTCTACTAACCGGTTTGTTTTGTTGACGCTAGCACTCGCGGACGTCGGAGAACAGACCGGTCGGTAGTCTCGAGGGATGGGAGCGACACCGGCCACCGGCAAGGGCGAGGCGACGCGCGCGCGGATCATGGCCGCGGCGACGGCGGAGTTCGCGCGCTACGGCATCGCCGGCGCGCGGGTGGACCGGATCGCGGCCGAGGCCCGCAGCAACAAGGCGCAGCTGTACTCCTACTTCACCAGCAAGGAGCTGCTCTTCGACGCGGTCTTCGAGGCGTCCCTCGACCGGATCGTCGACGTCGTGCCGATCGACCCGTCCGACCTCGGCGACTGGGCCGTCCGCCTCTACGACGAGTACCTGCGCCGCCCCGACCTCATCCGGCTGGCCACCTGGGCGCGCCTCGAGCGCCGCCCGGCCGGCCACCTCGTCGCCGACGACGAGGCGCGCGTGCGCGAGGAGGGCAAGCTCGAGGCGATCCACGCCGCTCAGGCCGACGGCACGGTGGGCGTCGCGGCCGACCCGTTCGACGTGATGGCGCTGGTCATCGCGATGTCGATGGCCTGGTCGCCGGTGAGCAACGTCTACGCCGCCACGGCGGAGGAGGCCGCGTCGGAGCACGAGCGCCGGCGCGCGCTGCTGCGCCAGGCGGTCGGGCGCGCGTTCCCGCCCGCCTGAGCGGCGCGGGCGGCGTCAGGCCGCGGCGACGCGCGCGGTGCCGGTGCGACGGGCGGCGGCGACGCGGAGCAGGAGCGTCGCCACGAGCACGACGGCCGCGGCGATCAGCGCGGCGGTGCCGGCGGGGATCGACACGAGCTCGCCGGAGAAGCGGCCGACCGCGACCCAGGCCAGGCCCCAGCAGAGCGACAGCATCGGAGCGATCCGGCCGCGTCCGGTGACGGCGATCAGCACGCCGATCAGCGCGGCGACGATCAGGACGACGACCGCCCACGGTGCGGCGCCGGGTCCGTCGGCGCTGCCGATGCCCGCGCCGACGAGGCCGGCCGTGACGTTGGCGACCGTCGCGACGCAGACCCAGCCGAGGTAGAGGCCGAACGTGCCGTCGGTGAGGACCGCGTCGACGACGCCGCCGGTGCGGGTGCTGCGCAGGAGCACGAAGATCCGCGCGAGCACGGCGAGGAGCAGCGCGATCACCACGACGCTGAGCGCGAGCAGTCCGGCCTGCACGACCAGGATCCACGCCGCGTTCAGCAGGAGGCTCGCGGCGGCCCAGTAGCCGAGCCGGCGGTGGCGGGTGCGGGTGGTCTGCGACGGCAGGAACTGCCAGATCGCGTAGCCGAGGAGGCCGGCGTAGATGACGCTCCAGATCGCGAAGGCGGGTCCGTCGGGCGCGACCGGGGTCGAGGACGCGGACAGCGCACCGCCTGCGGCGTCCTGGATCTGGGTGCCGCCCGCGGCTCCCGAGCCGATGAAGGAGCCGATGACGGCGAGCACGGCGCTGACGGCGACGGTCGACTGCCGGATCCGGTCCGCGCGGGTGGGGGATGTCTTGGCGGTCATGTCACTCCTCGATTAATCAGCTGGCTGAGTAATGAGCGTAGCGTGCCGGGCGGTGCCGGCGCACGCCACCCTCGGGGGCAGGTGCCGACGTGCCGCTCGAGCAGCGCGCGCAGCGACTCCGTCGAGCGGAGGGGGCGCGTTCAGCGCCGGCGCAGGGCGGGGAAGAGGCCGATCTCTTCGGGTGGGCGGGTCGACACGCCCCGTCGGGGCTGTTCGACCAGCAGAGTCTGCGGGTGTCCCTTCGAAGAGGATCCAGGTTCTGCCGGGGCAGGTTCTCGATACGCGCTGCGCGCTACTCGACCAGCATGGAGGGGCGCACGCCGAGGGGCGCTGCGTGCGCTGCGTGCGCTGCTGGCGCTGCATGCTGATCGAGTAGCCCGCGGAGCGGGCGTATCGAGATCCACCGGTCAGAACGGTGCCGGCGCGTCGACGAAGTGCGGCCGCGGCGGCGGCTCGGGCGGCCGCCCGGGCAGTGGGGGCGGCCGGTTGCTGATCCGCCGGCCGGTGGGGCTCGTCCAGACGATAGTCCCGTCGTCGTGTCTGACGTAGGTCCACTGGTCGCCGTGCCGGATGTGGTGGTGCGAGGTGCAGAGCGAGACGAGGTTCTCGAGCGAGGTCTCGCCGCCGTTGCGCCACTCCAGGGCGTGGTCGGCCTCGGTGGTCGCGGCCGGGCGGGTGCAGCCGGCGAAGCGGCAGGTCTGGTCCCGCAGCTGGAGGTGCAGGCGCATCTGCGGCGGCGGGACCCGGTGGGTGCGGCCGACGGAGACGACCGCGCCGGTCTCCGGATCGGTGAGGACGCGGGTGAAGGAGGCGGCGGTGCGGATCAGTTCTCGGGCGATCGGTGCGGGGACCGGTCCGTAGCCGTCGAGATCCGCGGGCGCGTCGTCGAGACCGACCGCGGTCGAGGCGGCGAGGGTGAGGCGCACCTCGGCCCGCACTCCGGGGACGAAGGTCGGATCGGGCCGGTGCCCTTCGTTCGGCGTGGTTCCGGCGATATCTCCGTCGCAGAGCAGGTCCACGGCGGCGTCGGCGCTGAGCTGCTGGAGGGTGCGGGGGTCGCCGTCGTCGCGGAGGGTGCGCGCGATGCGGCGGAGGCGGTCGTACGCGCCCGTCACCGCCGGCGCGGGAGCGTGGACGCAGAGGGTCGCCATGCCGTCGATGTCCGGGGTGACCCAGACGGCGCGGTCCTCTTTCGCGCGGGCGTGCCGCTCGGCGAGGGGCTGCTCGTGCAACTCCTCCCGCCAGCGGGTCAGGGCTCGGCGCAGCTGCGTGGTCGTCATCGTGAGCGCGGCGTCGGCGGCGCGCTCGTCGAGGGACGCGCGGGAGGTTTCGGGGAGGCTGCTCGCGGTTCGGCAGATCGCCTCGCCCGCCTCCCAGAGGATCCGGGCGTCGCGGAGCAGGGCGCGGGTGAGGGGTAGGTGCTCCATCAGCATCTGCGCGGTCTCGAGGCGGCGGCAGACGTCCCGCTCGGACACGCCGAGCGTCACCGCGAGCTCGGCGCGGATGGAGCGCTCGACGAGGTCACGGGTCTCGCTCCGGGTCGCACCGCGGGCGAAGGATTCCGGAACGGTGAGCGCGACGCGGTAGCCGCGGTGGATGCGTTCCGCGGCTCTCAGGCGCGTCGGGGATGCGGCGCGCTCGGCGGCCGCGGCGTCGGTGAAGCAGTCGCGCACCTCCGCGAGTGCTGCCGCGTTCTCATCTTCTGACATACGCGTATTGAAGCAGGGACCACCGACAGCAGGATCGGAACCATGGGCTGACCGGGGATAACGCCGTCAGATCGCGAGTGTGGAGGAGGCTCGCTCCCGGATGTCTCGGCGATGGTGGGTCTCGATACGCCGCCGGAGGCGGCTACTCGACCAGCATGGAGGGGTCGCCGGTGGCGGCTGCTCGGCCTGCATGACGTTCACGACCCGCATCGCGGCTGCGGACGGCGACCCCCTGCTGATCGAGTAGCCCGCGCAGCGGGCGTATCGAGATCCACCCCGTCAGAACGGGAGTCTGCAGACGCGACCCGCTGACGACAGTGGGTCTCGATACGCCGCCGGAGGCGGCTACTCGACCAGCACGGGTGGGCCGCCGGAGGCGGCTACTCGGCCAGCCTGGAGGGGCCGCTGCTCGGCCCGCACCCACGCGCCGAGCCTCTAGCGTTGGCGTGTGCCCCTCCGACCGCCGTGCCCCCGCCCGTGAGCGCGCTCGTCGCGCGGCTCGAGCGGCGGCAGGTCGCCGTATACCTCGGCGCGATCGCCGCCGGCGCCGTGCTCGGGCTGCTGCTGCCCGCCGCGCGGCACCTGGAGGGCGCGATCGAGCCGGTGCTCGGGCTGCTGCTGTTCGCGACGTTCCTCGGCGTCCCGTTCGCGGCGCTCGGCCGCGCGCTGCGGGACGTCCGCTTCCTCGCCGCGGTCGGCGTCCTGAACTTCGTCGTCGTCCCGGTCGTCGCGTTCGGGCTGTCCCGCTTCGTCGCCGAGAGCCCCGCGCTGCTCTTCGGGGTGCTGCTCGTGCTGCTGACGCCCTGCATCGACTACGTGATCGTCTTCGCCGGCCTCGCGGGCGGCGCCGCCGACCGGCTGCTCGCCGCGGCGCCGCTGCTGATGCTCGCGCAGCTCCTGCTCCTTCCTCTCTACCTCCTCCTGTTCCTCGGGCCGGAGGGCGTCGCCGTGGTCGAGGTGGCCCCGTTCGCGCGGGCGCTCCTGCTGCTGATCGTGCTGCCGCTCACCGCCGCCGCGCTCGTGCAGGCGCTCGGCCGCCGGCATCGCGCGGGGCGGGTCGTCGAATCGACGATGCTCGGTCTGATGGTGCCGCTGATGGCGGCGACCCTCCTCGTCGTCGTCGCCTCGCAGATCGGCGCCGTCGGTGCCGCCGCGGGCAGGCTGCTCGTCCTCGTCCCCCTCTACGCCGCGTTCCTCGCGGTGATGGTCGCGGCCGGACTCGGCGTCGCCCGGCTCGTCCGCCTCGACGTCCCCTCGTCCCGCGCGCTGGTGTTCAGCGGCGCCACCCGCAACTCCCTCGTGGTGCTGCCGCTCGCACTCGCGCTCCCCGCGCCGCTGGCACTCGCACCCGTGGTCGTCGTGACGCAGACCCTGGTCGAGCTGATCGGCATGGTCGTGCTCGTGCGGCTGCTCCCGCGGCTCGTCCGCCAGCCGGCCACCTCCGATGCGCCCACCTCCGACGCACCCACCCCCGACGCGCCCATCCCCGACGCGCCCACCCCCGAGTAGGGCCGGCGCCCGGATCCGCTTCCCCGGCGGCGCCGCACCGACCTACGCTCGGTCGTGCCCACCCGTGCCGAGAGGATCCCGCCATGCCCGACCCGACCGCTCCCGCCGCGCCGCTCGCACGCCGCACCCTCGTCGGAGCGGCGTGGGCCGCTCCGGTCGTCGCGCTCGCCGTCTCCGCACCGACCGCCGCGGCCAGCGGGACGCTGCCGCCGCTCGGCGCCCGCGCCGACGGCCCTGCGGAGTACCGGCCGTCGTCCTCGACCGAGTACCGCGTCTTCGTGACCAACACCGGCTCCACCCCGCTCGAGGGCGGGTCCGTGATCGCCGTCCTCCAGGATCCGGGGGACGGCTACGTCTTCGACGGCTACAACGGTCAGCAGTGGAGCTACGCGTACGGGTTCCCGGAGGGGCGGGTCGCCCTCCGCTACGACCCGGCGCTCGCACCGGGCGAGGAGTCCGTCGTCCTCTTCCTGCTGATCGCCAACACCGACCGCACGCAGAGCCCGGTCCCCGTGGCGGACCTGGTCATCACCGCGCCGGGCTTCGACGTCACGGTGCTGTCGCTGTCGGTCCCGTACTGATCGGTCGCCGCACGACCTCAGGACGAGCGACTCGGAGCGTCGATTGCCATCGATTGCACAAGATGAGGAATTCCCAATCCCTCCGGCGACGCCGAGGTCGACCTCCTCGAACTCGTCGAGGACGTCTCGATCGCGCTCGGCGAGCAGCGGCGGGCCTTCGCCGTGTTCATCGACGAGATGCAGGATCTCGATCCCGAGACGATGGGTGCTCTGCTTGCAGCCCAGCACACCGCGAACCAGAGGGAGTGGCCCTTCTTCGTCATCGCCGCCGGCCTCCCGGACCTGCCGCGCGTCCTCACCGAGACGCGGTCGTACGCCGAGCGGCTGTTCAACTACCGGCGGATCGGCACCCTCGCTCCCACGGACGCGGCGCAGGCGCTCCGCGAACCCGCCGAGCGTCTCGGCGCCGAGTGGGCGACGGACGCCTTGACGACGCTCCTCGAGGCGGCGGGCGGCTACCCGTACTTCCTCCAGGAGTACGGGCAGGCGGCGTGGAATCTCGCCGCGGACCGTCTGATCGACCGGTCCGACGCGATCGCCGCCGTCCAGTACGGGACGGAGCAGCTCGACGCCGGATTCTTCCGCTCCCGGTGGCAGCGAGCGACCCGGTCGGAGCGGCGGATGCTGCTCGCCATGGCCGCTGACGGAGAGGGCCCGTGCTCGACGGCGCTCGTCGCCCAGCGGATGGGCCTGCAGACCAGCAGTGTCGGGCCGTACCGGGCCACTCTGATCAGCAAGGGTCTGGTCTACTCGCCCGAGCACGGACAGATCGCGTTCACCGTCCCCGGCATGGCGGGCTACGTCGAACGGAACCGCGAGGAGCTCGACGACGCCCGCCGCTCCGCGACCTGAAGCGCCGGAGCCGCTCCTCGGGTCCGTGCCGCGGTCAGCTGACCGAGCAGAACACTCGGTCGGAGCTGACGGACGCCGTGCTCTTCGCGCCGGAGCCGACGGAGCCCTCGGGCAGGGTCAGCGTCGCGGTGAGCACGAAAGCGGTGGTGAGCGACAGCGTGGTGCGCAGGCCCAGGAACGCGCCGGCCGGCAGCGGGCCGATGAAGGTGACGAGGCGGGCGGTGCTGCTCGGCGAGCTGATCGTCACGATGTCCGAGGTGGCCGTGAACGTGCCGATGCTCGGAACGCGGCTGCCGACGATCACGATCGTCGTGCCGACGGGCACGTCGCCGCTGCCGGCTCGGAGCGTGAAGCCGGGGCCGGTGATCCCGGCGTTGCCGCAGCTGCCCGCGAGGACGAACGCCCCGATGTCGGCGGTGGACGCGGCGGCGGCGGGGGTGGCGACGGCGACCGCCACCACCGGCACGGTCCACGCGGCAGCGGTGAGCGCGCGGCGGGAGAGTCCGCGGGACGCCGAGGATCCTGAGGACGCCGACGATCCTGAGGACGCCGAGGACGCGGCGGCGGAGTGGTGGATCTCGGTCATGGCGGCCTCTCGGTCGGCGGGCGCGGCGCCACCGGGACGAGAGGGGCCACCCCGATCCTCGCAGCGGATCGGCGCCGAGTGCGGTCCGCCTCTGGCCCCCGAGTAGGGCGAGTGTGCGAGGCTGCCCGGATGGCATCGGAGCAGGACGGCCCCCCGCGGTTCGCGGACCCGCGCCGGCTGGGCGCGGTCGTCGGTCTGGCCGGCGCGGTCGTCTTCGCCTTCTCCTACTCGCCTGCGGAGCCCGTCGCGCTCGTCGCGCGGGTCCTGGTCGCCGCGACGGTCGCCGCCGCACTCTGGTTCCTCTTCGTCCGTCCGCGCCCGCTCGGGTCCTTCGCGCCGCCGAGGCCCGTGCGGCTCGCCGTCTACGGCGCCTGCGTGGTCGCGGAGTTCGCGCTCATCGCTGTCGGCAGCCGCGCCCTCGAGTCGGCGGGTCGAGGCGAGCTCAGGCCCGCGCTCATCGCGCTCGTGGTCGGGCTGCACTTCCTCCCGTTCGCGTGGGCGTTCTCCGAGCGGATGTTCGCGCTGCTCGGCGGTGCGCTGGTCGTGCTCGGCGGGCTCGGCCTGCTCGTCGGCAGCGGCGACGCGGCCGTGCTGGCGGCGGTGGCGTCCGGAGCCGCGATGGCGCTGCTCCTGCTCGCGTACGCCCTCGGCGCGTTCGCCCCGGGGAGCCGAGCCCCGAGGAGCCGAGCGCACCGGAGCTGAGCGCGCCCGTTCCCCGCTGTCTGAGATCCTTCTCATAGACTCGACCGCAGTGCCCGGATGAACGTCTCGCTCCTCCGCTCCGTACCCCCTGTGACGGGCCGCCCGGCCGGTCGGGACAGGAGGCGCCGATGGCACTCGCGGCGCTGACGATGCCGACGACGATAGGGCCGACGCCGATCGGGCCGACGACGATCGGGCCGACGACGACCGGGCCGCAGACGACCGGGCCGACGACGACCGGGCCGACGACGAGGCGACGAGGGGACCGCACCGCGATGACGCAGCCCGACCCGCGCCCGGCGCCCGTGCCCGCCGCCGGACCCGCCGTCCCGCCTCTCGATCCCAGGCACCTCGACCCCGCGCCCGGCGACCCCGCGCCCCTCGATCTCACCGCGGCGTTCGACGAGCACGGATCCGCCCTGCTCGGCTTCGCCGTCAACGCGCTGCGCGACCGAGGGCTCGCCGAGGACTGCGTGCAGGAGACGTTCCTGCGCGCCTGGCGCTCGCGCGAGCGCTACTCGGCGGAGCGCGCGAGTCCGCGCACCTGGCTGTTCGCGATCGCCCGCAACGTGATCGTCGACGCCCACCGCTCTCTGCAGCGGCTGCCGCGGATCGTGCCGGCCGAGGTGCTCGACGACGTCCCCGGCGACGACGTCGATCCCCTCGAGCCGCTGATGATGGTCGAGGCGCTGGCCCGGCTCTCGCCCGAGCACCGGCAGGTCGTCGTCGCGATCCACCTCCGCGGCGAGAGCTACGCCGAGGTCTCCGCGGCCACCGGAGTCGCGGTCGCGACGCTCCGGACGCGCACGTTCTACGCTCTCAAGGCGCTCCGCACGCATCTCGCGGCGCCCGACCCGACTCCGGAGGACCGATCGTGACCAGCAGTGGCGGACCCGGCGACGGCGGACCCGGCAGCGGCGGACCCCGCAGCGGCGGCCCGGACGAGGGCGGCCGTCGCGAGGAGCTGATCGCCGCGGCCCTCGCCGGCGAGCTGTCGCCCGGGGAGGCCGCCGAGCTCGACCGGCTGCGGGCCGAGGACCCGAGCGTGGACGAGGAGCTGGCCTCCTTCGGCGCCGTGCTCTCCGGGCTGGGCGGGGTCGGCCGCTGGGAGGAGCCGGAGCCCTCGGCGGACCTGCGCGCGCGGGTCGCGGCGCTCGCCGGCCCGGCGCCGGTGGCCCTCCCGGATGCCCGCGACGCGGAGGAGCGGGGTGCACCGAAGCGTCCCGCGCGCGCCCGCCGGATCGCGCTCGGCGTGACCGCCGCGGCCGCCTGCGTGGCGCTCGGCGCCGTCGGCGGTCTCGCCCTGCAGGCGCTCGGCGACCGACCGCCCCAGGGCGGGCCGGGCACGCTCGGCGCCGTCGAGCCGATCGCTTTCGCCGAGGACCCGGCCCTCGACATCGACGCCGAGCTCGTCGCCCATACCTGGGGCACCGAGACGATCCTGCGCGGCAGCGGCTTCGCCGTCGGCGAGAGCTACGAGGTCGTCCTGGTCACGGCGACGGGCGTGCGGCTGCCCTCCGGCTCCTTCCTCGGCAGCACCGCCGAGCTCGACTGCGCGATGAACGCGGCCGTCCTGCGCGCCTCCGTCGCCTCGATCGAGATCACCGACGAGAGCGGCGGAGCGGTCGCGGTCGCCGAGCTGCCGGTCGTCGAGAGCTGACCGGCCGGGCGGCGATCGGCCAGGCGGCTCAGCGCCGCGGCGCCGGCACCAGGCGGGTCAGCCGGCCGATCAGCCACTCCAGCGGTCCGATGCCGACGAAGCGCCACCACAGCACCGCGACCGCCCACACTCCCAGCACCAGGAGGAGGGCCGCGCCGGGGGTGTCGGCGACGTAGCCGAGGCCCTGGGTCGCGAAGGCGGCGACGACCGCCACCTGCAGCACGTACACCGAGAGCGCGAGCGAGCCGACGGCGCGGAACGGCGTGAGCACCGCCGTGATCACCGTGCTCGCCGGCCGCCGCCGGACCGTCGCGAGCAGCACCACTGCGACGTAGGCGGCGAGCACCAGGCCGAGGTCGTGCAGCGTGTCCGGGTGGCTGCCCGAGACGGATCGGAGGCCGATCAGCCGCTCGAGCGCCGGCCGCACCGGGTACGCCAGCACCGCGACGACGGCGAGCACCGCGAGCAGGCGGTCGCGCCGGAAGCCGTGCCGCAGCAGCAGCGCGCCGAGCAGGAGGAACGGGAGCAGGTTCGTCAGCCGGTAGTGCGGATCGACGAAGCTCCACTGCAGCAGGTATCCGACGGGCGTCCGCGCGTAGAGGACCGCCGGGTCCACCGACGCCGCGACCAGCGCGTTCAGCGGAGCACCCGCCACGAGGACGACGGCGGCGACGATCGCGACGAGGCGGCTGCGCAGGAGCAGGATCGGCGTCCCGAGCGCGAGCGTGAGCCCGAGGTGCGGCAGCACGATCGCGATCCAGCTGCCCCAGCCGCCCAGCCAGACGCCGAGCGCGACGAGCACGGCCCCGCGGATCAGGTTCTGCACGACGACCCGCCCGCCGGAGGCGCCGGGCCGCGCCAGGACCAGGGCCGCCGACATCCCCATCACCAGGGCGAACAGCGGCGACGCGAGGTCGTTGATGTTCCCCGCCGCGAAGCCGGCCGCTCCGTCGCGCAGACTCGGCAGGAGCGGCATCGCGTGCGCGATCAGCATCGCCAGGATGGCGACCCCGCGGAGGACGTCGGGCACGAGGACCCGGTCCGGCTGCAGCCGGGGCGCGAGGGTCGCGGCGCGCGGAACGGTCGTGGTCGCATCCATGGGGGAGAGGCTACGGCGTGGCCGCCCGCGCCCGCGCGCCGTCGCGCGTCGGGGCGCCCCCACCTCGCGCCAGGCGAGCCTTCGCTGTCCGTGGCGTCCGCGCCCGTGCCGTGGTCCGCGCACGGAACCGGTCTCGGCTCGTCGGCTCCGGGCGTTGCAGGGTCACCGTGGACGCCGTACCGTAGGAGTCGCCCCCCGTTACGACGGAACGGGAAGAAGACCTTGGAACCCCAGCCGGACGACTGGATCCAGGGTCTTTCGCTTGTCAGGGTGCCTTCCGCTCGTCAGGGTGCCCTCCGCTCGTCAGGGCCCGGAGTCGATCGCGACGAGTGACTCCGGCGTGCGACTCTCGATGATCAGCGTCGTCCGCAGCTCGTCGAGATGTCTGTGGTCCCCGAGACGGGCCGAGTTGATCGCTCCCAGAACAGCGTCGGCGATCCAGAGCAGAGGCTCGTCACCGCCGCGACGATGCGCGATGCGCAGGCGACGATCCAGTCCCTGCGCTTGAAGACCGACGATGTGGGCACGGTCGTCTCGGTCCTGCGCAGTGGATCGGCACTCGAGCGTCAGATCGAAGACCTCGAGCCCGATCAGCTCGTGGTACAGCATCTCGAGGCATTTCCGCCGATACCGCTCGACGCGGCGGCGCCGGAGGTCGCGGTGGGAGACGACGATGTTCATCGGTCCGAGCTCGACGATGCGAGAGACGATGACGCGGCGACGTCGCTCGCTCTCGCCCGTCCAGTGGAGCTTGATCTGTCCGGGCAGCAGGAGCGGGCGCAGCAGGTCGCGCGCATCCGCGTAGGAGTCGGCGGTCAGAAGCGCTGCGCAGACGAGGTACTCCTGATGCCCGCTGCCACGGTCGGCCGACGACTCGTCGATGAAGGCGCGAAAGGGTGCTGCCATCAGCTCTCCCTTCTTCGCGCTCGACCCCGCACGGGCCGCGTCGGTACTCGTCGACCTGGTGCTGACAGCGACGAGGTCGGCAGCGATCCGAACAGTAGCGGGAGCACCGCGCTCCTGCTGCTGACCGGGCAAGCAGTATCGGTTCCGGCCGCGATTCGTCGTGTCTCCGGCTCGTGAGACGCGGCCGGGCTCGTCGGACTGGGCGGTCTCCGCGTGCCGGGGCGGTTCCTGCGAGCCCGGGCCGAGCGCGCGCGCCGGACGGGCGCGGGCGGCATGCTGGAGGGATGACCGACGCCACCACGCCCGCCGCGCCGTCCGAGCGCCGCGCCCGCCCGCCCCGCCCGCAGCTCGTGCTGACCGTGCTGCGCACCGAGCGGCTCACCGAGCACTTCGTGCGCGTGCACCTCGGCGGCGAGGGCTTCGACGCCTTCGTCGAGGCCGCGGATCCCGAGCGCCTCGCCGCCACCGACCGCTACGTCAAGCTGCTGCTCGCCCCGCCCGGTGTCGCGCTCGAGCCGCCGCACGACCTCGACGCCCTGCGCGCCCGCCTCGCCCCCGAGGAGCTCCCGGTGCGTAGGACCTACACGATCCGCTCCGTCGATCTCGAGGCGCGCAGCCTCGCGATCGACTTCGTCCTGCACGGCGACGAGGGAGTGGCCGGACCCTGGGCCGCCTCCGCGCGCCCCGGCGACCGCCTCGAGATGTCCGCCCCGGGCGGCGCCTGGGCGCCCCGAGCGGACGCCGCGAACCTCCTGCTCGGCGACGAGTCGGCACTGCCGGCGATCGCGGCGGCCCTGGAGGCGATGCCCGCCCATGCCCGCGGCACGGCGCTGATCGAGGTGCACGGCGCCGAGGACGAGCTGCCGCTGACCGTCCCCGCGGGCGTCGAGGTGCGCTGGCTGCACCGCGGCGACGAGGAGGCGGGGCAGGCGCTGACCGCCGCCGTCGCGGAGCTGACCCGCCCGGACGGCGCCGTCGAGGTCTTCGCCCACGGCGAGCGGACGGCGATGAAGCGGCTCCGCGCGATCCTCCAGGACGACTGGGGCGTCGAGCGCGCGGCGCTCTCGCTCTCGGCCTACTGGGCACTCGGCCGCGCCGAGGACCGCTTCCAGGCGGAGAAGCGCGAGCCGGTGGGCGCGATCTTCGCCGACTGACGGCGACTCGGACTGACGGCGAGTCCGGCTGACGGCGACTCCGTCACCCGCGGACGACGAAGGGCCCCTGCACTGCGCAGGGGCCCTCCGGCGTTCAGACGGTGATCACTCCGGGCGTCAGACCCGCTTCAGGAGGATCGGAGCGCTCGTCGTGGCGTTGCCCGCCGCGTCGACCGCCTTCGCCGTCACCGAGTAGGTGCCCTTGGGGAACACCGCGGTGTTGACCGTGAGGTACCAGTTGCCGTCCGACGCCTTCACGGCGTCGCCCAGCTTGGTGGTGCCGACCCAGTACGTGACTCCGGTCACGGCGGTGTCGTCCACGGCGGTCGCCATCAGGCTGACGACTCCGGTGACCGACGAGCCGGAGCCCGGCGAGACGATCGCGACGGTCGGCGCCGTGCGGTCGACCGGCGCCGGCGTGGCCGTCGGGGTCGGAGTCGCGGTCGGAGTCGCGGTCGGCGTCGGCGTCGCGGTCGGCGTCGGCGTGGCGGTCGGCGTCGGGGTCGCGGTCGGGGTGGCGGTGGCCGTCGAAGTCGCGGTCGGCGTCGCCGTCGGAGTCGCGGTCGGGGTGGCCGTCGGGGTCGCGGTCGCGGTCGGCGTGGCCGTCGGCGTGGCGGTCGGCGACGGAGCGGTCACTCCGCCGAACTGGTCGGCGCCGGCGGTGCGGGAGCCCATGACCTGGCCGTCGATGTCGGTGCGGGCCGACGTGGTCGATCCCCAGCCGGCGATCTGGGTCCCGGTCGCGGACAGCACGTGCAGGTCGCCGGTGGCCACCGAGGCGAGCGCCGGAGCGCCCTGGACGTTGCCCTGCTGGTTGAGCAGCGACGGCGTCTTGCAGAGCTTCGTGTTCCAATTCTCGACGATGGTGTTCGTCATCGGGCTGGTGCAGGAGGAGAGGTAGCTGACGATGTTGCGGTCGAAGACCGTGTTCTTCGCCCCGCCGACCCGCAGCGCGCCCGACTCGAAGGTGTTGTTGCGGATGTGGATTCCGTCGGCCGAGGCCTCGCGGAAGTCCGCGGACGAGCCGCCGCGGCAGTCGCTGGTGATCACGATGCAGCCGGAGACGAAGTTCGACTCCACGGTGATGTCGCTCATGCCGTCGCCGCCGCCGGGGGAGAAGATGATGCCCGCGTTGTAGCAGTTCATCAGCGTGTTGCCGCGGAGGGTGACGTCGTTGCTCTCGAAGACCTGGATGCAGTCGGCGTGCAGGCCGTTGTCGATGTTCTGGTCGAAGTTCCGGACCAGGTTGTTCTCGATCAGCCCGTTGTCGGTGCCGCCGACCTGGATGCCGTCCATCGACGAGCCGTTCTCGAAGAGCGAGTCGCGGACGACGACGTTCGCGCTGCGCACGAAGATGCCGGCGCCGTCGATGTGCATCCGGTTCACCGTGATGCCCGAGCCGTAGGTGTAGAAGGTGCTCTTGGAAAAGATGTCGTTCCACACGGTGTTGGGCGTGTAGACCTTCGTCGAGCCGAGCACGGGCGAGGCGCCCGGGGCGGGCTGCACGACGACGGGAGCGGCGACGGTCGCCTTCCCGCCCTTGAGGGTGGTCGTCGGGTAGGTGCCGGCGGTGAGCAGCACGGTGTCGCCGGCGGCGGCGTTCTGGACGGCGGTGGTCAGGGCGCAGGGAGCGGCTGCGGAGCAGGCCGTTCCCGTGCCGTTGGGCGAGGCGTAGCGGTTCGCCGCCGCGAAGCTGGGCGCGGCCGCGAAGAACGCGGCGATCACGACCAGCAGAGCGGCGAGAGTCGCGCTGAGCGTTCGAGTCATGGGCGTGGTGTCCAATCGGGGAAGGTGTGAGCGGGGACTCGGGGCTGGGAGAGGAGAAGGGAGAAGACGAGGGGAGGCCGTACCGGGCCTCGGCGGTGCGCGCCGGGCGAACGGGGGACGACTCCGTACACTGGGCGCGGCGGGAGCGTCCCCGGCGGCCGAGCACCACCGATGCACGTGCCGCCGAGCTCGCGCCCTGACGGACGGATGCGGCGACGGGCCGCCTCCGCCATCGATGAGCACGGCTCCGCGACGGGGCCGGGAACGGGATCGCTGTGAGCGGAGTAGGTTCGCGAGTCCGGACGGTGCTGGGCGGGCTGCGCAAGCGCACCGCCCCGCTGCTGAAGAGCCCGGCGGTGCTCTCGCTCGGCGCGCGCGGCGTCTTCCTCGACGCGCCGCGCCTGCGCAGTGCCCGCCGCTCGGGCGGGGCCCGCGGAGCCAGTGGTGCTCAGGGCCGCGCGATCCTGATCGCGCCCCCCGGTGCCGGCAACATCGGCGACGCCGCGCTGGTCGGCGCGTTCCTGGAGAACGTGGCCGGGCCGATCACCGTGATCACCCGCTACAAGGGCGACTTCCGCATCCCGGCCGAGCAGGCCGACCGCGTCGAGATCGTCTCGCTGGGCACCCTGCTCTACGGCGGCCTGCCGAGCTTCGTCCGCGACCTGCGCCGCTTCCGGGCCATGCTGCCCGGCGCCGCGTCGGTCTCGATCGTCGGCGCCGACATCATGGACGGCGCCTACAACTTCCGCGCCTCGACGAGCCGCGCGCTCGTCGCCCGCAGCGCCGCGTCGGCCGGAGTGGACACCCGCGTCCTCGGCTTCAGCTGGAACGGCAAGGCGCACCCCGGTGCCCTCGCGCAGCTCCGCGACGCGGACCGCGCCGGCACGACCCTCTTCCTCCGCGACCCGCTCTCCGTCGAGCGCGCCCGCCGCGACGGCCTGGACGCGAAGGCCTCGGCGGACATCGTCTTCTCGGCGCGCTCCGTCGACCAGGGCCGCGCGAGCACCGAGCTCGCCGCGCTGGACACGACCGGCGGCATCGCGATCGTCAACGTCTCCGGCCTGATCGACACCGACCAGACCGGCGCCTACGTGGAGATCATCGGCGGCCTGCGCGCCCGCGGCCTCGCCGTCGTGCTGCTCCCGCACGTCATCAAGCACGGACCGGACGACCTCGCGGCCTGCCGCAAGGTCTTCGCGGCCCTGCCGGACACAACCGGCGTCGCCTTCGTCGAGGACGTCCTCACTCCGGCGGAGGTGCGCGGCTTCACCGAGCGCGCGACCGTCACCGTCACCGGCCGGATGCACCTGGCGATCATGTCCCTGATGAAGGGCGTCCCCGCGATCACGCTCGCCACCCAGGGCAAGGTCGAGGGCCTGATGGCGATGTTCGAGCTGCCGTACCTCTGCGTCGAGCCGGGAGCCGGTCTCGCCGGCCGCGTGGGCGACGCCCTCGAGCGCGTCCTCTCCGACCGCGAGAGCGTCTCGGCCGCCATCCTCGCCAAGCTGCCCGCCGTGCAGGAGCTCAGCGCCGCGAACTTCGCCGGCCTGCCGCGCGCCTGAGCGGCGCGGGCGGGCTGTCGCGGGGGTCGTCGGCACGGGCGTCCTTCCGGGCGTCGAGGGCGGAGGAGCGGCTCGCGCCCTGACCGCGGCACTGCGGTGGGGGAGTCGCTCGAGAGGTCGGCCGGAGGAGTCCGGCGCGTCTGCTGCGACCCTAGGCGGGGCGTTCGAACGCCTGTTCGCAATGAACCTTCCTCCGGACGGGGGTTCCCGTTCAGGGGGCGCACTCCGGCTCGACGCGCCGCCGGTCCGCCCGATCCCGCCCCGGACGGGTGACGCGGGCCTGGGATGCGGCCCCGAGCGCGAAGACGCGTTCGGCTCGCGGAACCGCGTCGGGCTCGCGGGACTGTCCGGATCCGGCGTGCCGAGGCGGGTTCTGAGTGCCGGAGGTGGCTGCGGGCGGCTGGGCGGGCGAGTTCGGCTCGCGACATCGCGTCCGGCTCGCGGAACCGCGCACGTTCTGCGCGCCGGAGGGGGTTCCACGAGCCGAAGATGCATGCCGTTGGCACCGTCGCCGTAACCCCGAGCGCCGTCAGACCGAGCGCCGTCAGACCGAGCGCCGTCAGACCGAGCGCCGTCAGATCAAGTGCCGTCAGACCAGGCGCCTCCCGCTGAAGCGGTCGATCGGGGCGTCGCGGCGCATCGCCCGCTCGTACATGCGGTGGAACGGCTCGGTCAGCACGCCGTTGGAGCGGTCGAGGGCGTCCTGCCGGGCGACGATGTCGCCGAGCTGCGCCGCCAGGTCGGCCCGCAGCGCCGCCTCGTCCACCGTCGTCGACTCGCCGCCCGCGACGACGACCCGCCCGGCCACGATCACGGTGTCGATCGACGAGCCGTTCTCGGAGTAGACCAGCTGGTTCTCCAGGCGCTGGCGCGGAGTGAAGGCGAGCGTCTCGAGGTCGAAGAGCACGAGGTCGGCCTGCTTGCCCACCTCGATGCTCCCGGTGACGTCGCCGAGCACGGCGCTGCGCGCGCCGCCGATCGTGCCCGCGGTGAGCACCTCGGCCACCGTCGGCCAGGACGAGAGGTCCGGATCGGTCACCTTGTGCAGCAGCGCCGCCGCCTTGATCACGTCGAGCATCCGCGGGGAGTCGCTGCTCGAGCAGCCGTCGGTGCCGAGTCCGAGGTTCACCCCGGCCTCGTGCAGTGCGCGCCACGGCGCGATGCCCGAGCCGAGCTTGAGGTTCGAGATCGGGTTGTGCGAGACGGAGGTGCCCGCCGCCGCGATCGACGCCATGTCGGAGTCGGTCAGCCAGATCCCGTGCGCGAAGGTCGTGTTCGCGGAGAGGGCGCCGATCCCGGCCATGTACTCGACCAGCGTCGAGCCGTGGAACTCCTCCCCGGTGACCAGCTGCGTCTTGGTCTCGAGGACGTGGATGTGGCACTCCGCGTCGTGCTCGAGCGCCAGCTCCGTCGCCCCGACCAGCAGGTCGGCGCCCACGCGCTGCGGGGCCGAGGGCGCGACCATGTAGCGCAGCCGTCCGCCGCCCCGCCCGTGCTGGGTGGCGAAGGCGGTGCGACTGAAGTCGAGGTAGCCCTCGGTGGTCGGCCGGGCCGCCCCGCGGACCGAGTCGAGCAGCTCGGCCGGCAGGTACTCCTCGAGGAACGGCATGGTCTCGAAGAACGGCTTGCTGATCACGTGGCCGGAGATGTTCGCCCGGATCCCGATCTCGTCGTAGGCGTCGAACACCGCCGCCAGCTGCGCCGCGTCCTGGTCCGGGTTCTCGAGCACGTCGTCGACGAGCGTCGTGACGCCCGCCTTCAGCGACTCGAGCGCGAACAGCGACGAGCGCAGCCGGATCAGGTCCGGAGCGACGCGGCTGTCGCCGAGGATCGGATAGGACAGCAGCATCCACAGCTCGAGCGGCAGGTTGTCGTAGCGTCCCTTGTAGAGGTACTCCCACGAGTGGGTGTGCGCGTTGACGAAGCCCGGCGTCACGAGGCGGTCGCGCCCGTCGAGGATCTCGTCGCCCGGCTCGGGCTCGAGCCCCGGGCCGATCGCCGTGATCACGTCGTCGACGATCCGGATGCTCGCCGTGATCGGGACGGCGCCCGAGACGGGGTCCATGGTGATGACGGCGGCGTCGGTGATGAGGAGGGGCATGGCGGTTCCGTTCGTGATGCGGTGGTGCAGGAGCAGGGTGGTGCGGGAGCGGGGGGTGCGGGAGAAGAGGAGCGGGCGGAGTGACGCGGCCGGCTACCCGAGGACGGGCTCGGACTCGCGCGCGGCCGGCTCCAGGGCCTCGCGCTTCCGCACCCAGGACGCGGCGTCGCCGCGGCCGAGCAGCAGATAGGCGAGCCCCGCTGAGACGCCGCCGGCCAGCCAGGACACGTCGACGCCGCCGAGCGCGGTCGCGGCCGGCCCCTGCAGCGCGGGCACGGAGCCGTTCATGAACAGCCAGGTCAGCGTCGCGCCGATCGCGAAGGAGAGCAGCGCGCGCCAGCGGACGTCCGGCAGCAGCGGCGAGCCGACCGGCGCGAAGAGGTGCCCGAACGAGCGCACCCGCGGCTCGAACACCGTGTAGTGCACCAGCACGATCGCGCCCCACGGAGCGACCCAGCCGACCAGGCCGACCAGCCAGGCGTCGAGGGTGGTCGCCAGGTCGTCCTGGAAGACGAAGAAGACGGACGCGGCGAAGGCGAGCACGCCGACGATCAGGCTGAGGGTCCGGCGGCCGAGGCGGATGTCGAGCGCCTGGGTCGCCATCCCGAACGAGTAGATGTTGAGCACGTTGGTCGCGATCGGCCCGTGCACCACGAGCAGGAGCACCGGGATCGCGAGGGCGCCGAAGTTCTCCACGATCAGCTGGCCGGGGTCGACCGAGCCGTTCTTCGTCGCGAGCGTCGCGCCGAGCACGCCCAGCCAGACGACGGGGACGAACTGGCCGAGCACGCTGGCGAAGTAGAGCTTCCGGCGCGAGGCACGGGGGCTGACGAAGCGGGAGTAGTCGCCCGCGTAGGCGAGCCAGGTCAGGCCCCAGCCGATCCCGATCGCGGTCATCACGATCGACATCGCCGCGATCCGGTCGCCGCCGGTGAGGGCGCCCTCGGCCGGGCCGGCGTAGGACCAGTCGATGTCGAGGAAGAACCAGGCGACGATCGACATCACGGCCAGCACCAGCAGCGTCGGCGGCACGGTCCAGCGCTCGAACGCGGCGATGGCCTTGTAGCCGAGGAACGAGATCGCGACCTGGATCGCCATGATCACCGCGGCGACCGCGACCTTCCAGCCGATGTTCGCCGCCTCCGGATCGACGAGGCCGACGGAGCCGAGCAGCGCGATCACCAGGTCGAGCACGATCCAGGTGTTGATCGCGCACCAGCCGATCACCACGACGGCCTGGATCACGGCGGGCGCGTAGTTGCCGCGGCGGCCGAAGACCGCGCGGCCCACGAGCATCCCGGTCGCGCCGGTGCGCTGGCCGAGCAGCACGAAGAAGCCGAAGACGGCCATGCCGACGACGTTGCCGAGCACGAGGACGGTGATCGTGTCCCAGAGGCCGAGGCCCATGTTCACGCCCAGCGCGCCGAGGACCCAGTTGATCGGGGCGATGTTGGCGCCCGCCCAGATCCAGAACTGGCCGTCGAGGCGCGCGTTGCGACGGCTCTCGGGGAGCGGGGTCAGCGCGTCCTCGGTGTCGGTCGTGCCGTGCAGGGTGTCGGAGCTCATGGGTGGATCCTCTCGAAGCGTGAGGTGGAGCGGGGAGGCGGAGCGGGGAACGGTGGACGGCGCTGCGGATGAGCGGCTGTGGAGGAGTGCGGCGGGTCGGGGTCCACCCTCCCGGCGGGCGGTTTCCGCGGCCGCCTCGCCGTGTAAATTCGCCGTGACGCGAGAGGACGTTCTGCATGGTGATCCCGCTGTCCGAGGCGCTCCTCGACCCGCTGCTCGCGGCCGCCGGACCGGTCGTGGTCGCCGGCGGGGAGGCCGCCGCGCGGGTGCCGATCCGCTGGGCGCACGCCAGTGAGCAGCTCGACGTCGCGCCGCTCCTCCTGGGCGGCGAGCTGCTGCTGATGGAGGGTGTCAACCTCTCCTCGGACCAGGATCCCGAGGAGTGCCGCCGCTACGTGGAATCCCTGGTCACGGCCGGTATCGGCGCCCTGGCCGTCGAGCTGTCCGAGCGGCTGCCGAGTGTCCCGGCTCCGCTCGTCGCCGCGGCCGACGACCTCGGGCTCGCCGTGCTCGCGCTGCCCCGGCGGGTGCCGTTCGTGCAGGTCTGCGAGAGCATCAACACCCGGCTCACCGAGCAGAAGTTCCGGAGCCTGCGGGTGGCGGACAGAGTGTCCGGACTTCTCGGCGAGGCGGCGGCCGCGGACGCCGGGATCGACGAGCTGCTGAAGGTCGTCGCGAGCGCCACGGGCGCCAGTGCCGCGCTCGTCTCGCCGGCGGGAGAGGAGATCGTGCGCGCCCATCCCGGCCGCGGCGTCGACACCGCGCGCACCGCGGGCGCCTCGTCCGGGGTGCTGCGGGCCGGCGACTCCCTGCTGGGCACGCTCTACCTCCGCGCCCACGACGAGGCCGACCTGCACGGCGTGGCCGTCGCGCTCGACCGCGCGCCGGACGTGCTCGCGATCGCCCTGCTCCGGCGGCGGCCGCCGACCGCGCGCGAGCGGCTCACCGCGCAGCTCTTCGCGGTCGCGACGGCGCCGTCCGCGCGCCCCGACCCGAGCGCGGAGCTGCAGATCGACGCGCTCCTCGGCCGGCTCGGCGTCGGCGGCCGGGAGTGCTTCCTCGGTGTCTGGGCGGACTTCGGCGACGACGAGCGCACCCTCCGTGCGGTCCGCGCCGCGCTCGACCGCTCGGTGCGGGGGTCCGCGGACTCCGCGAGCGTGATCTGCGTCGCGGGCGGCGAGCTGCTCGCGCTGCTGGCCTTCGCGGACTCCGCCGCGCGGGAGCGGGCGAGGGCGCTGCTGCTCGGCGAGTGGCCGCCCGCTGCCGGGGCGGCCGCGCTGGTCTGCGTGGGCAGCGGGGCCGACGCAGTGGCGCGGGTGCCGCGCGAGCTCGCGGAGGTGCGCGGGGTGCGGGAATGGACCCGCGCCGAGAGCGGCGTCGTCGATGCGCGGCTGCACCGGCTCGAGCGCTTCGCCAGCACGCTCCGCGACGACCCCGAGGCGGATGCTCTGGTGGAGGAGGTGCTCGGCCCGCTGCGCCGCGGTCGGCCGGAGCTGCTCGCGACCCTCGAGTCGTTCGCGTCGCACTGGGGGAGCAAGACCGCCACCGCGGCCGCCCTCGGCATCGGCCGGCAGACCCTCTACGACCGCCTCGCCCGCATCGAGTCCCTGATCGGCCCGCTCGACGCCTCCCCGGCCCGCACCCGCGTCCTGCTCACCGCCGTCTCCCTGCACCGCGCCCGCGCAGCCCTGCCCCCGGCCGCCCCGCGCTCGACCCGCCCGTTCCCGCCCCCACCGGACCGCTGACGCGCCGCGGACGCCCATCGCGGCGCCCTCTGAGACGCTGAACGGAACGAGAAGGAGAGGTGCGGGACGATGCACATTAGCCCCGTGGATCCGCGTGACGTCGACGCCGAGGTGACGATGCCCGTCTACCGCGTCTACTTCGCCGAGACGGAGACGAGGGTCGACGAGATCCGGATCACCGGCGCGCGGGACGTCTTCGAGGTCGTCGACTGGGCGGAGCGCGACGCCCGCGGAGTCCCGTTCACGGTCTACTGCGAGCACCCCAGCCCCTTCAACCCGGGCAAGGTGACGCTGCAGCTCCTCCTGTCGCGCTGAGCGAGGTCCTGTCGAACCGAGGTCTCAGCGCGGCGGCAGCGCGGCGCCCGCGACGGCAGAGCTGCCGAGGTCGCTCTGAGGGAGGGGCTCGCCGGAGGTGAGGGCGTCGGTCCAGGTCGCGGTGTCGGCGACGGCCGCGAAGTTCGAGTTCAGCAGGGCGAGCAGCGTGGTGTGCACGGTCTCGGCGTCGACGGAGCCCGCGGCGTTCGAGATCGCGATGGCACCGGTGGCGTCGGAGAGCACCTCGGCTTTCAGGCCGTGCGTCTCGGCCTCGGCCGCCGAGGCGAGGATGCAGTTGTTGGTCATGTAGCCGACCAGGGTGATCGTGTCGACGTCGCGCTCGCGCAGCCAGGCGAGCAGGTCGGTGCCGGCGAAGACGGTGCCGAACCGCTTGGTGATCGACTTCCACTCATCACTGCGGCGGCCTTCGATCTCCGGGTGCAGCTCGAAGCCGGGGGTGCCCGGTGCGAAGACGGGTGCTCCCTCGCCGCTGCTGTGCTGGACGGCGGCGATCGGCAGACCGGCGGCCGTGGCGGCGTCGAGCGCGGCGGTGATGGCGGGCAGCGAGGTCGCGTGCGGCGGGTAGCGGATCTCGAGCGGCCCGGCGAAGTACTCCAGCTGGACGTCGACGAGGATCAGGGCGCGGCGGGGTGCGGTCATGGTGTCTCTCCTGGATCGGGGTGGTGCTCACCAGACTGCCGTCTTCCGGGAGTCGAGGGACTCGCGGATCGACGGCGCGGCCGTCAGGTCGTCGCGAGGGCGATCCCGAGCAGGAGGAGCGAACCACCCGAGGCGAGCACGCGCGCCGTGTTGGCGCGGACCCAGGCGCGCTCGAAGCCGCGCCGGGCGTCGGAGAGCGGACCGCCGGCGGCGCGGTCCAGTCGCAGGTTGAGCGGGATGCTGCGCCCGAAGGTGACGACGTACTGGAGCACGGCGAGGGCGAGGGCCCCCGCGACCGCGCTGGTCGTCGCGGCACCGGCGCCGCCGGCGAGCGCGGCGACCAGCGCGGCGGCGGAGGAGAGACCGCTGCCGACGAACGACAGGGCGAACAGCGGGTTCTGCACGGCGGCGTTGATCGCGGTCATCGCGCTGACGAAGGCGCGGTCGTCGGTCCGGCTCAGGCCCGGCATCACCGCGCAGGCGAAGGCGTAGAAGAAGCCCGCCGCCAGGCCGTTGGTGACGAGCGCGGCGAGCAGGAGCGGCACGAGGAGAGCGTCGGGCACGGCTGCCTCTCGGAGGGGATGGGCGGGTGGACGGTGCGCGGCGGACGGCGGAATCGGCCCGCGCGACCGAGATCCCGGCTGCACCCGAGTGCTGACCCGCCTTCCGGTGGGGTCGTCCAGGTGATCGTCCGGTGGCGGTCGACGCGGGGGTGAAGAGGAGGCTCGCCGCCGGATGTCCCGGCGAAGGTGGGTCTCGATACGCCCTTCGGGCTACTCGACCAGCATGGACCGCCCTCGGGGCGAGGGTGGCTCTCGATACGCCCTTCGGGCTGCTCGACCAGCGGAGGGCCGGGCCGCACCATGCTGATCGAGTAGCCCGCGGAGCGGGCGTATCGAGATCCACCGGCGCCGGAACAGGAGTCTGCAGACTCGCCGAGCTGGTGAGGGTGGGTCTCGATACGCCCCTGCGGGGCTGCTCGACCAGCATGCAGCGGCTGCTCGACCGGCGGCGCTACTCCGTCTCGGTGCGGGTCTCCGTCTCGTCGGAGGAGGTGATCTCGGTGTCGGTCTCGTCGGCGCGGTCGCGGAGCGCGTCGGCCATGGCGCCCGCGCCCTCGTCGCCGTGGTCGTGGTCGACCTGCTCGATCAGGCCGCTCAGCTTGTCGTCGTTGCTCGCGTCCTCAGCGCCGTCCATGACGGGGCCGTTCTGGGTGTCGCTCATGACTGCCTCTCCGCGCGGACGGAGGTCGACCGCGCGCCTCCGACGCTACGGACCGCGCCGCCGGAGCGCCCGCCCTTGACGCCGCGACCGCCCCGTGGGAAATGCGAACGGCCCGGCTCCCCCCCCCCGAGGAGGGAGCCGGGCCGTTCAGGCGGAGCGGGTCAGTTCTTGATCACCAGGGTGATCGAGGCGCTGGAGCCCACGTTGCCCGCGGCGTCCGTGGCCCGGGCGACCACGGCGTAGGTCGCGTTCGGCCAGTTCTTGCTGTTCGCGGTGAGCGACCAGCTGCCGTCGGCCTGCTTGACGCCGTCACCGAGCTTGGTCGAGCCGGACCAGAAGGCGAGGCTCGTGACCGCGACGTTGTCGCTCGCGTTGGCGACGAGGGTCACGGTGCCGGTCACGGTCGTCTGGCTGGCGGGCGAGACGATCTTCGCCTGCGGCTTCACCGTGTCGGCGCCGGAGGTCGGCGTCGGGGTCGGCGTCGCGGTCGCGGTGGGCGTGGCGGTCGGCTTCGGCGTCGCGGTGGCGGTCGGCGTCGGCGTGGCGGTCGCGGTGGGCGTGGCCGTGGGCGTCGCGGTCGGCTTCGGCGTCGCGGTCGCCGTGGGCGTCGCGGTCGGGGTCGGCGTGGCGGTCGGCGTCGCGGTCGCGGTGGGCGTCGCGGTCGGCGTGGGCGTCGCGGTCGGCGTCGGGGTGACGACCGTGCCCACCGGGATCGTGCTCACGCCGTAGCCGTAGTAGCGGCCGGAGACGGGACGCGTCGGGTCGCCGGCGAAGGTGCGGCCGCGGTCGACGGTGGCCGACTTGGCCTGGGCGACCACCTGGGCGATGACCTGCGCGGGGCTCTTGCCCACGCAGGATCCGCCGGCCGCGAGGCAGTCGAGGACGACACCGGAGGCGGCGGCCGTCGACATGCTGGTGCCGGTCTGGATGTACGCGTAGGTGTTGCCCTTCTTGGTCGTGTAGGGGCAGGTGCCGGGCGCGGCGATGGTGTGACCGGCGTCCGCGGGCGAGGCGAAGTTGCTGTTCAGCGTGTAGTTGTCGTCCTTGGTGGTCACGTTCGAGCACGGGACGGCCGCGAGCGAGCCCGGCTTGCCGTCGTAGTTCGCGAAGTTCGTGACGGCGAGGACCTCGTCGTAGGCGGCGGGGATGTAGGCCGACAGGTCGGCGGCGGAGTTGCCGGCGGCCGAGACCACGGTCACGCCCTTCGCGACGAGGTCGCAGACCGCCTGGTGGATGGTGTCGCCGTTGGTCCGCCCGCAGTTGCCGTCGTCGACGCCGTTGGTGGCGAGCGACATGTTGACGACCTTGATGTTGTAGGTCGCGGCGTTCTGCGACACCCAGTCGAGCGCGCACATCAGGGTCGAGATGCTGCCCTTGTTGTTCGCGTCGAGCGCGCGGACCGAGTAGACCGGCGCGCCGGGGGCGATGCCGACGGTGCCGGACCCGTTGTCGAGCGCGGTCATGTAGCCGGAGACGCCGGTGCCGTGGCCGTTGGCGTCCTCGGCGGTGCCGGAGCCGAAGCAGTTGACCTGCTTGGCCAGGTTGTAGTCGGGGTGCGCGCTCACGCCGGAGTCGATGACCGCGACGGCGGGTCCGGTCCAGTTGGTGACGCCGTCGCCGGCGCTGACCGGGGCCTTGTCGGCCTCCGCGGTCAGGACGTGCGAGGGCATGGTCTGCGCCTGGCCCTCGACCACCTGGTCGGCGGGCGAGAGGCCGAGGACGCGGCTGTCGGCGGCGAGGATCGCGTGCTGACGGGCGGTCAGGGTCGCGGTGAAGCCGGAGACGCCTCCGCCGTAGGACGCGTCGAGCGAGAGGCCGAGGGCGCTCGCGAGCGTCGTCGAGACGGCCTTCGAGTCGACGGTGACGACGTAGCGGCCGGCGCCGGTCTGCGCCGACTCGGCGGCCTGCGCGGGGAGCGCGGCGGCGCCGACGAGACCGGCGGTGACGACGGCGGCGGTGGCGGTGGCCGCGAGGAAGCGGCGCAGTCGGCCGGCGGGGCGGCGCGACGGGGTGGAGCGAGGGATCACGAAGGTCCTGTGTTTCTGTGCGGCGGGCGGGGCGGGGGAACCGGAGGGCTCGCCGGGCTGCGGTGACCGACGACCGACGGACGCTGGGAACGGCCGACGGAGGAGTGCAAGGGGATCAGGAGCCCAAGCTAGCGGTCCCAGGTTCGGGATGCACTACTCTTCGTGATTTCTCAGTGCGCTGGTTCCATGGGCGGGGCTGTGGAGGAGCGTGGATCTCGATACGCCCGCTGCGCGGGCTACTCGATCAGCTCGAGCGGGGCCGCTGCGCGAGCCGCTCGATCAGCATGCGCGGAACATGCTGGTCGAGTAGCCCCGCAGGGGCGTATCGAGACACGCGCCGCTCAGCGCGGGCGCGGAGCGCGCAGCACGCGGCGGTAGACGTCGATGGTCGCGCGGGCGATGGCGTCCCACTCCAGCGCGGAGAGGTCCGCGGAGGCGTCGGCGGCCACCGCGCGCTCGTCGAGCCAGGCCAGCGCGCCGTCGAGGGCGGCGGTGTCGAAGGCGCCGTCGTAGAGCCGCACCCAGTCCGGGCCGACCAGCGCGGCCAGCTCGTGCATCGCGCCGAGGTCGGGCACCAACACCGGCCGGTCGGCCGAGACCGCGAGGATCGCCGAGCCGGAGTTCTGGATCGCCGAGTAGGGCAGCACGACCAGGTCGCTCGCCCGCAGCCAGAGCGCCATCCGCTCGTCGCTGAGGAAGGACAGCTCGAGCCGGATGCGCGCATCGCCGGCCGCCGCCTCCTCGATCACGCCGCGCAGCGGTCCGCGGGCCGGGTTGCCGGCGACCGCGAGCAGCGTGCCGTCGTCCTCGCGCTCACGGAAGCGCTCGATCAGCGTCGGCACGTTCTTGTACGGCCGGATCTGGCCGACCGACACGACGAGCCGCGCGTCCGGGTCCAGACCGAGCTCGGCGCGCGCCTCGGCCCGAGTCGCGGAGAAGTCGTAGTCGTGGCGGTAGTGCCCGTGCGGGGTGACGAAGGCGGGCACCGCCGCGAGCTCGGGGTAGGAGCGCCGCATCGCGGTCACGCCCTCCTCCGAGAGGCAGACGATCGCGTCGAGGTTCTCGGTCAGCAGCCGGCGGTACCAGTTGCGGAGGAACGGGGTGCCGCGCTCCTCGTGCGAGGTGACGTTGTGCGCGGTCCAGATCAGCCGGGTGCCGCGCAGGCGCGCGACGCGCAGGAAGGCGAAGAAGAAGACCAGCCGCGCGACGATCCGGTAGCGGCGGACGCCGCTGAGGAAGGTCAGGTCCGGCCAGTGCAGGTGCACCACGTCGACCTTCGCGACGAGCAGGCGCAGCCAGGAGAGGTCGCGCACGAGCACGCCCTCGGCGGTCATCGCCGTGTAGAGCCGCGCGTTGTAGGGGTTCGCGTAGCGGGTGCGGAAGGCCGGCTCGGCCTCGACCCGCAGCCGGCGGCTCCGGGCGTCCTCGCCCGAGAGCAGTCCGCGCACGCGCGTGCGCAGGCGGCCGCGCAGGGTGCGGGTCCCGCCGGGGATCATCGGGTGACCTCCGCCGCGCCGGTGCCGGGCACCCGGCCGAACAGCGTGCGCTCGGCCTCCGGGTAGCCCACGCGCCAGTCGGCCCGGCGCTGCCAGACCTCGGTCCAGGCGCGGCGCTTGCGGCGGGTCGCGGTCTCGAGCACAGTGCGCACGAGCGCGCCGGCCTGGAGCAGCGCGATGCCGATCCGCGCGGGCAGCGGCTTCCACGCCAGGCGGATCATCGTGGCCTTGCCGGCCATCACCATGCACATCTTGCGGCCGGAGTTGCCGGCGGTCGCCGCGTCGCGGGTGGAGGCGCCGACGTCGTGCACGATCACGGCGGTCGGCACGATCACCGGGCGCAGGCCCGCGCGGCGAGCGCGGATCGAGAACTCGGCGTCCTCGCCGTAGAGGAAGAAGCGCTCGTCGAGCCGGCCGACCCGCTCGTACTCCTCGCGCGGCATCAGCAGCAGGCAGCCGGTGATGATCGGCACCTCGCGCACGCTGTCGCGCTGCCAGCCGCCGAGCGACTCCGGGTCGAGCAGCGGGTTGCCGCGGAAGGCGGTGGAGAGCATGGTCGCGTAGGTCAGCAGCGACCACAGGCTCGGCGCGCCCCAGCAGGACGAGGGGTCGACCGAGCCGTCGGGCCGGAGGGTGCGCCCGCCGTACACGCCGTAGCGCGGGTTCGCGACGGCGAACTCGAGCAGCGCGCGGAAGGAGCCCTCGAGCACCAGGGTGTCGGGGTTCAGCAGCAGCACGAAGCGCTCGGTCGCCGCAGCGACGCCGCGGTTCACGCCGCGGGCGAAGCCGAGGTTGTCGCCCGCCTCGATCACGGTCGCCTCGGGGTGCGCGGCGCGGATCGCCTCCGCGCTGCCGTCCTCGGAGCCGTTGTCGACCACGATGATGTGCGGGGGAGTCGGCGCGTCGCCGAGCGGGATCGACGCGAGGCAGGCCAGCGTCTTCTCGCGGGTGTTGTAGCTGACGACGACGATCGCCAGGCTGGTGTCCACGGCCTCAGGCACGGTCGGCCTCCGGTCGCTGCCCGATCACCTTGGCGGGCACGCCGCCCGCGATGCAGTTCGCGGGCAGGTCCTTGGTGACCACGGCCCCCGCGCCGACGATCGCGCCGTCGCCGATGGTGACGCCGGCGACGACGACCACGTTCGCGCCGAGCCAGACATCCCGGCCGATCACGATGTCCTTCTCGATCTTCGGCTGGTCCATCACGGGCGTGCCCTGGACGATGCTGTAGTTGGAGGCGGTGATCGTGACGTTCGGCGCCAGCAGGCACTTCGCGCCGAGGGTGATCCGGCCGGTGCTGTTGCCGGCCCAGAGCAGCGAGTTCTCGCCGATGTGGGTGCCGGCGCCGAGGGTGATCCGCTCGGCGTTCCGGAACGACACGTTCGGTGCGAACGACACGTCGGCGCCGCGGGTGAGCCGCGGCACCTGGTCCGCGTGGCTGTACGCGTGGAAGTGCAGCAGGCGCACGGCCTGCAGGTAGGTGCGCACCTTCGTGAGGGTGCGCAGCGGTCCGCCGCCCTGGCTCATCGGCCGGCTCCGTTCGGTTCGTGGTCGTCCGGCGATCCGGCGGGGGTCTGCTCGGCGAGCGGGTCGATCACCGGGGCGCCGATCTCGGTCAGCGAGGCGGCGATGGAGTCGATGAAGCGGTCGGCGTCGAGGTCCGAGCGCACCGAGATCGCGATGTCGAGCCGCTTGGCGAAGGAGCTCGCGAAGACCGCGGCCTCGTCGTCCGGCTCGGTGACCGGCCAGAGGGTCATCGAGGCCAGCTCGGCCCCGCCGAACCAGCGCGGGCGCAGGAAGACGGGGAGGTAGGACGCGTAGCCCTGCCAGTCCTTCCGGCCGCGGGTGATGCCGCTCTCGCCGGTCTCGACGGCGAGCTGCACCTGCTCGCGCACGCTCGCCACCGTCTCCGCGAGACCGAGCGACACCGGCACGGCGACGCGCACCATCGACACGTGGTTGCGCTTGACCTCGTTCTTGTCCCGGCGCGGCGACACGGGCACGAGCGTCGCGATCTCGGCGCGCTCGGGGTGCAGTGCGGCGAAGGCGTGCAGGGCGAGCGCGACGGTCAGGTCGGCGACCGAGCCGCCGGCCGCGCGGGCCGCCGCCTTCGCGGTCTTGAGGTCCACGGTGAGGATCGCGGCGTCGCGCGGCTTGATGCTGCGCTCGAGCAGCCCCGAGCGGCGGATCCACCAGTCGCGGGCGGAGCGGATGTTGCGGCCGCCGACGCGGGTGATCCGCTTCTTCAGCGGCTTGCGCTTCCACTCGGTCCACTCGTCCGCGAGCGACGCGTGCGTCGACGCGATCTGGCGGCGGGCGGCGAGGGTCAGCGAGAGCGGTCCGCGGGGCGGCCGCGGGTCGTCCGGGAAGCGCATCGGCGCGCGGCTGTACGCCGGGAACTCGATCGGCTCGCCGGAGGTGAACGCCTGGATCAGCACCAGGCCGAACATCCCGTCGCCGAGCGCGTGGTGGATGCGCACCGCGAAGCCGAGCTGCCCGGTCGAGAGCTCGATGACGAGGATGTCCCAGAGCGGGCCCTTCGGATCCATCGGCCCGTTGAAGGCACCGGTGAGCAGCTCGACGTGCCGCGGGTCCCACTCGACGACGCCCGGGTGGAAGCGCACGTGGTCGCGGACGTCGATCGTGTCGACCGACACCCAGGACGGCGTGAACAGCCCGAGCGGCGCGCGGGCGAGCCGCTGCCGCACCGAGGGGGAGGTGCGGATGAACGCCTCCCAGGCCGAGTAGACGAGGTCGCGGTCGAGCGAGCCGTCCGCGCGGCGGAACGGGGCGCCGTCGACGATCATCGAGCCGGTCGGCCGGGCGACCTCGTAGACGACGGCGTTCGAGACGAACTTCTCGTCGAGGGTGCGCAGCGGCTCGGCGTGCGGTCGCCCGGTGGGGCGAGGGGGTCGGGTCATGGCGGTGCTCCCTGGTCGGAGGCGGAGGAGGGGAGCGGTCAGCTCGGGGTGCCGGCGGGAGCCGGGTCCGCCTGCGCCGTGCCGGGCTGGGCCGGGGTGGCAGGCAGGCGGATCGGCGTCGGCGGGTACTCGTCGACGAAGGTCGAGCCGGAGAGGCGGAGGTGGCGCGAGCGCAGGTAGCCGCGGAGGATCCCCTCGACCATCGCGAGCTCGTCCTTCGCGCCGCGGCCGCGTCGCTGGGCCGAGCGCACCAGGCGCCGGCCGCTGCGGACGGCGAGGGTCGCGGTGAGCCGCGCGCCGACCTTGGGCGACAGGCGCCACCACTTGCCGACGAGCGCGCCGAGCCCGAGCCCGTAGCCGCGCATGAGGCGGCGGTAGGCGACGGGGTTGCGGGTGTTGACGTGCAGCACGACGCTGTCGGGCACGAAGACGGCGGTGCCGCCCGCGGCGAGGGCGCGGCAGAAGATGTCGAGGTCCTCGGCGCCGGCGAGGTAGCGGCCCGCCCCGAGGGTGTCGTCGAAGGCGCCGAGCGTCTGCAGCACGTCGCGGCGGAAGGCCATCACGGCGCCGTGGCCCGCGTCGAGGCCGCGGACGGCGGAGCGGTAGACGATGCGGTCCGTCGGCGGCACGTCCGTGTCGACCAGGGTGTGGTCGAGCATCCGCCCGGTCGCCACGGTGACCCGCTCCTCCTCGAAGGCGCGCAGCAGCGCCTCGATCCAGCCGGGCGTCGGCGAGCAGTCGTCGTCCGTGTAGACCACGATCGGCCGGTCGCTCGAGTCGAGCCCGAGGTTCCGCGCGATCGAGAGGCCCTTGGTGTCGGTGCGCACGTAGCGCACGCCCGCGGCGAGGGCGACCTCGCGAGTGCGGGAGTCGGTCGACGCGGAGTCGACGACGATCACCTCGACCTCGGGGTCGGTGCCGGCGGCGATCGCCGCGAGCGCCTCCCGGAGCATGTCGGGCCGCTCGCGGGTGCACAGGATGATCGAGACGTCACCCGGGGTGAGGACGGAGGGGTTCACGGCGTGTCTGTCCTCGGCTGGTCGGAGCGGTCGTCGGAGTCGGCGGCGGAGCCCGTAGCGGCTGAGCCCGTGCCCGCCAGGTCCTCGCGGACGAGCACCATCGCGGCGCGGTAGGCGGCGACGAGGTCGATGCTCGCGCGCTCCCAGGTCAGGTTGCCGCGGTTGTCGAGCGCGGCCCGGCGCATCCGCGCGAGCAGGGCGCGGTCGGAGGAGACCAGGTCGATCTGCGCGGTGAGCGTCTCGACGTCGCGCGGCTCGTGCACGAGCCCCTGCATGCCGTCCTCGAGGTTGGCCCCGGCGGCGGAGGAGACCAGCGGCACGCAGCCGGCGGCCTGCGCCTCCGAGGTGACCAGGGCGCTGCCCTCCTCGATGGTCGGCAGGATCAGCACGTCGGCGCTCGCGAAGACCCCGGCGACGTCGCCCGTGAAGCCGCGCAGCTCGACGCTCGGCTGCTCGAGCAGCCCGGCGAGGCGCTCCTGGTAGCCCGGGGTGAAGTCGCCGTAGATCAGGAAGCGGCCGGTGCTGCTCGCCTTGGACTGCTGCCAGGCCTGCAGCGCGTAGAGCAGGCCCTTGCGCGGCTCGATCCGGCCGACGAAGACCGCGGTGAAGACGTGGTCCGGCTCGTCGCGCGGGTCGGGATCGAAGCTGCGGGTCGTGTCGACCAGGGCGCCGTAGCGGTGGCGGAGGAGCTTGCGCGGCGAGAAGCCCTTCTCGAGGAAGGTCTGCTCCACCGAGGCGGACGGGACGAGGATCGCGGTCGCGGACGCCCACTCGCGCTCCTCGCGGCGCAGGCGCACCGCGTTGTAGGTGTGCGGCGAGCCGACCGGGGGCGTGATGCCCAGGCGCTCGTACTCCTCGGCGACGACCTCGAAGGCGTGGGCGGTGTGCGTGTTCGGGGCCTCGCGGACCGCGGGCACGCCCTGGCGGGCGGCCTCGTCGAAGGTCCGGGCCGAGCCCCACGGCCAGCCGTGCACGACGTCGTAGTCGCCCTCGGCGAGGATCCGCGCCGTGACGCGGTCGTGGTGGGCGATCGAGCGGCTGCGGCCGAAGAGGCGGTGCGGGAGGCGGACGCCGCCGACCGTGAGGGTCGTCACGGCGCGGGCGACCGGGCCGAGCGACTCGGTGATCGAGGCGGCGACGACGGTGACGCGGTGCCCCGCGGCGACGAGCGAGCGGACCTGCTGCAGCGCGGTCCAGCCGATCCCCGGCGAGCCGATGCCGTGCGGGAACGAGTACAGGATCGACAGCGGTGCCCCGGCGGGCGCGCCGGAGGCGACGCTCGTCAGCGGACGGGCGTCGCGGTCGGTGCGGTCGTGCTCGGGGTCGTCTCGATGGTCGGGTGGGCCTGCGGCAGTGGTGGAGCACTGGTGCTCATCATCCATGCGTCTCCTGTCGTGAGGGCGGCGCGCTCAGGAATGAACGATAGCCACCATCCTCGACCACCTGAGAGGAACGCAAGTCCACTCCCGGCTCGGCGAGTCGTCGCTCCCGCAGACTTAACACAGCCGCAATACTTCCGGCATCCGCATGCCGTGGGTTATGGTCACAATGAGTGTGTCGGGGCACCGCACTCGTGGGGTCCCGGTTCTGTGCTCGTTCCGGCCCCATCGAGGCATGCCCGAAGGCCGGTGCGAAAGCAGCACCGCACCGCTCCGAAACCGCCCTTCGCACCAGGCTCCGTCGACACCTCGACAGCCGCAAAACCCGTTCCGCCATCACCGCCGTGATGGACGGAGGCGTTGCTCCAACGATTGCAGCAGCAATGCGACCTCCGAGCACGCGGCGCGTCGCCCCGAGGTACCACACCTCGCCGTCTGGAAGTCGAGACCGAGATGTCCGTCCCCCTTTACCTTCGAGTGCTCTGGAGCTACAAATGGCTCCTCGCGGTCGGCCTCGTGGTCGCCGTCCTGGCCGCCATGGTCGCCGGTTACACCGTGAAGGACGGTGAGATCGTCTCGCGCGCCGAGTCGGCGTACCGCTCCGACACCACGATCCTGCTCGGCGGTGGCTCGCGGAACCCGCTCCAGGCCGTCGAGCCCGGCCAGACCCTCACCGAGGGCCAGTCCGAGGCCCAGCAGAACGACCTGACGAACACCGCGGTCATCTACGCGTACATCGTCAGCGGCTCCGAGATCCGCACCCAGGTCGAGCAGGCCATCGGCGGCTTCGCGCCGACCGAGGCCCTCAGCGCCGTGCGCCGCACGACCCAGCCGGCCGGCACCGAGCAGAACCCGGGCCGCTTCAGCCTCCCGATCCTCTCGATCGTCGGCGAGTCGACCGACCCGGCCCGCGCCGTCCTGATCTCGCAGACCGCGACCCAGATCTTCCAGGGCTACATCACCGCGCAGCAGGACGCCCAGGGCGTCGCCCCCGAGCTCCGCGTCACCCTGCAGACCACCGACCAGGGTGCGGCCGTCGAGCAGGAGGGGTCGAACCCGATCATCCCGATCGCGATCACCGGTCTCGGCGTCTTCCTCGCGTTCATCGCGCTCGCCTTCATCCTCTACAACATCCGCATCTCGCGGGAGCGCGTCACCGCCAACCGCGGCAACCAGCGCCGCGGCGAGTCCTTCCGGCGCGGCCCGGCCCTGACCGGCACCGCGTCCGAGAACGGCCAGCGCCCCGCCGCCCTCGGCACCGCCCCCGAGAACACCGCCGGGCCGGGTGAGCTGGCCTCCTCCGGGAAGCGCAGCGCCACCTGAGGCGGTCGCAGCAGATGAGCACGCCGACGCTGAAGGGGACCCCGCTCGGGGTCCCCGGGAACGACGACCCCTACGCGGGTGAGATCCTCGTCCGCCGGACCTTCACGGTCCGCGCCGTCCTGTCGACCGTCCTGCTGGCGGCCGTGGCCGTCGCAGCGGTCTACTACCTCAATCCGCTGTACGCGGGGGCGATCCTCTTCGGGATCTCCTTCCTGTACCTGACGCGCAAGCTGGTCTTCAATTGGACCGGCGCGTTCATCGTCCTGCTCGGCGTGATCATGTTCATCCCGGTGCGCTACTACGCGCTGCCGATCCCGCTCGGCTTCGCTCTGGAGCCGTACCGGCTCGTCATCGTGCTGATGGTCGTCGCGGCGATCGTCGCGCTGATGATCGACCCGACCTTCGTCTGGCGCCCGGCCGCGTTCGGCTGGCCGCTGGGCATCTGGGTGGCGTCGAGCCTGCTCTCGATCGCCGCGAACGTGCAGTTCATCTCCGAGGGCGCCCTCGGCAGCGGTGTCGCCGGCGCGATCGTCAACGACCTGCTGATGCTCTCGGTCTACTTCGTCGCCCGGCTCGTGATGCGCAACGAGAAGCTCGTCGAGGCCTTCCTGACCTTCCTGGTCTGGTCGGCCGTCGTCGTCGCCTTCTTCGCGGTCATCGAGCGCGCGACGCAGCAGAACGTCTTCACGATGCTCGACAAGTTCCTGCCGCTCGAGCGCCTCGGCGCCGAGCAGGAGGCCTACCGGGCCGGCGGCTACCGCTCGTTCGGCTCGTCGCAGCACCCGATCGCACTGGCCGTCATGTTCACCATGATGATCCCGATCGCGATCTACCTCTCGAAGTACGCCCGCTGGCCCTTCAACGAGATCAACCGCCGGATCATCTATTACGGCACGATCCTCGCCCTGCTGCTCGGCGTCGTCACGGCGGTCTCGCGCACGGCGATCGTCACGCTCGGCGTGATGTTCCTGCTGACGGTCATCCTGCGGCCGAAGGTCGGCGGCTACCTGCTCCTGGGCATGGTGCCGGTGCTCGGCCTCGGCTTCGTGCTGATCCCGAAGATCCTCACGGACATGATCGGGTCCTTCCTCGACCCGGACGCGCTCATCGCCTCGCAGTACACCTCCGCGGGCATGGCGGGCGCCGGCCGCCTGGCCGACCTCGAGCCGGCCATGGCGATCGTGCGGGAGCACCCCTTCTTCGGAACGGGAGTCGGCAGCCGCATCGTGGTGGGCGAGGACAAGAACGCGTTCATCCTCGACAACCAGTGGCTGGGCACGCTGCTCGACGGCGGCGCCGTGGGCGTCATCGGCCTCGCCGTGCTGTTCCTCGTCCCGATCGTGATGCTTCTGCGCTACTCGTTCAAGAGCACCACCACGCCGCAGTACGCGAGCCTCGCGTTCGCGATCGCGGTCCTGCTGCTCGGCTACACGATCGCCGCGTACTTCTACGACGCCTTCGGTTTCTTCCAGTCCTTCATGCTCTTCTGGATCCTCCTGGCCGTCGGGGCCTGGGTGCTCACGGAGGCACCACGGAAGTCGACCCGCCGGCGCCTGTCGCCGGAGGAGGCGGGGCACGTCTCCGCCTTCACCCGCGGGGGCCCCCACATCCCGGTCGGGCAGCCCGCCCTCGGCTCGCACGTCGGCGCTCACGTCGTCCGCAAGCCGACGCAGATCGAGTCGTGAGCGCACGCGTCAGCGTCGTCATCCCCGCGCACGACGAGGGGGCGGTGATCGCCCGGCTCCTCGGCGCCCTGGTGGCCGGGGACCCGGAGGGCCGGCTCGAGATCGTGGTCGGCGCGAACGGCTGCACCGACGACACCGCGGCCGTGGCCCGGGCCGTCGATCCCCGGATCCTGGTGGCGGAGACGCCCCGGGCCTCGAAGATCGCCGGCCTCAACGCGGCCGACGAGCTCGCCACGGTCCTCCCGAGGATCTACGTGGACGCGGACGTCTCGGTCTCGGCCGAGACGCTCCTGGCGCTCGGCGACGAGCTGGCCCGCCCCGGCGGACCGCTCGCCGCGGCGCCGGAGTTCCGCGTCGACACCCGCGGGGCCTCGTGGCCCGTCCGGGCGCACTACTCGATCTGGGAGCTGTCCGACTACCGGGCCCCGGGCCTGGTCGGCTCCGGGATCTACGGCCTCTCGGCCGAGGGGCGCGGCCGCTTCGGCGCGTTCCCCGAGATCATCGCGGACGACCGCTTCGTCCAGCAGCTCTTCACCCCCGAGGAGCGGCTGACGCTCCCCGGCCGGTCCTTCTCCGTGAAGGCGCCGCGCCGGATGCGCAACCAGATCAAGCGCACCGTCCGCATCGCGATCGGCAACGCCCAGCTGGCGGCCTCCGGGCTCGTGCCCGAGCAGGCCGGCTCCGGCGGCGGCGGCCCGGTCGCGCTGCTGAAGCGCGTCCTGCGCCGGCCCGCCCTGTGGCCGGCCTTCCCGATCTACTGCTACGGCTATCTGCGACCCCGCCTCGAGGCGCGGTCGATCATCGCTCGAGGAGGCGTACCCGAATGGAACCGCGACGAGACGACGCGCGCGTGACGGGGTCGACCCCCGCGGGCGGCTCCTCCGCCCGCCACGGCACCACCGCGAGCGACGCCCAGATCGAGGCGGCGATCGACGACACCGCGCACACCACCGAGACGTTGGCGACCGACGCGATCGCGCAGTCGCCGACCGTGGGGGACGGGCCGAACCTGCCGCCCGCCTCGCCCAAGTCCGACCTCGGGCACAAGGCGAGCCGCGGGGTCATCCAGACCCTCGGCGGCCTGTGGGGCAAGACCGCGATCCAGCTGATCTCCACGATCGTGCTGGCGCGCCTGCTCTCGCCGAGCGACTTCGGTCTGCTCGCCGCCGTCACGGCGATCGTCGGCGTCGCCGACCTGGTCCGCGACTTCGGCCTGACCGGCGCGATCATCCAGGCCAAGAAGATGAGCGAGACCGTCTGGCGGTCGGTGCTCTGGCTGTCGGTCGCGCTCGGCGTGGTCGGCACGATCGTGATCGGCGCCTCCGCCTGGCTCATCGCCGGCATCTACAACGAGCAGGCGCTGGTCGTCCTGACGCTCGCCGTCGCGCCGACGCTCTTCATCAACAGCCTCTGCATGCCGCTCCAGGCGCGCGTGCAGAAGGAGATGAAGTTCGGTCTGATGGCGCAGATCGACGTGGTCTCGATGCTCGTCGGCGTGATCGGCTCGATCATCGCCGCGTTCCTCGGCTGGGGCGTCTGGTCGCTCGTCGTGCTGCAGGGCGGCGCGCTGATCTACCGGTTCATCGCGCTCTGGGTCGCGGCCCGGCCCACCTTCGGCCGCCCGCAGATCTCGCGCGAGGTCATCCCGCTGGTCACCACCGGCGGCAGCATCTTCGGCGTCCAGCTGCTCAACTACTTCGCCCGCAACGTCGACAACGTGCTGATCGGCGCGCAGCTCGGCACGGGCGTGCTCGGCCAGTACACCCGCGCCTACTCGCTCTTCCTGCTGCCGCTGCAGCAGCTGAACGGACCGCTCGGCCGCGTCGCGCTGCCGGTGCTCTCCTCGCTGCAGGACGACGGCGAGCGCTACCGCCGCTACGTCCGCGGCGCGCTGCTCGTCATCGGCTACCTCACGCTGCCGACCTTCGGCGTCCTCGCGGCGCTGGCCGGGCCGCTCGTCGAGCTCCTGCTCGGCCCGCAGTGGTCCTCCTCCGCGACGATCCTCTCGCTGCTGTCCATCGCGGGCATCGCGCAGGGCATCGGCAACGTGCAGGGCTGGATCTACATCTCGCTCGGCCGCGTGCACCGCCAGCTGGTCTACTACGTGGTCACCCGCCCGCTCGTCATCGGCTCGTTCTTCGTGGGCCTGTGGTGGAACGGCGTCGAGGGCCTCGCGCTGCTCTACGGCCTCACCACCCTGGCGCTGCTGGTGCCCGGCTTCTGGCTGGCGATCCGCGGCACCTTCGTGCGCGGCTCCGACGTGATCGTGCCCGTCCTGCGCCCCGCGCTCGTCGTGCCGTTCATGTTCGGCGCGGCCTGGGCCGTCGGCGCGTACACCGACCTGCCCGCGATCGTCCACCTGCTCGTCGGCGGACTCGCCTCGCTGGTGCCGCTGGCGCTCGCGATGGCGATCCCGGCCTACCGCCGCGACATGAACCAGATCCTCGCGTTCGTGAAGCAGGTCCGGAAGCCCAAGCCCAAGGGCCCGGCGACCCCTGCCGCGCCTGCCGCGCAGACCACCCCGGCCGATGGAGGCACTGCATGACCCGCACCACCCGCTCCCGTCGCGCCGGCGTCCTCGCCGTCGTGGCCGTCGCCGCCGCGCTGCTGGCCGGCTGCACCTCCGCCCCGGCTCCCGCCGAGACGACCGAGCCCGCCGCCTCGGGCGAGCTGCCCTTCGCGGCCGGCTCGATCGCCGCGCTGGGCGACTCGATCTCGGTCGGCGTGGCCGCCTGCGGGCAGAACAAGCCCTGCCCCAGCGCGTCCTGGACCACCGGCGAGGACGAGACGGTCGACTCGGTCGCCCGCCGCGCCGGCGAGTCGGTCGGCGCCGTGCCCGAGATCGAGAACGTCGCCTCGAAGGGCGCGACCTCGGCCGAGCTGCCCGGCCAGGCCGAGAAGGCGGTCGCCGCCGCTCCCGACCTGGTCACCGTCCTGATCGGCGCGAACGACGTCTGCCGCAAGAACAGCGCCGACATCACGACGCCGGACGCCTTCCGCGCCAACGTCACGACCGCGCTGACGACGCTCTCCACCGGCGCTCCCGAGGCGACGATCTTCGTCTCCTCGGTGCCGAACCTGCTCGACTTCTTCGAGACCGAGCGGACCGACGCCGAGGCCGTCTCGCGCTGGGGCGGCAGCTCCAACTGCAACTCGCTGCTCTACCAGCCCACGTCGGACGACGCGGACGCGCAGGCCCGCCGCGACAACGTCTCGACGACGATCGACGCCTACAACGACGTCCTCGCCGACGTCTGCGGGGCGACCGCGAACTGCGTCTACGACCAGGGCGCCCTGCACGACTTCGACGTCACCTCCGACGACATCTCGGACGTCGACCACTTCCACCCGTCGCTGGCGGGCCAGGCGAAGCTCGCGGACATCGCCTGGACGGCGCTGCTCGCGAACGCCTCCTGAGGCGCTGAGAGCGCCGCCTGCGCCCGCTGAGGGGGCAGGACGAGGGCGGGGGAGCTTCGGCTCCTCCGCCCTTCTGCGTGCGCGGGCGGCTTCTCGCGTGCGCCGGCGGTCGTGGTGACGACGCGCTCGTCCGGCTCGCGATTCCTCCTCCGGCTCGCTGGAACCCGTGGATCCGGCGTGCCGGGCGGGTTCCCGCGTGCCGGAGGTCTCGACGGAGCCGGTCCGGCTCGCGATCCGGCGTCCGGCTCGCTGGATCGGGTGCTTCTGACGTGCCGGGGGTCTTCCCACGTGCCGGAGGTGCCGGGGGTGAGGTTCGGCACGAGATTCCGGCTCGGGCTCGCGGGGTCCTGCGATTCCGGCGTGCCGGGCCGGTTTCCGCGTGCCGGAGGTCCCGGCGGCACCGGTTCGGCTCGCGATCTCGCGTCCGGCTCGCGCGAGCCGGTGCTTCTGACGTGCCGGAGGTCTTTCCGCGTGCCGGAGGTCTCCACGGCGGCGCTCGGCACGTGGAGACGGCTCCGGCTCGCAGAATCTCGGGGATTCGGCGAGCCGGAGGTGGTTCAGCGTGCCGGAGGCGATCCGGCGCGAGGTGGGCGCAGCGGCCCCCGCGTCAGGCGGTCTCGAAGCGGGTGTCGCCGCGCTCGGGGCGCCAGGAGGGGACGCTCGCGGAGGCGCGGCGGCGCGAGCGCGCGCGGGACGGGCTGAAGCGGAACGGCGGCACGGTGGGGGCCAGCGCGGCGGTGCGGCTCGCGGCGCGCAGCAGCAGCTCCTCGGTCAGCTCCTCCGGGGCGGCGGCGATCGCCAGACCGCGCTGGTCGAGCTCGCGGGCGATCTGGATCTGGTGGTCGTCGATGTGCTCGCCGCGCGCGACGAGGCGCGGGACGAGGATCGGCACCTTGCCGTTCTCGATGGCCGTGATGGCGGCGCCGGTGCCCGCGTGGGCGATGACGACGTCCGCCTCCTTCACGGCCTCCTGCAGCTCGTGGTGCGGCACGCTCGCGCGGCCCTCGATGCCGTAGGGGGAGACGTCGGCGAGGCCGGTCTGCCAGAGCACCTCGGCGTCCTTCAGCAGCGGCACGGACGCGGCGATAAGCCGGTCGAAGGGGTAGAGGTCCTGGGTGCCGACGGAGATCACCGCGCGGCGGATCGCGGAGACGGGCTGGTCGGGTCCCGTCGTGTACGCGTCGAAGATCGAGCCGCCGAAGAGCCAGCGCTCGTCCGCCCAGACCGGGTACTGCGTGTAGGTGTTCACGCCCGGGAGGCGGGCCATGATCTTGCCGGTGATCGAGGGGCCGTCGGCGCGCGCGGCGCTCTCGATGTAGTGGCACTCGATGCCGCGGAGCGAGGCCTCGGGCATGAACGACACGGCGGGGCTCGAGCCGGTGCTGAAGACGGCGGAGTAGTCGCCCTTGGCCAGGATCCGGTGCGCGATCAGCGCGTTCTCGGCGATCGGGCGGGCGTCGCGGGGAGCGGCGAAGCGGCTGTAGGTGACGCGGCGGCCCTCGAGGAGGGAGCGGCTGAGGCCGTTGTCGAAGGTCACCCAGTGCTGGTCGGCGGGGTCGATCCCGAAGCGGGAGGACAGGGTGAAGAGCTGTTTGAGATGCCCTCCACCGGAGCAGACGAACAGGAACTGTGACATGGCGACCCTTCTCGCGTCCGGGGGAGCTCTCGGGCTCTCCTCCGGCGGAAGCTGACTGAGGCGGTAGTGCAGGGCTGGGTGGTGTGGGGGTGGGTGGTGCTGGTGGTGCTGGTGGTGCTGGGGCGGCGCGGAGCCGGGCGGGAGCCCCGCTCTGCACGGGAGCGGCCCGGTGGGAGGGAGATCCGGCGGCGTCGTGACCGCGCTCTCCCCGGAGTGCGTCAGGACGTGGGGGCGTCCCGGGCATCGGCGGGTCGACGACCAGGGGGACGCGCGCGGGGTGGGGCGGGGAGCCTGCGCTGCATCGTGGTCCTGGTCGGTCGGGTGGTTCTCGGGCGGGTGAGGATCGTGACGTCGGGTGCGACGCGGTGCCGGCACGGCGGGATCCGCTCCTGCGCCTGGGCGAGTGCTCGCCGTCCGAGGACGAGGGCACAGCGGAACGGGCCGCGGTGCCACCCCCACGATAGTGAGGCGCCCGTTCCCTGGCTACTTCGGAGTCGGACCCCCGGGTGGATTGACCTAGCCCGCCTGCAGTGCCGACGGGGTGGCTCCGCCCGCGCGGGCGCGGCCGTCGTTCCGGTCGAGCAGGATGTCGAGCACCGTCTCGTGCCGGGCGGCCCAGGAGTTCGCGTGGATCCAGCCGAGGCGCTCGTCCTCGGTGGCCGGGCCGTCGGCGAGCGCGTCGTCGACGACCGCGGCGAACTCCGCCATGGTCGGCACGATGCGGATCCGGTCGCTGATGCCGTGGATCGGCGGCAGATCGACGGAGATCACCGGGCAGCCGCTCGCCACGTACTCGTAGAGCTTGAGCGGGCTCATCGCCTCGGTCAGCGGGGTGCGGCGGTGCGCGAGGAGGCAGAGCTCGACGTTGCGCATCGTCGCCACCAGCTCGCGGCGGCCGACGGAGTGGTGCAGGTGCACGTTCGCGAACGGGGCGAGCGGGGCGAGGTAGCCGGGGTCGGGCTGCGGGCCCATCAGCACGATCTGCAGCTCGGGGTGCGCCGTCGCGACCGCGACGATCCCCTCGACGTCGAGCCGGTCGTCCAGCGTGCCGACGTGCAGAGCGCGCGGGCCGGGGATGCGGCCGAGCCACTCGGGGGCGTCGGGCACGGGGCCGGTCCACTCCTCCGGGCTGACGCCGTTCGGGACGACGGCGTGCGGGCCGGTCGGCGCGATGCGGTCGATGATCTCCTGCGAGACGGCGGTGACGGAGCGGCCGCTGCTCGCGACGCGGCGGTAGGCCTCCTGGAAGGCGGGCCAGTGGCCCTTCCAGCGGGTCGAGGTCGTCCAGTCGTCGCGGGCGAAGAACATCACGTGCTCGGCCCACTCGAACGGCGAGAAGCCGGCCACGACGGGGCTGGTCGTGACGACGACGGGGCGCACGAGCTCCATCTCGTCGGCGAGCTTCGCGATCCCCTGGTCGTAGGCGCGGTACTCCTTCTCCAGGCCGGCGATGTCGGTCGGGTCGGAGCGGCGCAGGCGCAGCGGGGTGTGCAGGATGCGCTGCGGCGTCGACGGGAACTCGACCTCGCGGCCCAGAGCCCCGCGGACGAGCGTCGTCGGCAGGAAGCGGAAGGGGTTCGCCACGATCAGGCGACCGACCTGCGGGCTCTCCATCAGCGAGTGCAGGATCCGGTCCGGCGGGCGCATCATCCCGCGGCGGGCCGCATCCGTGTAGGTCTCGTAGGAGAAGGTGAAGACGACGTCGCGGACGACGCCGTCGGCGGTCGCCTCGGGCGCCGTGTGGTCGGGCGCTGGCTGCTGGGGCACGGCGTTCCTCACGCGAAGGTCCGGATGACGCGCGCGGGCACGCCGACGGCGACGGAGTAGTCGGGGACGTCCTCGCGGACGACGGCGTTCGCGCCGATCACGGCGCCGCGGCCGACCGTCACACCGGGCATGATGACGGCGTTCTCGCCGAGCCACGCTCCGCGGCCGATGCGCACCGGGGCGATCCGGTCGACGCCCTGGTCGCGGATGAAGCGCGTCGGGTCCTTGAAGCCGTGCGAGTGGTCCGAGATGTAGACGCCGCGGGCGATGCCGACGCCCTCCTCGATGATCACGCTCTGGACGGCGCTGATCGCGGTCATGTTCATCCGCACGCGGTCGCCGATGATCAGGGCGGGCGTGGGCGCGTCGTCGGTCGGGACCATCAGCATGCAGTTCGCGCTGATCAGCACGTTCTCGCCGATGGAGATCCGCTTGCCCTGCCCGGGTCCGATCCGGAAGGGCAAGCAGATGCGGGAACCCTTGCCGAAGCGGTGGAAACCGCCGGCGACCAGCTTGCTGAAGGCCAGATCGCGTGCTCGCTGCGCGAGGATCGCGAGATCCAGTCCGTTCAAGGCATCAACTCCAGGGAATAGCGGCGGGCCGGACGGCGGGGGTGGACGTCCTGAGCCTGGGGGGTGTGGTGATCGCGCCCGGGGGTGAGGCGCGCGGGTGTGACCCACGATAGCGAGCGCCTCCTGTGCGCCACGAGTCCGTGCGGATCGGATCCGCGGTGTTTACCCCGCGGAAACACGCTGTGCTCTCCGAGGCGGGCTCGGTGCGTGCTCAGAACGGGGGTCGTCACCTGCACGGTGGCCGAGCATCCCGGCGCTCGGAAGGCTCCCGGCGCCGGGAGCGCCCCGGGGAGCGTAAAATCGCAGGGTCCGCGGAGGCGGCCGCCCACTCCGGGCCGGCGCGTCCTCCGGATCGTGCGGGACACCGCACCGACGGACCCGGCGACGCCGCTCGGTCCCCGCCCTCGCGCGACCCCGACCCGCCCGCACCACCAGAGAGGCCTGACCGTGGCCGAAGCCGACACCGCCAGCCGACTGTGGACCCTCCACCTCGCGCGAGCCGCCGTCGCGGCCGTCGCCGGTGTGGTGATCACCTTCTCGCCCGACCACGGCCCCGCCTTCGGCTTCGCCGTCTTCGCCGGCTTCGCGATCCTCAGCGGCGCCGTCGCCCTCGTGATCGGCCTGCGCACCCTCGCCGGTCGCGGCCGCACGCTCGCCCTCGCCTCCGCCGGGGTCACCCTCGCCGCCGGCGTGCTCGCGCTCGTCGCGCTGCCGGTCGCGGCACTGCTGCCCTTCATCGCGCTGATCGCCGGCTGGGCGCTCGTCTCCGGCTCGCTCGAGTTCTCCAGCGGCCGCCGCGGCACCGGCCTCGCCGCCCGCGACGCGGTGATCGTCGGCCTCGGCACGGCCCTGCTCGGAGCGGTCTTCGCCCTCCTCCCGCCGCACCCCGTCGTCTCGGTCGGACTCCTCGGCGCGTACGCCGTGATGCTCGCCGTGTTCCTCGCGATCGCCGCGTTCTCGCTCAAGTGGGCCGCCGGCGCCGATGCCGCCGCACCCTCCACCCCCACCACCGGAGGAGACCGATGACCGCCCCCGACCCCGCCCCCTCCGAGCCGTCGCCCTCCGACGACGACTTCGCGCCGCGCACCTTCCGCCCCACCCGCAAGGACCGCCTGCGTCCGCTCGAGCTCGTCGGCCTCTCCGCCGTGATGGCGGCCTTCGTCGGCCTCGTCGTGCTGATGTCGACCCGCGAGTTCGTCGTCGCCCTGATCGGCTTCGGCGTCGCCTTCATCGTCGTCCTCGTCGCCATCGCCATGTTCTCGCTGACCTTCAAGCCCGACGAGGCCGAGATCGCCGACCTCGACGAGCAGGACGGTGCTCATTAGGTCGGTGCGACTGCGTCGCTCCTCCCCGCGGTCGGCTCCCTGAGGCGGCCGGGTCCTGCAGAGCGTCCTGCGTCCGCTGCGCGGAATCGCTTGGCACGCGATTCCGCGGTGCGCTCGCACCTGCGGTGGAGCTCTGCTGGCGTCCGCGCGCCCATGCTGGTCGAGTAGCCCCGCAGGGGCGTATCGAGACCCACCGTCGCCGGCGAGAGGAGCTCGCGGACTCCACTGCTGATGTCGCGGGCTCCCCCTGCATGCTGGTCGAGTAGCCCCGCAGGGCGTATCGAGCCCCGCCGTCGCTGGCAGTGCGGTTGCATGCCTCAATGGCGGCAGGGGGAAGCGGATTCATGCCCTCGGCGCCCCGCATCATGCTGGTCGAGTAGCCCCGCGGGGCGTATCGAGACCCGCCGTCGTCCGCCGTGCGGCAGCACCCTCGCCCGGTGAGCCGGACGGTCTACGGCGAGACGTCGTCCCGCTCGGTCTCCCCGAGCGCGTACGCCAGGCTCCGCGCGTAGATCTCCTCGAGGCGGGACGCGACGATGCGGTACTGGACCGAGCGGCCGCGGCGCTGCTCGCGCGGGAGGTTGCCGAGGACCACCCCGGCGTCCTCCAGCTCGATGAGGTGCCGGTAGAGGCTCGTCGTCGTGGCGCGGCCGGTCGGCAGCTCCGGGCCGATCGCCTCCACCAGCTCGCCGAAGAGCAGGCCCTGCTCGGGACGCTCCGCGCGGGAGAGCGACCGCAGGATCCCCCGGTTGATCTCGCTGCCGACCACCCGGACGGCCAGGTCGGCCTCCTCCGGGGTCGCTCGGCTCCTCGTGGACGACGCGGACGAAGGCATGAGGCCCATCCTCCCGCACGGGATCGCATCGCGGTCCCGCAGGCACGTATTGCCACACCGTCTGGGTACCGGATGATTCGCGCCAGTGGAATCATGATCCCACGGAACGGTTACCTTGGTCTCCGTCGGCACGCCTCTCGCGTGCCGGTACGCGATCGCATCCGGCGCTCGCGGGAGGCGCGAGCCTCGACACACGCAGGGGAGAGAACGGCATGGATCGACGACGACGGGCGGGGGAGCCCGCGAGAGCCTCGGTGGGCGGGCAGCGTGACCGGAACCGAGCGGTGGTGTGGCCGAGCGGCGCCCACCGCGGCCGGATGCGGGCGGGGCGCCGACTGGCCGCAGGCCTCCTGGCGGCGGGACTGGTCGGCGGAGCGGGCACGTCGCTGGCGGTGACCTCGTCGTTCCTCGCGCCGCTGTCGGCGTCGGCGGCCACGCACGGCGCGGGCTTCGACCTGGGGAAGGGCTTCCTCGGCGCGTATCGCCACCCGGACGGGACGCTGGCCTACTGCCTGCAGATCAGGGCGTCGATCCCGTACAGCCCGACGTCCGGTCCGTCGCTGAACAGCGACTGGAACTCCCTGTCGCCGGATCAGCTCGCACGACTGAGCTACGTCATGGACGTCCACGGGAACACGGAGGACGCGAACACCGCGGCCGCCGTCGCGCTATACGTGTGGGACGTGGCGGACAACGCCGCGTACAACGGCAACGGCATGCCGGGCGACGTCTACTACAGCGCCCGCGCCGGCGGGAACCGCGACGCCGTGCTCGGGCTGCTGCGGCAGTACCGGGCGGAGGCCGCCGGCGTGACGGCGGTGCAGCCGGGGCGGACGTCCGGGTCGGCGTCGCTGAGTCTCGACATGCAGTCGAGCGCGGGCACCGGCAGAGTCACGGCTCGGACCGATCCGCCCGGGCAGACGGGGACGGTGCATCTGACGAACGCGGTGTTCGACGACACCGGGTCCGGGGAGTCGACGATGAAGGGCGGGGAGTCGCGGACGTTCCGCGTCGTCCCGAGCGCCGGCCCCTCCTTCGCCGTCGAGGCGCGGACCGACGAGATCCGGGTGGCGGGTGCCTCCGGCTATCTGGGCAACATCATGACCTGGGCTCCAGGGGTGACCTCCGAGCAGTGGACCGCGTCGAAGGGGCAGAAGATCGACGGCTCATTCACGATCGCCGCCGCCACGGCGGCCTCCGCGCCGATCCCGAACCTGTTCTCGCCGATCGGATCGACGCAGGTCTCGACACGACGCGTGGAGGCCGGGACGCAGGCGACCGACACCGTCACGGCAGGCGTCGCGCCCGGATCGGGGGAGTGGCGCACCCTCGACGGCGCGCCCGTGCCGGTGGTCTACCGCGGCACGCTCCACGGTCCGTACGCCGAGCAGCCGGCGCAGTCCGACGCGGTGCCACCGGGCGCGCCCGTCGCCGGAAGCGTCGAGCTGACCGCGACCGGCCCGGGGACGTACACGTCCCCGGGAGTGACGGTCCCCTCGGCCGGGTTCTACACCTGGGTCTGGCGCGTCGAGGAGGCGTCGCAGCCGGACCGGGTGAAGCCGTTCCTCCCCGACGGCTACACGTGGTCGGACGGGTTCGGGCTGGTCGCGGAGACGCATCTCTCGCCGACGACGGTCGCGGCGGAGACGCAGGTCACCGACGAGGAGATCCCCGTCGCCGCGACCTCCACGGACACCCTCACGGTGAAGGACACCGGAGCCTGGCTGAGGAAGGACGGCAGGAGCGTCCCCGTCACCTTCACCGGCACCGCCTACTGGCTGCCCGGCACCGGAGCGGTCCCGGCGACGAGACCGGAGAACGCCAGGGTCCTGACGACCTCGAGCATCGTCGTCGAGGGACCCGGCACCTTCACCTCGGAGCCGGCGACCGCGCCGGCGGACTCGGCCGGCCACATCGTCTGGGTCTGGTCCGCCCCCGAGACGCTCTTCACCACGGGCTGGGCGGACGGGTGGAACACGAAGGGCGAGGTCGTGCGCGTGACGACCCCGGAGGTCCGCACGAAGGCGACGCCCTCCGTGCCGCTGTCGGACACCGCGAAGGACGAGGCGGTCGTCGACGGCGAGGTGCCGGAGGGCGCCGTGATCACCTTCGAGGCGTACCGGCAGACCGGCGACAGGGCCTCCTGCACCGTCGAATCCCGCGTCTACGACGGCTCGACGTCGCCCGTCGCGGTCGCCGCGGGGCGGAACGAGAAGAGGTCGTACTGGTCGAGCGAGGTCCGCTTCGCGGAGCCGGGCGTCCATCACTGGGTGGAGACGCTGCGGACCAAGGACGGCCGCGTCCTGCACCGCGGCGAGTGCGGAGTGCCGGGGGAGACCACGAAGGTGACCGTGCCCGATGTGTCGTCGAAGGCGCAGACCGACAGCGCGGTCCATGACGGCGCGACCGACGACGCGATCGTCACCGGGGACACGCCGAAGGGCGCGTACCTGGTGTGGAAGGCCTACCGTGCGGCCGCCGGCACGGGATCCTCCGCTGACAGCGCGCCGCCGGTCTGCGACGCGTCGACACTGGCGGCGGACACGACCGGCACACCGGTCGTCGTCGAGAAGGCGGGCACCTACACCTCGCGCCCGGTCGTCTTCACCACCGCGGGCGCCGTGCACTGGGTGGAGGAGCTGCACTCCTACGACGGGAGGATCCTCGCTCAGGGTGCGTGCGGAGCGCCCGGCGAGACGACCACCGTGCACACTCCCGACGTCCGCACCAAGGCCACCCCGGCAGTGCAGGTGGGCGACCCGGTGCGGGACGAGGCCGTCGTGAACGGCTGGGTCCCGGCCGGTGCGGTGATCACGTTCGAGGCGTTCAGAAGGAGCGGCGACCAGGACACGTGTACGCCGGCGAACCGCGTCTTCGACGGGTCGGACAGCCCCGTCGCCACGACGCCCGGCCTGAACGAGGACGTCTCCTACTGGTCCGGTGAGACCCGGTTCACCGAGCCCGGCGACTACTACTGGGTCGAGACGCTCGCCACGAAGGACGGAACGGTCGTCCATCGCGGGGAGTGCGGAGCACCGGGCGAGACGACCGTCGTCTCGCCGACGCCGGTCGTCCCGAAGGTGACCACGACCCTGGCCGACTCGGGAGCCCATCCCGGCCCGTGGCTCGGTGGCGGCCTGGCCGCCCTCGTCCTCGGTCTCGCCGCCGCCCTCCTCGCCCGCCGGCGCCGCCCCTCGCCACAGGAGTAGCCCCACACGCCCCGCATGCTGGCCGTGCATGCCGGTCGAGCAGCCCCGCAGGGGCGTGCATGTCGGTCGAGCAGCCCCGCAGGGGCGTGCATGCCGGTCGAGCAGCCCCGCAGGGGCGTGCATGTCGGTCGAGCAGCCCCGCAGGGGCGTGCATGTCGGTCGAGCAGCCCCGCAGGGGCGTGCATGTCGGTCGAGTAGCCCCGCAGGGGCGTGCATGTCGGTCGAGTAGCCCCGCAGGGGCGTGCATGTCGGTCGAGTAGCCCCGCAGGGGCGTATCGAGACCCACCGTCCTCAGCACAGCAGGTCCGCGGGCTCGCCTGCTGGAGGCGCTGGATCTCGATACGCCCGCTCCGCGGGCTACTCGATCAGCATGAGGGCGCGAGCGGACCGGCAGTGGGCCTCGTGTCCCGAGCGGAGCCCCGCCCGCGTCCACTCGACAGCCCTGATCCGCGCGAGCGGACCCGGAGTGGGCCCGACTGTTCCGCCGGACTCCGTCCCCGGCCGGCTGGCCGAGCAGCCCCGCAGGGCGTGCATGCTGGTCGAGTAGCCCCGCAGGGCCGGGCATGCGGGTCGAGTAGCCCCGCAGGGCGTGCATGCTGGTCGAGCAGCCCCGCAGGGCGTGCATGCTGGTCGACTAGCCCCGAAGGCCGGGCATGCTGGTCGAGTAGCCCTGCAGGGCCGGGCATGTTGATCGAGTCGCCCCACAGGGCCGGGCATGCTGGTCGAGCAGCCCCACAGGGGCGTATCGAGACCCACCGTCCTCAGCACGGCGGCCCTGCAGACTCCCCCTCTGCCGCCGATCCCCTTCGAGACGCCCGCCCCGCGGGCTCCTCGATCAGCATGCACGCGGCGGCGTCGGTGGTCCGAGTTAGCGTGCGGGGGTGGCGGAGGCGATTGGGCGGTGGTGGGAGCGGCGGCGATTCTCGCGAGGGGTCGACGTCCCGTATCCGGTGGGGACGTACCGGGAGGCGTGGGCATCGTTCCCGGTGCTCGTGCTCCAGTACCGGCCCGAGTGCAACGGGGGGATCGTGCTCAGCCAGATCCCGCCGGCGGCCGACGTCTACCTGTGCTGGCTGTGCGACGCGGGGCACGTGTTCGTCGCGACTCCCGAGGAGCAGCGGCACCGTCCGGGCCGGGAGCGGCGGCGCTCCTCCTGGTGCCCCGACTGCGCGGCGCTCGCGAAGCCCCGGACGCTGCGGCCCGCGGTGGAGCCGGTGGTCGAGCGTCCGTCGACCCCTGCTCCCGAGCCTGCTGCTGCGCGCCCGCCCCGTCCCGTTCGCACGCCGACGAGGTCGCGCCCGCCGCGGATCTGCTCGAAGACCCCGCAGCTCCCGCCGGGGGAGCCCTTCGTCAGCGCCTGCGCGCCTCCGCCCGCGTCGGCGGTCGAGGCGCGGCTCCGGGCGCTGCTCGCCGAGCGGCTCGAGTTCGAGCCGGGGTTCACGGCGGTGCGGCTGAGCCGGCCGTTCTTCGAGCACCTGGAGGCGTGGCCGGACATCGTGCTGAGCGAGCTGCGGGTGGCGATCGAGTACGACTCCACGGGGCGCCACGGGCTCGAGCACGTGGGGCATCGCGAGGAGGCGGACCGGCGGAAGGACCGCGCGCTGCGGGCCGTCGGCTGGGAGGTGGTGCGGGTGCGGACCGGGCGCCTGCCTCCGCTCGGGCCGCACGACGTCCTCGCGTCGGGCGTCTCGGCGGGGCTCGTCGACCGGCTGCTCGACGAGCTGCGCGAGATACGCGGCTCGCTGCTCGTCGACGCCTGGACGCGCTGATCGGACGCCTGGACGCGCTGACCGGTCGGAGGGGCGTGCCGGCCGACCGCGCGCCCCCCGCTGCGTCTCAGGCCTGCAGCGCGAGCGCCTCGCTGCACCAGCGGCGGTACAGGACCCACGGGTCGAGCTCGCCCGCCCGCACCGTCTCGACGTGCCGGTCGAGCGCGGCGCTGCGGGTGAACCACTCCGTCCGCTCCAGCCGCTCGACGGCGAACTGCGCGTGGCGGTGCTGCTCCAAAGCCCGCCCGCCGCGCTCGAAGGCGAGCAGCTCCTCGTGCCGCAGCCGGTGCAGGCGCTGCCGTGGGTTGCCGCTGGTGCCGATCTTGATCCGCCCGGCGAAGCGGATGTAGTAGACGACCTCGACCCGCGGCGGCGGCAGCTCGCCGTCGGGCGCGTCGCCGAGCCGCCACTCGCAGGCCGCGCAGAGCCAGCCGGAGGGGTGCCGGACGCCCAGCCGCGAGCCGCAGACGAGGCACGGCGAGGGGAGGGCGTCGACGACGCCGTCCTCGCGCGCCACCCAGTCGTGCGCGAGCCCGAGGTGCGCGCTGCAGAGAGCGACCGGCGCACCCGGCTCGGCGGCCGAGCGGCAGCCGTCGAGAGCGCAGCCCGAGGCAGCGCGGTCCGGGGCAGCGCGGTCCGGGGCGCCGCAGTCCTGGGCGGGCACTGCATCGGGGGACATGCTCCGACCCTAGGCAGGACCCCCGACATCCGCGCCGGGGGCCGTCGCCGTCGAGCTCCCTCGCAGGCGAGCTCGACGGCGACTCAGCTCAGGCGGTCGACCAGCTCCGAGGCCAGCCCGGTGTAGCCGGCGGGCGTCAGCGCGAGCAGACGGGCCTTCGCGGCAGCGCCGATGTCGAGGCCGTCGACGAAGACCGCGAGGTCCTCGGCGCCGAGGCGCTTGCCGCGGGTGAGGTCCTTGAGCATCGCGTACGGGTCTGTGATCGAGGAGCGTCCCGCGACGACCTCGGCGCGGATGACGGTCTGGATCGCCTCCGCGAGCACCTCCCAGTTGGTGTCGAGGTCGGCGGCGAGGGCGCGCGGATCGAGGTCGATCTCGAGCAGACCGCGGGCGATGTTGTCCAGCGCGAGCAGCGAGTGGCCGAACGCGACGCCGATGTTGCGCTGCGTCGTCGAGTCGGTGAGGTCGCGCTGCAGCCGCGAGGTGACCAGGGTCTGCGCGAGCGAGTCGAGCAGCGCGCTGGAGAGCTCGAGGTTCGCCTCGGCGTTCTCGAACCGGATCGGGTTGATCTTGTGCGGCATCGTCGACGAGCCGGTCGCGCCGGCCTGCGGGATCTGCCGGAAGTAGCCGAGCGAGATGTAGGTCCAGACGTCGGTGCAGATGTTGTGCAGGATCCGGTTCGCGTGCGCGGCCTTGCCGTAGAGCTCGGCCTGCCAGTCGTGCGACTCGATCTGGGTGGTCAGCGGGTTGAAGACGAGGCCGAGGGAGCCGACGAACTCCGCCGCGAGGGCCGCCCAGTCGGTGTCCGGATCCGCCGCGAGGTGCGCCGCGAAGGTGCCGGTCGCTCCGCTGAACTTGCCGAGGTACTCGGTGGCCTCGAGCTGCACGACGACCCGCTCGAGGCGGAAGGCGTAGACGGCGAACTCCTTGCCCATCGTGGTGGGCGTCGCGGGCTGGCCGTGGGTGCGGCTGAGCATCGACTCGTCGCGGTAGCGCACGGCGAGCTCGCGCAGGGAGGCGACGACCGAGCGCAGCTTCGGCAGCCAGACGTCCTCGACGGCCCGGCGGACGACGAGCGCGTAGGAGAGGTTGTTGATGTCCTCGCTGGTCGCGGCGAAGTGGGTGAGCTCGGCGATGCGGTCCAGGCCAAGCTCGGCCAGCCACTGGCGCACCAGGTACTCGACCGCCTTCACGTCGTGGCGGGTGACGGCCTCGAGCTCGGCCAGGCGGTCGATCTCGGGCTGGCCGAAGTCGCGGGCGCGACGGCGGAGCTCCTCGGCGGCGGCGGCCTCGACCGGCTCGGAGCCGAAGAGGCGGCGGTCGGTGAGGGCGAGCAGCCACTCCACCTCCACGTGCACGCGCGCTCGGTTCAGCCCGGCCTCCGACAGGTGCTCGCCGAGGGCGGAGACGGCGGCGCTGTAGCGGCCGTCGAGCGGGCTGAGCGGCTGGGGAGGGAGCGAGGTCATGCGGTGGTGCCTTCCGGTTCTCGGGGGTCCCGCGCGGTCTGGAGGCTCGATCGCGGGTCGGTGCGGACCGTGCGGTTGCCGCGCAGTCCCGGTTCGATCTGGGCGAAGAGTGCCCGGCACGCGCGCTCGATCAGCGCGAGCACCGAGTCGAACGCCGCCGCATCGGAATAGTAGGGGTCGGGGACGTCGCCCTGCGCCGAGAGGCCCGGCTCGAAGGCGAGCAGGCGCCGGATCTTCTGCCGGTCGACGTCGGTGCGCGCCCAGGAGCGCAGCGCCCGCTCGTGGCCGTGATCGAGTGCGACGACGAGGTCGAACTCCTCGAAGAGCGCGGGGTCGAAGAGCCGCGCGCGGTGCGGGGCGCCGTCGAGTCCGCGGCGATCGAGCGCCTCGAGGGCGCGGTGGTCGGCGTGCTCGCCGAGGTGCCACTCGCCGGTGCCGGCGGAGGTGATCGTGATGACCGAGCCGAGCCCGGCCTGCTCGGCGAGGGAGCGCAGCACCACCTCCGCCATCGGCGACCGGCAGATGTTGCCGGTGCAGACGAAGCACACGGCGAACGCCGACGGCGCGGAAGAGGGGGTCACCCGCCCATCATGGCGCACCGGCGGTCCTCCACAGCGGGCGGATTCTCGACCTCTCCACCGTTTCGGGGAGCGCCCGCCCGCGGCCGACCGCGGTGCCCGAGGCTGGCCGCGGGCATCGAGAGAAGGGAGGTGGCGGATGGGCGTCGAGGCGGCTGCAGGGGGAGCGACGGGTGCGGCGGCGCCGTGGCCGAGCGCGGCGGTGGCGGCGCTCGCCGAGCGGATCGGGGTGCTGCGCGGGGAGGCGGGCGGACTCCTGCCCGACGCCGACTGGGAGGGGTCGGCGGCGCGGGAGTACGCCGAGCGGGCGGCCGAGCTGCTGGCCGGGCTCGCGACGGCGGAGGCGGCGGCGCGCGGGCTGGCAGTGGGGGCGGGCGGGTGAGGGCGCCGTCCCCGGTGCGGGTGGAGACGGCCGAGCTCGACGAGCGCCGGCGGGTGCTCGCGGGGCTCGCTGCGGGGCTGGCCGAGTGCGCGGTGCTCGGCGACGGGCTCGTCCCCGCGGTGATGCTCGCGGCGCCGGCCCGGGCGGGCGAGCCGGCGGCGCTCGGCGATCGGCTCCGCCTGCTCGAGGCCGAGGCGGTGGCGCTCCGGGAGGCGCTCGCCGCGGCGGCGGCGGGGTACGAGCGGGCGGAGGAGGACGCGGCACCGGGGATGCCGGGGGTGCCGGAGATGCCGGAGATGCCGGGGATGCCGGGGATGCCGGGGATGCCGGGGATGCCGGGGATGCCGGGGATGCCGGAGATCCTCGGGCCGCAGACCGCCGTCGCGCTCTTCGAGCGGCGTGCGGGCGAGTCCCTCGCGCGGCGACTCCCCGGTGCCGTCGAGGACGCGGCGGTGCTGGTCCGGGCGGTCGCCGACGCCGCGTTCGGGTCGGTCTCGGCGGCGGTGCGGGCCCTCGCGGGGGACGAGGGCGCCGAGGCCGACCTTGCGGAGGAGGGGGAGGACCTCGTCCGGGCGCTGCTGGGCGACCCGCTCCTGATCGAGGGCCTGCGCGGGGTGATCTCCGCGATCGGCCTCGGCACCGAGATCGGGGTGCTGCTGCTCCCGCCGCCGCTGGCCGACGCGGTGGGGCGACCGACGTCCGAGCAGGTGATCGGGAACGGGGTGCAGTCGGCGGCGGGGGTGCTCGTCGTCCTGGGGACGGTGTTCGGCGTGCTGCCGGCGCCGGGCGAGCGGGAGCTGCGGGTCGAGCGGGTGGCGCCGCCGGTCGACCCGCTCGCCGCACCGGCGGGCTGGGGGGAGCTCGCGGCGCGGATCCCGCCGAGCGACCCCGACGGTCCGCAGGTGGTGATCGAGCGCTACGGCGGGGAGTGGCTCGTCACGCTCTCCGGCACCACCGACTGGAGCGCTGACCCGGAGCAGTCCTTCGGGGCTCCGTCGAACCTGCAGGCGATGGCGGGCGGGCGCGCCGCCTCCGTCGAGGGAGCGCTCGCGGCGATGGCGGCGGCGGGAATCCCCGCCGGGGCTCCCGTCACGATCGCCGCGCACTCGCAGGGCGGGCTGGTCGCCCTGCGAGTGGCGCAGTCGGGGCGCTACGACGTGCACGACATCGTCACCTTCGGCAGTCCGGTGCGCGGGCTGGATCTGCCGGAGGGGACGCGCTCGCTCTCGATCGAGCACTCCGACGACCTGGTGCCGGCGCTCGGCGGCTTCGGCCGGACGGCGGCGGAGGAGCCGGGGGTGGTGCTGGTCGAGCGCGACTCCCCGGCGGGGATCGTGCGCGACACCCCGGCGCCCGCGCACGCGCTCGACGCGTACGTCGCGACCGGGCGCGCCCTCGATGCGGCGGCCGACCCCCGGCTCGCGGCGACCGGGGCCGCGCTGTTCCCGCTCTGGCGGGGAGCGCCGGACTCGCGCGTCGCCGCCCGGCTGACGACCGTGCCGGTCAGTCCCGGCGGCGGTCGCGAGCGAAGGGGCGCAGGAGCAGCCCGATGAACCAGTTGACGATCGCGAGCACGAGGGCGCCGAGGACGCCCCACCAGAACCCGTCCACGACCAGGCCGAAGCCGAAGAGGCCGCTGATCCAGGCCGTCAGCAGCAGGAGCAGGCCGTTCACCAGGAAGGAGACGAGACCGAGCGTCAGCACGTACAGCGGGAAGGCCACGACGCGGACCACCCTGCCGACCACGGAGTTGACGACGCCGAAGATCACTGCGACGAGGAGGTACGTGAGCACCGCGGCGGTCGGCCCCTGCTCGTACGGATCGACGCGGACGCCCGCGACGACGAGCGTGGTCAGCCAGAGGGCGACGGCGTTGGTGGCGAGGCCGAGGAGGAGTCTGCGCATGCCTCCACTCTGGCGCAGCCCGCCGCCACCCGGGCGCACCGGCGGCGCGGGAGGACGCCTCGCGCGGCTCGCGCGGCCGCCGCCCGAATAGCATGGTCCGGGTGACCGACCAGCAGGAGCCACCCGTCCGCCTCCGCCCCGAGATCCTCGCTCTGCCGGCCTACCGCCAGGGCCGCGCCGCCTCCGCGGACGCGTTCAAGCTCTCCTCCAACGAGAACCCATTCGATCCGCTGCCCTCGGTGCTCGAGCGGGTGCACGCGATCACCGACTTCAACCGCTACCCGGACGCCGCGGCCACGGCGCTCCGGACGGCGCTCGCCGAGAGCTACGGCGTGGGGATCGACGAGGTCGTCGTCGGAGCGGGGTCCGTCGCCGTCATCGCCCAGCTGATCACCGCCGCCGCGGGACCGGGCGACGAGGTCGTGCACGCCTGGCGCTCCTTCGAGGCCTACCCCTCCCTCATCACCACCGCCGGCGCCACCGGCGTGCGCGTCCCCCTGCGCGCCGACGACACGCACGACCTCGACGCGATGGCGCAGGCGATCACCGAGCGCACCCGCCTGGTGATCGTCTGCAGCCCGAACAACCCCACCGGGACCGTCGCCACCGCGGACGACGTGGCGGCCTTCCTCGAGCAGGTGCCGGCCGACGTCCTCGTCCTGCTCGACGAGGCCTACGCCGAGTTCGTCGGCGACGAGCGCGCGGTGGACGGCGCGACCCTCCTCGGCCGCCACCCCAACCTCGTCGTCGCCCGCACCTTCTCCAAGGCCTACGGACTGGCGGGGCTGCGCGTCGGCTACGCGATCGGGCACCCGCGGATCCTCGACGCCGCCCGCTCGACCGCCATCCCCCTCTCGGTCACCCGCTTCGCGGAGACCGCGGCGGTCGCCTCGCTCGAGCACCGCGAGGAGCTGCTCGAGCGCGTCGGCCGCATCGCCCAGCTCCGCGACCACCTCTGGCAGGCGCTGCTCGACCAGGGCTGGACCATCCCGAAATCCGAGGCGAACTTCCTCTGGTTCGACACCCGCGAGCAGACGGAGGCGGCCGCGGCGGTCTTCGAGCGGGCCGGCGTGGTCGTCCGCGCCTTCCCGCCCGAGGGCATCCGGGTGTCGGTCGGCGAGGCGAGTTCTGTCGACAAGCTCCTCACGGCGGCGGCGGAGATTGTCGGGACCCTCCCGAAGGGGCATCCCGCGAGGCGGATAGGTTAGTCGGGTGGCAGCCACCAGCGAGACGCCGACGGTCCAGTTCCTCACCGCGGACGGCCGGTTCGCGCCGACCCCCGCGGCCGAGCAGTACGCCCCCCTCCTCGACGGGATCGACGAGGCGCAGCACCGCTCCTTCTACCGCGAGATGGCGGTCGTCCGCCGGTTCGACATCGAGGCGGCGAACCTGCAGCGGCAGGGCCAGCTCGGACTCTGGGTGCCCAGCCACGGGCAGGAGGCGGCGCAGGTCGGCTCCGCGTTCGCGCTGCGCCCGCAGGACCACGTCTTCCCCTCCTACCGCGAGCACGTCGTCGCCAAGGTCCGCGGCGTCGACCTGCTCCGCGTCCTCGCGCTGCTGCGCGGCGTGACGCACGGCGGCTGGGACCCGGCCGACCCCGCGCACGGCAACTTCCACCTCTACACGCTGGTCCTCGGCTCGCAGGCGCTGCACGCGACCGGCTACGCGATGGGCCTCACCTTCGACGGCGCGACCGGCACGGGCGACCCCGAGAAGGACGCGGCGGTCATCGTCTACTTCGGAGACGGCGCCTCCAGCCAGGGCGACGTCAGCGAGGCCATGGTCTTCGCCGCGAGCTACCAGACGCCCGAGGTGTTCTTCCTGCAGAACAACCACTACGCGATCTCGGTCCCCGTCGCCACGCAGTCGCGCAGCCCGCTCTACCTCCGCTCCTCCGGCTTCGGCATCCCGGGCGTGCAGATCGACGGCAACGACGTGCTCGCCAGCTACGCCGTCACCGCGAAGCACCTCGCCGACGCCCGCTCCGGCGGCGGCCCCCAGTTCATCGAGGCGCTCACCTATCGCATCGGCGCGCACACCTCGAGCGACGACCCCACGAAGTACCGGACCGACGACGAGCTCGCCTCGTGGGTCGCGAAGGACCCGATCACCCGCTTCGCCGCGTACCTGCGCGGACTCGGCGCCCCGCAGTCGTTCTTCGACGAGGTGGAGGAGGAGGCGAAGGACTTCGCCGCCGACATCCGGCAGCGCCTGCTCGCGCTCGAGGCGCCGCCCGTCGACGTGATGTTCGACCACGTGTACTCGGAGCCGCACCAGCAGGTGGCGGAGCAGAAGGCGTGGCTCCAGGGCTACGAGGACGCGCTGGGAGGCGACCCGCGATGACGATCGACACGAGCACCACCGTCCAGCCGCCGCTGAGCGACACGCAGCTGGAGTCCATGTCGATGGCGAAGGCGCTGAACGCCGGGCTCCGCCGCGCCATGACCGAGAACGACCGCGTCCTGCTGATGGGCGAGGACATCGGCCCCCTCGGCGGCGTCTTCCGCATCACCGAGGGCCTGCACGCCGAGTTCGGGCCGCAGCGCGTGCTCGACACCCCGCTCGCCGAGTCCGGCATCGTCGGCACCGCGATCGGCCTCGCGATGCGCGGGTTCCGCCCGGTCTGCGAGATCCAGTTCGACGGCTTCATCTACCCGGCCTTCGACCAGATCACCTCGCAGCTCGCGAAGATGACCAACCGGCACGAGGGCTCGCTCACGATGCCCGTCGTCATCCGCGTGCCCTACGGCGGGCACATCGGCGCGGTCGAGCACCACCAGGAGAGCAACGAGGCGTACTTCGCGCACACCCCGGGTCTGCGCGCGGTCAGCCCGTCGACCCCGAACGACGCCTACTGGATGATCCAGGAGGCCATCGCCTCGGACGACCCGGTGATGTTCTTCGAGCCCAAGAGCCGCTACTGGCCCAAGGGCGACGTCGACCTCCGCGCCTCCGCCGCCCCGCTGCACGCGACCCGCGTCGTGCGCCAGGGCGACGAGGTCACGGTCGTGGGCTGGGGGCCGATGGTCTCCGTGCTGCTCCAGGCCGCCGAGCTCGCCGGTGAGGAGGGGACCAGCGTCGAGGTCGTCGACCTGCGCTCGATCTCGCCGATCGACTGGGAGCCGCTGCTCGCCTCGGTCCGCAAGACCGGCCGGCTCGTGGTCGCCCAGGAGGCGTCCGCGAACGTGAGCCTCGGCTCCGAGATCGCCGCGACCGTCACCGAGAAGGCGTTCTACTCGCTCGAGGCGCCAGTGCTCCGCGTCGCGGGCTTCGACACGCCCTTCCCGCCCGCCAAGGTCGAGAAGCTCTTCCTCCCCGACGTCGACCGCGTCCTCGAGGCCGTCGACCGCTCGCTCGCGTACTGACGCACCGGACGACGCCCCCCGCGTTCCGACGCGCCCCCCTTTTTCCTCATGCAGAACCGGCACAGCCAGGAGTCCCGACGATGACAGAGCACTTCCTCCTCCCCGACGTCGGCGAGGGCCTCACCGAGGCCGAGATCGTCTCCTGGCGGGTCAAGGTCGGCGACGAGGTGAGCGTCAACCAGGTCCTCGTCGAGATCGAGACCGCCAAGTCGCTCGTCGAGCTGCCCTCGCCGTTCAGCGGAACCGTCGTCGACGTGCTCGTCGACGAGGGCCAGACGGTCGACGTCGGCACGCCGATCATCACCGTGCAGGGCGCGGGGTCGGTCGGCTCCGAGATCCCGGCGATGCCCGCGCAGGCCGCACCGCCCGCCGCCCCGCCCGCTCCCTCGACCACCGAGCCCGGCGAGGGCTCCGGCGCCGCGTTGGTCGGCTACGGCACCGCCGGCGGCCACGTCGCCACCCGCCGTCGCCGCCCGGCCGCGGGCGCCGCTCCGGAGAAGCCGGCCCGCCCGGCGTCGCCGCCGCGACCGACCTCGGTCCCCGCCTCCTCGGCGCTGCCCGTCATCGCGAAGCCGCCGATCCGCAAGCTCGCGAAGGACCTCGACGTCGACCTGCTCGAGGTGCAGGCCACCGGCCTCGCCGGCGAGGTCACCCGCGACGACGTCATCCGCCACGCCTCCCAGGCCAGCGTCTTCCGCAACATCCAGACCCCCGCCTGGGGCGACTCCCGCGAGGACCGCATCCCCGTCCGCGGCGTCCGCAAGGCCATCGCCTCGGCGATGTCGCGCAGCGCCTTCACCGCGCCGCACGTCAGCGTCTTCGTGGACGTCGACGCGACCCGCACGATGGAGTTCGTCAAGCGCCTGAAGAACTCGCCCGACTTCGCCGGCGTCAAGGTCTCGCCGCTGCTGATCATGGCCAAGGCCATCATCTGGGCGGTGCGGCGGAACCCCACGGTCAACTCCGCCTGGACCGACACGGACATCCTCGTCCGCCACTACGTCAACCTCGGCATCGCCGCGGCGACCCCGCGCGGCCTGCTCGTGCCCAACGTCAAGGACGCCCAGTCGATGAGCCTCCTCGAGCTCGCCCAGGCCCTCGAGAAGCTCACCCTCGACGCCCGCGACGGCAAGACCTCCGCCGCCGACATGCAGAACGGCACGATCACCATCACCAATATCGGCGTGTTCGGCATGGACACCGGCACCCCGATCCTCAACCCCGGCGAGGTCGCGATCATCGCCCTCGGCACCATCAAGCAGAAGCCCTGGGTCGTCGACGGCGAGGTCCGCCCCCGCTTCGTCACCACCGTCGGCGGCTCCTTCGACCACCGCGTCGTCGACGGCGACGTCGTCAGCCGCTTCGTCGCCGATGTCGCGAGCGTGCTGGAGGAGCCTGCGCTGCTGCTCGACTGAGGCTGTGCTCGATCGAGCGGATTCCTCCTTCGTCGTCATCCGCTCCGCGGTCGGCTCGGGAGGACGGTCGCGTCCTGTGGAGCGTGTCGCGTACCAGTACGACGAATCGCTGGCACGCGATTCGCCGGTGACCTCGGCCTTGCGCCCGGAGTGACGTGCTCGGACTTGTGGGCTCCGCTTCGCGGTCGCGGTACTCGCGGAGCGGCCCACTCATGCTGGTCGAGTAGCCGCGCAGCGGCGTATCGAGACCCACGTGCTCCGTGCGGGCGGATCTCGATCCGCGCCCTGCGGGCGCTACTCGATCAGCATGAAGGGCGTGCTTGTTCGGAGGGGCTCCGCTTCGCGGTCGCGGGTCTCGCGCAGCGGCCCCTGCATGCTGGTCGGGTTGCCGCGGAGCGGCCCCTCCTTGCTGGTCGGGTAGCCGCGGAGCGGCCCCTCCTTGCAGGTCGAGTTGCCGCGGAGCGGCCCACCCATGCTGGTCGAGTAGCCGCGGAGCGGCGTATCGAGACCCACGTGTTCAGTGCGGGCGGATCTCGATACGCGCCCTGCGGGCGCTACTCGATCAGCATCAGCATCAGCGCGGGGTCGGGTCGAAGGAGTGCAGGGACAGGGCTGCGGACAGGAGGGTGCTCGCGGCGGCGCCGCGGACGCTGGTGCCCTGGGAGTCGAGGGGCGGGCTGACGACGGCGGCACCGACGCGGCCGGGGGCGGAGAGGACGATCGCGCCGGAGACGCTCGACTTGGCAGGGACGCCGACGGCGCGCATCCAGCGGCCGGAGCCGTCGTAGACGCCGCAGGTCGCCATCACCGAGACGACGTCGCGGGCGACCTCCGCCGGCACGACGCGCTCGCCGGTCACGGGATTCACGCCGCCGAGGGCGAGGGTCGCGCCCATCACTGCGAGGGCCTCCGCGTCGACGAGGACGGCGCAGGCGCGGGCGTAGGCGGCGACGGCGTCGTCCGCACTGCGCCGCAGGGTGCCCTCGGCGCGCATGAGGTGCGCGAGGGCGTGGTTGCGGTCGCCGAGCAGGTGCTCGTTCGAGGCGACGCTCTCGTCGACCTCCAGCGAGCGGCCGGCGAAGGCGGAGAGGCCGCGGAGGATGCGCTCGCCGCGGCCGTCCGCGTCGCCGCCGTCGACGAGGGCGGCGGTCAGCAGGGCGCCCGCGTTGACCATCGGGTTCGGCGGGCGGCCGGTGCCGCTCTCGAGCTTCAGGGCGTCGAAGGCCTCGCCGGTCGGCTCGATGCCGACGCGGTCGAGCGCGTCGCCGTCGGTGTCGAGCAGGGCGAGTGCGAAGAGGAACGGCTTCACCGCCGACTGGATGCTGAACGCGACGTCCGCCTGCGCGCTCGAGCGCACGGTGCCGTCCGGCAGCGCCAGCGCGATCCCGCACAGCGCCGGATCGGCCGCGGCCAGCTCGGGGATGCTGTCGTCCACCTCCCCGCCGTCCTCCTCGAGGGCGCGCGCCCGCAGCTCGTCGAGGTCGAAGTCCTGGGGAGAAGCCATCCCTCCACCCTGCCACCCCCGCCTGACCCCTCCGCGAGATGCCACTTGTGAGCGCGACACGCCGTGAGAAGCGTGCACAAGTGGCATCTCGCGGAGGGGGAGGGAGGGGCGGGTCAGCCGAGGATGCGGCGGACGGCCTCGCGGACGACGGCGTCGTCCGCGGGTTCCTCGTCGAGGGCGCGGTGGATGGTGAGGCCCTCCATCAGGGCGTCGAGCATGCGGGCGGTCATCGGGTCGACGTGGCGCTCGAGGGCGGCGCGGGAGCGGGCCATCCAGCTGTGCGTGATGCTGCGGTACTCCGGGCGCCGGGCGGCGAGGGTGTAGAGCTCGTGGGTGATCACGAGCTCGCGGCGGCTGCCGAAGATGTCGTGCAGGACGACGTCGACCACGGCCTCCCTGGCCTCGTCGGGGGTGCGGGCGTCGGTCATCCGCCGCAGCGTCTGCTCGGCGACGGAGTCGGCGAAGCGGGTGAACGCCTCGTGCAGCAGCTCGTCCATCCCGGCGAAGTGGTAGCTCATCGAGCCCAGCGGCACGTCGGCGGCGGCGGCGACGCGGCGGTGCGAGGTGCCGGCGACCCCCTCCTCCGCGATCACGTCGAGGCAGGTGTCGATGATGCGGTCGCGCCGGTGCGGATCGGTGCGGCGCGGCGCGCGCGGGGCGGGCTCGCTCTCAGCGGTCCCGGTCACTCCGTGACGCTCCGGATCACGCGCGCCGGATTGCCGACGGCGACGACTCCGGCCGGGATGTCGCGGGTGACCACGGCGCCCGCTCCGATCACGCTGTCGTCGCCGATGCTCACGCCGGGACAGACGATCACCCCGCCGCCGAGCCAGACGTTGTCGCCGATCGTGATCGGCCGCGCGGCCTCGAGCTTGTCGCGGCGCGGACCGGGCTCCACCGGGTGCGTCGGTGTGAGCAGCTGGACGTTCGGGCCGATCTGGCAGTCCGCGCCGATGGTGATCGCCGCGACGTCGAGCGCGGTGAGGTGGTAGTTGACGAAGGTGCGCGGGCCGATCGTGATGTTCTCGCCGTAGTCGACGAACAGCGGCGGCTTCACGAACGCGCCCTCGCCGAGGGAGCCGAGCAGCTCGACGAGCAGCGGGCGGGCGGCGTCCTCGTCGGCGAGGGCGGCGCGGTGGTAGGCGTCGGCGAGTCGCGCGGCGCGCTGCGCCAGGCGCGTGCTCTCCAAGTCGTCGGCGATGTAGAGGTCGCCGGCGAGCATCCGCTCGCGGTTGCTGCGGTCGTCCCCGGCGAAGTGGTCGGCGGCAGAGTGGTCGGTGCTGTCCATGTGCACGATCGTACACACTGCGTGTACGGTCGTACGCATGTCCACCGCCCTCGCGCCGCCGTCCACCGAGTCGCGCCGCGCCCGCACCGCCGTCGCCGCGCTCTTCCTCACCAACGGCGCGCTCTTCGCCAACCTCGTCCCGCGCTTCCCCGAGATCAAGGCCGACCTGGCGCTCGACAACGCGGCCTACGGAGTCGCGATCGCCGCGTTCCCGGCCGGCGCGGTCGTCGCCGGGCTCGCTGCGGCCGTCGTGATCCGGCGGCTCGGCAGTGGCCGGGCCGCGGTGCTCGGCACGATCCTCACCGCGATCGGGACGGTGCTGGCCGGCTTCTCGCCGTCGCTGCTGGTCTTCGCCGGGGCGCTCGCCTTCGCCGGCGCGACCGATGCGATCACCGACGTCGCGCAGAACAGTCACGGTCTGCGGGTCCAGCGCCGCTACGGGCGCTCGATCATCAACTCCTTCCACGCGATCTGGTCGATCGGCGCGGTCCTCGGCGGCTCGATGGCGGCCGGGGCGATCGCGCTCGGCCTGCCCCGCGCCGTGCACCTGAGCATCTCGGGGGTGCTCTTCGCGGCCGTCGCGCTGACCGCGCTGCGGTTCCTCCTCCGAGGCCGGGACGACGAGACGGCCGCCGAGTCGGGGGCCGCGCCGGTCGGGCGGGTTCGGATCCGCCCGCGGGTGGTGCTGCTGCTCGCGGCCCTGGTCGCGGTGGCGATCGCGGGCACCCTCGTCGAGGACGCGGCCTCGACCTGGGCCGCCGTCTACCTGAGCGGCTCGCTCGGGGCGACCGCGGCGGTGGCGGCGTACGGCTTCGTCGCGCTGGTCGGCGCGCAGTTCGTCGGCCGGATCCTCGGCGACCGGCTGGTCGACCGCTTCGGCCAGCGCACCGTGCTGCGGGTCGGCGGGGCGATCGCGGCGCTCGGGATGGGAGCGGCGCTCGCGTTCCCGTCCGTTCCCGGCACGATCGCCGGCTTCGCGGCCGCCGGCTTCGGGCTCGCGACCACCGTGCCCGCGGCGATGCACGAGGCCGACGAGATCCGGGGGCTGCGCGCGGGCACCGGAGTGACGATCGTCTCCTGGCTGATGCGGCTCGGCTTCCTGCTCTCCCCGCCGATCGTCGGGCTGGTCGCCGACGGCGCGGGGCTGCGCGTCGGGCTCCTGGTGGTGCCGATCGCGGGGGTCGTGGCGGTGCTGCTCGCGGGGGTCCTCGGTCGGCGCCGGACGACGGGGGCCACGTCGTGACCGGGCTCGAGGCAGTGCCCGGCCCGGAGAGTGTGACCGGTCTGCAGGCGGTGCTCTGGGACATGGACGGCACGATCGTCGACTCGGAGCCCGCCTGGGTGCGGGCGCAGGAGGTGCTCGCCGGGCGCTTCGGCCGCGAGTGGACGCAAGCCGATGCGCTCGCGCTGATCGGCAGCACGATGGAGCAGACGGTGCGGGCGCTGCAGGCCGCCGGGGTCGAGCTGCCGGACGCCCAGGTGGAGGCGGCCCTCGAGCGCGACGTGCTCGCGGAGATGCACCGCGGGCTGGTGTGGCGGCCGGGGGCGCGCGAGCTACTGCGCGAGGTGCACCGTGCGGGAGTGCGGCAGGCGATCGTGACCACGTCCTCGCGCGTGATGGCGCAGGTCGTCGTCGATGCGCTGGCGGCGGAGGTGCCGCTCGCCGCGCTCGTCACCGGCGACGACGTGTCGCGCGGCAAGCCGGATCCGGAGCCGTACCTGCTGGCGGCCGCGTCGCTCGGCGTGGACATCGCGCACTGCGTCGCGATCGAGGACTCGCCGACTGGGCTCGCGGCGGCCGCGGCGTCCGGGGCGTGCGCGGTCGGGGTGCCGCACGACGCGGAGCTCGCGCCGGGCGCGGACCGCACGCTCTGGCCGACGCTCGCCGGGCGCGGTGTCGCGGACCTCGAGGCGCTGCTGCCCTGAGGGCGTCGGCGGTGGGGGGATCTCGATACGCCCGCGGTGCGGGCTACTCGATCAGCATGGAGGGGGTGGATCTCGATACGCCGCGATGCGGGCTGCTAGATCAGCAGGGAGCGCCTGCGCCGCGCCCGCGAAGGGCAGGGAGCGCAGCTCTCCCCATCATGCTGGTCGAGTAGCCGCGCAGCGGCGTATCGAGACCCGCCGTGCTCAGCAGTCCCGGTCTGCGGGCCTCCGTGCTGACGTGGGTGGATCTCGATACGCCCGCGGTGCGGGCTACTCGATCAGCATGAAAGCAGGCGTGCCTCGCGAGAGGTGCGGCGGACCATGCTGGTCGAGGAGCGGGCCGCAGGTCCGCGTATCGAGACCCGGTGGCCGAGGTGCCTGCGGTGGGGGATCTCGATACGCCCGCGGTGCGGGCTACTCGATCAGCATGAAAGCAGGCGTGCCTCGCGAGAGGTGCGGCGCACCATGCTGGTCGAGTAGCAGGCCGCAGGTCCGCGTATCGAGACCCGGCGGCCGAGGTGCCTGCGGTGGGTGGATCTCGATACGCCCGCGGTGCGGGCTACTCGATCAGCATGGAGCGCCCGCGTCCGCGCGTGCACCCGCGCTGCGCGGGCCGCGGGGAGTGGAGAACGGGGAGCGGCGAGCGCAGCTCGGCGCACCATGCTGGTCGAGTAGCGGGCTGCAGGCCCGCGTATCGAGACCCACCTGGTCCGGGCGCTACGCCGTCAGGGAGACCGCTGTCCAGGAGACCGGGGGCAGCGTCAGCGTCAGCACGCCGTCCGCCAGGGTGGCGTCGACGGGCTTCAGGCCCACGCGGTTCTGGTCGTCCCTGGTGTTCTTCGCGTAGACGTCCTCGTCGAAGATCCCGACAGCCTCCGCGACGGTGGAGACGCCGAGGCCGCTGACGTCGACGGTCACGTCGAGGGCGTCGGTCGTCGAGCGGTTCACGAGGAAGACCGCGGCGCGGCCGTCGTCGAGGGTGGCGACGGAGTCGACGAGCGGTGCGTCGCCGTGCCTGGCGGTGGAGTACGAGCCGACCTCGATGCGGGGCTTCAGCACCGAGCCCAACGCGAGGCGCGCGGTGGTGGAGAACGGGAAGAACGTGGTCTGCCGCCACGCGGCTCCGCCGGGCTCGGTCATGATCGGCGCGATGACGTTGACGAGCTGCGCGAGCGACGCGGAGGTGACCCGGTCGGAGTTCTTCAGCAGCGTGATCATCAGGTTGCCGAGCACGACGGCGTCGGCCACGGAGTACACGTCCTCCAGCAGGCGCGGCGCGTAGGCCCACTCGCGGGTGCTCTGGTCGCCCGCGGCGTCCGCCTTCTCCTTCTCGTTCCACTCCTGGAGGTACCAGACGTTCCACTCGTCGAAGGAGAGCTTGATGTCCTTGGTCTTGCGGAGCTTGTGCTTGACGTGGTCGACGGTGGCCGCGACGGTCGCGATGAAGTACTCCATCTCGACGGAGGACGCGAGGAAGGAGCCGAGGTCGCCGTCGTACTCCTGGTAGTAGGCGTGGCAGGAGACGTACTCGACGTCGTCGTAGGCGTGCTCGAGGACGACCCGTTCCCACTCGCCGAAGGTCGGCATCGACGAGCCGGAGGAGCCGCAGATCACGAGCTCGAGCGACGGGTCGGCGATCTTCAGGGCCTTGGCGGTGCGGGAGGCGAGCTTGCCGTAGTCGTCGGCGTTCATGTGGCCGACCTGCCACGGGCCGTCCATCTCGTTCCCCAGGCACCACATGCGGATGTCGTGCGGCTCCGGCGACCCGTTCGCGATCCGCTGGTCCGCGAGGAACGTGCCGGCCTTCCCGTTCGCGTACTCGAGGACATCCAGCGCCTCGAGGACGCCGCGGGTGCCGAGGTTCACGGCGTACATGATCTCGCTGCCGGTCAGCTTCGCCCACTTCGCGAAATCGTCCAGGCCCACCTCGTTGGTCTCGAGGGAGTGCCAGGCCAGGTCGCGGCGGCGCGGACGGTCCTCGCGCGGACCGACCCCGTCCTCCCAGCGGTAGCCGGAGACGAAGTTCCCGCCGGGGTAGCGGACGGTGGTCGAGCCGAGCTCCTTGACCAGCTCGACCACGTCCAAGCGGAAGCCGTCCTCGTTCGCGGTCGGGTGGCCGGGCTCGTAGATCCCGTCGTAGACACAGCGGCCCAGGTGCTCGACGAACGAGCCGAACAGCCGGGGGTTCACGGGAGCGACCACCGCGGCCGGGTCGAGGAAGACGCGCGCGGCGGCGGCGGGGGAGGAGGTGGCGGAGGAGTCGGTCATGCGGGGCCTTCCGAGGCGTCGGCGGGCTCCGGCCGGGCCGGACGGGGTGATCGTCGGCGATCGCCGCCCGCTGTTTCTAACGTTGTACCGTCGATGGTGCTGGCGCGAGCCGCGGGTGTCAAGGCCGCTGCTCCCCGCCACCGCCCAGTCGTCCTGTGCTCCACTGGGCGGGTGCCCGCCTACGACGCCTGCTCCGCCCTCGCCGACCGCGTCGACGCCCTCGCCGCCGCCTCGCCCCGCCCCCGCGCCCTGATCGCCGCGGTCGCGCGCGAGGTCGCCGGCATCCGGCCCTGGCCGCGCGGGCTGATCGACCTCGCCTCCGGTGGCAGCAACCGGATCCGCGGCCGCGGCTTCGCGCCGCCCTACGACGACGACACCCGCGGCCAGGCCCGGCACTTCGCCGGGGTGGCCGGCGCGACGCTGCGCCTCGGCGGCCCGATCGCGCACCTCCTGATGCGCACGGCCGGCGGCGATCACCGCGGCACCGCGGACGACCGCCTCACCGGGCGCGCGGTCGAGTGGAGCCGGCTGCTGCGGCGCGGCGAGCTGCCGGTCGCCGAGGCCGGCGACTGGATCCGCCGGGAGATCTGCGCCTGCTGACGCGCATGCGACCTCGCGCCGCGTGAGCCCCCCGTCCCTCCCTGCGCGCCCCGTCCCTCCTCCGATCGCCGCGCACCCGGGGCCGTCGGCGCCCCGTGCCAGGCTGGTGACGACGAGAGGGGACGCGATGGACGCGCGCGAGCACGAGGTCCGCCGGCGGATGGACGCCCACGAGCTGTACGTCGACGCCGGCGAGGGCCTCGAGGCGCTCGAGGAGGAGCGGATCCGCGGCAAGGAGCTCGCCCATGCCTACAACGCGACCGGCCCCCGCGAGGTCGACGAGCGCCGGCGCCTGCTGCACGAGCTGTTCGAGGCGGTCGGCGAGGGTGCCTGGGTCGAGCCGCCGCTGCACGTCGCCTACGGCAACCGGGTCCGCCTGGGCGCGGACGTCTACGTGAACTTCGGGCTGACGCTGGTCGACGACGTCGAGGTCGTCATCGGCGACCGGGTGATGATCGCGCCGAACGTCACGATCAGCACGACCGGGCACCCCGTGCACCCGGAGCTGCGCCGCGACGGCACGCAGTTCTCGGCGCCGGTCGTGATCGAGGACGACGTCTGGATCGGCGCGGGCGCGATCCTGCTGCCGGGCGTGGTGATCGGCGCGGGCTCCGTGGTGGCGGCCGGCGCGGTCGTCACCGCGAGCGTGCCGCCGCTGGTCGTCGCGGGCGGCGTGCCGGCACGGGTGCTGCGGCCGATCGGCGACGAGGACCGCTCCTGGGAGTGGCGGGCGCCGCGCGCGCTCGGCTGATCCCGGGACGTGGGCCGGCCGACGGGGGCGTCGGACCCGGCCGGTAGGCTCCGCGGGTGACACGCACCCGACTGGTCCTGCTCGACGTCGACGGCACGCTCCTGGACGAGGGGGTCGTCGCGCCGTCGGTGCGCGAGGCGATCACCGGCGCCCGGAGCAACGGCCATCTCGTCCTCGTCGCGACCGGCCGCTCGCGTCCCGAGATCCCGCAGCAGGTCCTCGACCTCGGCTTCGACGGGGTCGTCTCGGCGGCCGGCGGCTTCGTCGAGCTCGACGGCGTCCTGCTCGAGTCGCGGACGATGGCGCCCGAGGACGTCGAGGCGATCGCCGGCTTCTTCGAGGCGCACCGGATCGCCTACTCGCTGCAGTCCTACGACGACGTCTTCACGAGCGGCGGGGTGGGCGGCGGCTACGGCACCGTCCCGACGGAGGGCATCGCCAAGGCGACCTTCTTCGGCGAGGACGGCACCGCCTTCGCCCTCGTCCGCGACGGCCTCGGCGACCGCTTCCACGTGATCACCGGCACGATCCCGTCCCTCGGCGACGCCGGTGGCGAGGTCAGCGTCCGCGGCGTCGACAAGGGCAGCGCGCTGGTGCGCCTGGCCGAGCGCCTCGGCCACCCGCTGGCGGACACGATGGCGATCGGCGACAGCTCGAACGACGTCGAGATGCTGGCCGCAGCGGGCCTGGGCATCGCGATGGGGAACGCCTCCGCCGCGGCCCTCGCCGCCGCCGACGAGGTCACCGCCTCCGTGCGCGAGGACGGCGTCCTGGCGGCGTTCCGGCGGCACGGCCTGCTCTGACGCCGTCCGCTCCGACACGGCCGATCAGGTGTACCAGCTCGGCTCCGGCACCTCGTCGAGCAGCGTGTAGACGCCGACCTCGCGGCGCTTGTAGGGCAGCGGGTCGTGCAGGGAGTGGGTCCGCAGATTGCGCCAGTAGAGGTCGAGGCCGACCGAGCTCGAGGAGGCCCGGGCGCCGGTCAGCTCGAAGACGCGGGTCGCCGCGGCCAGGCCGTCCTCGACGATGCGCGCCTTCGCGGCCGCGATCCGCACGGCGATCTCGCCGCGGCGGCGCGGGGTCAGCTCCTCGCGCGGCGCGTGCAGCGCGGTCGAGAGGTCGGCGCCGGTCGCGTCGATCAGCGCCTCGTCGGCCCAGAGGCGCGACTGCAGGTCGCCGTATCCCTCGAGGATGTACCACTCCTCGCTCGCGCGGGCCTTGTCGTCGCCGCCGTACGGCCACGCCCGCGTCGACTCGCGGGTGTACTGCGCCGCCCGCTCGAGCGCGCCCTGCGCGATGCCGAGGTAGAACTCGGCGAACACCTGCTGGATCGCCGGCACGTTGAGGGTGTTGTAGACCAGCGGCTGGAACACCCGGTCGACGAAGCCCGCCGCCGCGGCCCACGGCACCCGCACGCCGCGGATCTCGACCGAGCCCGACTCGGTGAGGCGCTGCCCGAGGCTGTTCCAGTCGCGGCCGAAGACGATGCCGTCCTGCGCGGTCGGCACGATCGCGAAGACGTGGGTGTCCGTCCCCTCGAGGACGCCCTCGAGCACGGTCAGGTCGCTGACGACTCCGCCGGTCGAGAACGACTTCCGGCCGGTGAAGACCAGCTCGTCGCCCTCCTCGCGGACCGTGAGATCGGAGTCGCGCGGGTTCACCGCGCCGCCGTAGAGGAGGTTCCCCTCGGTCGCCTGCTGCTCGACGGCCGCGATCTGCTCGGGCGTGCCGACCAGCCGGGCCGCCCAGGCCCAGAGGTAGTGGTAGCCGAGCAGCTGGCCGATCGAGCCGTCGGCGCGAGCGATCGTGCGGATCACGCGGAGGGCGACGCTCCACTCCTGGCTGCCGCCGCCGTGCTCGACGGGGCCGAGCAGGGTGACCAGGCCCGCGCTCTTCAGCAGGGCGACCTCGGCGACGGGCGCGGCGCCGGCGCGGTCGCGCTCGAGCGCGTCGACGGCGAGGATCGCGGCGGCCTCCTCGGCACGGGCGAGCCACTCGGCCGGAGTGGCGGGGCGCGGGGAGCGGGCCCAGCGATCGGTCGGGGGCGGGCTGTCGAGCGGGAGTCGGCTGTCGAGCGTCGAGGTCGAGACGGTGCTGCTCACGGTGGTTCCTTCCGGTGCGGGCGATCGCGGCGGAGGCGGCGATCGCGGGGTGCTGCGGCGACTGTGGCAGCCGCGGCGGATGCCCTGCAGGAATGCGACGACCCGTGACCGCGTGTGACTCCGCGCGACGCGACCCGGGCGACTCCTCGCGGCGCAGGCACTCCGCAGTGACTTTGACAATCGTTATCAATAGTCGCTACCGTGTCAGCATCCCGACCGCCCCGCTCCAGACCCAGATCGGCTCACCCGTGAAGACCCGCTCCCTCGCCCTCGTCGCGCTGCTCGGCAGCACCGCGCTCGCCCTCTCGGCGTGCTCCGGCACGGCCTCCTCGACCGGCTCCTCCGGCGCGGAGGGCGGCAAGGTCGCCGTCGTCGCGTCGACCGACGTCTATGGCGACCTGGTCCGCAGCATCGGCGGCGACCTGGTCGACGTCACGAGCATCATCGACAGCCCGGACAAGGACCCGCACGAGTACGAGGCGACGGCCCGCGACCAGCTCGCCCTCTCGAACGCGGCGCTCGTGATCGAGAACGGCGGCGGCTACGACGCCTTCGTCGACACCATGATCGACGCCTCCGGCTCGACCGCCCCCGTGATCACCGCCACCGTCGTCGCCGGGCTCGAGGAGGAGCACGCCCACGAGGACGAGGCCGCCGAGTCCGAGGACGCCGGTCACGACGAGGCCGGCCACGAGCACGCCGAGTACAACGAGCACGTCTGGTACGACCTGTCCGCCGTCCGCGAGATGGTCACGTCGATCGCCGACGAGCTGTCCACGATCGACGCGGACAACGCCGCGACCTACGCCGCCAACGCCGAGACCCTCGGCGGGTCCCTCGATGCCCTGATCGACCGCGAGGCCGAGCTCAAGGGCACGCTCGGCGGCCGCTCGATCGCGATCACCGAGCCCGTCCCGCTCTACCTGACCGACGCGCTCGGGCTCGTCAACGCCACTCCGGAGGCGTTCAGCGAGGCGGTCGAGGAGGGCACCGACGTCCCCGCGACCACCCTGCAGGAGACGCTCGCCCTCTTCTCCGACGGCACCGTCGACGCGCTCGTCTTCAACGAGCAGACCGAGAGCTCGCAGACCCAGGCCGTGCTCGACGCGGCGGAGTCGGCCGGCGTCCCGACCGTCGGCGTCACCGAGACGCTGCCCGAGGGCGACGATTACGTCGGCTGGATGACCGCCAACCTCGACGCCCTCGAGGGAGCCCTCTCGTCGTGACGCCACCCTCCTCGACCCCACCCGGTCCGTCGTCAGCGCCCGCCTCCTCGGAGGCGGGCCTTTCGGCGTCCGTGCTGCAGCTGCGCGGCGCCGGTCTGCGCTTCGGCGACCGCGAGCTCTGGGGCGGCGTCGACCTCGACGTGCGGGCCGGCGAGTTCGTCGCGGTGCTCGGCGCCAACGGCTCCGGCAAGACCAGCCTCCTCCGCGCGGTCCTCGGCCAGCAGCCGCTCAGCAGCGGCGAGCTGCGCGTCCTCGGCGAGCCGGTGCACCGCGGCAACCGCCGCATCGGCTACATCCCGCAGCAGAAGCTCGCCGACGAGGGCACCCCGCTGCGCGCCCGCGACCTGATCGGCCTCGGCATCGACGGCCACCGCTTCGGCCTGCCGCTGCCCTCGCGCTCCCGCCGCGCGCAGGTCGACGCCCTGCTCGCCTCCGTCGGCGCCACCGACTACGCCGACGCGCCGATCGGCAGCCTCTCCGGCGGCGAGCAGCAGCGCGTCCGCGTCGGCCAGGCGCTCGCCGGCGACCCGGCCCTGCTGCTCTGCGACGAGCCGCTGATCGCCCTCGACCTCGCGCACCAGCGCGCAGTCAGCGAGCTGATCGACCGGCACCGGCGCGAGCGGAACCTCGGAGTGCTCTTCGTCACCCACGACGTGAACCCGGTGCTCGGGATGGTCGACCGGGTGCTCTACCTGGCCGGCGGCCGCTTCCGGATCGGCACCCCCGACGAGGTGCTGCGCTCCGAGGTGCTCAGCGAGCTCTACGACGCGCCGGTCGACGTGATCCGCGCGCGCGGCCGCGTCATCGTGGTCGGTGCCCCCGACCACTCGCACGTGCACGAGCACGAGGAGGAGCGCGCATGACCGACGACGTCTGGTCGCAGATCTTCGACTTCTCCGACTACAGCGCGCTGCTCGCGCTGCTGCTGAACTCCGTCATCGCGGGCGCCGTCCTCGGCGTCGTCGGCGGGCTGATCGGCGTCTTCGTGATGTCGCGGGACATGGCCTTCGCCGTGCACGGGATCAGCGAGCTGTCCTTCGCGGGCGCCTCGGCCGGGCTGCTGCTCGGCGTCGGCGTGGTGCAGGGCTCGATCGTCGGCTCGCTCGTCGCGGCGCTGCTGATCGGGCTGCTCGGCTCGCGCGCGCGCGACCGCAACTCGATCATCGCCGTGCTGATGCCGTTCGGCCTGGGCCTCGGGATCCTCTGCCTCGCGCTGTACCCGGGGCGGAGCGCGAACAAGTTCGGCCTGCTCACCGGGCAGATCGTCGCGGTCGACGACCCGCAGCTGGGCTGGCTGATCGCGATCTCGGTCGTCGTCGTGATCGGGCTCGCGCTGATCTGGCGTCCGCTGACCTTCGCGAGCGTCGACGCCGACGTGGCGGCCGCGCGCGGCATCCCGACCCGGGCGCTCTCGATCGTGTTCATGCTGCTGCTCGGCCTCGCCGTGGCGGTGTCGGTGCAGATCGTCGGCTCGCTGCTGGTGCTCGCGATCCTGGTCACTCCCGCGGCCGCGGCGCTGCGGATCTCCGCGTCGCCGGTGCTCGTGCCACTGCTCAGCGTGCTCTTCGCCGTCGGCGCGCTGGTCGGCGGCATCCTGCTCGCGCTCGGCGGCTCCGTCCCGATCAGCCCCTACGTGACCACGATCTCGTTCACGATCTACGTCGTCTGCCGGATCATCGGCCGCAAGGGCGTGCGGCGGCCCTCGCGCCGGCACTCGCCGGCCGCGGTCGGGGCGGGGGTATAGCGTGGCGCGGGTCGTGAAACGGGAAGGCGGACCGGTGGTCAAGCGGAACACGTGGCAGCGCGAGGCCGTGCGCGAGGCGCTCACCCAGCGCGAGGACTTCGTCAGCGCCCAGGGGCTGCACAGCGCCCTGCACGCCTCGGGCTCGCCGATCGGCCTGGCGACGGTCTACCGCGCCCTGTCCGACCTCGCGGTCGAGGGCGAGGCCGACTCGCTGCAGTCGCCCGAGGGCGAGAGCCTCTACCGTGCCTGCACGCCGGGCACGCACCACCACCACCTGATCTGCCGGCGCTGCGGGCTGACCGTCGAGATCGCGGCGGACGCGGTGGAGACCTGGGCGCACAGCGTCGCGGCGCAGAACGGCTTCACCGACGCGCACCACGTCGTGGACGTCTTCGGGCTGTGCGCGGAGTGCACGCGGGCGGTCGCCGCGGCGGAGTGACGCCGCCGCGTCGCGGTTCGTGCGCTCGGGCTCGCGGTCTCCGGTCGCCAGGGCTCAGGCCCGTGCGGCTCAGGCCGGTGCGGCTCAGGCCGGGTGCGGCTCAGGCCGGCAGGAAGATCCCGGCCGCCCGGTCCTTGACGACGGCGCCGGCCGGCAGCACCCGCCCGCTCATCGCGAGGTAGACGCCCGGCGGCAGCAGCTGCACCGCCGCGACGGCCGCGCCGAGGTTGAAGGCGGCGTCGCTGTCGCGCATCCGCGCGGGCTGCATCGCGCCGGTCAGCACGACGACCCGGTCGCGGACCGCGCCGAGCGCCTCGGCCGTCAGTGTCATCGTGTCGGTGCCGTGGGTGAGGACGATGCGGTCCTCCTCGGCCGAGAGCACGCGCTCGCGGATCAGCGCGCGGTCGGCGTCGTCGAGGTCGAGGCTGTCCTTCCGCAGGACCTCCTCGACGCGGAACTCGAGCGTCGACAGCACGGGCTCGAGCAGGCGCGGGATCGTCGGCGCCCCGATCTCGAGCTCGCCCGCGAGCGAGTACTCCTTGTCGATGGTTCCGCCGGTGGTGAGGACGAGGATGCGGTCTGACACCCGAACAGACTAGGCCGGGCCTCCGACACGGCACATCCGTGCGCTTCGGGCGCTGCCGGGCACTCCGGCCCGCTCGATCGGGAACGATGGGGGGATGGCCTCCTCCACTCCGTCCCTGATCCGCACCGGCGCCAAGGTCCTCCTCGGCTCCGCCCTCGTCTTCGCGGGCGTCAGCCACCTGACCCGCGCGCGCGAGGAGTTCCAGGCGCAGGTGCCGGAATGGGTGCCGCTGGACAAGGACACGGTCGTGCTCGCCTCGGGCGTCGTCGAGATCGGCCTCGGCGCCTCGCTGGTGCTCGCGCGCCGCCGGGCACCGCTGGTCGGAGCAGCCGCCGCCGCGTTCTTCACCGCGATCTTCCCCGGCAACGTCTCGCAGTACGTCACGAAGACCAGCGCCTTCGGCCTCGACACCGATCGCAAGCGCGCCGTCCGGCTGGTCTTCCAGCCGCTGCTGGTGGCCTGGGCGCTCTGGTCCACGCGCCGGCCGCAGCGCTGATCGGCGCTGCTCCTGCAGAACATCGGCTGAGAGCACGTCTCATCGCCGATGGCCGATGACGCGGCCTCTCAGCTGATGTTCTGCTCGCCGTCCGGCTCCAGCAGCGGCGCGAGCAGCTCCTCGATCGCCCGCCGGGCTCCGTCCGCGTCGCCCGCGGCGATCGACTCGACCAGCAGCGCGTGCTCGCGGGCGTGCCGGTCCTCCTCGCCGACGACGTCGTCCTGCAGCACCGTCTCGAAGAGGCCCGTCAGCCCGTCGTAGAGCTCGAGGAAGAGCGCGTTGTGGGTGGCGGCGACGACGGCGCGGTGCAGCGCGGTGTCGGTCGCGGTCCGCTCGGCGAGGTCGTGTCCCTCCCAGGAGCGGGTGCGCGCCGCCAGCAGGTCCCGCAGCGTCTCGACGTCCTCCGTCGTCCGGCGCTCGGCGGCCAGGGCGGCGGTCGCCCCGTCGATCGCGAAGCGCAGCTCCAGGCCGTCCCGCCGGTCCGCGCTGGGCAGTCGCCTCCGGAGCGACGTGGTGAGCTGCGAGCGCGCGATCACGAAGGTGCCGCGCCCCTGCTCCCGCCGCACCAGCCCCGACTGCACGAGCGTCTGCACGGCCTCGCGCACGGAGTTCCGCCCGGCGCCGCTCCAGCGCACCAGCTCCGGCTCCGTCGGGATCCGTGCGCCGACGGCCCAGCGGCCGGAGCGGATCTCCTCGTGGAAGAGCGCCGTGACGTGGTCGATGACGCTCTCGCGGCGGAACGGCTCCGGTGCGCTGAGGTCGACCGACCGGGGCTCCGGCGCGCTAGGCTCGGCGGGATTCATCCCATCATCCTACCCAGGGCAGGCCGCCATGACGTCCACCGTCGTCACCCCGCAGAGGACAGCGCTCCTCGCACTCGCCGCGATCGTGATGACGGCGCTCAATCTCCGGACGGCCGTCACCGGCTTCAGCCCGCTGCTCGAGACGATCGGCGCCGACCTCTCCTTCGGACCGTCGCTCTACGGCGCCTTCGGCACGATCGTCACCGCGTCCTTCGCCGTCTTCGGCGTGGTCGCCGCCCGAGCCGCCCGCCGCTTCGGCCTCGAGCGCACCCTCGCCGCAGCGACGCTGGTGACCACCGCGGGCCTGGTGCTCCGCGCCCTCAGCCCGAGCCCGCTCGCGCTGGTGCTCGCCTCGGTCGTCGCCTTCGCCGGAGTGGGGACCTCGAACGTCCTGATCGTGCCGATCGTGAAGCGCTACTTCGCCGATCGGCTGAAGACGATCAGCTCGCTCCACCTCGCGCTGCTCCAGGCCGGGCAGTTCGTCGCCCCGCTGGTCGCCGTCCCGCTCGCCTCGGCCCTCGACTGGCGCTTCGCCGTCGGCGTCTGGGCGGTACTGACCGCGATCGCCTGCCTGCTCTGGACGGCACTCGCCCGGCGCGGCGAGGCCGGCGCCGCCGCGGCCGCCGCGCCCTCCGGTCTGCCCGGCGCCTGGCGCACCCGCCTGCTCTGGGCGATGGTCCTGATGCTCGGCATGACGGCGCTGAACACCTACGCGATCATCACCTGGCTGCCGACGATCCTCGTCGACGCGGGCGCGGACCCGGCGCAGGGCGGGGCGCTGCTCGCCCTCTTCTCGATCTTCGGGCTCGGCGCGGCCTTCGTCGTGCCGCCGCTGACCCTGGGGATGCGGAACCCCTCGATCGTGGTGGTGGTCTGCGTCGTGCTGCTCGCCGTCGGCTACGTCGGCCTGATGGTCGCGCCGCTCGCCGGCGCCGTGGCCTGGGTGGTCTGCCTCGGCCTCGGCGTCAGCACCTTCCCGATGACCCTCACCCTCGTCAACGCGCGCACCCGCAGCACGGCCGGCTCGTCGCTGCTCTCCGGAGCGACGCAGGGCCTCGGCTACGCGCTCGCCTGCGCCGGGCCGCTGCTGATCGGCCTGCTCTACGAGGCGCAGGGGAGCTGGACCGGCTCGTACGTCCTCCTGCTGGCGAGCCTCGTCGTGCTGCTGGTCAGCGGGATCGCGGCGAGCCGTCCGCGCTTCCTCGAGGACGAGGCGTCGGCGCGCTGACCTCCGCCGACTCCGGTGCCGCGAGCTGCAGCGCTGCCACCACGCGGGTCAGGCCGAAGCGCCAGGCGCTCTCGACGTCGCCGCCGAGGGTGAAGGCGCCGTTGATCTCCATGCCGATGAAGCCGGTGGCCCAGGCCGTGAGGGTGCGCGCGGCCTCGAGCGCGTGCTCCTGGCCCGCGAGCCCGGCGGCGACGCGGAGGACGGAGGCGCTCGCCGCGTCGCGGAACTCCTGCCGGGCCACCGGCGTCCCGGGTGCCGGCGCCATCACCAGGAGGAAGGCGGCGGGCCGCTCGCGGCCGAACGCGCGGAAGGCGCCGGCGAGCTCGGCGGCGTCCTCGATCGGCTCGACGCGCGCGGCGAGCTCGCCCAGCGTCGCCTCGGCGACCAGGCGCAGCAGGGTGTCGCGGCCCTCGACCCGCTTGTAGAGGGAGGGGGCGCGCACGCCGACGCGCTGCGCGACGGCCTGCATCGTCACGCCGGCGAGCCCCTCCTCCTCGAGGATCTCGGCGGCGGCGCGGACGATCGCGTCGAGGGAGGTGCGCTCAGGAGTGGGCATGCCTCCACTATAGCTATTGACAGTAGCTATGATGGCTAGCTACCGTAGCCATCATGGAACTCGCCCCCCACCTCCGCCGCATCGGCTCGGACATCGTCGCCGCCTACCTCGTCCACACGCCCGAGGGCGTGACCCTCATCGACGCCGGCCTGCCCCGGCTCTGGCCCGAGCTGCTCGCCGAGCTGAAGGCGATCGGCCGCTCCGTCGACGACATCAGGGGAGTCGTGCTCACCCACGGCGACTCCGACCACATCGGCTTCGCCGAGCGGCTCCGGCGCGAGCACGGCGTGCCCGTCTTCGTGCACGAGGCCGACGCCGAGCGCGCGAAGGGCGGGAAGAAGCCCGCGAACGGCAAGCAGTCGATGAAGCTCGGCGCTCTCGTCGGCTTCCTCGGCTACTTCCTGCGGAAGGGCGGGGCGCGCGTCCCCCCGCTGACCGAGGTCGTGACGGTGCGGGACGGCGAGACGCTCGACCTCCCGGGTGCTCCGCGGATCATCGGGCTGCCCGGCCACTCCGCCGGCAGCATCGCGGTGCACGTGCCGATCGCCGACGCCGTGTTCGTCGGCGACGGCCTCACCACGCGCCACGTGCTGACCGGCGCGACCGGGCCGGCCCCCGCGCCGTTCACCGACGAGCCGGAGCAGGCGCTCGCCTCGCTGCAGCGCCTGCTGCCCACCGGCGCCACCTGGGTGCTGCCCGGCCACGGCGCGCCGTGGGGCGGGGGCGTGGCGGCCGCGGTCGCAGCCGCGACCCGCGCCTAGGCGGAGCGCGCGGGGGCGTGTCGAGCGGCGGAGCCGCTTCGCGTCCCGGTGGTGAGAAAGAGGACGCGGAGACGGCTCACTTCATGCTGGTCGAGTAGCCCCGCAGGGGCGTATCGAGACCCGCCGTCCCCAGCAGGGCGGGTCTGCGGACTCAGCTTCTGGCGCTGGTGGATCTCGATACGTCCGCTGCGCGGCCTACTCGATCAGCATGCGTTCCGCGCAAGACGAGTTGTGCATGCCCGCCGCTTGATGCTGGTCGAGTAGCCCCGCAGGGGCGTATCGAGACCCGCCGTCCCCAGCAGGGCGGGTCTGCAGACTCAGCTTCTGACGCTGGTGGATCTCGAGACGTCCGCTGCGCGGCCTACTCGATCAGCATGCGCTTCCCCCTGCCCGCGAGGTGATCGTCGGAGGCGCCCCCTCCGCTCGCTAGGACGCGGGGACCAGGTTCCAGCGCGCCGTCAGCAGCTCGACTCCCTTGTCGAACGTCGTCGACCACGCCGTCGCGTCGTGTGCGCTGTCCGGCACCTCGAGGTAGGCGGTGTCCATCCCGGCGGCCTGCGCGGCGGTGTGCAGGGTCTGCACCCCGGCGAGGAACGAGGTGTCGTTCGCGCCGACGCCGAAGACCGCGAAGGAGTCCTTGTAGGGCGCGTTCTTCGCGAGGATCGCCGCGGGCTTGGCCGCCTCGTAGGCCGCCGCGTCGCCGCCGAAGCCCTGCTGGATCGTGGTCGCGTCGTCGCCGAGCGTCGGGGCGAGCTCGCCGGACGCGTCGACGATGTTGCCGAAGAGCTGCGGATAGCCGGCGCCGAGCTGGATCGCGCAGGTGCCGCCTTGCGAGAGGCCGCCGATCGCCCAGTGCTGCGCGTCGCCGAGCACGGGCAGGTTGGCGCGGATCCAGTTCGGCACGTCGACGGTGAGGTAGGTCGCGGAGTTCCCGAGCGGCGAGTCGATGCACATGGGGTTCGCGGTCGGGTCGCCGAGCTGGTCGGGCGAGACGACGATCGGGGCGAGGCCGGCGTGCGCGGCCGCGTAGGTGTCCAGGGTCTGCTGGAGGTGCTCGACCGCGAGCGGGTCGGAGGGCGAGCCGGGCTGGCCGGAGAGCATCATCATCACCGGCAGCAGCGGCGGGTCCTCGGTCAGGGCGGCCGGCGGGAGGTAGACGACGGCGTCCCGGGCGGGGAAGCCGGACTTCGTGGCGGGGATCGCCACGTTGGTGACGCTGCCCGCGGTCGGCATCCCGGCGGGGGCGGTCCAGCTGTCGAGCGAGGCGTGCTCGCCGGCGGGCGTCGGGATCGGATCGGCCACGGTCGGGTAGGCGCTGATGCCCAGGAGGCTGCGGACGGTCGGGTACTGGCCGAAGTCGATGTTGACGGTCATCGCCGCGGTCGCGACGACGAGGACGCCGACGAGCGCCGAGGCCAGCACCCGCCGGCCGCGCCGGCGGACGAGGGCGTGCACCAGGACGATCAGCGCCACGGCGAGTCCGCCCAGACCGAGCCCGATCCAGACGCGGGTGACGGGGGTGAAGTCGACGCCGAAGAGTCCGCCGGTGCCGCCGAGCAGTCCGCCGAGTGCCCAGCCGGCGAGCAGGCCCAGGAGCAGGACGGCCGCGGCCAGCGCCAGGCGGCGGCGGCGACCGCGGCGGGCGGAGCGCGTGAAGGCGAGGACGAGCAGGAGCAGGGCGAGACCCGACACCGCGTAGACCGCGACCACCACCGGCCCGGAGACGAGGCTGAGCCCGAGGAGTGCGTTCATGGGTCGATCCGGTCGTCGAGGGGCGGGGCCGCGCGGGGCGCGGCGGCGGTCAGTCTGGCGCCGAGGTCTGGGTGCGGTCTGGATGATCGCTGGACGGATCGGGAGGTGGCCGAGGCTCCTCCCCAGGCGCTCGTCCTGCGATGCTCCCACCGATCGTGCGCAACCCCGCGCGGCGCGCCTCCGGAGCCGCCTACCGTGGAGGAGCAGCAAGCCGCCTCCGGCGCCCTCACGAAGGAGCTCGACCATGACGCAGAACCCCCGCACCCCCGCCCCCGGAGCCCGCGCATGAGCCGCGGCGTCGCCGTCGTCACCGGTGGCACCGCCGGTCTCGGCCGCGCCACCGTCCGCGAGCTGGCCTCCCGCGGCTGGGACGTCGCCGTGCTCGCCCGCGGCGAGGACGGTCTCGCGGCCACGCTGGCCGAGATCGAGCAGGCCGGCCGCCGCGGTCTGACGATCCCGACCGACGTCGCCGACCGCGAGGCGGTCGAGTCGGCCGCCGACCGCATCGAGGCCGAGCTCGGGCCGATCGAGCTCTGGGTCAACGACGCGATGGTCGGCGTCTTCGGCGAGTTCCTCTCGACCGAGCCGGCCGACTTCGAGCGCGCCGTCGCGGTCAACTTCTTCGGCTTCGTCAACGGCACCCGCGCGGCGCTCTCGCGGATGACCCCGCGCGGCCGCGGCCACGTCATCCAGGTCGGCTCGGCGCTCGCGCACCGGGGCATCCCGCTCCAGGCCGCCTACTGCGCCTCGAAGTTCGGCGCCCGCGGCTTCACCGAGGCGGTCACCGCCGAGCTGCTGCACTCGAAGAGCAGGATCAAGCTCTCCGAGGTCGACATGCCGGCGCTCAACACCATCCAGTTCAACTGGGTGAAGTCGCAGCTGCCGCACCACCCGCAGCCGGTGCCGCCGATCTACGAGCCCGAGGTCGGGGCGATCGCGATCGCCGACGTCGCCGACAAGCCGCGCCGGCGCACCTGGGTCGGCGAGCCGACCGCGGGCACCATCCTCGGCGACCGCTTCGCCGGCGCCTTCATGGACTGGTACCTGGCCCGCAGCGCCTTCGACGGCCAGCAGGCGCCGGACAAGAAGGAGCCGATGCTCCCGAACAACGTCTACGAGCCGGTCCCCGGCGACCACGGCGCCCGCGGTCTCTTCAGCGACCGCGCGCACACGATGACGCCGCAGATCTGGATGATCCGCCACCGCGCGGCGAGCTACGCCGGTGCGGCCGTGCTCGGCGCGGCCGGCCTGGTCGGCGCGGTCGCGGCCCTGCGGAGGAAGTGACGTGGTCGACGCCGTCGTCGTCGGCTCCGGCCCCAACGGGCTCTCCGCCGCGGTCACCCTCGCTCGCGCCGGGCTCTCGGTCGCGGTCTACGAGCGCAACGAGACCCTGGGCGGCGGCGCCCGGACCGCCGAGCTGACGCTGCCCGGCTTCCACCACGACATCGGCTCGGCCGTGCACCCGATGGCGCTCGCTTCCGGTTTCTTCCGCCGGTTCCAGCTCGACCGGCGGATCGACCTGCGGCTGCCCGAGATCTCCTACGCGCACCCGCTCGACGGCGGCCGCTCCGGCATCGCCTACCGCGACCTCGAGCGGACCGCCGCGGCGCTCGGGCGCGACGGTGCGGCGTGGCGCTCGCTGATGGGTCCGCTCGCCGAGCGCGCGGATCGCGTCGCGGGCTTCACCAACGACGCCCTGCTGAAGATCCCGACCGACCCCTCGGTGCTGCTCCGCTTCGGGCTGCGCGTGCTCGAGCAGGGCTCGCCGCTCTGGAACGCGCGGTTCCGCGAGGAGGTCGCGCCCGCGATGTTCGCGGGCGTCGCGGCGCACGCGATCCGGCCGATGCCGAGCCTGTCCACGGCCGCCGCGGCGCTCGCGCTCGGCTCCTACGCGCACGCGCGCGGCTGGCCGGTGCCGGTCGGCGGCAGCCAGGCGATCGTCGACGCGATGGCGGACGACCTCCGCGCCCACGGCGGCACCATCGAGACCGGAGTGGAGATCACCTCGCTCTCGCAGCTGCCGAGCGCGCGCGCCGTGCTGCTCGATCTCACGCCGAGGGCGCTCCTCGCGCTCGCCGGCGACCGCCTGCCCGGCCCCTACGCCTCCGCTCTGGGGATGTTCCGCTACGGCAACGGCGTCGCCAAGGTCGACTTCGCGCTCGACGGACCCGTCCCCTGGACCGACCCGGAGCTCGCCGGGGCCGGCACCCTGCACGTCGGCGGCACCCGCGCCGAGATCGCCGCGGCCGAGCGCGACGTCGTCCAGGGCCGCCACAGCGAGAACCCGTACGTGCTGGTCGCGCAGCCCTCCGTGCTGGACCCGACCCGCGCGCCGGAGGGCAAGCAGGTCCTCTGGGCGTACACGCACGTGCCGCGCGACTCGCCGGCGCACCAGCGCGAGGCGATCACCGCGCAGATCGAGCGCTTCGCCCCGGGCTTCCGCGACCGCGTTCTCGCCGTGTCCTCGATGACGGCGCGCGACATGCAGGCCTGGAACCCGAACTACATCGGCGGCGACATCGCGGCCGGAGCGGCGAGCGTCGCGCAGCTCCTCTCGCGGCCGATCCCCTCCTCCGACCCGTGGCGCACGCCCGCGAAGGGGCTCTACCTCTGCTCGTCCTCGACGCCGCCCGGCCCGGGCGTGCACGGGATGGCCGGCTGGCACGCTGCCCGCAGCGCGCTCCGGCACGAGTTCGGGATCCGGCGGGCGCCCGATCTGGCGCCCTCGCCCTCGCCCGATCCGGGCCGGTCGACGGGGCCGGACCAGGGGGACGCGGCGGATCTGGCACGCTGAGACGCGGGCGGCACGACCCGCCCGCGTTCCGCCTGAGCCTCGAAGGAGCCCGCGATGTCCCGCAACACCCGCGTCTTCCACTGCCCGCCCGAGTCCGTCTTCGCCGTCTTCGCGTCCGGCTGGCTCTTCCCCTCCTGGGTCGTCGGCTCGTCCCGGATGCGCCGGGTCGGCCGCGACTGGCCGCACGTCGGCTCGAAGCTGCACCACTCCTTCGGAGTCTGGCCGCTGGTGATCGACGACGAGACGACGGTCCTCGAGTGGGACCCGTCGAGCCGCTTCATCATCCAGGCGGCCGGCTGGCCGATGGGCGAGGCGCGCGTCCGCCTCGAGGTCGAGCCGCACCGCGACGGCTGCCGGGTCCGCATCCACGAGACCGCGGTGAAGGGGCCGGGCACGCTCATCCCGAAGCCGCTGCTGCACTCGTTCCTCTGGGTGCGCAACATCGAGACGCTCCGCCGGCTCGCGCACATGGCGGAGGCGGGCGCCAACGGCCGCACCCTGCCGCCGGCCGCGCTGGCCTCGCCGAAGGACCGCGCCGGGCTCGACTCGCCGAAGCACGTCGGCTGGCGGCTCTTCGGCACGGTCGCGTCGGTCGCCGTCGGCTCGCTCGCGCTCCGGGCCGTCCTCGCCGTCGCACGCCGCGCCCGGAGCTGAGGTCCGGGGCGGCTCCCGGGAGCCGCCCCGCCCCGGTCAGACGATGCGCTCGACGAGCCGGACGTGGTGCACGGCCACGCGGGTCGGCTCGCCGGCGAAGGCGGCCTCGCGCTCGGGGGAGGCGAGGTAGGCCTTCTCGATCTCGGCGAACGCCTCCGCGTCGCCGGGGGTGCTGACGGCCCAGACGAACTCGTTCACCTCGCGGTCGGCGAAGGCGAACTCGATCGTGAAGCCGTGCGCGGCGCGGGCGGGGACGATCTTCGCGCGGTACCAGGCCAGGAAGTCGTCCATCACCCCGTCGACGAGCTCGTAGCGGCGGAGCTGGACGGTGCGGTTCTCGGAGTCGCTCATGCCCTCGACGGTACCGGGCCGAGTCGCTGCCGGGCCGCGCGCTACGCTCGCCCTTGTCGTCCCGGCGCCCGCCCCGCCGCACCCGTCCCCGCAGGAGGCCCGCCCTGGATCCCCGCCGTCAGCGCGCGATCGCCCTCCTCGTGGCGGGCTGCTTCTTCATGGAGAACCTGGACGCGACGATCGTCACCACCGCTGCGCCCGCGATCGGCGCCGACCTGGGCGTCGACTCCGCCGCCGTCGCGATCACCGTCACCGCGTTCCTGCTGACCGTCGCGGTGCTGATCCCCGCCTCCGGCTGGCTGAGCGAGCGCTTCGGCGTGCGCCGGGTCTTCACGACCGCGATCGCGGTGTTCACGCTCGCCTCGCTGCTCTGCGCGCTCAGCCCGACCCTGCCGCTGCTCGTGGCGGCCCGCGTGCTGCAGGGCGTCGGCGGCGCGCTGATGGTGCCGGTCGGCCGGCTCGCGGTGCTGCGCGTGACACCGCGGGAGGGGATCATCCGCGCCATCGCGATCCTGGTCTGGCCCGGGCTGGTCGCGCCGATCCTCGCGCCCTTCGTCGGCGGGCTGCTGACGACCTACGCCTCCTGGCACTGGATTTTCCTGATCAACCTGCCGCTGGGCGTCGTCGCCTTCGTGATCGCGCGGCGGATCATCCCGGCCGGCGTCGAGGCCTCACCGCCTCCACTGGACGTCGTCGGCCTGCTCCTGGTCGCGGTCGGACTCGGCGCGCTGGTCGGCGCGACCGGCTTCGTGACCGGCAGCGGCTCGGACACCGTCGCGCTCGGTCTGGCCGTGACCGGCGCACTCGTCACCGCCGTCTCGGTGCGACACCTGCGCCGCACGCCGCACCCGCTGGTGCCGCTGGACGCCTTCCGCTTCTCCACGTTCCGGGTGGCGAACGCGAGCGGCTCGCTCTACCGGGCGACGATCAACGCGGTGCCGTTCCTGCTGCCGCTGCTCTTCCAGGACGCCTTCGGCTGGAACGCGGTGCAGGCCGGCTCGATCGTGCTCGCGCTCTTCGTCGGCAATCTGGCGATCAAGCCGGCGACGACCTGGCTCCTGCACACGGTCGGCTTCCGCGGGGTGCTCGTCGCGGCGAACGTCGTCGGCATCGCCTGCATGGTCGCGATGGCGTTCCTCGATCCGGACGTGCCGATCCCGGCGATCGTGGCGCTGCTGGTGCTCAGCGGGGTCGCGCGCTCGGCCGGCTTCACCGCCTACAACACGGTCACCTTCGCCGAGGTGGCGCCCGAGGGGATGTCGGGCGCGAACACCCTCAGCGCGACGACCCAGCAGATCGCCGCGGGCTTCGGCGTCGCCGCCGGCGGCATCGCTCTGGCCGCGGGCTCCGCGTTCGGTCCCGGTCTCGTCCCCTACCGCTTCGCCTTCCTGACGCTGGCCGTGCTGACCCTCGTCCCCCTGATCGCCGCCGCCCGCCTGCCCCACGACTCCGGCAGCACCCTCACCCGCTGACCCCTCCCGCGAGATGCCACTTGTGCGCGCGTTCTGCGGCGTGTCGCGCTCATAAGTGGCATCTCGCGGCGGGGATCAGAGGTGCAGGGGGGTCAGAGGTGCAGGGCCAGGCCGTCGAGGATGTCGTGGGCCGTCGTCGTGACCGTCGTCACGGCGGGGGAGACGTCCTGGACGGCGCGGAGGACCTCGGACCAGATGGCGGCGCCGGCGCCGAGGACGTCCTCGCGGCCGGCGCGGACGTAGGGGAGGGCGGCGGTCTCGACGGGGGAGAGCGCGGCGAGCTCGTCGCAGGCGGCGAGGACGTCGCGGATCGGCAGGGTCGCCTCGAGCGCGTCGCGGTCGTAGGCCTCGAGGCGGAGGACGTGCGCGGTCACCGTCAGGACCGTCGCCGCGACGCCGACGACACTGCGCGCGGCCGAGAGGTCGACGGGGGAGGCGGCCAGTGCGCGGCGGACGTCGGCGCGGATCGCGGCGCGCTGCTCCGCGGTCGGCGCGCCGCCGCCGGCGCGGTGGCGCTCGGTGAGCCGGACGCTGCCGACGTCCATCGAGTGCGCCTGCTCGGGGTCCGCTCCGCCGAGCACCAGCTCCGTCGAGCCGCCGCCGAGGTCCACGACCAGGACGGGCCGGGGCGCGTCGACGGCCGAGAGCGCGCCGCGGAAGGAGAGGGCCGCCTCCTCCTCGCCGCTGATCGTCTCGGGGCGGACGCCGATGATCCGCTCCACGGCGCCGAGGAAGTCCTCGCGGTCGGCCGCGTCGCGGGTCGCCGAGGTGGCGACGAAGCGGACGCGCTCGGCCCCGGCCTCGCGGACCAGCTCGGCGTACTCGCGGGTCACGGCGAGGGTCCGCGCGAGCGCCTCCGGGTCGAAGCGGCCGGTGCGGTCCACGCCGTGGCCGAGCCGGACGAGCTCGGTGCGGCGGAGGACGTCGACGAGGCGGCCGTCCTCGACGTCCGCGATCAGGAGCCGGAGGGAGTTGGTGCCGCAGTCGAACGCGGCCACGCGGGTGGCGGTCATGCCGACAGTCTGCCCGGCGGCCCCGCCGCTAGATTGGCAGGGACGAGCCGAAGGAGCCCCCGTGCACGAACACCACGTCCGCGTCCACCGCAGCGACGAGGACCTCCCGCGCCACGGGCAGCTCGCCCACGCCCTGGCCGAGGTCGCCGCCGATCCCGTCGAGGTCGAGGCCGAGGTCGCCGAGATGGTGGTCAACCGCGTCATCGACAACGCGGCCGTCGCCGCTGCGTCGCTGGTGCGCCGCCCCGTCGTCGCCGCGCGCTCGCAGGCGCTCGCGCACCCCGCCTCCATCGGCGGCGAGGGCGCGACGGTGTTCGGCGTCGACCCGGGCCGCCGCGTCTCGCCCGAGTGGGCCGCCTGGGCGAACGGCGTCGCCGTCCGCGAGCTCGACTACCACGACACCTTCCTCGCGGCCGAGTACTCGCACCCCGGCGACAACATCCCGCCGCTGGTCGCCGTCGCCCAGCACACGGGCATCGACGGCGCCCGGCTGGTCCGCGGCATCGTCACCGGCTACGAGGTCCAGGTCGACCTCGTCCGCGCGATCAGCCTGCACCGGCACAAGATCGACCACGTCGCGCACCTCGGCCCCTCGGCCGCGGCCGGACTCGGCACGATGCTCGGCCTCGACGTCGCCGTGATCGAGCAGGCCATCGCCCAGGCGCTGCACACCACGACCGCCACCCGGCAGTCGCGCAAGGGCGAGATCTCGAGCTGGAAGGCGTACGCCCCCGCCTTCGCCGGCAAGGCCGCGATCGAGGCCGTCGACCGGGCGATGCGCGGCGAGACCAGCCCGTCGCCGATCTACGAGGGCGAGGACGGCGTGATCGCCTGGCTGCTCGACGGCCCGGACGCGTCCTACGACGTGCCGCTGCCCGACGCGGGCGAGGCCAAGCGCGCGATCCTCGACACCTACACGAAGGAGCACTCGGCCGAGTACCAGGCTCAGGCGCTGATCGACCTCGCTCGCCGCCTGCACCACGCGCACCCCGAGGCCGCCGATCCCGAGCGCGTCGAGCGGATCGTCCTGCACACCTCGCACCACACCCACTACGTGATCGGCTCCGGCGCGAACGACCCGCAGAAGTACGACCCGACGGCGTCCCGCGAGACGCTCGACCACTCCGTGCCGTACATCTTCGCGGTCGCGCTGCAGGACGGCGCCTGGCACCACGAGCGCAGCTACGCCCCCGAGCGCGCCGCCCGCCCCGACACCGTCGCGCTCTGGCAGCGCACGACGACGGAGGAGGACGCGGAGTGGACCCGCCGCTACCACTCGACGGACCCGGCGGAGAAGGCGTTCGGCGCGCGCGTCGAGATCCTGCTCACCGACGGCACGACGATCGTGGACGAGATCGCGGTGGCGGACGCGCACCCGCTCGGCGCGCACCCGTTCACGCGCGAGCAGTACGTCGCGAAGTTCCGCACCCTCGCCGCCGACGTGCTCGAGGAGGCGGAGGTCGAGCGCTTCCTCGACCTCGCCCAGCGCCTGCCTGAGCTGACCGCGGAGGAGGTCGCGCGGCTCACGATCGTGGCGGCGCCCGGCGTCCTCGCCTCGGTGGAGTCGCCGCGCGGGCTGTTCTAGGGGGCGGTGGATCTCGATACGCCCGCTGCGCGGGCTACTCGATCAGCATGAGGGGCCGCGCTCGTCGAGAGACGATGCGGCGCGCGCTCATGCTGGTCGAGTAGCCCCGGAGGGGCGTATCGAGACCCGGCGTCGTCAGCAGGGCT
>NZ_SNYD01000001.1:138003-650911 GCF_004362935.1 Rathayibacter sp. PhB1
GAGGGGCCGCGCTCGTCGAGAGACGATGCGGCGCGCGCTCATGCTGGTCGAGTAGCCCCGGAGGGGCGTATCGAGACCCGGCGTCGTCAGCAGGGCTGGTCTGCAGAGTCGCGTTCAGACGGTGGTGGATCTCGATACGCCCGCTGCGCGGGCTACTCGATCAGCATGAGGGGCCGCGCTCGTCGAGAGACGATGCGGCGCGCGCTCATGCTGGTCGAGTAGCCCCGGAGGGGCGTATCGAGACCCGGCGTCGTCAGCAGGGCGGGTCTGCAGACTCGCGTTCTGACGGTGGTGGATCTCGATACGCCCGCTGCGCGGGCTACTCGATCAGCATGAAGGCCAGCAGACCGCGCTGGTCGATCAGCATGAAGGCCAGCAGGCCGCGCTGGTCGGTCAGCTGGGAGGGCAGCACCGCGCTCGTCGGGCCACGGCCGGGCGTCAGTCGAGCTGCTCGGCCACCCAGTCCTGGAGCTCCTCGATGAAGCGGGAGCGGGAGAAGACGCCGGCGCGCTCGCGGAAGCAGGCCGGGTCGAGGTCGGTGGCGCGCTGCAGCAGGTCGTTCCAGTCGGCGCGGCCCTCGAGGTCGCCGGTCACGCCGCCGCCGGCGAGCGCGACGCTCTCCCGGACGCCGCCGATGTCGGTGCCGATGACCGGGGTGCCGCAGGCCATCGCCTCGACGGGCATGATCCCGAAGTCCTCGACGGCGGGGAAGACGTAGACGAGCGCCTGGGCGTAGAGCGCGCGGATCAGCTCGTCCGACGGCGAGATCACGAACGTCACGTCGGCGGCGATCTCCGCGGCGTAGGCGCGCAGCCGCGCCTCCCACGGCCCGTGCCCGGCGATGACGACGGGGAGCCCGGTCCGCACGCCCGCGTCCATCACCTTCTCCAGCCGCTTGTACGGCACGAAGCGGGACGCGCCGAGGAGGTACGGCCGGGAGAGGGAGTCGAGGATCCGCAGCTCGTCGTCGTTCAGCGGGGCCCGCCAGTCGGTGATCGCCTGGAGGACCTCGGTGTTCACCGGCGGGTAGATGACGCGCGACGGCTGGTGCCAGGCGTCGGCGACCCGCTCGCCGGTGAAGCGGCTGTTGACCGCGATCGAGGTCGCCTCGCCGGCCCGGTGGCGGTCGATCGGCTTCAGCAGCATGCTGGCGGCGCGGGCCGACCGGCTGCTGCCGCGGCCGTCGCGGTCGGGCTCCCAGATGTACCGGGCCGGGGTGTGCGCGTAGACGAGCTTCTTCGTCGGCGCGGTCGTCCGCACGTGGTGGGCGAAGAGGTGCGAGCTCACCAGCACCCACTCGTGCGCCGCGCCGAGCGGCAGGCGCCAGGTCGGCAGCATCGCCGGCAGGGCCAGGATCTTGTGGCGGCGCAGCGGAGTCCGCGCGAGCCACGACTCGGTGACGGGACGGCCGACCACCGCGTCCGCGTCGCTCCAGAGCACGCGGACGTCGGCGTCGGTGAAGGCCTCGGTCATCGCCTCGAGGACGCGCTCGGCTCCGCCGCGGCGCTCGACCCACTCGTGCACGATGAGGCCCGGACCGGTCGCCGCGCTCGCTCGCTGCCGATCGGTCACTTCGATGAAGGCAGTGATGATGGGCCCCGTTCCCCGTGATGAATGCTGATCTCACATCAGCCCGCTGCCCCCGTCAGAGGGGTCACGATGCCTTGGAGGCTAATCGCCGGATATCGCCGGAGAAGAAGAAGACAGAGGAGCCGTCGCAGAATGACGGAGGCCGTTCCTCTTCCTCATTCATCACGACTCGATGAGCATTCGAAAGCTGTCGAGAATCGCCGGACAATCGTCGGTGATCGCCTTCTCCGCCGATATCGGAGCGACTGTCGGGAGGGTCAGCGGGCGAGCGTCCGGCCGGCCGTCTGCCGGTTCCACTGGTCGCGCACGGCCTCGCCGATCGTCCTCGTCGCGGTCCAGTGCAGCTCGCGGGCGGCCTTGCCCGGGTCGGCCCAGCTCGCGGCCACGTCGCCGGGCCGGCGGGCGGCGGTGCGCCGGCGGACGACGGCGCCGCTCTCGGCCTCGAACGCGGCGATCAGCTCCAGGACGCTGGTCGGCGTCCCCGTGCCCAGGTTGTAGACCGCGTGGCCGGCGGCCGCGTGCTCGAGCGCGGCGACGTGCCCGGCCGCGAGATCGGCGACGTGGATGTAGTCGCGCAGGCCCGATCCGTCCGGCGTCTCGTAGTCGTCGCCGAAGACGTCGACCGCCCGCTCCGGGTCGGCCGCCGCGCGCGAGACCAGCGGCATCAGCCCGCTCGCCGCCCCGTCCGGGTCCTCGCCGAGCAGCCCGGACGGGTGCGCCCCGACCGGGTTGAAGTAGCGCAGGCTGACGGCGCGCAGGCCGGGATCGGCGCGGGCGAGGTCGGTGAGGATCTCCTCGATCACGCGCTTGGTCTTGCCGTATGGGTTGGCCAGGTCGAGCCCGGTCGGCGCCTCCTCCGCGAGCGGCATCGGCCCGTCGCCGCGGTAGACCGCGGCCGAGCTGGAGAAGACGATCGTGCGGATGCCGGCGGCCGCCGCGACCGAGAAGGCGGCCATCGCCAGCCCCAGGTTGACGGCGTAGTACTCCAGCGGCCGGGCGACCGAGTCGCCCACCGCCTTGAGCCCGGCGAGCAGCACCACGGCGTCGACGGGGCCGTGCTCGCGGACGAAGCGGGCGACCCGCTCCTCGTCCCTCGCGTCGGCGACCAGCAGCGGGACGCGCGCTCCGGTCAGCGTCTCGACGGCCTCGACGGTCCCGGCGCTCGAGTGGGACAGGTCGTCGACGACGAGGACCTCGTGCCCGCCGTCCAGGAGCGCGACGGCGGTGTGGCTGCCGATGTAGCCCGCCCCGCCGATCAACAGCACTCGCATGCGCGCCACCTAAGCACCTCGCGCGCGCTGCCGCTCGGGCCGCGGATCAGCGCCGGGCGGCCCGCCGGTAGCCGGCGCTCGCGGCCGATTCGACCGCGAGCGCGACCAGCTTCCGGCCGATCGCCCGCGGAACGGCGGGCAGGACGGCGTCGATCCCGCCGGCGAGGCGGGCGAGTCGCTCCTCGGTCTCGACGCGGGCGAGCGCGCCGACCGCGCGGTCCCAGACTCCGGCGGGCGGGGCCGGCGGGCCCACCTCTTCCGGGTGCAGCCGCTCGAAGGTGCGCCGCGCCGCGCCGGAGAGGAACGCGCGCCGGCTGCGGATCGCGGTGCTCGTCGAGGCGCCGTGGTGCAGGGCCTCGGCGCCCGGCACGAGCCGCACGGGCAGGCCGAGCCGGTGCAGGCGGTAGCCCCAGTCGACGTCCTCCCAGCCGTACTCGCGGTACTCGGTGCCGTAGCCGCCGACCCGGTCGAAGACGGCGCGGGTCACCGAGACGTTGCCGCCCCAGAGCCGCCAGGTGCTCTCCGGGTGAGCGGCCGCCGCGTGGGCGCGGAAGCGGGCGTCGGCGTCGCGGCCGTAGGCGCGGGCGTAGGCCGAGTCGGGGTAGGCGTTCGGGCAGAGGCCGACGACGCCGACCGGATCGCCCGCGTGCGCGGCGACGTGCGCGGCGGCCCAGCCCGGCGGCGGCTCGAGGTCGTCGTCGCAGCGGATCAGCACCGCGCCGGTCGCCGCCGCGAAGCCGGCGTTCAGGGCGGCCGAGCGCCCGCGGTTCTCCGGGAGCACGACCCGGCGGACGGGGAAGCCGTCGAGCACGCGCTCGCTGCCGTCGACGACGCCGTCCAGGACGACGACGACCTCGAGCTCGGCGTGCGACTGCGCGGCGAGGGCGGTGAGCAGGCGGGGCAGCCGGTCGGCGCCCGCGTAGCTGGGGACGATCACGCTCGCCCTCACCGGGCGGCCCAGGCGTCGCCGCTGTCGGAGCCCTCGACGAGCAGCAGCTGCTCCATCTCGGCGAGCATCGCGGCGAGGTCGTCCTCGATCTCCGCGGCCGCGGCGGTGTGCAGCTCGGCGAGACGGGAGGCGAGGACGGCGAAGTCCTGCGGGTCGTCGCCGAGCTCCCGCCAGGTCTCCGCGACGCTCGCCCGCAGGGCGGCGGGACCGCCCAGCGGCGAGGCGCGGAGGGGGAGCACCAGGACGCGATCGCCGTCGTCGACGAACGCGGTGTCGGGATGCCGGCGCCAGCGGCGCGCGCGGGGATCGGCTGGCAGCATCCGCTTCTCCTCTTTTCGCAGCCGATATCGGAATGCGACTCGGAGAGACGATTGTCTCCGATCCTCCGTCACCGCGCATCAGCGCCAGGAGGAGTAGAAATCCGCCAGAGGCTCTCTCCCCGGAATTCCTTCGCTACATTCGCCACCGACACCACCACGAGGGTGATCTGTCGAGCATCCCGGGAAAGGGCCGCACATGACGGAGTCTCATCCGCTCGAATCCTCCGGGATCAGCGAGAAGAAGACCAGGAAGCCCGGGAGCAACGGCCTCGGGGTCACTCGACGCGCGGTCGTCGCGGGTGCCGCCTGGTCGGTGCCGGCGATCATGGTCGCGCAGTCCGCCTCCGCGGCCTCGGTCAGCTGCTACCCCGTCGGGACGCTGTTCCGGGCGCAGGCGCGCGGCATCCTGCTGAGCGGATTCCTCGGCGGGGTGAACCTCGACAACGTCGCCACCCTGCAGGGCGAGCGCGCGCTCGTGCCCGACCAGAGCACGCCCACCTCGACGCGGTTCGGGACGACGAGCGTCGCGGCGCTGAACACGCTGCAGATCAACGCGACCGGCCTGACCGGCGCCCTCTCGACGCTGCTGTCGGTCGCCGCGCCCGCCGGGGTCGGCGTCCTCGACCAGTACGCCTTCGCGAACATCGACGGCACCAGCCGCGGAGCGGCGGGAGCGGTCGACAATCAGGGGCAGCTCGAGCTGAACGCGGCCTCGGCGACCTTCCCCGACTTCGCCACCCTCGACCTGCGGCGGATCCTCACCGGCATCGGCGGGACGCTCGCCTCGACCCTCGTCGGGCAGGTCACCGACCTCCGGCTGCAGATCGGCGCCGTCACCGGCCGCGCCGCGATCCAGTCGGCCTGCGTGCCGAGCACGCTCAACATCCAGCGCGACTACCAGGTCACCCGGCTGAACCTGGTGCTGGCGTCACCGGTGCTCGCGTCGATCGTGGCCGCGGTCACGGCGACGCTCGGCGCGGTGTCCGCGCTGTCGCTGCCGGTCCTCCCGATCACGGTGAACAGCACGGCGATCTTCGCCGGCAACATCCCCGGCGGCGCCCAGCCGATCCAGGCGCAGCTCGGCGTCACGCCGGCCACGATCACGGTCGACCTCCTGTCGCTGCTGGGCCCCGCGCCGGGCCAGCCCGGCAACACGCCGTTCGGCACCTACTCGGCCTACTTCAACAGCCTGCCGCCGAACTCCACGCTGTTCGTCGACAACAACCTCGCGCTTCCGGCCGCCGCGATCAACACCTTCACGACCGCGCTGGTCAGCACGCTGACGACCCGGCTCCAGGCGAACATCCTGGTCAACGGCGTTCCGCTCTCCGCGGCGACCGGGGTGGTCGTGGGCACGATCAACGGTCTGCTGAACACGCTGCTCAACACGACGCTCACGCCGCTGATCGCCTCCGTGCAGTCGGCCCTGCTGACCCCGCTGTTCTCCGCGCTCACGACGCTGATCAACATCGACGTCAACGCGCAGAACCGCTCGACGAACCCGCCCGGGCCGGCCGCCTGGGACAGCCTGCCGGCCCGCCGGTTCGACGTCGCCGCGCTGTACATCCGGGCGCTGGGCGTGGTGAACCTGCTCGACCTGTTCCTCGCTCGAGGCTCGGTCGGCGAGAACACCCCGCAGCCCTGAGCCCTCGGGCTCCGAGCCGGCGGCTCGGGAGCCCCTTCAGTCCTGATCGGGTGGTTCTGATCGGGTGGTGCCGGTCGGGCGGCATGCTGCGGGCGGTGCGTCCTCCGGGGGGAGGGCGCGCCGCCCGGTCTCATGCCCGGGGCGTGACCCGCTCGACGAGTCCGCGCTCGACCAGCTCGGCGAGCACCGTCCCGACCGCCGCGCGCGCGTCGCCGTCGGGCGGCGCGCCGTGCTCGGCGACGACGGCCGCCGTCAGCTCCTCGAGGCTCGTCGGCCGCTCCAGAGTGCGCCAGAGCGCCGGAGCGATGCCGGTCAGCGATTCGACCAGGCTCCCGCGCAGGCAGGAGACGACGCCGTCGCGCTCGATCCACTCCGTGCCGGCGTCGCGGCGGTGGCCGCCGGGAGCGCCCTCCGCGGACGCCGCGCGCTCCGGCTCCTCGACGACGACCGGCCCCTCGACGACGACCGCCGGCTCGCCGACGCCGTCCAGGAGCGGCAGCACCGACTCCGCCTCGCGGTAGCGGAGCCGCCGCACGCCGCCGATCGCGTCGACCAGCGCGGCGAGGCGGTGCAGCGCCGACGGCAGCTCGGCGAACCAGCTGAGCTCGGGCAGGAGCGCGCGCAGCGCCTCGTCGAAGCCGAGCTCCTCGAGCACCGGCGCGTCGGGTCCGTCGGCGTCGCGGGCGAGCAGCCAGAGCCCCGCGAGCCGCAGCGGCGCGTCCGGCAGCGGGAGCATCCCCGACGCGGCGGGGGAGCGGTGCCGCTTCCAGCCGGAGCCGCCTGCGTGCAGGGCGATCGGCTTCCGGAACGGCAGGACCGTCCCGTCGCGGCGGACGGCGACCGTCTCGTCGGTGAGGTAGCCGAAGCGGCGCCCGGCCAGGCTGATCAGCGTCGACTTGCCCGCGCCGGGGCGGCCGGTGAACGCGACGACCCGCCCGTCGGGGAGGGCCAGGGCGGACGCGTGGATGCTGAGCAGCCGCCCGCGGCAGGCGTCGACGGCGGCGACGGTCAGCGCCGCGCCGAGGTGCTCCGCGAGGGCCTCCTCCGTCGGCTGGGCGATGACGCCCGCGACGCCCTCGGGCTCGGTCAGGGAGACCCGGTGCGCGGAGCCCGGGCGTTCCGCGACGTCGGTCACGTCACTCCACGACTCCTGGAACCTCGCGATCAGGGCGTCGGGAACGGTGTCGTCGAAGCTCAGGCGCACGCCGAGACCGAACGGCGCGATGGTGAGGTCCCGGGTCATGCGGGGGTCCGATCCGCGCCGTGGTCGGCCTGCCGGAGGAGTCGCCAGGCCTCCGGGGCCGTGCGGACACCGCGGCGGAAGCGCCGCCACCAGCCCGCCACGGCGTCGCGGCGGCGCGGTCCGATGCTCGGGTCGGCGGCGCGCAGGGCGGAGCCGGAGGGGAAGAGGGCGCGGCGCAGGAGCGCCGGCCGGCGTGCTGCGGGGGCGGCGCGCAGGGCCTCCACCCAGCCGGCCGCGGCGTGCCGCGAGAGCGCGCCGAGCCGCCAGGCGCGCAGCTGATCGGCCGGGGCCTCGCCCGCGCGGGCCGGGACGCCGAGCGCGTGCAGGAACGGCGCGGCGGTCGGCACGGCGCCGAGCGACTCCGCCGCGTCGCGGAGCGGGGTGTGCAGGGCGGGGCGGGCGGCGACCGCGTCGACGAGGAGCTCGTAGTCGGAGGGCCCGGTCCGCCGCGGATCGGTGATCTGCCAGGCGTCGCGGAGCGAGTGCAGCGCCAGGATCAGGGCCATGTCGGCGACGCCGACCGTCGCCACCGGACGGCCCGCGATCTCGACCGTGCGCCGGCGGCTCCAGAGGCTCTCGAACGCCTCCGCCGCGGGTGCCAGGAACCCGGGCCAGCGCCAGTGCACGTCGATGTCGACCGGCCAGTCCGGGTGCCGGTAGCTGCGCGAGTGCTTCTGAGCGAGCGTCGGCGCGTCGGGCCAGGGGCGCTCGGTCCAGCCGTCGCCAGCGAGCAGCGCGACCAGCCGGGGCGCGTCCTCCGGCGGCACGAGCACGTCCACGTCGCCCGAGGCGCGGGGCGGTCGGAGCCCGTCCGCATCGGCGATCGGGCCCTTGAGCGCCAGCGCGCGCAGCCCGGCCGTCTCGGCCCGCCGATGCACGAACGCCGTCAGCAGCGGGACCGCCTCCTCGGCGAAGAGAACGGTCACGAGCTCCATCCGGCCAGTATCCCAGTCGCCCTCCTCGCGCGCCCGGTCGTCCTACCGTGGGGAGCAGTCGGGCCCGGAGTGGTCGCGGATCGAGCGGGGAGTGGCGGATGACGGAGGCTCGCGGGCGCGCCGGCGGGGGGCTGTGGAGCGAGGGGGTGGTCCTCGCCACCAACAACGGCGACATCGGCGGCGGTGAGGTGATGCTGCTGAGCATCGCCGCGGCCCTCGAGGAGCAGGGCGTCGCGGTGACCGTCGTCGGGCCGTCGCAGCCGGGCCGCCTCGTCGCCGCGGCCCGCGCGGCCGGCCACCCGGTCGTCGAGCTCGAGGCCTCGGGCCGGCGCGCGTGGATGCGTGCCCTTCGGCGCTGGGACGCGTCGTCCCGCCGGGGCGTGCTCTGGTGCAACGGGCTGGTGCCGGCGGCGGCGACGGCCGGGCGTCCGCGCCGGATCGTGCACCTGCACCAGCGCCCGTCCGGCCTGCAGCGCGCGCTCGTGCCGCTCGCGAGGGCGGGGGCGCTGGCGACGCTGGTGCCGTCGCGGTACCTGGCGGACCTCGTCCGCGGCGCCACCGTGCTGCCGAACTGGTGCGCGCCCGTCCTGCCGACGGCGCGGCACGAGCGCGGGGACGGCCCGGTCGTGCTCGGCTTCCTCGGTCGTCCGTCCGTCGCCAAGGGCGTCCGGGTGCTCGCGGCGGCGCTCGCGCGACTCGACGCGGCCGAGCCCGGGGCCTACCGGCTGCTCCTGGCCGGCGAGCCGCGCTTCGTCTCGGAGCGGGAGCGCCGCGAGGTCGAGTCGGCTCTCGTCCCGGTCGCCGCGCTGGTGGAGAGGCCGGGCTGGCTGGCCCCGGCGGACTTCTTCGCCCGGGTCGATCTCGTCGTGGTGCCCTCGATCGAGCCGGAGTCCTTCGGACTGGTCGCGGCGGAGGCGATGTCCGCGCGGACACCGGTGCTGGTGAGCGACGCCGGAGCGCTTCCCGAGGTCGTCGGTCCGTCGATCAGCGCCATCTCTCCGGCGGATGACGCCGATGCTCTGGCCGCTTCTATCGCCGTCTCAATCGCGGCCTCGACGAGAGGAGACGGAGAGGACGGTACGAAAGAGAAGTGGCGGAGATGGAGTGATCACTTTTCGCCCGCCGCGGGAGCGGATCGACTGGCACTGCTTCTGCGATCTCTCGAGGAAAGGGAATCGGAACGATGAATCACGGGACATCCGCTGGAATTCCCTTCGCGGAGGAGGCGGATATCCGGCCGCTCCGGATCCTCGGGCTCTTCCTCAAGCATTCGACGATCCTCGCCCGACCCGGCGAGCCCTTTCTCCGCGGACGTCTTCCCTATCGCGCGGATCTCCTCCGGGACGAGAGCACCCGGCTCCTCGCGAGAGGCCACGCGGTGCATCCCGCCCACGTGAAGCTCCGCGACGTGCTGGAGCACCGCACCGGCCTGGCGCTCGACACCCAGCTGCGCTCGCTGCAGGCCGTCGCCTCGGCCGACGTGGTGCTCGCCGTGCTGGAGCCGGAGGCCGAGTTCCCCGCGCTGCTGCGCCGCGCCGGGATCCCGCCGTACGCGCGGACGCCGCTCGTCGCGCTCTCCTGCTGGTGGGCGGAGGAGCTGCTGTCCGGGGGTCCCGAGCGCCGCCGCCGGGTGCTCCGGGCGCTCGAGGGCGTCGACCGGATCCTCGTGCTGAGCGCGAACCAGCGCGAGGTCTTCACCCGGCACGGGGTGGACGAGCGGAAGGTGGTCCCCGTCGGCTTCGGGGTCGACGCCGACTACTACACGCCCGGCCCGGGGCGGCCGAAGCGCTTCGAGGTGCTCGCCGCCGGCGTCGACCGCGGGCGCGACTTCGGCACGCTCGTCGCCGCGGCCGCGCTGCTGCCGCACCGGCGCTTCGACGTCTTCACCGCGCCGCAGCGGCTCGCGGGCGGGTCGCTGCCGCCGAACGTCGTGCTGCACGCCCCCGTGCCCGTCGCGGAGCACCGCGAGAACCTGCGCGACGCCGAGCTCGTGGTCGTCCCCACTCACGAGCTGGCGTACCCGACCGGGCAGAGCGTGCTGCTCGAGGCGGCCGGCTGCGGGACCGCCGCGGCGGTGACGAGGAGCGCCGCGATGGCGGGCTACCTCGAGGACGGCGTCTCGGCGTTCGGCCTGCCGATGCACGATCCGGCGGGGGTCGCGGCGGCCGTCGAGGCGGCGCTCGGCGATCCCGCCGGCCGGGCCGAGGTCGCGCGCGCGGGGCGCGCCCGGGTGCTCGCCGACGCGAACGCCGTGCGGATGTGGGCCGACGTCCGGGCCGTGCTCCGCGAGGTCGCGGGGCGCTAGCTGCGGGGGTGCTCGGTCAGCGGGATCTCGGTCCCGGGGAGCGCCGTCCCGGGGAACTCGGCACCGGGGAGCGCGTCCGCGTCCGCCTCCGGCCGCCGCTCGGCCAGCAGCGCCAGCCCGGCGCCGACGACGACGAAGGACATCGGCGCGAAGAACACCTCGCCGAGCTGCGTCGCGCAGAGCAGCACCACGACGGTCGCCGCGCCGACCGCGTGGCGCGCGAACGTCTCGGGCCGCCGCGGCAGCAGCCCGAACCCCGCCACCGCGTAGATCGCGAGGACCCCGACGAGCAGCACGACGCCGCCCTCGGCGAGCAGCGCGAGGTAGGAGTTGTGGAAGAACCAGGCGATGCCGTCGACGTCGGCCGTCGCCGTCCCGAGCCCGCCGCCGCTCCACGGCGCGAGCGCGACGCGGTCGAAGGAAGCCTGCAGGATCCTCTCGCGGAGCGCGTCGGAGCCGGCCCGCTCGACGCCGTAGACGCCCGCGGTGGACAGGTTCGCCTCGGCCCAGACGAAGAGCGCCGCGATGCCGACGCCGGTGAGCGCCCGGAACGCGAGGCCCAGCCGCGGGGTCACCACGAGCCAGAGGATCCCGCAGGCGTAGGCGGCCATCGAGGTGCGCGAGTCGGTGGCGACGACGGCGAGGCCCGCGGCGGCGAGCACCGCGATCCGGAGCCACCGGCGCTGGACGGTCGCCGCGAGGAGCAGGGCGGCGACACCGTAGTAGAGCCCGGCGACGTTCTTGTCCTGCAGGTAGCCGGTGAGCGCGCCCTGGTAGGCGTCCGGGGCGACGCCGGCGGCGAAGAGCGCGGCGTTCAGGGTCAGGGCCACGCCGATGCCCTTGATCGCGGAGGCGACGTCGATCCGGCCGCTGGCGAGGAAGGCGGCCATCAGCATCAGCAGGCCGATGTTGCCCGCTCTCCGCTCGAGATCGAGTCCGTTCACCGCCGAGATCACGACGGCGAAGCCGAGGAGACCGAGGCAGAGGAAGGGATACCAGCCGACGGCCCGGAGAGAGCGGGGAGGACGGCGGAAGAGGCTGATCAGAAGAAGTCCGATAACCGCGGTCTGGGCGGCCGGAAAGGATCCCGGAAGGAAAGGAACGGAGAGTCGATGGATGATCAGGCCCATCAGTGCCGCATCGATGATCCGCGCCGAGTGTGCTATCGGGAACACCGCTCCGAGATCCGGGCGCCGCGGCAGCCGGAGGCCGATTCCGCCCCCGGAGAGGTCCGCACTGTCCACGTCGTGGGTCATGCCGGAATCCTCGCAGAACATCTCCTCGGGCGGAGGAATTCCTTTGCGCGGGAGAGGGCGCATCAGGCTAGCCTGACGCGAAAAGCCCGGCATCGTCGAGTAGCTCTGCTCGGAGAGAACCGCTGCTCTGATCGGAAGAAAGGCGCACAGTGACTGTCGTCGATTTCATCGCCTTCATCCGGCGGAACTGGAAGATCCTCGTCGTCGCCGTTCTCGTCGGCGTGAGCGCGATGGCCGCCTTCTCCGCGGTGTCGCCGAAGGTCTACGACTCCAGCTCGGCCGGCTTCGTCATCGCGGCCACCGACGGCAGCTCGGCCGATGCGATCAGCGGAGCGCAGACCGCGGTCACCCGTGCGAACGCCTACCTGCCGCTCATCTCCAGCAGCGCGGTCTACGAGCGGATCGAGTCCGATCCCGAGGCGAACCCCGGCGGCGAGCCGCTGAACGGCCGGCTGACCGCGGCCGTCGCCCCGGGCAGCACCCTGATCGAGGTGACCGCCTCGGCGTCGACGCCCGAGAACGCCGCGGCGCTCGCCAACGGCGCCCTGGCCGCGCTCGCCGACGTGATCGCCGACATCGAGACGCAGTCGACCGCCGACCGCACCCCGCAGATCACGGTGGTGCCGCTCGAGAACGCCGAGCCCGCCGCCGCGCCGACGAGCCCGAACTGGCTGCGCAACCTGCTGCTGGGCGCCGCGGGCGGTCTCGTGCTGGGCTTCGTCCTCGCGATCCTGCGCCGGGCCCTCGACATCCGGGTGCGGACGGTCGACGACCTCACGCAGCTCTTCGGCGTCGGCGTGCTCGGGCGCATCCCGAAGATGGGCAAGGGCCGGGTCGGGCGCCGCGGCGACGCCCGGGCGGTCGACGGGATCACCGCCGAGGCCTTCCGCGCGCTCCGCACGGGTCTGCGCTTCTCCAGCGTCGACGACGAGACCCGCAGCGTCGTGATCACCAGCGCGAACCAGGCCGAGGGCAAGTCGACGATCGCGTCCGGCCTCGCCCGGGTGACGGCCGACTCCGGGCAGCGCACCCTGCTGATCGACGCCGACCTGCGCCGTCCGACCGTCGCGAAGCTGCTCGGGATCGACGGCGCCGTCGGCCTCAGCGAGGTGCTCAGCCACCAGATCCCGGTCGAGGACGCGATCCGCCCCACCGCCACAGAGGGCCTGTTCGCGCTGCCGGCCGGGCACATCCCGCCGAACCCGTCCGAGATGCTCGGCTCCTCGGCGATGCGCGCGCTGATCGAGCGGCTCGCGGAGGACTACTTCGTCATCATCGACGCGCCGCCGATCCTGCCGGTCACCGACGCGTCGATCGTCGCGACTGTCGTGGACGGCGTCGTCTTCGTCGTCGCCTCCAACCGCACCCGCCGCCCCGAGGTCACCGCCGCCCGGCGGATCGTCCAGCAGGTGCGCGGCCGCGTGCTCGGGACCGTGCTGAACATGGTCTCGGCGCAGGACGGCGACGCGGGCTACTCGTACTACTACGACCGCAAGAACCCGTACTACGCGGAGCCGGACGGCGGACGCTCGCGGGGCCGGTCCGCCGGCCGCCGGGCCGCCGCGGAGGAGCCCGCCCGCTCCCTCCCGGCGGTCCGGCCCGCGGAGCCGGCGCGCGCGGTGGAGCCCGAGCGCACGCGCGCCGCCGAGCCCGAGCGCACGCGCGTCGCCGAGCCCGAGCGCGCCGTGGAGCCCGCGCGCTCCCTGGAGCACGTCGTGCGCGCCGCGCCGAAGGCGGAGGTCCCGTCGTCGTTCCGGCGGCCGGCTCGATGAGCTCGCGGCTGCTCTTCCTCTGCCACGCGAACGTGGCCCGCTCGCCGTCGGCCGAGCGCCTCGCGGCCGAGCTGCTCGCCGGCTCCGACACCTGGCAGGTCTCGAGCGCCGGGACGCACGCCCCCGTCGGCCGCGGTCTCGACCCCGACCTGGGCGACGCGCTCCGCGCCCGCGGCCTCTCCGTCGCCTCGCATCGAGCGCGCCAGGCCGACGGCCGCCTGCTGCAGGACGCCGATCTGGTGCTGGCCTTCGAGTCGGAGCAGCGCGAGTGGGTCGCCCAGCACTTCGCCTCGGCGGCGCGGCGCACCGCGACGGTCCGTCGCGCGGCCCGGCTGGCGCGGGCGAATCCCGGAGCGGACCTCCGCGAGCTGATCGCGCGCGACACCGCTCCGTACGGCGCCGAGGACGACTTCGCCGATCCGCACGGTCGCGGCGCCGCCGTCGCGGCGAGCGCCGTGGACGACATCGACGGTCTCCTGCGCACGATCCTGCCGGCCCTGGGCGCGCTGCCCGCGGACTGGGACCCGCCGCGTCCGGCGGTGCTGCCGACCCGCCGCTCCCTGCGCCGCGCGCGCGAGAGCCGGGCGGTCGCGTCGTGAGCGAGCGGGAGCGGCCGGGGCCCGGCGTCAGCGTCGTCGTGCCGCACTACGGCGATCCGGCTCCCGCCCTCGTCCTGCTCGAGCAGCTGCGCCGCCAGGTCGGCGCCCCGGAGCACGAGATCGTCGTCGTCGACGACGCCTCGCCGGTGCCGTTCCCCGCGGGCGAGGGCTTCGCGCTCGTCCGCCGCGCGCGCAACGGCGGCTTCGGCGCCGCGGTGAACAGCGGTGCGGCCGAGGCGGCGCACCCGCTGCTGCTGGTGCTCAACAGCGATCTCGAGATCGGCGACACCTTCCTCCGCGACCTCCTCGCCGCGGGCACCCCCTGGCTGCCGGCGGTCGTCGCCCCCGCGCTGCGCGACGGCGCCGGGCGGCCGCAGTGGGTCGGCCGGCGCTTCCCGCGGCTCGGCCACTACGTGGTGGAGTGGCTCACCCCGCTCGCGCGCTGGCGGCCGCAGCTGCGCGCGGCGGTCGGTCTCGACACGCGCTGCGTCGAGGGCGCCGTGCTGCCGGTCGACTGGGTGGTCGGCGCGGCGATGCTGCTCCCGACGGCCGAGTTCCGGGCGATCGGCGGCTTCGACGAGTCGTTCCACATGAACTGCGAGGAGGTCGACCTGCAGCGGCGGCTGCGGGCGCGCGGGGTGCCGTCGGTGTACACCGGGGACGTCGTCGCGGTGCACACCGGCGGCGGCTCCTCCGATCCCGCCCGCCGGCTGGTCTGGCTGGTCGCCGCCCGGCTGCGCTACGCGCGGAAGTGGCGCTCGAACCCCGGTCTGCTGGCGGCGTCGCTGCGCGCGGCGTCGGTGGTCAACCTCGGTGCCAACGCCCTGCGCGCGCTCGCGGGGCGCGGCGTCCGGCCGCTCGCCGTCCTCCGCGGCGAGCTGCGCCTGATCGCCGCGGCCGAGAGGGCGGCGGCATGAGCCGGCCCGTGCTGGTCGTCAGCCCCGTGTTCCACGACTACTGGCGCGCCATCGAGGCCGCGCTCGTCGAGCTCGGCGAGGACGTCGTCGTGCACCGCTACGACGACACGGCGGGCGTGGTCCGGCTGCGCGACGCGGTGGCGCACCGCTTCCCGCGGTCCCGGCTGCGCCGATGGTCGCGGCGCTCCGAGACCGAGCGGGCGATCCGGGCGCTGCGGGAGACGTCGCCGCGCGCGGTGCTCGTGGTGAAGGGCGACTCGCTCGGCGACGAGTGGTGGGCCGCGCTGGCCGGCGGCGGCGCACCCGTCGTGCTCTGGCTCTACGACGAGCTCGTCAACATGACCTTCGACCTCGAGCGGCTCCGCGCGCTCGCCTCCGCCCGGGTCTCGATCGCCAGCTACTCGCCGCGCGACGTCGCGACGCTCCGCGCGGCCGGGATCGAGGCGACGCACGTCCCGGACGCCTTCGACTCGCTCCTGGCCTGGACGCCGCGCCCGTCCGCGGCGGTGACCTTCATCGGGGCGCGCTACCCCGAGCGCGAGCGGGTGCTGCGCGAGCTCGCCGCCGGCGGCGTCGACGTCGAGGTCTTCGGCCGGCAGTGGTCGCGTCACCCGGGCGACGTCGTGCGCACCGGACGGCTGCGCGGAGCGGGTCTGCGCGCGCACGGCGACGTCTCGCGCGCGGCCTACTACGGCGCGATGGCCGGCTCGATCGCCACGCTCGCGATCCACGGGACCGGGCACGGCGGGCTGTCGATGCGGGCGTTCGAGGCGCCGGGCGTCGGCGCGCTCGCCCTGCTCGACCGGCCCGACATCGCCGACCACTACGAGGTGGACCGCGAGGTGCTGGTCTTCGACGGCCGCGAGCAGCTCGTCGAGCACGTCCGGCACGCGCAGGCCGACCCGGTCTGGGCGCACCGCGTGCGCGACGCAGCGGCCGCTCGGACCCGGGCGGAGCACACCTTCGTGCACCGGATGCGGGCGGTGAGGGCGCTGTGGGGCTGAGGCACGCGACCGATCTCGAGGGCTGGCGCCGCTGGCAGCGCGGCCGCGACCCGCTGCGCGCGGTGCGGTCCCGCCTGCGCCCGTCGGCCCCGGCGCCGCTCGTGCTGCACCTGCGCGGCGCGGAGCCGTCGATCCTGCTCGCGGTCGAGGCGGCGACGGCCAGCGCGGTCGCCGCGACCGCCTCCTCGCTCGCGCACCTGGACGGGCTGCCCGTCGCCGTCCTGGCGCCGGGGGACGTGACCGCTCTGCTCCCCGGCGAGTGGACCGTCCGGCCCGTGCCCGACGGCTCGGCCGCCCCGGTCGAGCTGCGGGGGCTGCGCGCCGTCGTCGCGACCGGCCACTACCTCCGCTCCGGCGCGACCGCGCACCGCTGGGCCGGGCCGCTCGGCGCCCGCGTCCTCGTGGTGCAGCACGGCCTCCTGACGCCGTTCGCCCCGCCGCTGCCGCCGGAGTCGACGCTGCTCGCCTTCTCGGCCGCGGACGCCGACTTCTGGCGCTCGGGGCGGACCGACGTCGGGACCGTCGTCATCGGCAGCCAGCTGCTCTGGTCGGCGGCGCAGCGCCCGCGCGCGGCCCTGAGCGAGGAGCGCCCGCTCTTCCTCGGCCAGCTGCACGGCGCCGAGCTCCCGCGCCGGATCGCCGCGGCCACCGCCGGCCGCTTCTGCCTCGACACCGGCGCCGACTACCGCCCGCATCCGGCCGAGGTCGACCGCCGCTCGCGCTGGCAGCACGCGGCCTGGCGCCGCAGCGGCATCCGCGTGCTCGCCGGCGGCGACCTGGCCGCGCAGCACCGGCCGATCGCGTCGGTGTTCTCGACCGGCGTGCTCGAGGCCGCGGCGGCCGGGACTCCCGCCTGGGTGACCTGCGTCGATCCGCCGGCCTGGGTGCGCGAGTTCTGGGGCCGCTACGGACTGTCCGTCTGGGGCGAGGGGCCGCCGACCCCGGCGCCGCTCGCGCCGGCGCTCGAACCCGCGGCCGCGGTCGCCGCCGCGGCGCTCGCGATCACCGAGGGAGGAGTGCGATGAGCATCCTGTGCGTCATCCCCGTGCGCGGCGGCTCGAAGGGCCTGCCGCGCAAGAACGCGCGCATCGTCGCGGGGAAGCCGCTCGTGGTCTGGAGCATCGAGCAGGCGCTCGCCGCCGGTCTCGACGTGCTGGTCTCGACCGACGACGCCGAGCTGGCCGCGATCGCCGCGGACGCCGGAGCGGACGTGCCGTTCCTCCGCCCCGCCGAGCTGGCCCGTGACGACACCGCGACCGAGCCGGTGGTGCTGCACGCGATCGAGCACCGCGTCGCCCTCGGGCGCCGGCCGGACGCGGTGCTGCTGCTCCAGGCGACCTCGCCGATCCGCCTCCCCGGCACGATCGACCGCGCCGTCGAGCAGTTCGCGAGCACCGGAGTCGACTCGCTCGTCGGCGTCGTCGCGCAGACCCCGTTCCTCTGGCGCTCGCGGGGCGAGGAGAGCGCGCTAGCGCACTACGACGTCGCCGCGCGGCCGCGCCGGCAGGAGCTGACCGCGCCCGAGTTCTTCTACCGCGAGACCGGCTCGCTCTACCTCACCCGCACCGAGGTCTACGAGCGGGAGCGGAACCGCATCGGCGGCCGGGTCGGGCTGTTCGTGATGGACGAGGTCGAGGGCGGCGACATCGACGGCGAGCACGACCTCGTCGTCGCCGAGCACCTGCTCGCCGATCTGAGACGGCGGGGGCGCGCGTGATCGTCGACCGCCACCTGGCGCCCTACATCGTCTTCGCCGAGGACCCGGTGCTGACCGCGCTGGCCAAGATCAACGCGAACAAGCAGCGCATCGTCTTCTGCGTCGACGGCCACGGCGTGCTGCGCGGCTCGCTGTCGGACGGCGACTTCCGCCGCTGGATCATCGCGAACCCGACCGCGTCGCTCGACGTCGCGGTCCTCGCCGTGGCGAACACGACCGTTCTGACGGCGCCCGTGGACGACCCGGCCCAGGCCGCCGCCGCCCTGCTCGGGGCGGACGGGATCAGCCACGTGCCGCTCGTGGACGACCGCGGCCACCTCGTCGCGATCGCGATCGAGGGCGGCGCGGCGCTGCAGATCGGCCGGCACCCGGTCGGCGAGGGGCATCCGGCCTTCGTGATCGCCGAGGTCGGCAACAACCACAACGGCTCGGTCGACCTCGCCAAGCGCCTCGTCGACCTCGCGCTCGAGGCCGGCGCCGACGCCGTCAAGTTCCAGCTGCGCGACCTCGACTCGCTGTACCGCCAGGGCGGCGGCGCCACGGCGGGGGAGGACCTGGGCGCGCAGTACACGATCGACCTGCTGCGCCGGTTCGCGCTGCCGGCCGAGGCGCTCTTCGAGGTGTTCGACCACGCGGGCGCCGCCGGGATCGACGTGCTCTGCACCCCGTGGGACTCGCCGAGCGTGCAGGCCCTCGTCGACTACGGCGTCCCCGGGCTCAAGATCGCCTCGGCCGACCTCACCAACCACGACCTGCTCGCCGACGCCGGCGCCCGCGGCCTGCCGCTGCTGCTGAGCACGGGGATGTCGCGCGAGAGCGAGATCCTCGAGTCGGTGGCGCTGCTGCGCTCGCTGGGCACCTCCTACGCGCTGCTGCACACCCAGTCGACCTACCCCGCGCCCTACCGCGACCTCAACCTCGCCTATCTCGAGCGGCTCGCCGAGATCGGCGGCGGCGTCACCGGCTACTCCGGGCACGAGCGCGGCTGGCACGTGCCGGTCGCCGCCGTCGCCCGGGGCGCGCGGATCATCGAGAAGCACTTCACCGTGGACCGGGCGATGGAGGGCAACGACCACTCGGTGTCGCTGCTGCCGGACGAGTTCGGCCGGATGGTCGCCGAGATCCGCGACATCGAGTCGGCGCTGGGCTCGGCCGAGCCGCGCGGGGTCTCCACCGGGGAGTCGATGAACCGGGTCTCGCTCGCGAAGTCGCTCGTCGCCGCGCGGGAGCTGCGCAGCGGCGAGGTGGTGCGCGCGGCCGACGTGGCGGTGCGCAGCCCCGGGCGCGGCCTGCAGCCCAACGAGCTCCCGCGGCTGCTCGGCCGCACGCTGCACCGCGACGTCGCCGCCGGCGGCTTCTTCTTCGACGGCGATCTGCGCGCAAGCACCCCGGCCGGCCGGCCGTTCCGGTTCCGGCGGCCGTGGGGGCTGCCGGTCCGCTACCACGACCACGCCGAGCTGCTCGGAGCGTCGAACCCCGGCTTCCTCGAGTTCCACTTCTCCTACCGCGACCTCGAGATCGACGTCGACGACGTCTTCACCGCGCGTCAGGAGCGGGGCTTCACCACCCACCTGCCGGACCTCTTCTCCGGCGACTTCCTGGTCGATCTCGCCTCCTTCGACCGCGACGTCTGGGAGCGCTCGATCGCCGAGGTGCAGCGGACGATCGGGGTCACCCGGTCGCTCTCGCGCTGGTTCCGCCAGGACGAGGACCCGATGATGGTCGTCACGATGGGCGGCTTCACCCGCCACGCCCACGTGGACCCCTCCCGCCGCCCGGCGATGTACGCGCGCGTCGCCGAGGCGCTCGACCGGATCGACGCGGACGGCGTGCGCCTACTGGCGCAGACCCTGCCGCCCTACCCCTGGCTGATGGGCGGCCAGCAGTTCCACAACCTCTTCGTCGACCCGGAGGACACCGCCGCGTTCGCCCGCGAGACCGGCACCGCGCTCTGCCTGGACGCCTCGCACACCAAGCTCGCCACCACCTTCCTCGGCACGTCGTTCTCGGCGGCGGTCGAGCTGCTCGCGCCGCTCAGCGCGCACCTGCACCTCGTCGACGCGACCGGCATCGACGGCGAAGGCGTGCAGATCGGCGAGGGCGAGATCGACTGGCCGGTGTTCGCCGCGGCGCTGGACGCCCTGGCGCCCGGCGTGCCGTTCATCCCCGAGATCTGGCAGGGCCACGTCGACAGCGGCGAGGGCTTCTGGACGGCGCTCGAGCGGCTGGAGGAGTGGCTGTGAGCGCGGGCGGGGGCGCGGGCGACGTCGTGCGCGGGGCGGCCCCGATCGCCCTCTGGCTGGTGCCCGTCGCCGACGACGGCGGAGTCGCCCGCCACGTCGTCGACGTCGCGCGGCAGGGGATCCCCGGCCACCGCGTCGTCGTGCTCTGCCCCGAGGGCGCTCTCGCGCGCCGGCTGCGCGCCCAGGGCTCGGCGGTGACGACCGGCCGCTTCGGCACGGCCGCCGGCCTCTCCGCCTCCGTCCGCACGCTCGCCGCCACGGCCGGGGCCCTGCGGCCCGCGATCGTGCACTCGCACCTCGCCCACGCCGACCTCGTGAGCGCCGCGACCCCGCTGCCCCGTGGCGTCCGGCGGCTGACCACAGAGCACGGCATCGCCGGCCCCGACGCCGTCTACCACCGCTCGGGCGCGCAGGCGCGCGCGATGGCGCTCGCCCACCGCGCCCGGCTGCACCGGTTCGACGGGGCGATCGCCGTGTCGCAGGCCACCCGGCACGCGATGCGGGAGAAGTGGCACGCGGTGCTGCCCGTCGACGTCGTGCTCAACGGCGTGGACGGCCCCGCCGCGGACGCCCCCGCCGCCGCCCGCCGCCCGCGCCCCTCCGGCGCGCTGCGCGTCGTCTCGCTCTCCCGCCTCTCGCCCGAGAAGCGGATCGACGCCCTGCTCGAGGCCTTCGCCGTCCTGCACCGCCGGGTGCCCGGCGCCACGCTGACCGTCGCGGGGGAGGGACCGCTCGACGGCGCCCTCCGCGCCCGGGCGAGCGCCCTCGGCCTCGGCGACGCGGTCGCCTTCCCCGGCTTCGTCGACTCCGCCCGGATGCTCGCCGAGGCGGACGTCGTGGCGCAGCTCTCGGTCTGGGAGAACTGCTCGTACACCCTCCTCGACGCGGTCGCCCGCGGCCTGGGCGTCGTCGCCACCGCGGTCGGCGGCAACCCGGAGATCCTCGCGCCCCGCTCCCTCGTCGACGCGGACGACCCCGCGGCCGTGGCGCGCGCGCTCGAGCGGCAGGCGGAGGAGCCGGCCGCCGCCGCCGCGCCGCGCTCCGTCGCGCGGATGTGCGCCGGCATCGCCGACGTCTACGCCGGCGTCTGCGCGAGGAGCGCGGCGTGAGGGGCTCGATCCGGCAGGGACTCGGCACCCTGCTCACCCTCGCCGGCGCGGCGTCGCCCGGCTGGCTCGTCGTCGCGGTGGCCGGCTCGATCGTGCTGGCCGTCCTCGACACCCTCGGCGTCGCCGCGATGGTGCCGCTGATGGCGCTGCTCACCGGCGCGGACACCGGCGCCGGCTCGGTGACGAGCACGATCGCCGGCCTGGTCGGCACCTCGGACGTCGCGACCCTCGTCCCGCTCGTCGCCGGCTTCGTCGCCGCCGTCTTCGTGCTGAAGAGCATCGGCACGATCGTCTTCCGCTGGTGGCTGCTCGGCCGCACCACCCGGATCGCGGCCGACGCGTCGACCGAGCTGCTGCGGCGCTACGTGCTCGCCCCCTTCGCCGTGCACCGCACGCGGCGGCTGTCGGAGGTGTACCGCAACATCAACGACTCGACCGCGCAGGCGTCCGGGGTGCTGCTCGGCGTGCTCGGCGTCGCCTCCGACCTGCTGGTGCTCGTCGCGCTGGTCGCGGTCCTCGTCGTCGCCTCGCCCGGGGCGACGCTGTTCGCGGCCGTCTTCTTCGCGCTGCTGCTCGGCGGCACGCAGCGACTGCTCCGCCGGCGGCAGGGGCGGATCGGCGAGGAGACCGCCGAGGCCTCGCTGCAGACCTGGCAGTTCCTCCTCCCGTCGCTCGACGGCTTCCGCGAGGCGCGGCTCTCCTCCAGCGCCTCGAGCCTCGTCGCCGGGTTCCAGGCCGCGAAGCGCCGCGGCGCCCAGGCGTCCCGGATGCTCTCGCTGGTCTCGGAGCTGCCGAAGTACCTCCTCGAGATCGGCTTCGTCGTCGCGATCATCGGCGTCTCCGGCATCCTCGTGGCGACCGGCTCGTCCGCCGAGGCGCTCTCGGTGCTGGGCGTCTTCGCCGCCGCGTCGCTCCGCGCCCTGCCCACCCTCAACCGGATCTCCGCCACCTTCGCGATCGTCCGCAGCGGCCAGGCCAGCCTGCGCATCGTCGACGACGCGGCACGCGAGCTCGACGCCCACGGCTCGCACGACGAGACGCCCGGCCCCGGCGGTCGCTTCGCCGGCGACATCGAGCTCGAGCGGGTCGTCTACCGCTACCCCGACGCCACCCGCGACGTGCTCCGCGGCGTGACCCTGCGCCTGGCCGAGAACGCCACCACGGCCTTCGTCGGCTCGAGCGGCGCGGGCAAGAGCACCCTCCTCGACCTCGTGCTCGGCCTGCTCGAGCCGACCGAGGGCCGGGTGCTCTGCGGCGGCCGGCCGATCTCGGAGGATCTCGCGGGCTGGTACGCAGGGCTCGGCGTCGTGCCGCAGGACGTCTTCCTGCTCGACGACTCCTTCGCGGCGAACATCGCCTTCGGGGTGCCCCGGGACGGCGTCGATCCCGGGCGGATCCGCGAGGTGGTCCGCATCGCCCAGCTCGAGGACTTCGTCGAGCAGCTGCCGCTCGGCCTCGAGACCCGCGTCGGCGAGCGCGGGGTCCGGCTCTCGGGCGGGCAGCGGCAGCGGATCGGGCTGGCCCGCGCCCTCTACCGCCGGCCGTCGGTCCTCGTCCTCGACGAGGCGACCTCGGCGCTGGACAACCGGACCGAGCACGAGATCTCGACCGCCATCGCGGGCCTGCACGGCAGCATGACGGTGCTGATCGTCGCGCACCGCCTCTCGACCGTCCGCGGCGCCGACCGGCTGCTCTTCCTCGAGGACGGGCGGATCGAGGGCGAGGGCACCTTCGAGGAGGTGCGCGCCGCGCATCCCGGCTTCGCGCAGCTGGTGGCGCTGGGCGAGCTCTCGTGAGGCCGCGGCTGGGCGATCTGCGGGCGGCGGTCCTCGAGCCGCTCCGCCGGCGGGGCGCGACGGTGCTGATCCCGCAGGAGGCCTTCGGCGTCGGCAACCTCCTCTACTTCTGGCTGCAGGCCGCCGCGCGCCGCGAGCGCGGCGAGCCGACGGTGGTGCGCGGCACGGCGCGGGCGGCGGAGTGGGCGGAGCTGCTCCCGCGCCTGGGCGAGCTGGTCGTCGCTCCCGCGGACGTCTCCTTCCTCCAGCCGCGCGAGGCCGGCGGCACGCACCAGCGCTTCGGCGTCGACTTCGGGGCCGAGCAGCTGGACGCCTTCCTCGACTCGCACCTGCTCGCCGGCCCCTTCGGGGAGCTCGTCGCGGCGGCGCGGCCGTCCGCCGATCTGACGATCAACATCCGGCGGGGCGACTACTACAGCGTCCCGGAGTTCCGCGGCCGCTACTCCTTCGACGTCGTCGAGTACGTGCGCGCGGCGCTCGCGCGGGCGCGGGAGTCGGCCGAGGTGCGCAGCGTGCTCCTCGTCTCGGACGACCTCGACTGGTGCCGGCTCAAGCTCGGGCCGCTGCTGACCGGCCTCGACGTGCGCTGCCCCGAGCCGGGCACCTCCGTGCCGCGCCAGCTCGCCCTGCTGGCGGCCTCGCGCCGCCTCGTGCTGACGAACTCGACGTTCTCCTACTGGGGCGGGTACCTCGGCCGGCATCGCCACGGCGACGCCGAGGTGATCGCGCCCTGGTTCCACAGCCGGGCCTGGAACGGCGGAGCGGCGACCCAGCTCGACCCGCGCTGGAGCGTGATCCGCGACCTCCCCGGCGGCTGGGACGCCTGACCCCTCCCTCCCTCCTCCGCGAGATGCCACTTGTGCACGCTTCTCACGGCGTGTCGCGTGCACAAGTGGCATCTCGCGGGAGGGGGTCAGACGACGTGCCCCTCGTCGTCGACCGGGGCGCGCGCCGTCAGACGCTTCAGCCGCATCGCCGGGCGCTCGATCAGCAGCCAGCTGGCCCAGGCGAACGGCAGCGTCGCCGCGATCGAGAGCAGCACGTACGCCCCGAGCGGCACGTCCGCGTCGACCAGCGCGAGCGCGAGCAGCTGCTGCACCGGGAACGCGTAGATGTACATCCCGTAGGAGACGTCGTGGGTCGCCCCGAGGCGCCGCAGGGGGAGGCGCGCGCCGAGGGCCAGCATCAGGTAGGCGAGCGGCAGCCCCGCCAGCACCCGGTACAGCCCGCTGGCCACCACCAGCGCGAAGAGGACGACCGCGAGGAGCGCGAGCGGCAGGGTCAGCGGGATCCGGTCGCGGAAGAGGTGCAGGATCGCCCCCGCCAGGAAGTACGCGACGAGCGTGACCGTCTGGTTGAGGGCCGCGGGGAAGGGCACGAGATCGGTGGCGAGCACGCCGGCGACCAGGGTCAGCCCCGCGAAGCCGACGACCACCAGCGGTGCGACCCACCGTCGCGGCACCACCGAGATCAGCACCCCGATCACGAGGTAGCTGACGAACTCGAAGAAGAGGCTCCAGAGCGAGCCGTTCCAGGCCCCCGGGTACGGCACCGAGCCGAGCATCCCGTCGATCCCGTACTCGCGGATGTAGAGCGCGAGGTTCCCGAGCACGAACCGCGCACCGCCCGCCGCGCTCCACGGTCCGGCGTCGAGCAGCAGGGACGCGAGCGGCGCGATCGCCAACCCGACGACGAGCAGCGAGACGAGGAAGGCGGGGTAGATGCGCAGGAACCGCCGCCAGAGGTAGTCGCCGAGCGAGCGCGAGCGGAGCCGGCTCGCGGTGATCAGGTAGCCGGAGGTGACGAAGAAGCCGCCCACCGCCCAGTCGCCCAGATCGGAGTGCCCCAGCCCGGAGCCGCCGCTGCCTCCGGCGCCCGGCGCGTCGCCGTAGCCGCCCAGCGGGAACGAGTGCGACACGATCACCAGCACCGCGAGCCCCAGCCGCAGCGCGTTGATGCTGTTGCTGCGCGGATCGAGCGCGGCCCCGATGCTCACCCGCCGGGTGCTCACCACGGCCGGGGGCACCTGCTCCTGCCGCGTCATGCGCACAGCCTGGCGCCCCCCGCCCCCGCCGTCGACCGTCCCCCCGCACCCTGTCGCGAACGGGCGGACCCCCCCCTCCGCGAGATGCCACTTGTGCACGCGACACGCCGTGAAAAGGGTACACAAGTGGCATCTCGCGAACGGGCGGACCGGACGTCCGACGGCGCGAAGCGTCGCGCAGCGCCATCCTGTCCATCCCGGTAGCCGCTTGCTCGGCCACCTTCCTAGTCTGGCCAGATGTCGCAGACCGTCACGCGCTCGAACGAGAGCGCGCTCGAGCACCTCTTCGGAAAGGGCTGGTTGGACTGATGAACCGCTATCACGTCGTCGTCACGCGCGAGAAGCCGTTCTGGGTGGCGGTCGTGCAGGGGCTCCCCGGAGGAGCCACCGAGTCGCGCTCCCTCGCTCTGCTGGACGGTGAGGTCCGGGATCTCGTCTCGGGGCTGACCGACGTCGATGAGGACACCGTCGAGCTGACCTGGGACTACGGCGCCGCCTTCGCGGAGGATGTGGCGGCCGTCCTGGGGCAGGTGCGGGCGGCGAGGGAGGATCTGGAGCGCAGCCGTGACGAGTACGAGCGCCTGCAGCACGACGCGGTCGCCGGAGTCCGGGGTGAAGGGGTCTCGATGCGGGACGCCGCCGTCCTCCTGAACCTCTCCCACCAGCGCATCTCCCAGATCGCCTCCTGACCCGCCCCCTCCCTCTCCGCGAGATGCCACTTGTGCACGCTTTCCACGGCGTGTCGCGTGCACAAGTGGCATCTCGCGGAGGAGGGGGAGGGGAGGGGGTCAGAGCAGGGCGTCCGTCAGGTGGTCCGGGGTGCCGAAGCGGTGGGCGGTGATCGAGACGGCCTGCTCGCGGAGGAACGGGAGCAGCTCCAGGCGGCCGGACTCGGTGGCCTCGCCAGCGTAGACGGCGAGGTCGGGGCGGCCGCCGGTGACGGACGTCACCGAGGAGGCGTCGGTGCCGAGCAGGCGCACCCGGCCGGCGCCGTGCTCGCGGACCCGTGCCGCGAAGGCGGCCTCGTCCTCGACGGCGACAGCCGACGCTCCCGACGCGATGGCGGAGACGAGCTGCGGCGGCAGCTCAGTCGCGCTCGAGACCGCCACGCGGGTCCCCGCGGTCGCCGCGGCGACGACGACCTGCGCGAGCGAGCCGACCGGCTCGTCGTCCGCGAGGCGGATCAGCACCGGGGCGTCGTACGGCAGGTGCCGGAACACGTTCCGCTCGGCGGCCAGCCCGGTGACGTCCCGGGCGGCGCCCGCGGCGAGAGCCTGCGCCGCGCTGCGGGCCGTCCGCTCGACGGCGTCGGCCTCCGCGGGCGACAGCTCCGCGCGGGCGGCGGCGACGAGCCGGCCGACGCGCGGGTCCTCGACCGCGGTGGTGGCCGTCGACGGCGCGGAGGTCCACGACCCCAGCCCGAGCAGGTAGTCCGGTCCGCCCGCCTTGGTGCCCGGTCCGACGGCCGACTTCTTCCAGCCGCCGAACGGCTGGCGCTCGACGATCGCGCCGGTGATGCCGCGGTTGACGTAGAGGTTGCCGGCCTGGATCCCGCCGAGCCAGGTGCCGATCTCGGCCGGGTCGAGCGCGTGCAGCCCGGAGGTGAGGCCGTAGTCGACCTCGTTGACGAGCGCGATCGCGTCCTCGAGCGTCGCCGCGGTCATGATGCCGAGGATCGGGCCGAAGTACTCGGTGCGGTGGTACTCGGAGCCGCGGCGCACGCCGTCGCGGACGCCCGGGCTCCACAGCATCCCGCTGTCATCCAGCGCGCGCGGCTGCAGCAGCCAGCGCTCGCCCTCGCCGAGGGTCGTGAGCCCGCGCAGCAGCTTGCCCGCGGCGGGCTCGATCACCGGCCCCATCCGTGTCGCGGGATCGGTCGGCAGGCCGACGGTGAGCGAGTCGACCGCGTCGAGCAGCTGCGCGCGGAAGCGCTGGGAGCGCGCGACCGAGCCGACCAGGACGACGAGCGACGCGGCCGAGCACTTCTGGCCGGCGTGGCCGAAGGCGCTCGAGACGACGTCCTTCACCGCGAGGTCGAGGTCGGCGGAGGGCGTGACGATGATCGCGTTCTTGCCGCTGGTCTCGGCGAGCAGCGGCAGGTCGTGCCGGAACGAGCGGAACAGCTCGGCGGTCTCGTAGGCCCCGGTGAGGATCACCCGGTCCACCGAGGGGTGCGCGACGAGGTCGGCGCCGAGCTCCTCCTCGGGCAGGCGCAGCAGCAGCAGCGCCTCGCGCGGCACGCCCGCGGCCCAGAGCGCCTCGGCCAGCACGGCGCCGCAGCGCGCGGTCGGACCGGCGGGCTTCAGCACCGCGGCCGAGCCGGCGGCCAGCGCGGCGAGCGCGCCGCCCGCGGGGATCGCGACCGGGAAGTTCCACGGCGGAGCGACGAGCGTCAGCTGTGCGGGGTGGAAGACCGCCCCGTCGACGGAGTCCAGCTCGCGGGCCCGCTCGGCGTAGTAGTGCGCGAAGTCGATCGCCTCGGACACCTCCGGGTCGCCCTGGTCGATCGTCTTGCCGGCCTCGGCGGCCATCACCTCGAGCAGCTCGCCGCGGCGCGCCTCGAGCTCGTCGCCGGCGCGGTGCAGGATGCGCGCGCGCTCGTCGGCGGGCAGGGCGCCCCACGCGGAGCCGGCGGCGCGGGTCGCGGCGAGGGCCGCCTCCAGCTCCTCGCGGGTGCTGATCGTCGCGGCCTCGATCGCGTCGATCCCGGCGCGGGAGGCGGGCACACGGGCGAGGATCTCCTCGGCCCAGGCGCGGTTCGCCGCGACGGACGGGTCGGTGTCCGGGGTGCTGCGGAAGTCGCCGAAGCCGGGGCGGCCCGAGGCGGCGAAGCGGTCGGCGACCCGGTGCGCGGGCGGCACCGCGCCGTCGAGCGCGCTGACGGAGGCGCGGAAGCGGGCCTCCTCGCGGGCGAACAGCGCGGGCTGCGCCTCGAGCTCGAACACGGCCGACATGAAGTTGTCGCTCGACGCGCCCTCCTCGAGCCGGCGGATCAGGTAGGCGATCGCGACGTCGAACTCGGCGGGCGAGACGACCGGCGTGTAGAGCAGCAGCGAGCCGACCGTGCGGCGCACCGCCTCCGCCTGGCCCTGCGCCATGCCGAGCAGCATCTCGTACTCGATCCCCTCGCGGACGCCGCGCTCGCCGGCCAGCAGCCAGGAGTAGGCGACGTCGAAGAGGTTGTGGCCGGCGACGCCGACCCGCACGTTCCGGATCCGGTCCGGGTGCAGCGCGTAGTCGATCACGCGCTTGTAGTTGGTGTCCGAGTCCTGCTTCGTCGACCAGGTCGCCAGCGGCCAGCCGTGCACGGACGCCTCGACCTGCTCCATCGGCAGGTTCGCGCCCTTGACCAGGCGCACCTTGATGCCGGCGCCGCCGCGGGACCGGCGCGCGGCGCTCCACTCCTGCAGCCGGATCATCGCGGAGAGCGCGTCGGGCAGGTAGGCCTGCAGCACGATGCCCGCCTCGAGGCCGAGGAACTCGGGCCGGTCGAGCAGGCGGGTGAAGACCGCAATGGTGAGGTCGAGGTCCTTGTACTCCTCCATGTCGAGGTTGACGAACTTCTGCGGCGTCGCGGCGGCCGCGCGGGTGAAGAGCGGAGCGAGCTCCTCGACGATGTCGTCGACCGCGGCGTCGAACGCCCACGGGTTGTGCGGGGCGACGGTGGAGGAGACCTTGATCGAGACGTAGTCGACGTCGTCGCGCGCGAGCAGGCGGTGCGTGCCCTCGAGGCGGCGCTGCGCCTCCTTGCGGCCGAGGACCGCCTCGCCCAGCAGGTTCATGTTCAGCCGGACGCCGTCGCGGCGGATCTTCGCGATCGCCGGGCCGAGGCGCGAGTCGGTCGCGTCGATGATGAGGTGGCCGACCATCTGCCGCAGCACCCGGCGCGCGATCGGCACGACGACGTCGGGGAGCAGCGGGGCCACCGCGCCGCCGAGGGCGACCGCGCCGCGCATCGGCGCGGGCAGGAAGCGGGGGACGCCGCCGGCGATCGAGCGCAGCGCCGCGGCGGCGACCTTCGTGTCCTCGGGGCGGACCACGCCGTCGACGAAGCCCACCGTGAAGTCGAGGCCGGTCGGGTCCTTCAGCACGCCGGCGAGCTGCGCGCCGGAGGCGTCGACCGGGACGTCGGCGGCGTCGCGCAGCCACTGGCGCACCAGCGCGACGCTCGCGTCGACGAGGCCGGGGTCGACGCTGTCCGCGGCGGGGCCGGCATGACCGGCGGCGTCGTCGGAGGAGGGACCGGTGGAGCGGGCAGGCGCGGCGAGATCCGTCATGACGTCAGTATCCGACCGGGGTACCGTTGAGCAGAAGCGACCGTTCCTTACCGGTACCGGTCACCCCTGCTTACTGATCCTCTGCATCGAATCGAGGTCGCCCGTGCTCGACGTCCGCCGCCTGGTGCTGCTGCGCGAGGTCGCCATCCGCGGCACGCTCGCCGCCGCCGCGGAGGCCCTCGCCTACAGTCCCTCCGCGGTCTCGCAGCAGCTGACCGTGCTCGAGCGCGAGACCGGCGTCGAGCTGCTGCGCAAGGTCGGGCGGCGGGTGCAGCTCACCCCGCAGGCCGAGATCCTGGTCGCGGCGGCCGGCGAGGTGCTGGCGCTGCTCGAGCGGGCGGAGGCGGCGCTCGCCGCGTCGGGGGAGTCGGTCACCGGGCGGGTCCGGGTCGCGGTCTTCCAGTCCGCGGCGCTCGCGCTGATGCCGGGCGCGCTGCGCTCGATCGCCGAGCGCGCGCCCGAGGTGCGGGTCGAGATGGTGCAGCGCGAGCCGGAGGGGGCGCTGCACGAGACCTCCTGGGCGCGCGAGTTCGACCTGGTCGTCGCCGAGCAGTACCCGGGCCACTCGGTGTCCTGGCTGCCGGGCCTGGTGCGCAGCGACCTCACGACCGACGCGATCCGGCTCGCGGTCCGCCGCGACTCCGCCGTGCGCGACCTGCAGAGCGCGCGCGACGCCGCCTGGGTGATGGAGCCGCGCGGCACCGCGAGCCGGCACTTCGCCGAGCAGACCTGCCGGGTCGCCGGCTTCGAGCCCGACGTGCGCTTCGAGACCGCCGACCTACAGGCGCAGATCCGCCTCGCCGCGTCGGGCAACGCGGTCGCGCTGATGCCCGATCTGGTCTGGGCCGGCGGCGAGCCCGACTGCCGCCTGCTCGAGCTGCCCGGCCGCCCTCGCCGCACCATCTTCACGGCGCAGCGCGAGGCCCAGCTCGCCTCGCCCGCCGTCCGCGTCTTCCGCGAGTGCCTCGCCGAGGCCGCCGCCCACTACGCCTGACCCGCGCGCCCTCGTCCCCTCCCGCGAGATGCCACTTGTGCACGCTTTCCTCGGCGTGTCGCGTGCACAAGTGGCATCTCGCGGGGGGTGCTCACCGGGGGGTGTGGCGCGGACGGGGGACTGCTCGCGGCGGAGGAGGTGCGCTTGGCTGGGCCGCACAGCGCCATGACAGCGCTACCACTCCGCCGCACCGAGGCGCACTCCGCCTCATCATCGAAAGGACCGCCGTGTCCCCGTCCTCCACCCCCACGCCCGGACCGTCCCGCCGAACCGTGAGCGCCGCGGCGGTGTGGAGCGCTCCGGTCGCCGCCGCGGTGATCGCTGCGCCTCTCGCTGCCGCCTCCACCGCCGTCCTCTGCGAGAGCGCGGTCGCCTTCAGGCGGACCAGCAACACCGGCGGTGACACCGCGGTGCTCCTGGCGCCCGCCCCCTCCGGCGCGGTGTCCACCGTGCGGATCACGTCGGTGCTCGCTCCCGGCACCACGACCACGACGCAGGGCCAGAGCTACAACCTGAGCCAGAGCGGATTCGGCTGGCAGGGAAGGGTCGGGAGCACCGCCCTGGAGAGCCGGGAGGAGCGCTTCTCGGGTTCCGCGCCGCGAGGCGCGCTGGGCCTCAATCAGCGCCGCGAGGGTCCGATCACCACCCTTCCCAGCCCGGGATCCGACTCGCAGACCCTGACCTTCCAGTTCTTGGATCCGCAGGGGCAGGTGTTCGATCCGGTCGATCTCCAGCTCGAGTTCTTCGACTTCACCTCGCTGAGCCGTCAGGCCTGGGTGCCGACTCACTGGGACGCGATGGGCTTCAGCGTCGCGCCGACCGCGATCGTCCAGGACGGCCTCTACGCCGGGACCGGTGCCGGCACGCTCGCCGACCCGTACCGGCGCGAAGGAGACAACCTCCCGACCGTCGATGTCTTCAAGAAAGATGTCTTCTCCTTCGCCAGCTTCCCCTCCGGGAGCACGCTCACCTACACCCAGCACGACGGCAGGCAGGGCTGGCACTCCGTCTTCCTCACCGGCCTCAGCTTCCGCTCCGCCGTCTGCTGACCCTCCGCGAGATGCCACTTGTGCACGCTTCTCACGGCGTGTCGCGTGCACAAGTGGCATCTCGCGGGGAGCGATGGGAGCGTGAGGGGCGTGAGTGCAGACGAGGTGCGGCTGGTCGAGACGACCGCCGACGATGCGGTGGCGGGACGGCTGTTCGCGGTGCAGGAGGCCGAGATCATGCGGCGCTACGGCGGGGACGACCCGGGGCCGCGGCCGCCCGCGGACGCCCCGACGCTGCTGCTGCAGGTCGGGGCCGACGTCGTCGGCTGCGTCGCTCTCGCCGCCGAGGGCGGGGTCGGCGAGATCAAGCGGATGTTCGTGACCGAGTCGGCGCGCGGCCGCGGCTACAGCCGCCTCCTCCTCGCGGGAGTCGAGGAGCTGGCCGTCCGCCACGGCGTGACGCTGCTCCGCCTGGTCACCGGCATCGAGCAGCCCGAGGCGATGGCCCTCTACAGCAGCTCGGGCTACGACCCGATCCCCGGCTTCGGCTACTGGGGCGACGAGCCGGCGACCCGCTGCTACGCGAAGAAGCTCCACCCGGCCGAGCCCGCGGGCTGAGCCGGGGCCGTCAGAGCTTGGCGAGCTTCGCGCGGGCGATCAGGAAGCCGCCGTACATCACGAGGCCGGCGCCGATCGCGGTCAGCGCGATGGTCCCGTAGGGCGGGACGTCGAGGAAGCGCAGGGCGCCGTCGAGCCCGGTCGCCCGGCGGGCGTCGCCGGTGATCGCGGCGACGACGAAGAGACCGCCGGCGATGCCGAGGGCGATCCCCTTCGAGACGTAGCCGGCGGCGCCGAGGGTCAGCACGGCCAGGCCCCGCCGCCCCGCCGGGATGCGCACCAGCTTGCGGAAGCCCCGCCGCACGCCGATGGCGAGGAAGCCGATCCCGCTGCCCAGGACGATCCCGCCGACGATCGTCAGCACGACCGACCCGGCCGGGCGGGCCAGCAGGTCGGTGCTGATCGCGCGGATGGTCGCGGAGGAGCTCGTCGACCCGCCGAGCGCGAACACCAGCGTCGTGCCGGCCAGCGCGAGCGAGGCGAAGCCCTTGCCCGACTCGACGATCCGCCGCCCCCAGCGTTTCGCGCGGCTCGGATCGCTCGAGCGGCTCTGGAAGGTGAACTGCCAGAGTCCGAGGGCGACGAGCGCGACCAGCGCAGCCCAGACGACGACGAGGCCGGCCGGCGACTCGGCCAGGCGCGCGATCGCGCCGGACGGATCCGCCTCCTGCGTCGTCTCGTCGCCGAACGCCACCCGCAGCGAGAGGCCGCCGATCAGCAGGTGCACGACGCCGTTGACGGCGAAGCCGAGGCGCGCGAGGCGCCGGAATCGCCGCGTCCGCACCCCCGAGCGCGGCGTCGGCACGCTCACTGTGGACACCGGACCACCCTCTCACGCGTCCACCCCTGTCCCGGGAAGGCGAACGGCGGTGGAATGGTCCCCGCCCGCGCCGTCCGCGGGCACCTCGAGGAAGAAGGACCGCCATGACCACCTGGCTCATCACCGGCTGCTCCACCGGACTCGGCCGCGCGCTCGCGACCGCCGTCCTCGCCCACGGCGACCGCGTCGTCGTCACCGCGCGCGACGTCGACTCCGTCCGCGACCTCGCCGAGGCGCACCCCGACTCCGCGCTCGCCCTCGCGCTCGACGTCACCGACGACGCGCAGGTCGCCGCCGCGGTCGACGCCGCCGAGGAGCGCTTCGGCGAGATCGACGTGCTCGTCAACAACGCGGGCTACGGCTACCGCGCGGCCGTCGAGGAGGGCGAGGAGGCGGCGGTGCAGCAGCTCTTCGACACCCACCTCTTCGGCACGGTGCGCACGATCAAGGCGGTGCTGCCCGGGATGCGCGAGCGCCGCTCCGGGGTGATCGTCAACCTGTCCTCGATCGGCGCCCGGATCTCGCCCGAGGGCTCCGGCTACTACGCGGCGGTCAAGGCCGCGATCGAGGCGCTCACCGAGTCGCTGCGCAAGGAGGTCGCGCCGCTGGGCATCCGCGCGTTCTCGGTCGAGCCGGGCGGCTTCCGCACCGACTTCGCCGGCCGCTCGCTCACCCAGTCGTCGCAGCCGATCGCCGACTACGCCGAGACGGCGGGCAAGCGCCGCAAGGAGCACGACACCGTGCACGGCACCCAGAAGGGCGACCCGGCGAAGGCGGCGACCGCGCTGATCGAGGCCGTGGAGTCGGACGCCCCGCCGTCGATCCTGCTGCTCGGCAACGACGCCTCGGACGCCTTCCGCGCGGCGCTCAACGCCCTCCGCTCCGACGTGGACGCGTGGGAGCCGCTCAGCCGCAGCACGGACTTCGCCGACGGGGAGTGAGGGGCGGGGGCGGCGATGGGGCGGGGTCTCGTCGACACCTTCACGTTCCGCACCTTCCCGTCGGGGAGCACGCTCACCTCCAGCCGGTACGCAGGGCAGCCCCGGCGCGAGATCACCTCGTACGTCTGCGGAGAATCATGCTGATCGAGTAGCCCGCGGAGTGGGCGTATCGAGATCCGCCACCGTCAGAACGCGAGTCTGCAGTCCTGCCCTGCTGGTGACGGTGGGTCTCGATACGCCCCTGCGGGGCTACTCGACCAGCATGTGTGCGGGTGTCTCTTCCTCGTGGATCCTGCGCTCCGCCCCGGTCGGATTCATGCTGATCGAGTAGCCCGCGCGGCGGGCGCATCGAGATCCACCCCGGTCAGGACACCGGTCAGCCGATCATCCGCTCTCGCACGCCGGGTCTCGAGACTCCCGCGCCGGCCGCCACCACGGCGGTGTGCCGGCCCGGCCCGAGGGCGCGCGGCTCCGCGCCCTCGAGGTCGAGCACCGCGGTGGCGCCCACCGGCACCTCGACCTCGACGCGCAGCTCGCCGTCGGCGAGGATCCATGCGATCGAGGCGCGGCCGTACGGGGTCAGGTGGGCGGCGCTCGCCGAGGTGAGCCCGCCGCCCGGGCGCGGCCGGAACAGGATCGAGCGGTAGCCCGGCTCCGCCGGCGCGAGACCCGCGACCACCCGGTGCAGCCAGTCGGCGACCGCCCCGAGCGCGTAGTGGTTGAACGAGGTCATCGTCCCCGGATTCACCGTGCCGTCGGGGAGCTGGCTGTCCCAGCGCTCCCAGATCGTCGTCGCACCCTGGGTCACCGGGTACAGCCAGGACGGGCACTCGCGCTCGAGCAGCAGTGCGTAGGCGCGGTCGATCCCGCCGGTGCCCGAGAGCGCGTCCGAGACGATCGGCGTGCCGACGAAGCCGGTCGAGATCCGGTTCCCGGCGGACGCGACCAGCTCGGCCAGGCGGGCCCCTGCGGCGGCGCGCAGCGACTCCGGCAGCAGCTCGAACTCGAGGGCGAGCGCGTACGCGGTCTGCGCGTCGCTGGCCATCCGGCCGTCCGGCTCGACGTAGCGCTCGACGAAGGCGGCCCGGACCTCGGCGGCCAGTGCGAGGAAGCGGTCGGCGTCCTGCTCGCGGCCGAGCACGCGGGCGGTCTGCCCGAGCCGCCGGGCGGACTGCGCGAAGTAGGCCGTGGCGACCAGGTAGCGGTCGGTCTTCGCGTCCGCCGGGTCCTGGGGAGGAGCGTCCGGATCGAGCCAGTCGCCCAGCTGGAAGCCCTCGTTCCAGAGCCGCGACGGCCCGGCGAGCCGCTCGACGAGCTCCACCCAGGCCTTCGCACTGTCGTACTGCACCGCCAGCACCCCCGCGTCGCCGAAGCGCTCGTACAGCGTCCACGGCACGAGGACCGCGGCGTCGCCCCAGGCCGCGCCGGGGCGGATCGGCGTCCACATCGCGTGCGCGGGGATCACCGGGACGTACCAGGGCACCGTGCCGTCGGGCAGCTGCTCGGCGGCCACGTCGCGGAGCCAGGACGAGAGCATCCCGGAGACGTCGAAGAGGAACGACGCGGTCGGCGCGAAGACCTGGATGTCGCCGGTCCAGCCGACCCGCTCGTCGCGCTGCGGGCAGTCGGTGGGGATGTCCACCATGTTGCCGCGCATGCTCCACAGCACGTTCTCGTGCAGGCGCTCGACCAGCGGATCGGAGCAGGCGAACCAGCCGGTGCGCTCGAAGTCGGTGTGCAGGACGCGCGCGACGACGTCCCCCGCGGCCACCGCCGCCTCGAGGTCCCCCGGCCAGCCCTCGACCTCGACGAAGCGGAAGCCGTGGAAGGTGAAGCGCGGCTCCCACTCCTCCCAGGCGCGCCCCGCCAGCGTGTAGACGTCCGTGGAGCGGGCGTCGCGCAGCGGCCGGGTGTAGAGCTCGCCCTCCTGCATGATCTCGGCGGTGCGGAGGGTGACGGTCGCCCCGCGCGGCCCGCTCAGCCGGATCCGCATCCGGCCGACGAGGTTCTGCCCGAGGTCGAGCACGCTCCGGCCGCTCGGGGTGCGCAGCACGGCGACGGGGCGCACCTCCTCGGTGCAGCGCACCGGCGGGCCCTGCGGCGCGACGAGGGTCGCCGGATCGCGCTCCGCCACCGCGACGGGTGTCCAGTCGGCGTCGTCGAAGCCGGGGGAGGACCAGCCGTCCCGCTCCTCGCGCGCGTCGTGCACCTCGCCGTCGTAGTTGCCGGAGAAGAGGATCGGGCCGGGCGCGGCGCGCCAGGACGGGTCGGTCGCGACGGTCTCGCGCCGGCCGTCGGCGTAGACGATCTCGAGCTGCGCGATCAGGGAGAGGTCGGTGCCGTAGAGGTTGCGGAAGCCGCCGCGCCAGCCCAGCCGGCCGCGGTACCAGCCGTCGCCGAGCCAGGAGCCGAGCGCGTTCTCGCCGGGGACGAGTGCGTCGGTGACGTCGTGGGTGGCGTAGCGGAGGCGGTCGGCGTAGGCCGTCCAGCCGGGCGCGAGGGTGTCGTCGCCGACGCGGGCGCCGTTGAGCTCGACCTCGTACAGGCCGTGTGCGCTGAGGTACAGGCGCGCGGAGGCGACTGCGCCGTCGACCGTGAAGGAGCGGCGGACCAGCGGCGGACGCCGGTCGGACTCCGGGTCCTCCGGCCAGGCGGCGCCGACGGGCACCGCGCTCCAGTCCTGCGGCTCGAGCAGGCCGGCCTCGACGGCTGTCGGGCGGCTCCAGGGGGCGTCGTCCTCGCCGCGGCCGAAGACGCGCACCCGGACCTCGACCCGCTCCCGGCTCGTCAGCGGAGCGAACGGCCACGGCACGAGGACCGACTCGGCGGAGCCGACGCTCCGGCGCTGCACGTCGCCGGCCGCGTCGACGCGCTCGAGCTCGTACGACTCCTGGCGCCAGTCGTCGCCGGCGAGGCTCGTCCAGGAGAGGCGGGGTCGGCGCTCGCCGATGCCGAGCGCCGCACGGTGGTGCTCGATGCGGGGGGAGGAGGGGATGGCCACCGGGGTGCCTCGTTCCTGCTGGGCGAGCACTCCTCTGCGTGAGCGTCTCGACTCTGACACGTTTCAATCGAGCGCCAGCATAGCCGCGGAACTGCTGTTTGACACGTTTCAAAATGCGAGTCATCATGGGGACAGTTGCTGGCGGGCCCGGCGCACCACGACGACGTGGACCGGAGCGATCCGGCCAGGAGGAGGAGAGCCGCGATGACGCCAGCACCCCCAGGACCGGCACCCCGGACACCGGCACCCCGGGTGGCCCTCGTGGGCACCCTCGACACCAAGGGCGCCGAGTACGCCTGGACGGCCGGCCGTCTGCGCGACCTCGGCGTCGACGTGGTGCTCGTCGACGTGGGCGTCGGCGCCCATTCCGGAGCTGCCGCCGCTCCCGACGTCACCGCCGCCGAGACCGCCCGCGCCGCGGGCGCCGAGCTCGAGGAGCTGCGCTCCCGCGGCGACCGCGGAGCCGCGATGACCGCGATGGGCGAGGGCGCCGCCGTCGTCCTCGAGCGCCTCCGAGCCGAGCGCGGTCTCGACGGCGTCCTGGCCCTCGCCGGCAGCGGCGGCTCGTCCATCGCCGCCCGCGCCGTGCGCGACCTGCCCATCGGGCTGCCGAAGATGCTCGTCTCGACGATGGCGTCGGGCGACGTCGCCCCCTACGTCGGCGCGAGCGACGTGACGATGACCTACAGCGTCGTCGACATCGCCGGCATCAACAGCCTCTCCCGCGAGGTCCTCGACAACGCGGCCGGCGGCATCGCGGGGATGGCCGCCGCGCACGCCGCCCGGCGCGAGCAGCCCGCGGAGGAGTCCGGCCGTCCGCTCGTCGCGGCCACCATGTTCGGAGTGACGACCGCCGCCGTCGACGTCGCCCGCGCCCGCCTCGACGAGCTCGGCTACGAGGTCCTCGTCTTCCACGCCACCGGCTCCGGCGGCCGGGCCGTCGAGGCCCTGGCCCGCTCGGGGCACCTCGCGGGGGTGCTCGACCTCACCACCACCGAGCTCGCGGACGAGCTCGTCGGCGGCGTTCTGACGGCCGGCCCCGACCGGCTCGAGGCGGCCGGGCGCGCGGGCGTCCCGCAGGTCGTCAGCCTCGGAGCGCTGGACATGGTCAACTTCGGCCCGCGGGACGGCGTCCCGGAGCGCTTCGCGCGGCGCCGGTTCTTCGTGCACAACCCGACGGTGACGCTGATGCGCACCACCGCCGACGAGAGCGCCGAGCTGGGCGGTCTGATCGGCCGGAAGCTCGCCGCGGCCGAGGGGCCGACCGTGCTGGCCGTGCCGAGGGGCGGGCTCTCCGCGATCGGCGTGCCGGGCGCCGTCTTCGCCGACGCCGAGGCCGATGCCGCGCTGGTCGACGCGGTGCTCGCCGCGGTCGCCGGCTCCGCGGTCGAGGTCCTCGACTCCCCGCTCGACGTGAACGATCCGGAGTTCGCCCGCGCCGCCGCGGACGCGCTCGACCGGCTGATCCGCCCCGCCGCGGACCCCGCCGCCGACCACTCCGCGGCCCACGCCGCCGACCAGGACAGGAGCTGACATGGACCGCGCGACCGCACTCGCCCGCCTCCGCCGCACCATCGCCGCGGGGCGACCCGTCATCGGCGCGGGGGCCGGCACCGGGATCTCGGCGAAGGCCGCCGAGGCCGGCGGAGCCGACCTGCTGATCATCTACAACTCCGGCCGCTTCCGGATGGCGGGCCGCGGCTCGCTCTCGGGGCTGCTGCCCTACGGCGACGCCAACCAGATCGTCGTCGAGATGAGCCGCGAGGTGCTGCCGATCATCCGCGACACCCCGGTCCTCGCCGGGGTCTGCGGCACCGATCCGTTCCGGCGGATGGAGGTCTTCCTCGACGAGCTGGCGCGGCTCGGCTTCACGGGGGTGCAGAACTTCCCGACGGTCGGGCTCTTCGACGGAGTCTTCCGGCAGAACCTCGAGGAGACCGGCATGGGCTTCGACCTCGAGGTCGAGATGATCCGGCTCGCCGCCGAGCGCGACCTGCTCACCGCCCCCTACGTGTTCGACGTCGCGTCGACCGTGGCGATGACGGAGGCCGGCGCCGACGTCCTCGTCCCGCACATGGGCCTCACCACCAGCGGCAGCATCGGCGCGCAGACGGCGCTCTCGCTCGAGGAGTCGGCCGCGCGCGTGCAGGAGCTGCGCGACGCGGCGGTCGCCGTCAATCCGGACGTCATCGTGCTCTGCCACGGCGGCCCGATCGCCGAGCCCGCCGACGCCGAGTACGTCCTCCAGCACACGACGGGGATCGCCGGCTTCTTCGGAGCCTCCTCCGTCGAGCGCTTGCCGACCGAGCGGGCGATCCGCCAGCAGCTCGTCGACTTCACCAGCATCCCGCTCACCTCGAAGGAGACCCCGTGACCACGACACCGCCCGCCACCCCGTCCGCGCAGGCCGCTCCGTCCGTCCCGTCCGCGCAGTCCGGCCGCCGCCCCGACGACGTGCCCACCCGCGTCTTCGACTGGGGCACCATCAAGTGGCTCGTCACCCCGCACCTCGACGGACCCGTCGGTCTGACCACCGGCGAGGTGATCATCTACCCCGGTCAGGGCCACGACCCGCACAGCCACCCCGGTGAGGAGGAGGTCATCTACGTCGTCTCGGGCGAGGGCGAGCAGACCGTCGGCGACGGCCCGGCGTTCGCGATCCGGGAGGGCGACGCCCTGCACATCTCGCGCGACACGGTGCACTCGACCTACAACACCACCTGGCGGCCGCTGCGACTCCTCGTCGTCTACACGCCCGGCGGCGCCGAGACCGGCCTCGACGAGCTGCCCGGCGCGCGGATCCTCGAGCCCGGCACCGCGCCGCGCTGGGCGCAGGCCTGATGCCGGTCTACGAGCCCGGCACCTGGCTGCACCCCGGCGACCGGCCGGAGTGGTGCGCCGTCGGCACCCTCGGCCGCTTCGCCGTGCCGCTGGAGGGCGGCCGGTTCGACCGGCACCACCACGACGACCACGAGGTGTGGTTCTTCGCGGAGGGGAAGGGGCGGATCCTCGTCGACGGCGCCGAGCGCTACGTCCAGGCCGGCGACATCGTGCTCACCCGGGCGGGCGACGTGCACGACATCGTCGCGGTCTACGAGCCGCTCCGCGGGTTCTTCACCGAGACCGGCCTGCCGGCGGGCGGGCGCACCGGGCACCTGCACGCGGACGAGTCGGACGCCGCCGGGCACGAGGTCCCTGCCCTCCCGCTGCCCGCGGACTTCCCCGTACGCTGACGCCCGACCCGCTCGACCCCCGCCCCGCCCCGCCCGACCCCCGCCCGACTCCCGCGAGAGGACCCCCATGCGCATCGCCGTCACCGGCTGCTCCGGCACGCTCGGCACCGCGACCCTGGAGCGGCTGCTCGCCGACGGCCACGAGCCGATCGGCCTCGACCTGACGCCGCCGACGGTCGCAGTGCCCTTCACCCGGGTCGACTTCACCGACTACGGCCAGGCGCTCGACGCCGTGCTCGGCATCACCGCGCGGCACAGCGGAGTCGACGCGATCGTCCACCTCGCAGCGATCCCGGTGAACGGCCTGGTCCCGGACGCGGCGACCTTCCACGCCAACATGACCGTCTCGTTCAACCTGTTCCACTCCGCGCTGCGGGCCGGAGTGAAGCGGATCGTGCACGCCTCCAGCATCACCGCGATGGGCTTCCCCTTCGCCGAGCCGCCCGCCTCCCTCCCGCTCACGGAGGAGGACGGCGACCGCGCGAACAACACCTACGGCCTGGTCAAGGTCCTCGAGGAGGCGATGGCCCGGCAGCTCGTCCGCTGGGACCGGGACTGCTCGATCACCGCGCTGCGCTTCACCAACATCACCCGGGCCGGCGAGTACTCCCGCTTCGTCGAGCGCGCCGGCGACCCGGCCTACCGCCGCGAACTGCTGTGGAGCTACGTCGACGCCCGCGACGGCGCGAGCGCGATCGCGCGCGCCCTGGAGGTCGGGGAGCCGGGCTTCGCCGTCTACGACATCGCCGCCTCCGACACCGGTCTGACGATCCCCTCGGCCGAGCTGGTCGCCGGAGCCTTCCCGGACGTGCCGCTGACCCGCCCCCTCGAGGGCTTCGAGACGGTCGTCTCGATCGACCGCGCCCGCGAGGCCCTCGGCTGGGAGCCCGCGCGCCTCTGGCGCGCCGAGGCGGAGCTCGAGCGCCGCCGCTGAGCGGCACCCGCCTCAGCGGAAGTTCTTGCCGGAGTCCGTCTCGTTGGGGTGCCCGGGAGCCGCGTGGGTGATGATGACGCGCCCCACTCTCTTCGCCTTCGGGTCGGGTTCGACGACCGCGTACCAGAGCCGGCCGCCATTGGTCACCTTGTACTGCCACTGCGGCAGCACGATGCCGTCGACGGTCACCTCGCTCAGATCGCCTCGGAGCCGATAGCAGCGGTTCGAGTCGAACTGCGTCGGACGGGCGGTGAGGTGGTCCCAGGCGTCGGCCAGCGCGTTCCTCGCGGTCGCCCGGAGATCGTTCCACCCCGCTCGGCGGCCTTGTCGCCGAAGACGATCTCGTACTCGGTGCCTTTGACCGGCCTGGGGACCGGATCGCCTCGCTTGCCGGACATCAGGGTCGGGTCGCGCGGACGGGCACCTCGGGGAGTTCGATCGGGGTGACGGTCGTCATCCCGCTGGCGTACGCGCGGGCCGTCTCCTCCCACTCGCGCTGCGCCCGGAGCAGGAGATCGAACGTGCCGAGCTCGCCGGCGCTGTAGACGAGCTTCTCGATCTCCGCGGCGTAGGCGGCGAGCTCGCCGGCGGTGAACTCGCTCGTCCAGGCGAAGAGGTCGGTCAGGGCGGCGGGGACGTCGCCGCGATGGCGGCCGATGGCGCGGAGGAGGCGGCTCGAGAGCGCGATCCCGTTCTCCAGGACGGCGAGATCGTGACCGCGGAGGATGACCAGGTCGTCGCCGTCGCGACGGGTGATCCGGACCTGGCCCTCGTCGATGTGCGCGAGGACGTCCTTCGGCTTTCTGAGGAGTTCGGTGAAGGTCGCGGTGCTCATCTGCTCAGGATACATCTGATCATGATCAGATGTCGGGCCGGGGGCGTGCATCGTCGTGGGACGTCCGAAGGCGCACGACACCCGAGAGCGCCGACCGTCAGCCGAGGCGGAAGGTCAGCTCCAGGGACGCGTCCTCGAGAGGGATGCGGTAGCGCTCCGGGAGCGCCGGGCCGCAGGAGGCACTGCCGACGCCCTGCTGGCGGACGTCGAGGTCGAGCACGACGTGGCCGGAGTCGCGCAGCTCGTGGGGATGCGCGGCGGCGGCGAGGGCCTCGCTCGTCCAGCGGCGGGCGGTGAAGTCGAAGCCGTCGCCGGTGACGACGAGCGGCGGCAGTCCCGGCCCGGTCAGGGTCAGCCGCCGGGTGCCGACGTGGTTGCCGTTCTCCTGCGGCACGACGTACGGCGTCTGCAGGGCGTCGATGCTCGCGGCGAAGCGGCCGAAGCGGACGGCGTCGAGGGTGTCGGCGTAGGACTCGCCGGGGCCGCGGCCGAGCCAGTCGGCATCCGCGTAGCCGCCCGGGAGCGTCAGGCGGAGGCCCAGGCGCGGCGGGGTCACCGAGTGGTGGCCGTGCGGGGTGTCCTGCCAGGCGCCTGTGAACGCGAAGCGCGCGGCGAGGTGCAGCGCCCCCTCCTCCGCCGTCCAGACCAGGCGGCTGAGCACGGCGAGCGTCTGGGTCGCCGGTCCGCTCCGGGTGGTCACGGTGACGGAGTGCTCGTCGCGCTCCACGGAGACGGTGCGGTGCAGGACGCGGTCGAGGCCGACGGCCGACCAGCTCGCGGCGAGAGCGTTCAGCGTCCCCTGCCCGCGGTCGTTCTCGGTCGGCGCGCGCCAGAGGTCGACGAGGGGGCCGTCGACGGGAACGCCGCCGAGGGAGACGAGCCGGCCGGTCCGCGGGTCGAGCAGGGCGTCGCCGAGGCGCAGCATCCCCTCCTCGTCGTCGACCCGCGCGGAGCTGCGGCGCTCGGCGGAGGGCGGCACGTCGAGCCGCTGCCCCCACGCCACCTCGTGGCCGGCGGGCGCCCAGGGCGCCGCCTCGGCCAGCTCGGCCGATACGGTGAGGACGCCCGCGACCGGCGCCGTGAACGGCACGACGACGCGCCCGCGGGCAGGCACGGCGGGGACGTCGAGCAGGCCCTCCGCGAGCAGCGCCCCGTCGTCCTCGATCCGCCAGCGCCAGCGCAGCGCCGCGGTGTCGACGACGTCCTGCCGGCTGCGGATCGCGATCGCCCCCTCCGCCACGTCGATCGCCACCGGCGCGATCGCCCGCTTGAGTGACGCGAGGCCGGGCGAGGGGGTGCGGTCGGGGAAGAGCAGGCCGTCGATGCAGTAGCTGCCGCCGTTGGGCTGGAAGTCGATGTCGCCGCCGTGCCGGAAGTGCTCCGACCCGTCGGCGGCGGTCGCGCGGAAGCCGTGGTCGATCCACTCCCAGACGAAGCCGCCGGCCATCCGCTCGGACGACTCGAGGATCCGCTGGTACTCGTCGAGCGAGCCCGGGCCGTTGCCCATCGCGTGCCCGTACTCGCAGAGCACGAAGGGCAGGCGCCGGCGGCGCGCGTCGTCCGGCGAGCCGGCCACCACGCCCGCGGGGGTCGGCTCCCGCCGCTCGGCGATCGCCTCGAGCTCCTCCAGCGCGGGGTACATCGCCGAGGAGAAGTCGGAGTTGCGGAAGCTCGGATCGCGCTCGTAGTGGATCGGCCGGCTCGGATCGAGCCGGCGCACGACCCGCTCGAGCACGTCGAACGACTCGCCCACCATGCTCTCGTTCGCGAGCGACCAGATGACGATGCTCGGGTGGCTGCGGTCGCGCGCGACCATCCGGGTGATGCGGTCGACCAGGGCCTCGCGCCACTGCGGCTCGGTCGGCGGGTTGCCCTGCCAGCCCGCGTAGATGAAGCCGTGCGTCTCGATGTCGCACTCCTCCAGCACCCAGAGCCCGAGCTCGTCGCAGAGGCGGAGGAAGGCGGGGTGCGGCGGATAGTGCGAGGTGCGCACCGCGGTGACATTGGCCCGCTTCATCAGCTCGATGTCCCGGCGCATGGTCGCCTCGTCGAGAGCGCGGCCTCGATCCGGGTCGTGCTCGTGCCGGTTCACGCCGCGCAGGCGGACGGGGGCGCCGTTCACGGTGAACACGCCGTCGCGGATCCGCACCGTGCGGAAGCCGACGGCGAGCTCGATCCGCTCGCCGGCGACCTCGAGCGTGCCGCGGTACAGGCGCGGCGACTCGGCGCTCCACGGCTCGACCGGCAGTCGGACGCTCTCGCCGGCCGGGGCCTCGAGGCCGAGCTCGGGCAGCCTGACCACGCCGGGCAGCTCGCCGCCGGCCTCGTCCAGCGCGCGCACCAGCAGGGTGCCCGTGCCGTCCTCGTAGTCGGCGGTGACGAGCACGTCGTCGGCCGCGCCGTCCGGGCGCCAGAGCAGCTCGACCTCGCGGAAGATCCCGGGCAGCCACCACATGTCCTGGTCCTCGAGGTAGCTCCCCGCCGACCAGCGCTGCACCCGGACGGCGAGCAGGTTCTCGCCGCGCCGCAGCGGCACCGTGACGTCGAACTCGAAGGGCAGCCGGCTGCCCGTCGACCAGCCGAGCGGCTCGCCGTTCAGCCAGGCGGCACCGCAGGAGTCGACACCCTGGAAGCGCAGCACGGTCCGGCCGCCCTCCGGCCAGCCGGCGGGGAGCTCGAAGCGCAGGCGGTGGTCGCCGGTCGGGTTCTCCTCCGGCAGGTGCGGGGGATCGAGCGGGAAGGGGAACGCGGTGTTCGTGTAGAGCGGGTCGCCGTGGCCCTCGAGCACCCAGTGCGACGGGATGCGCAGCAGGTCCCAGTCCGCGTCGTCGAGCAGCGGATCCGCGAACCCCGGCCCGGTCCCGTGCGCGGTCGGCGCGAGCCGGAAGCGCCAGTCCCCGTCGAGCCGCAGCCGCGGCGCGTCGCTGAGCACGTCCGCCCGGGGCCGCCGCCGCCCCTCACCCGGCCGGGGGTCCTCCCAGTACGGCTCCTCCGCGAGATGCCACTTGTGCACGGCTCTCACGGCGTGTCGCCCGCACAAGTGGCATCTCGTGGGAAGGGGGAGGGCGCGCGCATCCGTCAGCCCTTCACGGAGCCGGCGGCGAGGCCCGCCATGATCTGCTTGTTGAGGAAGAGGTAGAGCACGAGCATCCCGAGGATGTTGATGCTGATCGAGGCGAACAGCGGTCCGTACTGCGTCGAGCCGTACTCGTCGCTGAAGTTCAGCAGCCCGACCTGCACCGTGGCCAGCTCGTCGTTCGTCGTGAAGGTCAGCGCGATCAGCAGGTCGTTCCAGACCGCGAAGAACTCGACCAGCGCGATCGTGATGATGGCGTTGCGCATCATCGGCACGCCGACCCGCCAGAAGGCGGTGATCATGCTCGCGCCGTCGATGGCGGCGGCCTCGAAGATCTCGCGGGGGATCGCGCGGAAGTAGGCCGTCATCAGGAACACCGTCAGCGGCAGCCCCATCACCGTGTAGGTGATGATCAGCGGCCAGAGCGAGTTCGTCAGCCCGGTCCGGAAGTACACCGTGAAGAGCGGGACCAGGATCATCTGGCCGGGGATCATGATGCCCGCGATGAACAGCAGCAGCACCGTGTTGCGGCCGCGCCAGACCAGGACCTCGAGCGCGAACGCGGCGGCGACGCCGAGCACGATCATCAGGGCGAGCGAGGGGACGGTGACCAGGACGCTGTTGCGCAGGTTCGTCGCCAGGTCGCCCTCCGTCAGCGCCGAGACGTAGTTCGAGAAGTCGAGGCTCTGCGGCAGCGCCCAGGTCGGATTGGCGAAGAACTCGTTCTGCGTCTTGAACGAGCCCATCACGATCCAGAAGATCGGATACGCCTCGACGACGACGAGGAGGCCGATCAGCACGCGGCCGATCCAGCGCCGCGTGCCGCGACCGAGGCTGCGGACCCGGCGGTGCGGGCCGGCCGGCACCGAGGGGCGGGTGCGGGGTGCCGGGCGGGAGAGGGTTCCGGTGGACACCTCAGGCCTCCTTCGTGTTGTCGCGGCGCGACGAGCGGAAGATGAAGAGGGTGACGAGGAAGCACATGATCGTCAGCACCAGCGCGATCGTCGAGCCGTAGCCGTAGTCCGAGTAGCTGAAGACGGTGCGGTACATGTAGAGCGTCAGCGGTGTCGTCGAGCTGCCCGGTCCGCCGTTGTTCAGCGCGAGCAGGGTGTCGAAGACCTTGAGCGTGCTGTTGAAGCTGAAGATCACCGACGACAGCAGCACCGGCAGCGACAGCGGCAGCACGATCGACGAGACCAGGCGCCAGCCGGTCGCCCCGTCGAGGCGGGCCGACTCGAGCGTCTCCTCCGGGATGTCGACGAGCCCGGCGTAGAGGAGGATCGCGAAGAAGCCCATCGAGCGCCAGAGCTCCATGATCACGGCGACGGCGAAGGTGCCCTCGGCGGTCGCGAACCAGTCGATGCTGCCGAGACCGAGGAACCCGAGTCCCGCGTTGACCGGGCCCTCCTGGCCGCCGACGGCGAACATGCTCTTGAAGAGCAGCGCGACGGCGACCGTGGGCAGCACCGTCGGGAAGAACACGACGGTCCGGACGAAGGAGGACGCGTTCTTCAGCACGAAGACGTAGAGCAGGGCGAGCGCGTAGCCGAGCACGACCTGCCCCGCGGTGATCACGAGCGAGTAGCGGACGGTGAACCAGAGCGCCTCGAGCGCCTGCGGGTCCTGCAGGAAGCGCAGGAAGTTCTCGCCGCCGGAGAACTCGAAGCCGCTGAGCGGATTGCCGGTGAAGAAGGTGAGTCCGAGCGACCAGAGCACCGGGACGAGCTTGATGAGCGTGTAGACGGCGAGGGCCGGTCCGAGAAGGATCAGGATCGCCTTCTTGTCTCCGAGGACGCTGTTCACGGAAGCGCTGTCCTTTCGACGTGCGCGCAGGGCGTGCACGCGGGGGAGGGTGAGGAGGAGGGACGTGAGCCGGCGGCGGGAGGAGCCGCCGGCCCGCTCGGGATCACTGCGCATGGTCGAGATCGGCCTGGAGGGCCGACATGTAGTCCTCGGCGCTCATGCCGCCCGAGACCAGCAGCGAGACGTTGGTCTGCGCGTCCGAGGTGGTCTTCGCGTCGAAGAGGGCCTCGAACCAGAGCACGGTCTCGTCCGCCTCGTTCACGTACTCCTGGACCGTGGTGGTCAGCGGCGGGACGTCGGTGACCTCCTCGTTCAGCGCGAAGCCCGAGATGACGCCCTGGTTCTGCAGCACGCTCGAGCCGTAGTTCTCGGCGATGCAGGTCAGCCAGTCGCCGACCCCGTCGTCGTAGGCCTTCGTCGAGGTGGCGGTCGCCGCTCCGGCGTTGGCGGGCCACTGGCTGCTGTCGCCCGCTCCACCCGTGACGTTCGGGAACGGGAGGAAGCCGACGTTCTCCTCGCCGATCTGGTTCTGCGCGGGGTCGTTGAGGTTCGCGAGGAACCAGGAGCCGTTGTAGGTCATCGCGGCCTCGCCGGTGAGGAACTGGGCGTTGGCGGTGTCGGTGTCGCGTGAGGTGACGCCCTCGCCGAACAGGCCCGCGCTGCCGAGGTCGGCGACGGCCTGCGCGCCCTCGACGTACTCGGCGTCGGTGAGCTTCGCGTCGCCCGACTGGACGTCCTTCATGGCGTCCGGGCCGATCGAGCGGAAGAGGTAGTTGCCGATCAGGCGGGTGAGCGGCCAGCCCTGGCTGCCGGCCTCGGTGAGCGGGACCACACCGGCGGCCTTCAGCGTCTCGAGGGCGGCGACGAGCTCGTCCCAGGTCTGCGGCTCGGCGATGCCGTTCGACGCCAGGATCTGCTTGTTGTACCAGATGCCCTCGACGTTGTACTGGAACGGCAGCGAGACCATGCCGCCGTAGACCGAGGTGATCGTCGAGCGGGCGGCGGGGAGGACGTCGTCCCAGACGCCGAGCTCGGTGAGCTTCTCCTCGTAGTCGACGATGAGGTCGTTCTTGCCGAGGTCGCCGTCGGGGCGGACCTGCGCGGTGCCGGCGACGAAGCTGGTCGGCAGCGCGTCCTGGCTCGCGAGCAGCGTGATCTTCTGCACCACGTCGGCCTGGGCGACCGTCTGGCTGTCGAGCGGCATCGCCTCGTTCTCGGCGGAGCAGGCGCCCTCGCCGAGCGTGGCGAGCTCGTCGCGGATGATCGAGTTCTCGGCCGGGGTGAGGACCGAGAAGGAGCCGGCGGCGCCGGAGTCGGACGAGCCGCCGCCGTCGCCCGAGGCGCAGCCGGTGAGCAGCAGCACGGCGGCTCCGGTGCCGGCGACGAGCCCGGTGAGGGCCGAGCGGGAGCGACGTCCGCGGGATTCTGCAGAGCGGGACACATTTCCTCCTTGAAAGGTGCAACGGCGTTTCGAACGGGCGATGCCGGGCGGGCATTGTTTGAAACGTTACAATTCAGGAGGCTACCGACGGGTGCACAGGCTGTCAAGACCGTCTTGACACGTTTCAAAAGCTGCGGAACGATGAAGCCGTCGTCCGGGCGCTGGAGCCCGATGGCCGCTCGGCGGCGCACGACGAGGATCGGAGAGACATCGCATGGAACTCGACGGGCAGCGCGCCCTGGTCACCGGTGGCGCGGGAGCGCTCGGACGGGTCGTCTGCCGCGAGCTCGCCCGCGCGGGAGCCGACGTGGTCGTCGTCGATCTCGACGCGGCGGGAGCGGAGGAGGTCGCCCGGAGCGTGCGCGAGGAGGGCAGGGCCGCCCGCGCCGTCGCGGTCGACCTGACCGACTTCGACTCCGTGCAGCGCGCCCTCGGCGCCGTGATCGAGGAGGACGGCGCGATCGACGTCCTGGTCAACGGCGCCGGCGGCGGTGCGGTCTCGTTCTTCCACGAGATGACGGAGCAGACCTGGCGCACCCAGATGTCGCGGAATCTCGACACCGTCTTCGCGGTCACCCGCGCGGTGCTGCCCGCGATGCTCGAGCGGCGGTCCGGGCGGATCGTGAACATCGCCTCGGTCGCGGCCGTCGCCGGGGGGCGGCTCGTCCGCGGGGCGACCGCCTACGCCGCCGCGAAGGCCGGGGTCGTCGGCCTCACCAAGGCGCTCGCGATCGAGGTCGCCGACCAGGGCGTCACCGTCAACGCGCTCGCGCCCGGCGCGCAGCGCACGCCCGGCCGGGACAGCGACACCCCCGAGCGGCGCGCGGCGCTGCTCGACCAGATCCCGTCGCGGCTGCTCGGCGAGCCCGAGCACCTCGCCCGGACCATCGTGTTCCTGGCGTCGCCGGCGGCCGTCAACATCACCGGAGTGATCCTGCCGCTCGACGGCGGACATTCGATCTAGTGATCCCAGGAGACTCCGACATGACTCAGCCCACTCCCGACCCCGAGCGCCTCGCCCGCGGCCGAGCCGCCTTCGACGCCGTCTACGGCGAGGGCAAGGCCGACGGCCTGATCGCGCTGCAGCGCGGCCGCGCCCAGGACCTCGCCCGCTACGGCCTCGAGTTCAACTTCGGCGACGTCAACTCGCGCCCCGGCCTCACGCTGCGCGAGCGCGAGCTGATCACCCTCGGAGTCCTCACCGCGCTCGGCGGGGTGGATGCGCAGCTCCGGGGGCACACCCGGGCGGCCGTCAACACGGGGGCGACGGCGGAGGAGATCGTCGAGGCGGTCATCCACACGGTGCAGTACGTCGGCTTCCCGCGCGCGCTCAACGCGGTGAAGGTGGTGTCGGAGGCGCTGGAGGCGCACGGTGTCGCGCTGCCCGAGCCGCTGCTGCCGGAGCCGCCGGCGGAGTCGCCCGCGGAGTCGCCGCTCCGCGAGTAGGGAGCCTCGCGTGAGAGCATCGAAGCCCGTCCGACGCCCCGTCGCGGCGCCCGCCAGCACGAGGAGACAGCGATGACCAGGGTCGGCATCCGCGACGTCGCCGCCGCCGCCGGGGTGTCGATGGGGACGGTCTCGCACTTCCTCAACCACCCCGCGCGCGTCTCCGACACGAAGGCCAAGCGGATCCAGGAGGCGATCGAGGCGCTGGGCTTCGTGCGCAACAACGCCGGCCGCCAGCTCCGGCTCGGGCAGAGCTCGACCATCGCCTACATCGCGCCCGACGTCTCCAACCCCTTCTTCGCGATGATCGCGGAGGGGGCGGAGCGGCGCGCGGCCGAGCTCGGGCTGTCGTTGTTCCTCGCCAACTCGGGCGGCGAGACCTCGCGGGAGGACGCCTACCTCGAGCTGTTCGAGGAGCACGGGGTGCGCGGGATGCTGGTCGCGTCGCACGGCTCCATCGAGGACCGCCTCGCCTCGGTGCGCTCGCGCGGGACGCCGACCGTGCTCGTCGGCCGGCACGCGGCCGCCGAGACCCAGCCCTCGGTCTCGATCGACGAGGTGCTCGGCGGGCGCCTCGCGGTCGAGCACCTGCTCGCGCTCGGCCGCCGCCGCCTGGCCTTCGTGGGCGGCCCGCTCTCGATCCAGCAGGTCGGCGAGCGCCTCTCGGGTGCCAGCCGCGCGGTCGCCGCGGTGCCCGGCGCGACCCTCGAGATGATCGACGTGCAGCACCGCGTGATCGCGGAGGGGCACGAGGTGGGCGAGGCGATCGCCGACCGTGAGCCCGCCGCCCGCCCCGATGCGATCTTCGCCGTCAACGACCTCCTGGCCATCGGCCTCGAGCAGGTCCTGATCGGCCGGGGGATCCGCGTGCCCGAGGACATCGCGCTCATCGGCTACGACGACATCGAGTACGCGGAGGCGTCGATCGTGCCGCTGAGCTCGATCCGCGCTCCGCAGGAGTCGTTCGGCGCGTCGGCGGTCGACCTGCTGCAGGAGGTGGTGTCCGCCGAGGGCGACGGCGTCGTCGACCGGCGCCGGGTCTTCGCGCCGGAGCTCGTCGAGCGCGCGTCCACGCGCGGTCGCTGAGCTGCGGGGCCGGGCGTGCCCGTGCCCGCCGCCCGGGAGAGGGCCCGACGTCCCCGGGGCGGGTGGGTCTCCTGGGAGGAGACCCACCCGCCCCGGCATGCTGATCGAGTAGCCCGCGGAGCGGGCGTATCGAGCGGAGGGGGCGCCTCCGGCGCCAGCGCAGGGCGGGGAAGAGACCGACGTGCATGCGGTGGTGGGTCTCGATACGCCCCTGCGGGGCTACTCGACCAGCATGTGTGCGGGTGTCTCTTCCAAGTAGACCCGCCCACCGCCGAGCATGCTGATCGAGCAGCCCGCGGAGCGGGCGTATCGAGATCCTCGTGCGGGCAGCCCCGAGCGCACTCGTCGCTGCCCGGGCTCCTCGACCGACCTGCTGCTCGTCCTCCTCGAACCGACGTTCCGCGCCAGAAGTGAGCAGAATTCGTCTTCTGCATTCGACCGGCCTAAGCTTTCGTGTCGGTCAGCCGCTCCTCGCCTGTCCGCTCCCTCGCTGAACGGACCGGCCCGATCCTCTCCCGGGGACATCCCCGGAGAGGTGGCAGGGTTCCCGCCTCCCGCAAGTGGCGCGGACGGGGGACGTGCGCGGCATGAGCGACTGCGCTTCACTGAAGGCTCGCCCTGCTATGACAGCGTTACCACCCTGCTCTCACAACTGTCCGAGACGGTCGGCTCCCGCCCGCCCCTCTCCCTCTCCACGAACGGATCCGCCATGTCCACTCACCCGTCCGATTCCTCCGGCCCCTCGCGCCGCTCCGTGACCGCGGGCGCGATGTGGAGCATCCCCGTCGTCAGCGCGGCCGTCGCTGCTCCGCTGGCCGCGGCCTCGACGGTGCCCTGCACCAGCACGACGATGTTCACGCAGTCGGTCGTGTCGGCGACGAACCCGCTGACCCTCTCCGCGACCTCGCCCACCGGCACGACGTCCACGATCCGCATCACCTCGATCCTGGCGGCCGACACCACGACCACGCCCACGACCGACAGCAGGAGCTTCAACCTGACCCAGAACGGGACGGTGTGGTACGCCGGTGGAACGCCCCAGTTAGCGATCGAGGCACCGCTGGACTTCTTCGGGCCCGGGCTGCTCATCCTGAACCAGCGTCGCGCCGGGCGGGTCTCGACGCCCACCGAGACCGTCCCGGAGGTGCCGACGCCGGGATCCGACTCGCAGACGCTGATCTTCGAGTTCTTCGACGCGGACGGGAAGCCGTTCGACCCGACGGACGTGCAGCTCACCTTCCTGAACATCCTGTCGGACGCGGCCAGCACAGGGCTCTACTGGGCGCTGAAGTCCTGGACGACCGTCGGCTTCAGCGTCGCGCCCACCTCGATCTCCTCGCGCGGCGGGAATGCGGGAGTCGGCGCCGGCACGATCGCCGATCCGTTCCGGCGCGCCACCGCCGATGAGCGGTCCCTCCCGCGCACGCCGCGGTACGACACCTTCTCGTTCCGCTCCCTCCCCTCGGGCAGCTCGCTCGTCTACAGCCAGTTCGGCGGCCTCCAGGGCTGGCACAACAGCGCCATCACGGGACTCGGCTTCCGCACCAGCGACTGCTGAGCGCTCGTTCCGCGCCAGCGGCGGGGGAGCGTCGCACTCGGGCGACCGCCGCTCCTCCGCTGCCGGGGTGACCGGTCGGACTCCGGCCGCACTCCTGGTCTCACGGAACGGATCCCGCATGTCGCAGCACCGCCCCGACCTGCACGGCCCCACCCGGCGCACCATCGCCACGAGCGCCGCGTGGGGCGTCCCCGTCGTCAGCGCGGCGGTGTCACCACATTCCTCTCGCACCTGTTCGAGACGGTCGACTCCCGCCCGTCCCACTCCCTCTTCCACGAACGGATCCGTCATGTCCACTCACCCGTCCGATTCCTCCGGCCCCTCGCGCCGCACCGTGACCGCGGGCGCGATGTGGAGCATCCCCGTCGTCAGCGCGGCCGTCGCTGCTCCGCTCGCCGCGGCCTCGACGCTGCCCTGCACCAGCACGGCGATGTTCACGCAGTCGAGCATGTCGCTGAATCCGCTGACCCTCACTGCGACCTCGCCCACCGGCACGTCGACCTCGGTCCGCATCACCTCGGTCCTGGCGGCGGACACCACGACCACGCCCACGACCGACAGCAGGAGCTTCAACCTGACCCAGGACGGCACGGTGTGGTTCGCCGGCGGCTCGACGGACTTCGCCAACGAGGGACCGCTGGACTACTACGAGCCCGGTGTGCTCCTCCTCAACCAGCGTCGCGCCGGGCAGGTCTCGACATCGGACGTGAGGATCCCGGAGGTGCCGACGCCGGGGTCCGACTCGCAGACGCTGATCTTCGAGTTCTTCGACGTGGACGGCAAGCCGTTCGACCCGACGGACGTCCAGCTCACCTTCCTGAACATCACGTCGAGGGCGGATGACGACCTCTACTGGGCACTGCGGTTCTGGACGAGCGTCGGCTTCAGTGTCGCGCCCACCTCGATCACCACGCGGGGCGGTGCTGCGGGAGTCGGCGCCGGGACGGTCGCCGATCCGTTCCGGCGCGCCACCAAGAACGAGCCGGCCCGTCCGCTCGCCCCCCGTTTCGACGTCTTCACATTCGCCTCCCTCCCGTCCGGCAGCGCACTCACCTACAGCCAGTTCGGTGGGTATCAGGGCTGGCACAACAGCGCGATCACCGGCCTCGGCTTCCGCACCAGCGACTGCTGAGCGCTCGTTCCGCGCCAGCGGCGGGGGAGCGTCGCACTCGGGCGACCGCCCCTCCTACGCTGCCGGGGTGACCGGTCGGACTCCGGCCGCACTCCTGGTCTCACGGAACGGATCCCACATGTCGCAGCACCGCCCCGACCCGCACGGCCCCACCCGGCGCACCGTCGCCGCGAGTGCCGCGTGGAGCGTCCCCGTCGTCAGCGCGGCGGTCGCCGCCCCGCTCGCCGCCGCCTCGCCCGCCCCGTGCTTCAGCTCGACGGTGTTCCCGCCGACGAGCGTCGCGAGCGACCCGACCGTGCTCACGGCGGTCTCGCCGGGGGGAGCGGTGTCGACGGTGCGGATCACGTCCGTCCTCGCGCCGGGCACAACGACCGGCTCGCAGGGCCGGAGCTTCAATCTGACCGGGGAGGGCTCCGTGTGGATCGGGGAGGAGACCGGCGCGCCGCCGAGCGAGACGGTCGCGCGCGCCGGGGGGCCGGGCGCGTTCGGTCCCGGGACGCTCCTGCTGAACCAGCGTCGTGCCGGGGCGCTCACGGAGACCCCGTCGCCCGGGTCGGACTCGCAGACGCTGACGTTCGGCTTCTTCGGAGCGGATGGGCGGCCGTTCGACCCACTCGACGTCCGGCTCACCTTCCAGAACATCACGTCGCTCTCGGACCCCTCCCTCCCGTGGGTGGCACGCTGGTGGACCACCGTCGGCTTCAGCCTCGCGCCCACCTCGATCTCCGCCCAGGGCCCCGACGCGGGAGTCGGCACGGGCACGGTCGCCGACCCGTTCCGGCGCAGCACCTCCTTCGAGCCCGTCCTCGTCAACGACCCCCGCTTCGACACCTTCGCGTTCGACGTCCTCCCCTCGGGGAGCACGCTCACCGTGAGCCAGCGCGACGGTCAGCAGGGCTGGCACGCGACAGCGCTGACCGCGCTGCGCTTCCGCGCCCGCGACTGCTGAGCGCCGCGGCGTCGGCGGAGGCGGAGCACTTCCCGCGGGCGCTCACTCCTGCACGGCCGTCAGCCGACCGCGGCCGCCTCGGGGTCCGGGATCGCCGCGAGCAGCGCCCGCGTGTACGGGTGCTGCGGCGCCTCGAAGATCTGCGCGGGCGTGCCCGACTCGACGATCCGGCCCTTCTGCATCACGTGCACGGTGTGCGCGAGCATCCGCACCACGGCGAGGTCGTGGCTGATGAAGAGGTAGCTCAGCCCGAGCTCGCGCTGCAGCTCGGCCAGGAGCGCGAGGATCTGCTCCTGCACGAGGACGTCGAGCGCCGATACCGCCTCGTCCAGTACGACCAGCTCGGGCGAGAGGGCGAGCGCGCGGGCGATCGCCACGCGCTGCAGCTGACCGCCCGAGAGCTCGCGCGGCAGCTTCTCCGCCACCTCGGGCGGCAGGGCGACCTGCGCGAGCAGCTCGGCGACCCGCCGCCGCCGGCTCTCGCCGTCGCCGACCCGGTGCAACAGCAGCGGCTCCTCGATGCTGCGGGCCACGGTGTACCGCGCGTCGAACGAGCTGTACGGGTTCTGGAACACCGGCTGCACGTGCCGGCGGAAGTCCATCAGCTCCTTCCCGCGCAGGTGCGCGACGCTCCGGCCGCGGAACTCGATCGCGCCGGTCGTCGGCTCCTCGAGTCGCAGCACGAGCTTCGCCGTCGTCGACTTGCCCGAGCCGGACTCGCCGACGACCGCGACCGTCCGGCCGCGCGGGATGTCGAACGACGAGGACTCGACGGCGGTGAACGGCGTCTTGCGGCCGAGGCCCGAGCGCACCGGGTACTGCTTCCCGACCTCGCGGAGCCTCACCAGCGGCTCGACGCCCTCGGACGCGGGCGCGTCCTCGACCAGCCGTGTCGACGACAGGGTCGGCGCCGCGGCCAGCAGCCGCCGGGTGTACTCGTGCTGCGGAGCGCGCAGGACGGCCGCCGCCTCGCCCTGCTCGACCACTTCGCCGCGGAACAGCACCAGCACCCGGTCGGCGCGCTCGGCGGCGAGGGCGAGGTCGTGCGTGATCAGGATCACCGCGGTCCCCATCTCGGCGGTGAGGCGGGCGAGCTGATCGAGGATCCCGCGCTGCACGGTGACGTCCAGCGCGCTGGTCGGCTCGTCGGCGATGAGCAGCCGCGGGCGGCAGGCGAGGCCGATCGCGATCAGCACCCGCTGGCGCATGCCGCCGGAAAGCTCGTGCGGGTACTGCCGCGCGCGCCGGGCCGGCTCGGGGATGCCCACCATCTCGAGCAGCTCGACGACCCGGTCACGCGCGGCGGCACCGCGGAGGCGGCCATGCACGAGCAGCGCCTCCGCGATCTGCGCGCCCACCCGCTGCAGCGGATTCAGATTCGACATCGGATCCTGCGGCACCAGCCCGATGCCGGCGCCGCGGATCGCGGTCATCCGCTTCTCCGTCGCCTGCGCGAGGTCCTCGCCCTCGAACAGGATCGAGCCGGAGGAGATCCTGCCGTTCTCCGGGAGCAGCCGGTTGATGCTCGCGGCGGTCGTCGACTTCCCCGAGCCCGACTCGCCGACGACGGCGATCGTCTCACCCGCGCGCAGATCCAGGTCGAGGTGGCGCACCGCCTCGATCTCGCCGGCCGGAGTGGCGAACGAGATCGAGACGTCGCGGAGGGAGAGCAGCGGATCGGTCACGGGAGCGGCCTCAGACCGCGGCGGTCTCGAGCGCGGGAGCCTCGGTCGCGGAAGCCTCGGCCACGGGCGCCTCGAGCGACCAGGACGCCTCGATCTCGGCCAGGTCGACGACCTCGCCGAACGACCAGGCGATCCCGAACAGCGCGAAGTGGTTCCGCTCGGCCGTGAACTCGGCGACGGCGTCGCGCACCACGTAGGTGCCGTAGTCGCGCTGGCCCGCGTCCCTCGCGGTCGACTCGACGCAGATGTTGGTCGTCACTCCGCAGATCACGACGTTGCGGACGCCCATGCCGTTCAGCACCGGCTCGAGGCGGGTGCCGTAGAACGCACTCGGCCGGGACTTGTCGATCACGATCTCGTCGGGCCGCGCCTCCAGCTCCGGGATCAGCTCGATCTCGTCGGTGCCGGCGCCGAGCGAGTTGGAGGCGATGCGCTCGGCGGCCTTCGCACCGCGGACCGGTCCGAAGTCGACCATGCCGGGCATGTAGACGTAGCGGGTGAAGATCACCGGCACGCCGGCGGCGCGGGCGTCGCGCACCAGGCGGACGGTGCCCGGGATGGCGTCGCGCAGCGGCGTGACGTCGATGCCCGAGCGGCCGAGCGAGTCGTCGTTGTCGAAGAAGGCGCGCTGCATGTCGACGACGATGAGCGCGGTGTTCTCGCGGGGGATGGTGGTCATGGCGGTGCTCCTGATCGGTAGAGGTGGGGAGAGCGGGTCAGTTGAAGACGAGCATCCCGTCGGGTCGCGGGCTCCAGTCGAGGCCCTGCGCGACGCCGTAGGTGTAGGTGTCGGTGAAGAGCGGTGCGTAGTAGGTGTTCTCGTCGACGAGCGCGGAGATCTGCGCGAAGTCGTCGGCGCGCGCGGTCTCGTCGGCCTCGCCGGTCTCGGCGGCGAGCAGCTCGTCGATCGCGGGGTCGGAGACGTAGCCCTGACCGCCGGTCTTGAGCAGCATCGTCAGCGGCAGGTCCGCGTCCATCACGGAGGGGGCGAAGGCGTAGAGGTAGAGGCCGGGCAGCGAGGCCGAGAACCAGGTCCCGCTGAAGGTGTTCGCCTCCTGGCCGTCGAGCTCGATCGTGAGGCCGACGGCCTCGAGCTGGCTCGCGACCGCCTGCGCGATCTGGTCGATCTGCGGGAGGCCGTTGGTCGGGTAGGACAGCGTGATCGGGCTGCCGTCGTAGCCGGAGGCCGTGATCAGCTCGCGGGCCGCGTCGGCGTCGGTCTCGGTCGCGGGGAGCGCCTCGTCGTAGCCGAAGGAGACCGGGGCGATCAGCTGGCCGGTCGGGGTGACCGCTCCGCCCAGGAGGTCCTCGCTGATCGCGGTGCGGTCGATCGCGAGGTCGACGGCCTCGCGCACCGAGGGGTCGGACAGCCAGGGGGCCGTCGAGTTGAAGCCGGTGTAGAGCACGCGGTTCGACTCCTGCTCGACGACGTCGACCGTGCCGGAGCCCTCGACGGCGGCGACGTTCGAGGGGCCGAGGAGTGCGAGGTCGAGGTCGCCGGACTGGACCGAGTTGGCCCGGGTCGTCTCGTCGGGCACCGGCTGGAAGACGACCTCCTCGTAGGCGCCCTTCTCTCCCCAGTAGTCGTCGTTGCGCTCGAGCGTGATCGAGTCGCCGTTCACCCAGGAGGCGACGGAGTACGGGCCCGAGCCGACCGGTGCCTTCGCGAACGCGGCCGCCCCTTCGGCCTCGTAGACCGCCTTCGGGATGATCGGGACGAGCGTGACCTGGCGGTCGAAGGGCGCGAACGGCGTGTTCAGCGTGAAGGTGACCTCGTCCTCGCCGGTCGCCACGACCGACTCGACCGCCGAGAGGTAGCCGCCGAGGTTCGACGCCGGATCGCTCATGGCCGTCTCGTAGGTGAAGACCACGTCCTCGGCCGTGACGTCGGTGCCGTCCTGCCAGGCGGCGTCGTCGCGCAGGGTGAAGACCCAGCTGGTCAGCGAGTCGTCGTGGGTCCAGCCCGAGGCGAGCCGCGGCGAGACGCTGCCGTCGGCGTCCACCTGGGCGAGCTGGTCGAAGACGTTGTAGAAGATGTTCAGCGCCGGCAGCTGGGTGTCGTAGAGCGGATCGAGCGAGGACGGCTCGCCGGTCAGCGCGACGGTGATGCTCGTCGTGTCGGCGGCCGAGGCGGAGCCGTCGTCGAAGCTCGCGCAGCCGCCGAGGGCGAGCGTCGCGGCGCCGACGAGCGCGACGGCGCCGACTGCGCGACGGCCGCGGCGGGATAGGCAGAGGCGGCGGGAGGAGGAAGGGGTCACGGGGAGGCCTTTCGGGAGGGGGAAGCGGGGGAAGCGGGGGAAGAGGGGGAGCGAGCGCTCAGCGGCGCGGGCGCGCGCCCTGGGAGACGAACTGGATCCCGCCGATGACGAAGAGGATCATCAGCGCGGGCAGGAGGGTGAGCGCGGCGTCGGTCTGCAGGTACTTCTGGCCCTCGTTGATCATCAGACCGAGGCTCGGCGTGGGCGGCTGGATGCCCAGGCCGAGGAAGCTCAGCGACGACTCGATGGTGATCACGACGCCGATCTCGAACGCCGCGAGGATCAGCACCTGCGGCAGCACGTTCGGCAGCAGGTGCTTGCGCACGATCCACCAGCCGCTGCCGCCCGCGGCCGTCACCGACGAGACGAACTCCCGCTCGCGCAGCGACACCGTGAGCGAGCGGGTCACCCGTCCGTAGCCGACCCAGTTGGTCAGGCCCAGGAGGGTCACCAGCAGCAGCGGGCTCGAGCCGAGCGCCGCGACGAGCACGATCAGCAGCAGCACGACGGGGATCGCCAGCTGCACGTCGCCGACGGCCATCAGGAAACCGTCGAGGCGGCCGCGCCGCCAGCCGGCCAGCAGCCCGACCGAGAGACCGACGGCCGCGCTGATCGCGACGGCCCCGAGCGCGACCAGCAGCGAGACACGCGTCGCGACGGCCAGGCGGCTGAGGGTGTCGCGGCCGAGCGCGTCGGTCCCGAGCAGGTGCGCCGGGTCGGCGAACGGGGCGGCGAGGCTGCCCGCGAGGTCCTGCGAGTACGGGTCGAAGGCGGGGAGGAAGGGCACCACGATCACGACGAGCGCCACGACGGCGAGCATCACGACGGCGACGGCGACCGAGGGCCCCGGCAGGCGGGCGGCGGCGAGCTGCCACCGGGTGCGGGTGCGGATGATCTCGGTGGTCACGACAGTGCTCCCTTCACGACGGCGCGGTTCGCGACGACGCCGCTGACGGCGGCGCCGTTCACGACAGCCGCACTCTCGGGTCGAGCACGGCGTAGAGCAGATCGACGACCAGATTGATCACGATGAAGAGCAGGGCGATGACGACGACCCCCGCCTGGACGATCGGATAGTCGCGCTGGGTGACCCCCTGCACGATCAGGCGGCCGAGGCCCGGCCAGTTGAAGACCGTCTCGAGCACGACCAGCCCGCCGACGAGCACGCCGAGGTTGATGCCGGCGACCGTGATGATCGGCAGCATCGCGTTCGGGAGCATGTGCCGCAGCACGATCCGAGACCGGGGCACCCCCTTCGCCCTCGCCGTGCGGACGAAGTCGAGCGAGCGGCTCTCGTCGAAGGAGGCGTTGAAGAGGCGGAGGTAGAGCGCCACCTCGAAGGTCGCGATGGTGATCACCGGAATGACGTAGCTGGCGTAGGAGGTGCGGCCGAGGGCGGGCAGCAGCCCGAGCCCGACCGAGAAGACCAGGATCATCAGGATCCCGAACAGGTACGGCGGGATCGCCTGCCGCAGCGTCGCCGCCCAGAGCATCACCGTGCGCAGTCGGCGGTCGCCCGTGACCTCGGCGAGCACGGCGAGCCCGGTCGCCAGCACGATCCCGATCACGAACGAGGAGATCGCGAGCTCGAGCGTCGCCGGCAGCCGGTCGAGCACCAGGGCGAGGGCGGGCTGCCCCTGCCGGATCGACTCGCCCAGATCACCGCGCACCACGTCGCCGAGGAAGCCGAGGTACTGCGCGAGCAGCGGCCGGTCGAGTCCGAGGGCCCGCCGCACGTCCGCGACGTCCTCGGCGGTCGCCTGGTCGGGCAGCATCAGCCGCACCGGGTCGCCGGTCATCCGGGCCAGGACGAACGCGAACGTCAGCACCGCGAGCACCGTCACGACCGCCCGGAGCGCGCGCCGGCCGAGGAAGCGCACCATGCCGTCACCCCCTGTCCTCCTGCTCAGCCCGGACGGATCGCCGGTGAGTCAGGAGCGTAGGAGCCGCTCCGGTCCGCGCTGATTGCGGGGGCGTGAAGCTTGGATTGCGCGACCGCCGCCCGCGCCACTGCAAGGATCGGCGCCCTGTCCGCCACTCGCCGGTCCCCACCCGCGAGATGCCACTTGTGCACGCGACACGCCGGTGGAAGCGAGCACAAGTGGCATCTCACGGAGGGGGAGGAGTGGCGGAATGCGGGGCGGATCGGCGTCGGTGCGCGGATCGGGATCGGGTCGACCGGCGCAATCGGGATTCAACAATCGGCTGTCAGGATCGTGCCTCGACGGCGGGTCTCCGCCCTGCCCGCTCCCTCCGGAAGGACACCCGCGCCATGACCCTCGAGACCTACTCGCCGGACCCGCAGCTGCTCCGGCAGGCCTTCTCGCACTTCCCCTCCGGCGTCGCCGCCTTCGCCGCGGAGGTGGACGGCACGCTCGAGGGCATGGTCGCCTCCTCGTTCAGCGTCGGCGTCTCGATGGACCCGCCGCTGGTGATGTTCGCCATCCAGAACTCGTCGACCACCTGGCCGGTGCTGCGCGGGGCGGGCCGCATCGGCGTCTCGGTGATGGGAGCCGGCCACAGTGTCGCCGCGCGCCAGCTCGCCTCCCGCAACAAGGCCGGCCGCTTCGAGGGCCTCGAGATCGAGCGGAGCGAGGCCGGTGCCGTCTTCGTGCACGGCTCACCGCTCTGGCTCGAGTGCTCGATCCACGGCGAGATCCCCGCCGGCGACCACCACGTGGTCCTCCTCGAGGTGACGGCGCTGCACAACGACGCGACGATCGAGCCGCTGGTCTTCCACGGCTCCGCCTTCCGGCACCTGCGCTCGGTCGCCTGACCAGGGCCGGGAGCGGTCGGGCTCAGACGCCCCAGTTCGGGAAGGGTGCGCGCAGGCTCGAGACGGTGACGGAGTCCTCCGCGATCGCACCCACCGTGTTCGTCAGCTCGTAGTCCCCGTCGGCGCCGACGACCGTGGTGTCGAGGAGGAAGCTGCTGAGCGAGCCGTCGGTCGTGCTCTCCGGGTGCTCGGCAGCCACCTCGGCCGCGGCGTCGCCGACCGCGACTCCGCCCAGCGTGCTGATCGCGACGCCGTCGACGGCGGGCGCGGTCGCCTCGACCAGGACGTCCGGCTCGGGGTAGGTGAGCTCCGGCCCGCCCGCGTCGTAGACCTCGGTGTCCCGGAGGACGAAGCCCGGCCAGGTGTAGGCGCGGCTGCGGTAGCCCTCGTACGGGACGTCGTCGGACTCGGTCGGCTCGCTGCCGAACGCCTCGGTGAGCGCCGCGACCGCGCCGGTGCCGTCGCGGTACGCCCAGCTGCCCAGCTGCGTTCCGGAGGCGTCCACCAGCGAGAACGAGGTCGGCCCGATCAGCAGGCTCGCGGCGGCCGCGGGCGTCGCGGTCGGCGCGGGGGTCGCGGTGGGGGCCGGCGTTGCGGTGACGGTCGCGGTGGCGGTCACCGTCGCGGCCGGCTGCGCGACGGGCTCGTCGGAGGAGACGCAGCCGCTCAAGACCGTCCCGACGCCGAGGGCGAGGGCGGTGCCGGCGACGGCGGTGCGCAGGAGCGAGCGGGACGGGATGGGCATGGCGTACCCCCGGAGAAGCGGACGACGGGGGTCGCGGATCGTCCCCCACCGCCCATCCTTCCGCGCGGGAGCCGGCGACCGGGTAACGATCTGCTCTCCTGCGCCGGAGCTAGCAGGCGACGGTGTCCGAGAGCGGCTGCGCGTCCGCGTCGACACGCTCGAACTCGACGCGCTGGATGCGGTTCACCGCGACCACGCTGTACTGCTCGGGCCCGCGCGCGACCGGCAGGAACTGCCGCGTCTCCAGGTCGTGGGCGAGCTTGTGGCGATCACCGTGGAACGTGCAGGCGTGCGCCCTCTGCTCGGGATCGTCGACCAGGTAGAGCACCAGCTGGAGAACGGGCATCGCTTCCCTTCGGGATGACGTGAACGGAGCCTGCGCCCAGCGTGCCAGGACCGGTCACACCCCTGCGCCCGTTCTCAGCGATCCGCGGACCCCCCTTCTGCGGGAACCGTCCCTTCTGCGGGAACCGTCGGGACGGTCGCCCGCCTGGGTCGGCTCGTCAACGGCGGCCGAGGATCTCAGGGTCGAGCGGAGAGGGCGGACGGCACCCTGCTCCGCTCATGGATCCAGTTGCGCAGCTCGGGATCGATGAAGCCGGTCACGTCGATGAGATCGTCGTACCGCGCCGGAAGGTCCAGCGACCAGATCCGGTGGTGGTGCCCGATGCGATTGCGGAGCCCGCGCAGTCGAGCGACCGGTTCGCGAACTGTCGCTTGACTCCGATTCGGCGCGGAGGGGAAGGCAGCAGCGAGGTCGGGCCACAGCGCGATGCGAGCCTTCGACACCATCTGGTGCCAGAACCCGAAGGACACCTCGGAGATGACCTGGCCTGGGTCGATGGGCTTGCCATTGCGTCGAACGCGACCGATGGCGATGCTGACATCGGTGTAGGGCTGGCGGTGGAGTCCGGGTCCGCGTGCGTCTCGCCCGAGCTCCCGCGCATCGTCGAAGATCCAGTGGCCGATGCGATCTCTTCGGCGGTGAAGGAGGGCCATCCGTGCATCGATCGCGTTGCGCAGCGCGACCTCGAGGTGCCCCAGCGATTCCCAGAACGCGGCCGAGGTGGTCACGTTCCACTCGTACAGTGCACGAGCCCGATCGAGATCCCCCTCGGTCTCGGCCAGGTAGTGCCGGAGTCTGGCGGAGGAGAAGTGCTGCTCGTAGAAGGGCCACTCGCTCGCGTTGACCGGGATCACCTCGCCCTCTAAACTCCTACCGAACACCCCGGAGCCGTCCCTGTAGCTCTCGTCCGAGAGCCGATCACACGACCGGGGTTCTGCCGTTAACGGGGCCGTGTCGTTAACGGGGCCGTGTCGTCGACGAGGCCGTGTCGTCGACGAGGCCGTGTCGTCGACGGGACTCCCGTCGAGAGATCCTGCCAGCGGGGTGGTGGGCTCCTCGGCGCAGGCGCGCGACGTCGGGCTCACGCCGTCGCACGGAGCCGCACCGTGGGCAGCGCGGCCAGTGCGCCGACCGCCGCCGCGCAGGCCGCCGCCGAGAGGGCGAAGACCAGCGGCAGGGCGAGCGCGTACGCTTCCGCCTCGGCCGCGCCGGCCGAGACGAGCGCCGTGAGTCGAGCGGACAGCGCCGCGCCGTAGCCCACCAGCCCGACGGTGCCGCCGAGGGTGAAGAAGAAGACGATCGCGGCGCTCAGCGAGCCGGTCCGGCCGGCGGGCGCGACGGTCTGCGCCGCGAGCACGAGGTTCTGCAGCGTGATGCCGAGGCCGGCCGAGAGCAGCAGTGCCCCGGTGAGCGCGAGCGGCAGCGGGGCGAGCGGCGCGAGCGCGAGGGCGACGTTGCCGAGCAGCATCGCGCCCGCGGCCAGCAGCAGCACGCCCTTCACCCGGCCGCTGCGCGTGACGGCGCGGCCGGCGGTGAACGACGCGATCACGGCGCCGACCGCCATCGGAGCGAGCAGCAGACCGGCGGGCGCGGGATCCATCCCGAGCCCGAGCTGCAGGTACTGGGTGATGAAGACCGAGCCGCCGAAGAGCGTCGAGCCGAGCAGGAAGGCGGCGACCGCGCAGACCAGGGGGACCCGCGCCACGAGCAGTCGCAGCGGGATGATCGGAGCGGCCACCCGCAGCTCGACGAGCACGAGCGCGACCAGCGCGAGCGCGCCGAAGCCGCCGAAGCCCAGCAGCGCGACCGCCCTCGAGCCCCCGCCGCCCGCTCCCTCGCCCAGCAGCGTCAGCGCGATCAGCGCCGCGGGAACTCCGGTCGCGATCAGCAGCGCACCCGCGTAGTCCGTGCGTCCGCCGCGCGGCGCGACCGGCAGCCGCACGTGCAGCGAGGCGGTCAGCACCACGAACGAGGCGACGGCCAGGGGCAGGGCCACCACGAAGCACCAGCGCCAGCCGAGCGCTTGCACGACGACCCCGCCGACGATCGGGCCGAGGATGGTCGCCGAGGTCTGCAGGGCCTGGAGCGACCCGTTCACCCGGCCGCGCTCGCGCAGCGGCACCAGCAGGGCGACGGCGGCCATCGACACCGCGGCGGTCCCGCCCAGGCCGACGCCCTGCAGCGCCCGCGCGGCGAGCAGCACCGCCGTCGAGGGGGCGAGCGCGGCGAGGACCGAGCCGGCGACGAAGACGCCGATCGCGGCCTGGAGGATCCGCTTCGGCGCGACGAGATCCGCGAGCCGGCCCCAGAGCGGAGTGGTCGCGGTGTTGCCGAGGATCGTCGCCGCGACCAGCCACGTGGAGAGCCCGGCCGCGCCCTCCAGCGAGCGCATCACGGTGGGGACGCTCGTGGCGACGATGGTCGCGGAGAGCCCGGCGACGAACTGCGAGAGCATCAGGCCGGTCAGCGGCCAGCGGACGCCGCCCGTCACGACCTCACGCCGTCACGCCGGCACCGGAGCGCCCACCGCGGCGAGCACGGCCGCGGTGAACTCCCGCGGCGCCCGCGCCGGGAACTGCCCGCTCACCGGCATCTCGACGACCCTGGTCCCGGGCATCCGGCTGAACTCGATCGGCACGTCGAGCGTCATCCGCGCCCACGGCGGCTGCAGCACGGTGAGCTCGACGCCCGCCTCGACCAGCGCCAGGTTGTCCGCCCAGGTCTTCGCGCGGCCGCGGAACACCGCCGGGTAGATCGAGTTGTAGCGCTCGAGGTTGCCGAGGGTGTCCGCGACGCAGCCGGCCAGCGCGCGCGGGTCGTCGGTGCCGTAGAGGCCGACGTTCTTGTCCCAGAGGTAGCGCAGCACGGCGCCGTCGGCCGTGACCGGCAGCTCGGGCGCCCAGTTCTGCGCCCAGTGCTCCATCGCCGCGGGCTCCGGCTCCTCGAGGGCGTAGAGCACAGCCCGCCGCACCCGGCCGGTGCCGAGCAGCGCGATCGCGATCGCCGTCGCGAGCGAGCTGCCCGTCTTCATCCCGACGGGGACGAACTCGCCGACCCCCAGCGCGTCCAGGCCCTGCACCAGGATCCGGGCGTACTCGGCGAGCGGCTGGTCGGCGGGCGCCGAGTCGCTCTGGCCGAAGCCGGGGGTGTCGAAGGCGATCGTCGTCGCGTGCGCGCCGAGTGCGTCCAGCACCGGCTCGTAGACGGCGGAGGTGCGCGGCGACTCGTGCAGCAGCACGATCGCCGGTCCGCCCGAGCCGCTCCTGCGGTAGTGCAGCTGACCCCAGTCGGTGTCGACGTATCCGCGCATGGTGGTTCTCCTCGGAACAGAAATGGGAAGCAAGGACGGGGGCTTCAGAACTCGAGCAGGTTGTCGCGCAGCTGGTCGAACGAGTACTCGCGCCGGGTCAGCCCGCGGCGCTGCAGCTCGGGCACCAGGCCGTCGCAGATCTCGGCGATGAAGCGCCGGGTGACGCCGCTGGTCGAGATCAGGAAGCCGTCGCCGCCGGCGACGCGCATCATCTCCTCGAGCTGGTCGGCGACCGATTCGGGGGTGCCGGCGATCACCGGGCCATTGCCGACCCCGCGCGAGACGACCGCCTCGCGGAGCGTCCGCGTCGCGTTGCGGGTGACGAAGTCGGTGAGCTGCTGCGTGCCGTTGGTGCGCAGATCGAGCGAGCCGAGCGGCACGTCCAGCGGCACCTGCGCGAAGTCGATGTCGGTGGACTTCGCCATCGCGGCCAGGTGCACCTCGATGTTCTCGGCGATGTCGTCGCGGCGCAGGCGCACCCGCTCCTGCGCCTCCGCCTCGGTCGACCCGACGATCGGCCCGACCCCGAAGAGCACCTTGATGTCGTCCGGGTCGCGCCCGAAGGAGAGCGCCGCGGCGCGCACCTTGTCGCGGTAGGACTTCATGCCCTCGGCCGTCGCGTGGATCGCGACGATGGTGTCGGCGTACTTCGCCGCGAAGGCGATGCCGCGGGGCGAGCCGCCGGCCTGCGAGATCACCGGACGGCCCTGCGGCAGCGGGCCGGTGTTCAGCGGTCCGCGGGTCGAGTAGTGGCTGCCGCGGTAGTCCGCCCGGCGGACCTTGGTGTGGTCGGCCCAGTAGCCGGTGGCGGGATCGGCGACCACGGCGTCCGGCTCCCAGGTGTCCCAGAGTGCGATCGCGGCCTTCAGGAAGTCCTCGGCGACGTCGTAGCGCGAGTCGTGCTCGCCCATGCCGTCGAAGCCGTAGTTCTGCAGCGCGCGGTCGGAGGTGCCGGTCACCACGTTCACGCCCATCCGCCCGCCCGAGATCTGGTCGATCGAGGCCGACAGCCGGGCCAGCATGTAGGGGTGGTAGGCGAAGGTGCCGGCCGTCGCGATGATCCCGAGCTTCTCGGTGGCCTGCGCGAGCAGGGTCGCGGTGACCATCGGATCCTGCCGCGGGGTCTGGAAGGCGTGCTTGAGGTAGAGCTCCATCGAGTCGCCGTAGCGGTCGCCGACGAAGGTGTTGTCCTCGATCAGCACGTAGTCGAAGCGCGCCCGCTCCATCGCCCGCGCGAGGTCGACGAAGATCTCGGCCTGCTGCCACTGCGTGCCGATCGCGCCGGAGAACTCCTGCCCCCAGGCGGGGACCGAGGTGCCGTTGAGGAACCAGCCGAGGTGGAACGGCGCGACCATCAGAACGCCGCCAGGTTCGCCTTGAAGGTGGGCTCGTCGTACGAGGTGCGGATCAAGCCGCGGCGGCGCAGGGCCGGCGCGAGTCCGCTCGCGATCTCGTCGATGTAGCGGCGCGAGTGCGTGCGCACCGGCTCGCCGCGCACCAGGAACCCGTCGCCGCCGACCGCGTCGACGACCTCCTCCATCTGCTCGGCGACCGAGTCGGGTGTGCCGACGAGCTTCACCGACTCCGAGGACTGGCCGGTGAGCGCCTCGCGGATCGTCTTGCCCGCCGCGCGCTTCTTGAACGCCGCGAGCCCCGACTGGTGGCCGTTGGTCGACACGTCGTCGGGCAGCGGCTGGTCGAGGTCGAACTGCTTGAAGTCGACCTCGGTGGTGATCGACATGATGCCCAGCAGGGTCTCGATCTGGTCCTGGCTCAGCTCGTAGCGGCGGCGGGCGAGCTCCTCGGCGTCCGCCTGCGTCTCGCCGAGGACCGGCTGGATGATGTACATCACCTTCACGTCGTCCGGGTTCCGGCCGTGCCCGGCGGCGCGGGCGCGGATGTCGTCGCGGTACTCCTTCATCCCGTCCACACCGCTGGGCTGCGAGAGCAGCACGTTGGAGTGCTTGGCGGCGAAGTCGCGGCCGGCGGGGGAGCCGCCCGCCTGGCAGAGCACCGGGTGGCCCTGCGGGCCGGCCGGCAGGTTGAGCGGGCCGCGGACCTTGAAGTACTTGCCCTCGTGGTGGATGGGGTGGACCTTGGTGTGGTCCGCGAGCACGCCGGTCTCGCGGTCGGCGACGATCGCGCCGGGCTCCCACGAGTCCCAGAGCGCCTTGACGACCGTGACGTACTCCTCGGCCATCGCGTAGCGCTCGTCGTGCGGCAGCAGGTGGTCGAGGCCGTAGTTCTGCCCGGCGAGGTCCTCGGAGGAGGTGACCACGTTCCAGCCGACGCGGCCGCGGGTGAGGTGGTCCATCGTCGCCATCGTGCGGGCGAGGATGAAGGGCGGGTAGAAGCTGGTCGACATCGTCGCGATGAAGCCCATCTTCGAGGTGTGCTGCGCGAGCACCGGCAGCAGCGGCACCGGGTCGCCCTTGGGCGAGTGCAGGCCGTGCTTGAGGTCGTTCTCGGTCGAGCCGCCGTAGGTGTCCGAGACGAGCGTCGAGTCCTCGAACATCATGAAGTCGAAGCCGGCCCGCTCGAGCTGGCGCGCCATGTCGATGTAGTAGTCGCCGTTCAGCCACGTCATCGGGGTGTCGGCGGCCCACGGGCTCTTCCACGCGGGCGTCTTGAACGGGGTGAACCAGGCGAGGTGGAACGGTGTGACCATCGGGCGGTCTCCTTCGAGGTCGTGCGGAGCGGGAGGCGTGCAGCCATTCCAGCGGTCGCGCATTTCGCCGGGAGCGCGGCGCGGTGCCGATCTGATTGCGCAGGGGCGCCGCGGACGGATCGGGCGCTGACCGGGGTTTCTCCTCCCGTGATCAGATCAATTCGCCGGGCGTGTGACGCCTGCCGTGCTCGGCTGGTCGTGCCCCGCAGCGCTATCCGCCGCCGCTATCGCCTCGTCAGCTGCGCGATCCGGAAATCAGCGCGGACGGCGTCCGCCGTCTCCTCGGGCAGCCCCGACTCCTCCGCGTATTCGTGCCAGTTCCGAAGGGCCGCCGCGACGTCGGCGATGATGCCGCTCGCGTCGCGGACCGAGTGCGCCGTGGCGAAGTCGGTCAGGGCTCGCCTGTCGACCGCGTGGAACTCGCCGTGGACTCCCATGAGGTGGGCACTGGTCCACTTCGAATCGACAGCGTGCGCGTGGGTGATGTCGTAGGCAGGACTCAACGACCATCGTCCGTCCGGGGACATCAGGAAGGAGTGGTTCTTGGTGTGATCGTCGTAGTTCGCGGCCATCCAGTTGAAGACCAGACGCCGGAATGCCTGGCCGCGCGCGCCGTCTCCGAGTCGGAGCGCGTCGATCGCCTGGAACAGCTGGGCGTAGTCGTGAGTGCCGATCTGGTTGTAATCGAGGATGCCGAGGGCGCAGAGCGTCTGTGTGTGCAGCCTGCTCCCGTCGAGCGGACGATCGAAGCGCCGCGTCATGAAGTGCGCCCGACCGTTCTCCTCGAGCAGCCGTGTCTGCGTCATGTCGATCCCCGAGGCCCGGGCCATCAGCGAGTAGGCGTACTCGATCCGCCCGTAGTCCCCGCTCGTACCGAGGGCGCTGTCGACGCCGACGCCGTCGAACTTCAGCAGCCAGCCCTCGCAGCCTGCCATCGGCCTCTGCCCGGGCCGGAGTTCGCCTGTCCCCGGGTGGACGTTGACGACGGCCTTGGCTCGTGCGCCACCTGCGCTCGTTCCGACCAGCAGGATCTGCTGGAGAGCAGTCGCTGTCTCGATGTCGTCGCCGAGTGTGCCCGCGACGACGTCCCGGGCGACACCGACGAGATCGCTGACCACGAGCGCCGTCGGCGAGGGTTCGGCAGGGCCGCGGTCGGGGCGGAATTCGAGCGCGCCCATGGCTCGAGATCCGGTGTACACGAGCCGGTCGAGCGGCGTCGCCTCGTCGCTCCGCGCTCCCTCCCGGGCGAACTCCGCGTCGATGATCGCGTTGCCGAAGCGGTCCGGAAGTGAGTCGGCGATGGCGGGCGGGAGGTGGTGCCAGGTGTCCGGGTTGAGTCCGGGGAAGCGGAACGGACCGCGCTTGGCGAGGGGGAGGTGCAGGGGTGAGAGCTCGAGACCGGTGGCGCGCCACTCCGGTGCGTACTCGAACTCGTAGTCACGCGATCGCCGACCGGCGGCGAGCGCTCCGACGGTCCTGCCCCACGCACGGACCTCGACGACCTGAGCGGGCACGAAGGGCATCAGAGCCGCCGGGAGCGCGGTACCCGCCGCGGCTTCGAGGGCTGGCGTCGCGCCAACCGCAGCTGCTCCATCGGTCCCGGCTCGCCGATGCCCTCGTCGAGCGATTCCAGCCAGTCCTCGCGGTCCAGCGCGCGCACGGTCTTGATCAGCGTCGAGAGGGAGGAGCCACGCCCCGCCTCGAGGTTGCCGAGCGAGCGCGGAGCGATGTCGGCGAGGCGAGCGAGAGTCGCCTGATCCAGGAGGCGATCGATCCGGGCGTCGCGGATGGATTCTCCCAGGGAGACCAGCCACTCATCCGTCGTTCTGCTAACCGGCACTTTTCTACCTCCTGAGGTCATATTAGACCTCTATCGGCAGAAAAATGCCGGATGCGCGGCGTCGGGCGCTCAGACGGCGGCGGCGGCCTGCTCGGTGGACCAGGCGGCCGCCGCCGCGAGCTCGTCGGGGTCGACGGGCGCGGCCGCGGCGCCGCCGGGCTGGGCGGCGAGCCACTCCGAGGTCGCGACCGGCACCGGGTGCTTGTAGTCGCTCGTCACGGTCGTGTAGAGCGAGCCGCCGAGGCGGGCGACCGGCCGGTACTTCGCCACGTCGATCCGCCCGCGCTCGTCGAGGACCGAGTCGTCCGCGTGCACGGCGAGCACCTGGCCGAAGACCACATGAGCGTCGTAGACCTCGGTCTCGCGCAGCAGCACGCACTCGAGCGCGACCTTCGCCATCGCCAGGCGCTTCGGCGCGATCCGCACCGAGTCGACGAGCTCCAGGCCCAGCAGCGCCGCCTCGTCGACGGACGGCGGGGTGATCGCCGCCGTCGCGGTCTGCACCTCGGCCTGGCCCTCGGTGACCAGGTTGACCACGAACTCGCCGGTGGCGCGGATGTTCTCGTGCGAGTCCTTCTCCCCGGTGAACGAGATCATCAGCGTCGGCGGGTCCATCGTCACGAGGGTGAAGTACGAGAACGGGGCGAGGTTGCCGACGCCGTCCGCGCTCTCGGTGCCGATCCAGGCGATCGGCCGCGGCACCACCGCGTTCTTGACCATCCAGGTGAAGTCGTGGCTGCTGCCGGTGTCGTCGGCGAGGTACATGCGGGCTCCTCTTCTCTGCTCGTCTCTCGGATCGGCCGAGGCCTACTGCCAGCTCGCCTCGCGCCAGTCGACGTGGCCGTCGGCGCGCGGGGTCCAGTCCAGGCCGGGGGCGACCCCGTAGGTGCCGACGGTGTAGTCGATGTTGGCGAGGTGGGTCCGCTCGGCGTTCAGCGCCCAGATCTCGGCGATGACGGCGTTGCGGGCGTCGACGTCGACCGTCGCGTTGGCCTCGACGATCAGCGCGTCGACGTCCGGGTCGGAGAAGATCGCGTAGCCGGTCGGGCCGTAGAGGTAGTTCAGCGTGGTGGAGGCGTCCATCATCGACGGCGAGAACTGGGTGATGTACATCCCCGGGTGCGACTTCGACGAGGTCAGCAGCACGTAGGAGGAGTACTCCACGCCCTCCAGCTCGACCGTGATGCCCACCTCCGCGAGCTGCGAGGCGAGGGCCTGCGCGACCTCGGCCGAGTTGGGCACGTTGCCGCCGGTCGGGTACTGGAAGGTGATCGCGCTGCCGTCGTAGCCGGAGGACGCGACGAGCTCCTCCGCCGCCTCCGGGTCGTAGGCGAGATCGGGCAGCTCGGCGTCGAAGCCGTTGACGTTCGGAGCGACGGAGGACGCGTTCGCGACCGTCGCGTAGCCGTCGTGGATCGTCTCGATGATCGTCTCGCGGTCGATCGCGAGGCTGATGGCGCTGCGCAGATCGGCGTCCGCGAGCGGCCCGCCGGAGGTCTCGTTGAAGCCGACGTAGACGAGCTGGTTCGACTGGCCCTCGGCCACGGTGTAGCCCGAGCCCTCGACCGAGGCGACCTGCGCCGGGGTGATCGCGGTGAGGTCGATGTCGCCGGAGAGCAGGCCGTTCAGCCGCGCGTCGGCGTCGGCGATCGGCTCGACGGTGACGTTCGCGATCGCCGGCTCGCCGCCCCAGTAGTCAGGGTTCGCGGCGAGCACGGTCGAGACGCCCGGAGTCCAGCTCTCGAAGGTGTACGGGCCGGAGCCGATCGGCGCCTCGGCGAAGCCGGCCGAGCCGACCGAGGTGTAGTACTCCTCCGGCACGATCGAGATGTAGTAGACCCGGCGGGTGAAGGCGGCGTCGCCGGCGGTCAGCTCGAAGGTGAGGTGGGTGTCGTCGACCACCGTCATGCTCGCGATGTTGTTCGTGTAGATCTTGTTCAGCGAATCCGGGGCGTCGATGACCGCCTGGAAGCTGAAGCGCACGTCCTCGGCGGTGACCGGGGTGCCGTCGCTGAAGGTCGCGTCGTCGCGGAGGGTGAACGTCCAGGTCTTCGCGTCCTCGCTCGCGGTCCACTCCGTCGCGAGGCGCGGCTGGAGGGCGCCCTCGCCGTCGACGCTGGTGAGCTGGTCGTAGACGGCGTGGAAGATGTTCGTCGAGTAGAGGCCGTTGTCGATCACGGGGTCGGCGTTCGCGAGGTCGCTGGGCTGGGCCACGACGATCGAGTCCTTCGCCGCGCCGGCGTCGCTCGAGGAGGCCGGGCCGCTGCAGGCGCTGAGCAGCAGGGCGAGCGCGGCGGCGGGGGCCGCGGCGGCGGCGAGCCGGCGGCGGGCGCTGCGGGGCCGGAGGAGTGCGGACCGGGTGCTTCGGGGCATGGGGGAGTGCCTTTCGTCGGAGGGCTGCGGTCCTGCGGGAGCGCAGACGCGCAGTGCGGCGGTGCGGACGGTTCTTCGGTGCTGGCTGGTGCGTCAGGCGGCGGCGGGCAGGGAGCGCCGTCGGCGGGTCGGGTCGGGCACGGGGGCGGACGCGAGCAGCGAGCGGGTGTAGGCGTGCTGCGGATCGTCGAAGACCGCGGCGGTCGGCCCGGTCTCGACGAGCAGGCCGCGGTGCATCACCGCGACGTCGTCCGCGAGCGCCCGGACGACCGACAGGTCGTGCGAGACGAAGAGGTAGGCCAGCCCGAGCTCGGACTGCAGCTCCGTGAGCAGCGCCATCACCTGCGCCTGGATCGAGACGTCGAGCGCCGAGGTCGGCTCGTCGAGCACGAGCACGTCGGGCTTGAGCGCCAGGGCGCGGGCGATGCCCACCCGCTGGCGCTGGCCGCCGGAGAAGTCGGCCGGCCGCCGCGACGCCGATTCGCGGGTCAGCCCCACCTGCTCGAGCACCTCGGCGACGCGGGCGGCCGAGTAGACCCGGTTGATCCGCAGCGGCTCGGCGACGATCTCGTGCACGGTCAGCCGCGGATCCAGCGACGAGTACGGATCCTGGAAGACGGCCTGGATCGAGGCCCGCAGCGGTCGGCGGGCCCGGTCGCTCAGCTCGGAGACGACGGTGCCGCGGTAGGAGACCGAGCCGGAGGTCGGCTTCTGCATGCCCAGGATCGTGCGCACGAGGGTCGACTTCCCGCAGCCGGACTCGCCGACCAGCCCGAGCGTGCGGCCCGCCTCGAGGCGGAAGGAGACGCCGTCGACCGCGCGGAACGGCTCGGCCGAGCGGCCCCAGGCGCCGCGCTGCGGGAAGTGCACGCGGACGTCCGACACCTCGACGACTGCCTCGGCGTGCGGGTGCTCCACGGCGTGCACGACCGGCTCGACGGCGCGCGCCTCGCGGCCGGTGACCGGCAGGATGCTCGCGAGCAGCCGCTTGGTGTAGTCGTCCTGCGGGTCGCGGAAGACGTCGAGGGTCGTGCCGCTCTCCACGATCCGGCCCTGGTGCATCACCAGCACCCGGTCGGCGTTCTCGGCGACCAGGCCGAGGTCGTGGGTGACCAGGACGAGCGAGGAGCTCAGCCGCTCGCGCACCTCCTGCAGCACGCTCATCACCTGCGCCTGCACGGTCACGTCGAGCGCCGTCGTCGGCTCGTCGGCGATCAGCATCCCCGGCTCGTGGGCGATCGCCATCGCGATCATCACCCGCTGGCGCTGGCCGCCCGAGAGCTCGTGAGGGTAGGCGCGCAGCCGGCGCTCCGGGTCGGGCAGGTGGACCAGCTCGAGCAGGCGGAGCGCCTTGTCGCGGACCTGCGCGCGGGTCAGGCCCTTCTCGTGCAGTGTGATCATCTCGGCGATCTGCGTGCCGATCCGCATCACCGGGTTCAGCGAGGTCATCGGGTCCTGGAAGATCATCGACAGTGAGCGTCCGCGGATCGAGCGCAGCGCCGCCTGGTCGATCGAGCGCAGGTCGACGCCGCCGAGCAGGATCTCGCCGCCGGCGACCCGGACGCCCCGGGGCAGCAGGCCCATGGTCGAGAGCATCGTCATCGACTTGCCCGAGCCGGACTCGCCGACGATCGCGACCACCTCGCCGGGCAGCACGTCGAAGCCGATGCCGTCGACCAGGCGGACGGGGGCCTCCTTCGGGCCGGCCTCGATCACGAGGTCGCGGACGCTGAGGACGGGGGCGCCGGGGAGGGTGCTGGTCATGGTCTACTCCGCCTTCTGCGACTGGACGCCGGTGAGGCGCTGGCTCATGAACTGGAGCCCGGCCACGAGCATGAAGAGCATCAGGCCGGGGAGGATCGTGATCATCGGGCTGTCGCGGAGGTAGGTCTGGCCCTCCTCGATCATCCCGCCCCAGCTCGGGGTGGGCGCCTGGATGCCCAGGCCCAGGAACGACAGCGCCGCCTCCAGCAGCACGATCACGCCGAGGTCGAACGGCACCAGCACCGCGAGGGCCGGGATCACGTTCGGCACGAGGTGCTTGCGCAGGATCCAGCCGTGCGTCGCGCCGTGGGTCTTCGGAGCCCAGATGAACTCGCGCTCGCGCAGCGACCAGGCCGTGGCGCGGGCGACGCGGGCGTAGCCGACCCAGTTGGCGACGCCGATCACCACGATCAGCGTCAGCACGCTCGGGCCGATCGCCGAGACGATCGCGATCAGCAGCAGCATGATCGGGATGGCGAGCTGGATGTCCGAGAGCGCCGAGATGACGTTGTCGAGCCTCCCGCCGAAGTAGCCCGCGATCAGCCCGAGCGTCACCCCGATCAGCAGGTTGAGCGCCACGGCCGGCACCGCGATCGAGAGCGAGACGCGACCGGCGACGGCCAGGCGGGAGAGCATGTCGCGGCCCAGCGCATCGGTGCCCAGCAGGTGCGCCGGATCGGCGAGCGGCAGGAGGAAGCGGGCGCGCAGATCCTGCGTGTCCGGGTCGAAGAACGGCAGCAGCGGCACCAGCACGATGGTCAGCACCACGATCACGACCAGTCCGGTCGCGACGAAGAACGAGGCGCTGAGCGGTGCGCGGCCGCCGGTGCCGGGCTGCGGCCGCCGGAACAGCCGGCGCACCCGCTGGATCGCGAGGATCTGGGTCGGCGTGACGGTGGTCGCGGGGGTCGTGACGGGCCTCGTGTCGGGCCTGCTGGCGGGGGCGGGGCTCACTGGAGTCTCACTCTCGGGTCGAGGGCGGCGTAGACGAGATCGACGAGGACGTTGACGACCACGAAGAAGAGCGCGATGACGAGGATCGCCGACTGCACCACGGTGTAGTCGCGGTTCGAGATCGACTGCATCAGCAGCTGCCCGACGCCCGGCCAGTTGAAGACCAGCTCCACGACGACCGTGCCGCCCAGCAGCGCGCCGAGGTTGAGCCCGGCGACGGTGATCACGGGCAGCAGCGCGTTGGGCAGCATGTGCCGGAGGATCACGACGCTGCGCCGCTGGCCCTTGGCGTAGGCGGTGCGGACGTAGTCCATCCGGTACTGCTCGGCGAAGCCGGTGTCGAGCAGGCGGATGTAGAGCGCGAGCTCGAGGGTCGCGATGGTCACCGCGGGCAGGACGATCGACAGCGGCGAGTTGTTGCCGAGCGCCGGCAGCAGCCCGAGGCTCACCGCGAACACCATCACCAGCAGGATGCCGAACCAGAAGGACGGGATCGCCTGGCGGGCGCTGGCGAACCAGAGCACCGCGTTGCGCAGCCGCGACGAGTCGGACAGTTGCAGGATCAGCACCACGACGAAGGCGAGCACGAGCCCCAGCACGAAGCTGGTCAGTGCGAGCTGGAGCGTCGCGGGGAGGCGCTGCAGGACCAGCTCGAGCGAGGGCGTGCCCTGGCGCAGCGAGTCGCCGAAATCGCCGGTGAGGGCGCCGGCGAGGAAGCCGGTGTACTGGAACAGCAGCGGCTGGTCGAAGCCGAGCGAGGCCGAGAGCCGCGCGACGTCCGCCTGGGACGCCTCCGGGCCCAGCAGCAGCGCGGCCGGGTTCCCGGAGAGGCGGACGAGGAAGAAGGCGACCGTCACGACTCCGAAGACCGTGACGAGGCCCTGCACGAGGCGGCGCGAGACGAAGCGGAGCATGCGGTCTCCTTTCCGGGAGGGGTGATCACGGGGTCGACCTCAGTACAGCGGGCCGGTATTTCGGCACGGCGTCGTCACCGTCAACACTGCATTGCGCGTCGGTCCGGCGCGAGGGAAACGGCGGCTGACCGGCACTTCTCCGGAGGAGGGCCGTCAATTCGCCGGTGACGGCGCGGCGGTGAAGCGCATCGCCGCCACCTCCGGGTCCTCGGCCCAGAGCGCCACGCGGTCGCCGCGGTAGTGGCCGTAGGCGAGGAACTGCGGCACCCCGGCGGCGTCGCGCACGAGGGTCTCGCGGGTGAGGATCGCCGCGCCCTCCTTCAGGCCCAGGATGCGGGCGGTGCGCTCGTCGGCGTTGACCGCCTCCACGGTGGCCTCGACCTGGTTGCCGGGGGAGGAGCGGACGGTGTCGATGAACACGCGGACGGCCTCGTCCAGCGCCTCCCGGTCCGAGCGCGGTCCCGTCGCGTCGGCGATCGGGTGATAGCCGACGATGATGCCCGCCGGCACGCCCTCGATCGAGACCAGCTGCTCGGCCATCACCACCCGGTCGCCGTCGAGCTCGAGGCGCTCGCGGATGTGCCGGTGCGCGATCACCTCGCTGACGTCGGTCACCTCGCAGACCATCTCGAGGCCGCCCGGGTGCTGCACCGAGTCGGCGCCCATCGCCCAGCCGCCGGTGGGCAGCAGCGAGAGCAGCGGCAGCTCCCAGATGCTGCCGACGACGTTGGTGCCGATCCGCTGTCGGCGGCGGATCAGGCCCTCGGAGCCGAGCTGCTGCAGGGCGCTGCGGATGGAGTTGCGGCTCATCATCATCGACATCACGAGGTCGTGCTCCTCGACGAGGTCCTTCTCGGTGATCAGGCCGCGGCGGATGCTCGCGCGCAGCAGCGCGTGCGCCCGGCGCGGGCTGCTCTGCAGGAGCTCGCGGATGCGGCGCTGGCTGCCCTCGCGAGCGCGTCCCAGGGCCTCTGCGAGCTCGAAGTCGTCGTCCACGGCGTGCCTCCTCAGGGGGCCGGAGTGCCCCGAATTCCCAACGTAGGTCGGCTTTCGCACGGGCCGTCACGCGGGGGTTAAACCTGGGTTACAAGCGCGGGACCGAGGAGGCGGCGGCCAAGAGGTCCTGCGTGGTCGGGTACGCCCAGCGGAGGTAGGCCACCGGGATCCGGCTGCGCTCGGCGACCAGCTCGTGCGTCGCCTCCCGCTCGGCGCCGCTCTCGAGCAGCTCGCCGACCGAGCGCGCCAGGGCGGCGAGCCGGAGCGACTCGCGCTCCGCCTGCCGGCGCTGAAGATCGCGGGAGTCGAGGACCCGCCGCGCGCGCACAGGGAGCCGGCGGCCGCGGTGCGGGGGAGCCGACTCGCGCTCCCGCGCCCAGGTCCGGGTCGCCGCGACGTCGCGCCGCAGCTGCTCGACCAGCGCCTCGGCCCCGCGGTAGCGGCGCTGCGGCCGGAGCTTGGCGTGCAGCTCCACCCGGATCGCGTGCCCGTAGAGATCGCCGGCGTAGTCGAGCAGGTGCGCCTCGAGCAGGCGCTCGCCGTCGCGGCCGTAGAAGCTCGTGCGGCGGCCGACCGAGACGGCGGCGAGGTGCGTCGAGCCGTCCGTCTCGTCGATCACGGTGCCGGCGTAGACGCCGTCGGAGAGGCCGCCGACGTCCAGCGGGAGGTTCGCCGTCGGGAAGCCGAGCAGGCGGCCGCGCTGGTCGCCGGGGACGACGACGCCGGTGACGACGATCGGGGAGTCGGGGTGCGCTGCGCTCATGCCGTCAGTCAAGCGGCCGCCGGTTTCACCGCGATGACCCCCGCGTTCCCGTCCGATTGCGCTGGCCGCACCCTCGCCGTTCCGGGCGGAGGAGCCCATTGCGCGGTGCCGCGAGATGCCACTTGTGCACGCGACACGCCGTGGAAAGCGTGCACAAGTGGCATCTCGCGGGGGAGGAGGACGTCAGTCGAGGCCGAGGCTCCCGAAGTAGGCGGCGAGGAGGACGCCCATGGCGCCCGCGCCGACGATCGCGGCGCGCCTCGACCTGCGGCGTGGCAGGGCGGCCAGCCCGGCGACGAGATTCGCCGCGCTCCAGCCCGCGTTCACGAGCGGCGACGACAGCCCGCGCCCCGGCGGCGTGGCGAACGGCGAGGGGAACCTCCGCCCCTGCAGCGCCGCGACACCGTGCGGCACCGCGTTGACGAGCAGCACCCCGGCGAGGGCGCTCCTGGCGATCCGGCCTGCGCGATCGGTGCTGGTCACGACGACTCCTCCTTCAGACGGTCCCCGAAGCCTCCCCCGTCCCCCTCCGCGAGATGCCACTTGTGCACGCGACACGCCGTGGGAAGCATGCACAAGTGGCATCTCGCGGGACAGCGTCAGGCCGGCGCGTGCACCAGGGCCGAGATGCGGCGCTTGCACGCGTTGAACTCGGGCGCCGTCACGTCGCGCTCGCCGGGCAGGTCGACCGTCACGATCTCGCTGATGTGCCCGGGCACGCCGTGCGAGGCGCCGCCGGTCATCACCACGACGCGGTCGGCGAGGTAGACCGCCTCCTCGATCGAGTGCGTCACGAACAGCACGGTGGTGCCCGTCTCGCGGTGGATCCGCTTCAGCTCCACCTGCAGATCGGAGCGGGTCAGCGCGTCGAGCGCACCGAACGGCTCGTCCATCAGCAGCAGCGACGGCTCGTTCGCCAGCACCCGCGCGATCGCGACCCGCTGCTGCATGCCGCCGGACAGCTCGCCCGGGAAGCGGTCGGCGAAGCGGGTGAGCCCCACCGCCTCGATGAAGCGGTCGGTCACCTCCGCGGCCGCGGCCTTCGGCAGCTTCTTCCGCCGCGGACCGTACGCCACGTTCTCGCGCACGCTCAGCCACGGGAAGAGCCCGTAGTCCTGGAACACGACGCCGCGGTCGGGGCCCGGCGCCGAGACGGCGCGGCCGCCGACCTCGACGACGCCCTCGGTCGCCTCCTCGAAGCCGGCGAGGATGCGCAGCAGCGTCGACTTGCCGCAGCCGCTCGCGCCGACCACGGCGACGAACTCGCCCGAGCGGACGTCGAGCGAGACGTCGGCCATGGCGAGCACGCCGCCGCCGGCGGTGTCGTAGCGCTTCGCCAGATCGAGCACGTGGACGTCCGCGGTGCGGGCGGGGGCGGATCCCGGAGCGGCGGGGCCGGGAGCAGCAGCGGAGAGCGTCATCGGGTCCTCACTTGACGAGCGGCCGGCGGCCGAAGAGCACGCGGAACAGGAGCAGGAGCAGCCGGTCGGAGGCGAAGCCCGCGATCGCGATGCAGATCATCCCGACCACGATCAGGTCGGTGCGCACCACGTCGCGCGCGAGGAAGATCGTCGAGCCGAGGCCCGTGCTCACGCCCGTCGTCTCGCTGAGCACCAGCACGACCCAGGCGAGGCCGAGGCCGATGCGCATGCCGTTCACGATCGCGGCGGCGGAGGCCGGCAGCACTACCCGGACGAGCACTCCCGCCCGCGAGGTGCCCAGCATCCGCGCCGCCTCGATCAGCCGCGGCGGCACCTGGCGCGCCCCGCTGATCGTGCCGAGCACGATCGGGAAGAACGCCGACAGCGTGATCAGGAAGATCGACGCCTGATCGCCGTAGCCGATCAGCAGCGCGACCAGCGGCACCCAGGCCGTCGCCGGCACCGGGCGGAACAGGTTGATGAACGGATCGAACAGCGAGTTGATCGCGTAGTACCGGCCCATCAGCACCCCGAGCGGCACCGCGAGCACCGTCGCGAGCGCGAAGCCGCCGAAGACGCGGCCGGCGCTCGCCGCCAGGTCGGTCCAGAGCAGCCCGCTGAACGCGTCGTTCCGCAAGCCCGCGACGGCGTAGTCGATCAGCGAGACCAGCACGTCGCCCGGGTAGGGCAGGAACGCCATCCGGATGCCGAACGGCAGCTCCCACTCGCCCGCCCGCCCGAACTGCCAGAGCAGCAGGAAGAGGATCGGGACGGGCAGGCCCAGCAGGAAGGTCGTCCAGCCGCTGCGCCCGGGGCGGCGCCGGCGCCGGACGGTCGACAGCCGCTCGGTGGCGGTCGCCGCCTCGGCGGGGCGGGTCGTGGTGGTCATCGGCCGACCGCTCAGGCCGCCGGCGCGAACGTCGTGTCGACGACGTCCTCGATCGCGGGCGCGGAGTCGATGAAGCCGAGCTCCTGCATCTGCGTCGCGAGCGCGCCGAGCTGGCCCTGGTACTCCTCGCTGAGGTCGGAGCGGAGCCAGAAGTTCTCCAGCGCCGACTCGAGCACCTCCTGGTCGCCGCCGAATTCGGCGATCATGTCCGGCAGCCACTCGTCGACGCTCTCGGCCATGTAGGCGGTCGTCGCGGCGTGGGTGTCGACGACCTTCTGCACGACCTCCGGCTGCTCCTCGATCATCGCGCCGGTGGTGACCAGGCCGATGTTCACCCGGCCGATCGGCGTCGCGTACGGGTCGGCGATCTCGGTGCCGCCGGCCGCCTCCGCGATCGAGACGCCGATCTCCACGCCGAAGAACGCGTCGATCGAGCCGCTGGTGAACGCGGACGCCATCTCGGGTACCGGGATCGTGATCAGCTCGAGGTCGTCGTCGGTGATCTCGGCCTGGTCGAGGTAGTAGCGCAGCGCGACCTCCTGGGCGCTGCCCTGGATGTAGCCGACCTTCTTGCCGGCCAGGTCCTCGACGGAGGAGATGCCCTCGCCGCCGAGGAAGCCCGAGCCGCCGTCCGCGGCGGACGCGACGATCTTCAGGTCCCGGTCCTGCGCGATCGAGGCGATCGTCGGGGTGACGCCCGAGATCGCGAAGTCGATCGTCCCGGCGACCAGCGCGTCGCTGAGCGCGGGCGTGGTGTCGAGGGTGATCACCTCGAACTCGACGCCCTCCTCGGCGAACTGCTCGTAGAGGAACGGCTGGTAGAAGTGCGGCTGGCCTCGGAGGGTGCCGACGGTGACGGTGACCGTGTCGCCGCCGGAGTCCGAGGCGGCGTCGCTCGCTCCGGAGCACGCGACGAGCGAGAGGGTGGCGGCGAGCGCCGCGCCGAGGGCGAGGGCGCGGCGGGAGGTGCGGGTGGACGGCCGGGACAGGGGCATGCGGGCTCCATCGGTGAGGGGTGTCCCCCCACTCAAGCGCCCTCAGATGCTGTGCGATTTCTGAGAAGTTTCCGACGTGTAAATCCCTCGATCCCCCTCGCGAGATGCCACTTGAGTACGCGACACGCCGAGGAAAGCGTGCACAAGTGGCATCTCGCGGGAGGAAAGGACGCCCCTACGCCGCGAGGAAGCGGTCCGCCGTGCGGAGCGCGAGCGCGACCGTCAGCAGCGCCGGGTTCGCGATGACCGCGCTCGGGAAGACCGAGTTGTCGCAGACGAACAGGTTCGGCACGTCGAAGCTGCGGCCGTCGCCGTCGACGACCGCGTCGCCCGGGTCGGTGCCCATCCGGCAGGTGCCGAGCGTGTGCGCCGTGCGCGCGATCACCCGGGTGCTGCGCGCCCCCGCCGCCTCGACGATCGCGGTCATCGTCCGGATCGCGTGCTGGTCGATCGACTCCTCGTTCGAGCCCGGCGAGAAGGTGATCCGCGCCTTCGGCACCCCGTGCTCGTCGAGCTCGTCGGTCAGCACGAGCCGGTTGTCGTCCGAGGGCAGGCACTCCGCATTGATGCCGACGCCGGCCATGAAGCGGTAGTCGTCGAGCGCCTGCATCAGCGACGGCCCCCACAGCCCGCCGCCGCGGACGAACGACGTCGCCTGGGTGAGCGGCATCGTGCCGAGGCTCTGGATCAGGTAGCCGCCGGCGAAGTCCGCGTCGGCCGGGCGCACGGTGTCCTCGGTGATCACGGAGGAGGGGTAGCCGCGGTAGCCCCGCATCTCCTCGTCGAAGGTGCCCCAGACCTGGGTGGCGCCGTGCGCGAGGAAGTTGCGGCCGACCAGCCCGCTGCTGTTCGCGACGCCGGTGTGCAGCAGAAGCCGCGGCGTCTCGACCCCGCCCGCGCAGAGGAAGAGGGCGGAGCAGCGCTGCCGGTGCTCGACCCCGTCCGCGGTGTAGAGCACGGCGCTGACCTTCCCGGCCGCGTCGAGCTCGATCCCGTGCACGAAGGACTCCGCGCGGATCTCGGCGCCGTCGCGCACCGCGAGCGGCAGGTACGAGGTGTCCATGCTCCCCTTGGCGCCGGTGCGGCAGCCCTGGTGGCACTGACCGCAGTTGCGGCAGGAGGCGCGCTCGCCGTGCGCCTCCTGGTCGCGCCCGGCGCTGAGGACGGCGGCCGGTGCGTCGGTGGCGCGGATCCCGAGGGCCGCGCAGCCGCGCAGCATCATCTCGGCCGAGGCGTTGCGGTCCACCGGCGCCTGCAGGTAGCGGCGCGAGGGGTCCCACGGGTAGTCGGCCGGCCCGGAGACGCCGATGGTCGCCTCCGCCCGCTCCAGGTAGGGCACGAGCTCGGCGTGCGTCACGGGCCAGTCGCGGCCGAGGCCCGACTCGGTCCGGAGGAGCAGGTCGCGCGGGTCGGGGCGCGGGGTGAAGGCGCCCCAGTGCAGGGTCGAGCCGCCCACGCCGCGACCGCTGTTGTTCGGGCCGAAGGCGGTGGGCGTGCTCCCGCCGCTGAGGCGCTCCTCCATCCAGTTGATCTCGGTCGCCTCGGTCTCGTCCGCGGTGAAGGTCAGCGGATCGAAGTGCGGTCCGGCCTCCAGTGCGACGACCCGGAGGCCGCGCGCGGCGAGGGTCGCCAGGATCGGGGCGCCCCCGGCGCCGGTTCCGATCACGACGGCGTCGACGACCTCGTCGGGGGAGTAGCGGCGCATGCCGGTGGTGTTCATCGGGGGTTCCTCGTGCTCGGCTGCAGGGTCGCAGGTTCCCAGGTGTCGTGCGCGTCGGCGCCGAGGGCGGTGAAGCCCAGGAGCGGGAGGACGTCGCCGCCCGTGGCGTAGCCGTCGAAGCCGATGCGCGCGAGGCTCGCGGGGTGCGCGAGCCACTGCCGGACCAGGTCGTTGCGGCAGTCCTCGAACCAGGCCTTCGCCTGCTCCGCGCTGAACGCGCCGAGCGGCTCGGTGCCGAGCGCCTCGAGCCGCGCGTCCTGCTCCTCGGGGGAGAGGTCGTCGACTCCGGCGAGCGCGTCGAGGCCGAGGCGGTAGGCCTCGGGGTCGCTCGGCAGGTCGGCGTTGCGCCAGCCGTCGCCGCGGCCGGCCGCGAGCTGGGCGTCGACGCGGGCGGCGAGGTCGATCCGGCCGGGGGCGGCGCTGTCTCCGCTGTCCTGCGGGACCACCCGGTCCGCGACGGCGCGCAGCGTCGTCAGCTGGGCGGGAGTGAGCGCCTTCGGCGCGTACGTCGGGTCGTCGGCGAGCAGGCGCTCGGCGAAGAGGGCGCGGATCCGGGAGGTGGTGCGGCTGGAGCGGATCGTGTCCGCGACGTCGGCGGGCACGGCCGGTCCGGTGCCGGCCTCGTCGGTCCAGAAGGCGCGGATCGCCGCGGCGACCTCGACCGGCCGCTCGATCGGCAGCAGGTGTCCGGCGCCGGGCAGCTCGAGGAGGCGGGCGCGCGGGTAGCTGCGGGCGTTGGTCGCGCGCTGGCCGTCGGCGCCGAGGTCGCCGTCCTCGCCGCCCGCGATCAGCAGCGCGGGCAGGGCGGAGAGCAGATCGGCGACGTCCGTGCGGTCCTCGCGGCTGCCGGTCTCCAGCCAGTCGCGCCAGGCGGCGGGGGAGGAGCGGAGCAGATCGGCGAGCGCCTGCCGGTCCTCGGCGGCGGGGAGGGCGCCGCCGATGTTCTGCTCGAGGAAGGTGCGCGCGTGCTCCTCGTCGAGGGGGCCGTCGGCGACCCAGCCGAGCATCTCGCTCCGCTTCTCCTCGGGCATCGGCTCGGGCGAGAGCGGCGAGCCGGCCAGCAGCACGACGCCGGCGAGCCCGAAGAGTCCGGAGCGGCCCGACAGCGTGCGCGCGGCCACCAGCGAGGCGACCTTGCCGCCCATGCTGTGCCCGACGAACAGCCAGCGCGAGGCGCCGTGCTCCCGGATCGTGCGGATCACCGCGGTCGTCATCGCGTCGAGGGAGGTGTCGCCGGCGTCGCGCGCGTCGCCGTAGCCGGGCAGATCGATCGCCACCACCTCCGCCGCGTCGGCGAGCTCGCGGGCGAGCGGATCGAAGAGGCGGCCGCTGAGGCCGAGCCCGTGCAGGGCGAAGATCGTCGGCCGGCTCGCGGTCGTGGGCATGCAGGTCCTGTCGCATCGAGGAGGCGCCCGAGCGGCTGCGTCCAGCCTCCATGCGACCACAGCGCGGGAACCCGCGTTGCCACTTGCGGCAGGCCCGCGTTCATGCCAGGCGCATGCTGTTCGAGTAGCCCGCGCAGCGGGCGTATCGAGATCGACCAGCGTCGGAAGGTGAGTCTGCAGGCCCGCCCTGCTGAGGACGTCGGGTCTCGATACGCCCCTGCGGGGCTACTCGACCAGCATGACGGTGTGCGCCGAGAGGGCGCGCCTGCGAGGGGTCACCAGGTGCTTGCGGAGGCGTTCATGCTGATCGAGTAGCCCGCGGAGCGGGCGTATCGAGATCGACCAGCGTCAGAAGGCGAGTCTGCAGGCCCGCCCTGCTGAGGACGTCGGGTCTCGATACGCCCCTGCGGGGCTGCTCGACCAGCATGACGGCGTGCGCGCAGAGGGCGCGCCTGCGAGGGGTCACCGGGTGCGTGCGGGGGCGTTCATGCTGATCGAGTAGCCGGCGCAGTCGGCGTATCGAGATCGACCGGCGTCGGAAGGCGAGTCTGCAGACCCGCCCTGCTGAAAGGGGCGGGTCTCGATACGCCCCTCCGGGGCTACTCGACCAGCATGATCCCGTCCTCGCGCTCACGCGCTCTCGCCGAGCGGGAACACCAGCAGCGTCGACGTGGCCGTCGCGACCAGGCGCCCCTGCGCGTCCGTCACCCTCGCCTCCGCGAACGCCACGCGGCGGCCCGGCTTCACGACCGTGCCGACGGCGAGCAGCTCGCCGCTGTCCTGGTGCAGCCCGCGGAGGTAGCTGACGGTGAGGTCGAGCGAGGTGTAGCCGACGCCGATCGGCAGCGTCGACTGCACCGCGCAGCCCGCCGCCGAGTCGAGCACCGTGCAGACGAAGCCGCCGTGCACCCGCCCGATCGGGTTGTAGTGCGATTCGTCCGGCGAGCAGCGGAACTCCACCCGGCCCTCGTCGACCGCGCCGAGCTCCATGTTCATCAGCGTGATGATCGGCGGCGGCGGGATCGTCCCGTCCTTCATCGCCCGCAGGTAGTCCAGCCCGCTCATCCGCATCGCCGCAGCCGCGCCCGCCATCGGATCGTGCCAGGTCACCGTCTTGCTGCGCAGCTCGTCCATGCCCACTCCCTCGTGAATACTCCGGCGGCGACCACCGGCCGCGCTCGCACCCTACGCGCGTCGGTCCTCGGCGCGTCGGCGCAGCGTCTCGAGGAGGGCGGCCGGGGTCTCCGGGTCGCTGAGGCTGATCGCGAACTCGCTGCCGTGGGTGGTCGTCACCACGAGCCCCGGGCCGGCGCGGAGGATGAGGGCCGAGCGGCCCGGGGACATCCGGTAGCCCCAGCCGCCCCACTCCGACGGGCGAAGCGCCGCGGTGGTCACCGAGGCCATCGACGCCAGCGGGATCCGCCGCAGCGGGATGCCGAGCACCCGGGACGCGACGCGCAGCCCGCGGCGGTCGGCCGTGACGCGCAGCCGGGTGAAGCCGAGCATCACGACGGCGCTCGCCCCGAGCACGATCGCCATCGCGATCGCCGGTCCCGTGTCGCCCGTCGCGAGCAGCCCCGGGACGGCGGCCGCCGCGATGAGCAGCAGCACCACTCCCGTGACGGCGAACACCCGGCCGGTGACGGTGTGCGACCAGGCGCCGGTCTCCTCGGCGCCGAGCGGGAGCCGGTCGGCGGCGACCCGCGGCGCGTGCCGGGTGGGCGGCGCGATCAGCGCCGGCACCACGGCGAACAGCCCGCCGCCGAGGAGCGCGAGAAGCCAGGCGCCGAGCACGGCCTCCTCCGCCGACCCCGCGGCCAGCGTCGTGCCGACCGAGGTCGCCCAGCCGCCGGCACCGAGACCGGCGACCAGCCCGAGTCCGCCGAGCAGGAGGCGCGGGGCGCGGCCGAACACCGCGGCGACGAGTCCGGCGACGGCGGGGATGCCCGCCAGCAGCAGTGCCAGCCGGAGGAGGACCGCGACCGGCTGCGACTCGTCCGCGGCGCCGGTGCTCGACCAGTGCGAGGCGAGCACGGGCGGAAGCCGATCGCCGAGGACGGCCCGGGAGACGAGGATCGCCGCGGCGGGGAGCAGCAGCGACGCGGCGGCGACGAGCGTGCGCGGGCTGCGGTCGGTGGTGGTGCCGGTGGTGGTCACGGTGCGGTCCTCTCGAGAAGGCGGATGACATCGGCGCGGCTGATGCCGCTGCGGCGGGCCTCGGCGGCGAGCTGCTCGACGAGGGCGGTGACGCGCACGAGGCCGGGGCCGGCCGACTCCGCGATCCACGCGCCGCGGCCCCGTCGCATCTGCAGGATCCCGTCGTCGCGGAGCGCGGCGTAGGCGCGCAGCACGGTGTGCATGTTGATGCCGAGGGAGTCGGCCAGCTCGCGCGCCGGCGGCAGGCGGTCGCCCGCCGAGAGCTCGCCCGCCGCCACGGCGGCCCGGACCTGCGCCTCGAGCTGATCGGCCAGCGAGCGCGGCGAGGAGTGGTCGACGCGCAGCAACATGTTCGCAATATTAGTAGAACAATGCGCGAGGAGTCGAGCGCGCTAGCGTGGAGGGTCCAGCACGGGAAAGGGGACCCCGATGACGACTCCGGTCACCGGTGCGCCGTCCGCGGCCCGACGCGCGGCCACCCTGCGCCTCGCCGGCCTCTTCGTCGCGGCCGCCGGACTGCTGAACGTCGTGTTCCTCGTCGCCCCGACCGGCTCCGGCTCCCTGCTCGCGGCGCGCGCCGTCGTCCTCCTCGGTGCGGGGCTGCTCGCGGCCGCCGCCTCGGTCCTCGCGCGCGGTGCCGACTCGAAGGGCGGGCTGGTCGGCCCGACCGGAGCGACGGCGCTGATCGTCTTCGCGGTCCTGATCGTGCTGCGGCCGATCGTGAACTGGTCCTCGCCGAGCACGACCGGCTCGACCGCGACACCGGAGATGATCACTGCCGCGACGCTCGTGCTGGTCCTCGCCGTGCTCGCCTTCGCCGCGGGAGTGGTGGGGCTCGTCGCGCTCGCGCGCTCGCACACGGTCCCGCGGCGGGTGATCGTGACCGCCGCCGTCGCGGTGGCCGTCAACGCGGTCGGCGGGTACGCCGTGTCGGCCCCGCTCCTGGTCACCGCGACGCCGTCGCAGGAGCTGCTGCTCGGCCTCTCGCTCGCCGCCTCGATCGCCGGAGCGCTGTCGATCCTCGCGACGGGAATCGTCTGGCTGCTGGCGGCCCGCTCGATCGCCCGCGCGGGCTGATCGGCGCGCCGCCCCGCTGGGCGGCAGCGCTCGGGACGCCTCCGCTCGGGACGACCTTTCTCAGGACGACAGCGCGAGCGACACCGCCAGCACCACCATCACGACCGCGACCGCGCCGTCGAGCACCCGCCAGGCCGTCCGGCTGCGGAACAGCGGGCGCAGCGCCCGCGCCCCGAAGCCCAGCGCGGTGAACCACAGCACGCTGCCCAGCGCCGCCCCCGCGCCGAACCACCAGCGCTCGTCGCCGTGCGTGTTCGCGACGGAGCCGAGCAGCACCACCGTGTCGAGGTACACGTGCGGATTGAGCAGCGTCAGGGCGAGGCAGGTGCCGATCGCCGTCCGCAGCGAGGTGGAGGCACCGGCCGGGTCGCCCTCGAGCATCCCCGGGCGCAGGGCCCGCCGCGCGGCGAGCACCGCGTAGGCGAGCAGGAAGACGATCCCGCCCCAGCGGATGACCACCAGCAGCCACGGCGCCGACTCGAGCACCGCACCGATCCCGGCGATGCCGAGGATGATCAGCGCGGCGTCCGCGAGCGCGCAGATCGCGACGACGGCGAGCACGTGCTCGCGGCGGAGCCCCTGCCGCAGCACGAAGGCGTTCTGCGCGCCGATGGCGATGATGAGCGAGAGGCCGAAGCCGAGGCCGGACACGGCGGCGAGGAGGGGGGACACGACTCCGACGCTAGGGGCGACCACGCCTGTAGACCAGCTCACGCTCCTTCAGTACCGTAAGCGCAACTGATGGGGAACCCGATGCTGACCGACGATCTCGACCTCGCCCGCCTCCGCGCCCTCGCCGCCGCAGTGCGCTTCGGCTCCTTCGACGCCGCCGCGCGCGAGCTGCACGTCACGCCCTCGGCGCTCAGCCAGCGGATCAAGGCGCTCGAGTCGGCGGCCGGGCGGGTGCTGCTGGTCCGCTCGCGTCCCGTCGTCGCCACCGAGGCGGGCGCGGGTCTGCTCCGCCTGGCCCGCCAGATCGAGCTGCTCACCGAGGACGCCGTCCGCGCGCTCGACGGCGGTGCGCGCGAGGGCCGCGGACCGGTGACGGTGCCGATGGCGGTGAACGCGGACTCGCTCGCGACCTGGGTCCTGCCCGCGCTCGCGACCGTCCCCGAGGTCGTCGTCGAGCTGCACCGCGAGGACCAGGAGCACACCACCGCGTTCCTGCGCGACGGCACCGTGCTCGCCGCGGTGACGGCCGAGGCGGAGGCGGTGCTCGGCTGCACCGTCGCCCCGCTCGGCGTGATGCGCTACCGGGCGATGGCCGCCCCCGCCTTCGCCGAGCGCTGGTTCCCGGAGGGGCCGGACGCGGCGGCGCTCGCCGTCGCCCCCGTCGTCGTCTTCGACGAGAAGGACCGCCTGCAGGCCCGGTTCCTCGCCGCGGCCGGGGTCGAGGCCCGCCCGCCGCAGCACCGCGTGCCCGGCTCGGCCGACTTCGAGCAGGCCGTGCGCCTGGGCCTCGGCTGGGGCATGCTCCCCGAGCTGCAGGCCCCCGTCGGTACGCCGGGCCTCGTCCCCCTCGGCGGCGCCCCCGTCGACGTCCCCCTCTACTGGCAGCAGTGGGCGCTGCGCACCCCGAGCCTCGACGCCGTCGCCGCCGCCGTCACCACCGCCGCCCACGCGACCCTGCGCGTCTGATCCCCGCCGCGAGATGCCACTTGTGCACGCGACACGCCGTGGAAAGCGTGCACAAGTGGCATCTCGCGGAGCCCGTCAGACGGCGAAGACGTCGCGGAGGGTGACCGTCTCGAGGGAGCGGGCGCGGAGGAGGTCGACCAGCTGCGCGTAGACCGTCGTGACCGGGTCGAAGTTCGCGTGCCCGATCACGATGCGCTGCGGCCGGAACCACTGGTCCGCGAAGCCGAGCAGCTGCTCCGGCGTGATCCGCCCCGAGTCCGAGAGCGAGCCGTACCAGAGCGTCGTCGCCGTGTAGCCGACGGCCGCCGCGGCCGCCCGGCTGCGCGCGTCGGTGTAGCCGAACGGCGGGCGGTAGAACGGCGCCGCCTCCACCCCGTAGGTGGTGCGGATGAAGTCGCCGTTGCGGCCGAGCTCCTCCTGGATCCCGTCGTCCGAGAGCGAGGTCAGGTCGGCGTGCGACCAGGTGTGGTTCGCGAGCTGCACCTGCCCGCTCGCGACGAGCGGCGCGAGTGCCGGCGCGTTCACGGTCCAGGAGTCGTACTTCCCGTTGAGGAAGAAGGTGAGCCGGGTGCCGGTGTCCTTCGCGAACTGCGCGTAGGCGGCGACGACGTCGGTGTCGGCGCCGTCGTCGACCGTCCACGCCATCAGGCTCCCGTCGCCGGGCAGCTCGGTGATCGTGCCCTCCGGGAGCGGGAAGCGCGCGCGGATCGGCGCGGGCGCCGCCGTCGCGGTCGGCACGGGGCGCGGCGGGGGAGCGGGGGTGGGAGTGGGAGTCGTGGTCGCGGCCACCGGCGTCGCGGTCGGCGTGAGCCGGGCGGTGCTCGTGCACCCGGCCAGGCCGGCGGCGGCGGAGGCGATCCCCAGCAGCAGCGCACGGCGCCGCAGTGCATCCGGCCTCGAGCCGTTCATGATTCCCCCCGCGGCGACCCGGACCCCCCGGTGCACCGGAGCGACCGTAGCACCGGCGAGTCTTGCAGGGTGCGCGCGTGTCGCCTAAGCTACTCGGGTTGCGTGCATCTGCACGCTCTTGCGCGCTGCCCTCCGGGCGGGACCCCGGTCCTCCTCGACAGGCGGGCGGTGCGCCGACAAGTGACCTTGGGTGGGTCGGGCGAGGCCTCGTGCCGCGCGTGGCCCACGGTACCCACACATGGAGGAAACCATGGCAGCAGTCTGCCAGGTGACCGGAGCCGTTCCCGGCTTCGGACACGCCATCTCGCACTCGCACCGGCGCACCAAGCGCCGCTTCGACCCGAACGTGCAGAAGAAGACGTACTACGTCCCGTCCCTGCGCCGTAACGTCACGCTGACGCTGTCGGCCAAGGGCATCAAGGTCATCGACGCCCGTGGCATCGAGTCCGTCGTGAAGGATGTTCTCGCTCGTGGGGTGAAGATCTAATGGCCAAGCAGCAGGACGTCCGTCCGATCATCAAGCTCCGCTCGACGGCCGGAACCGGTTACACCTACGTGACCAAGAAGAACCGCCGCAACGACCCCGACCGTCTCGTGCTCAAGAAGTACGACCCCGTAGTGCGCAAGCACGTCGACTTCCGCGAGGAGCGCTAAGTATGGCCAAGAAGAGCAAGATCGCCCGCAATGAGCAGCGCAAGGTGGTCGTCGACCGCTACGCCGCCAAGCGCCTCGAGCTGAAGAAGGCCCTCGTCGACCCCGCCGGGACCGACGAGTCCCGCGAGGCCGCCCGCACGGGCCTCCAGAAGCTCCCCCGCAACGCCTCGCCCGTCCGCGTCCGCTCGCGCGACGCCGTCGACGGCCGCCCCCGCGGCAACCTCTCGAAGTTCGGCATCTCGCGTGTCCGCTTCCGTGACATGGCCCACCGCGGCGAGCTGCCCGGCATCACGAAGAGCAGCTGGTAGCGAACCGCTGCACTCCTCCCGAAAGCCCGGAGACCTCACGGTCGCCGGGCTTTCGGCGTTCCCCGCCCCCCAGCATGCTGATCGAGTAGCCCGCGGAGCGGGCGTATCGAGATCCACCGTGATCGGGCAGGAGGCCTGCAGACCGCCCTCTCGGTGACGATGGGTCTCGACACGCCCCTGCGGGGCTACTCGACCAGCATGGAGTGACCGCACTGGCGCCGGTGGTCCCGCCCACCATGCTGATCGAGTAGCCCGCGCAGCGGGCGTATCGAGATCCGGCTGCCGGGCGCCGCGTAAAATGGCGGGCATGACAAGCAGCCTTCCGACCGTCGCCGAGATCGCGGCGCTCATCGACCACGCGATCCTCAAGCCCGAGCTGACCCGCACCGAGGTCGACGCGCAGCTCGACGAGGCGCGCGCGGCCGGCGTCTTCAGCGTCTGCGTGCGCCCCTCCGACATCGCGCACGCCGTCCGCCGGCTCGAGGGCTCGGGCGTCCTCGTCGGGACGGTCATCGGCTTCCCGCACGGCACGACCTCGACCGCGGCGAAGGTCGCGGAGTCGACGCAGGCCCTCGCCGACGGCGCCGTCGAGCTCGACATGGTCGTCAACATCGGCCGCCTGCGCAGCGGCCTCCTGGAGGACGTCGAGGCCGACATCCGCGCGGTCGTCGAGGCCGCCGAGGGCCACGTCGTCAAGGTCATCCTCGAGACCAGCTACCTCGACGACGAGCAGATCGTCGCCGGCAGCGAGGCCGCCGAGCGCGCGGGCGCCGACTTCGTCAAGACCGCGACCGGCTTCGGCGGCGGCGGCGCGAACGAGCACGACCTGCGCCTGATGCGCGGCGCCGTCTCCGACGCCGTCCAGGTCAAGGCCTCGGGAGGCGTCCGCGACCTCGACACGCTCCTCGCCTTCCGCGAGCTCGGCGTCACCCGCTTCGGCACCAGCGGCTCGGCGACCATCCTCGGCGACCTCACCGCCCGTCAGTCCGGCGACTCCTCCGCCGCCCGCGTCGACACCGCGTCGTACTGAGCGCCGTGCGCGGGGGAGGGCCGTCCGGTCGGCGCGCGGCGGCGGAGGGCGGGTCCCTCGACGTCGTCGCGAAGGCGCTGAAGGAGCGGGTCTACGCCGCCTTCACCGGCCTCGCCGTCGTGATGATCTACGCCGTCGACGAGCAGGCCGACTCCGCGCACGCCCTGCGCAGCCTCGTCATCGCGATCGTCGGCATCTCGGCCGCCGGCTTCGTCGCCGACGTGATCGCGCACCAGGTCGCCCACGCCGCGACACCCACCGCGGCCGAGGCGCGCGTCATGCTCCGGATCGCGGGCGGCGCGCTCGCCTCCGCGTCGCTCCCCGTCCTGGTGCTGATCGCCTCGGCGCTCGGCTGGATCGACGACGTGGTCGCGCTGCGGATCGGCGTCGGCGTCTACGTCGCGACCCTCGCCGGCATCGCCCTGATCGCGATCGTCCGGGCCGGCCTCGGCGTCGGGCAGAGCATCATCGGCCTGCTCGGCCTCGTCGGACTGGGAGCCGCCGTCGTCGGCGTGCTCGCCCTGTCGCACTGAGGGGCGGGCGATCGTGACCGGCACCCGCACCCGCGTCGAGCTCGGCCGCCGGGAGGACCTCGGCGCCGACTGCGCCAACTGCTTCGGCCTCTGCTGCGTGGCCCTCGCCTTCACCCGCTCCGCGGACTTCCCCGTCGACAAGCCGGCCGGCGAGCCGTGCGCGAACCTCGACACCGAGGACGCCTGCACGATCCACCGGCGGCTGCGCCCCGAGGGCTTCGCCGGCTGCACCGTCTTCGACTGCTTCGGCGCCGGCCAGAAGGTCTCGATGCAGACGTTCGGCGGCGTCTCCTGGCGCAGCGACGCGGAGGTGCGCGCGCGGATGTTCGCGGTCTTCCCGCTGATGCGCCGCCTGCACGAGCTGCTCTGGTACCTCGACGTGGCCCTCGGCCTGCGCGGGGTCGACGCCGCCCTGCGGGACGCGGTGCGCGTCCGCTTCGACGCGGTGCACGCCCTGACGCTCGCCGACGCCGACGCGATCCTCGCGGCCGACGTCGACGCGGAGTACGGCGCCGCCCGTCCTCTGCTGATCGCGGCGAGCGCGGCCGCGCGGAACGACGGGCCACAGCGGCGGAGGCACGGCCGACTGCGCCTGCAGCCGGGCGCCGACCTCGTGGCGGCCGCCCTCGCGGGAGCCGATCTGCGGGGCGCCGACCTGCGCGGCTCCCTGCTGATCGCCGCGGACCTCCGGGGCGCGGATCTCCGCGGCTGCGACGTCCTCGGCGCCGATCTGCGGGATGCGGAGGTGGCGGGGGCCGATCTCTCGACGGCGATCTACCTCACGCAGGCGCAGGTCAGCAGCACGCGCGGCGACGCGCGGACGGCGCTGCCGCCGGACTTCGAGCGCCCGTCGCACTGGGCGGCGAGCACCGGATCGTGAGCGCTGGGCCCGAGCGCCGGAGGGTCAGCCCTCGACGGTGCCGGCGGCCGAGCCGTCGTCGTCGAGGCCGAGGCCGCCGAGGACCTCGCGGTGGAGCAGGTGCGACCCGTTCCAGTTCTCGATCACGCACTGCGGGAAGGCCTCGAGGTCGAGGGCGTCCAGCCAGCTGGCGGCGGCTTCGCGTGCCCAGGACTCGGTGGAGTAGACGCCGAGGATCTCGGTCTCGTCCGCGAACGGCCCGGTGGTCGAGAGCACGTAGTGACCGACGCTCATGGCTGCTCCTTCATCGTCGCGCAGTGGCGCGCGATGACAAGCCTGTCACAAACACGCTCTTGCGGAGAGCCGATGTCGGCGGCTAGGAGATGCTGTCGCGAAGTCGCGCATTCAGGGCCGCGAGGGCGGCGGCGATCTCGGACTCGTCGGCGCCGGGCAGGACCGCTCCGCCCTGCGCGAGGCTGTGCCGGAGGGAGTCGAGCTCGGGGGTGCCGAGGCGGCCGGCGGAGGTGAGCACCTCGAGGGTGGTGAGGACTCCGATGAGCGCGACGGCGTCGTCGACGTCGAGGGGTCGGGCGCAGTTGTTCTCCATGCGCATCTCCAGGGGTTCGGTGCCGCGCGGGGGACGCGGTCGGGGCGGGTGGGGCGGGCGAGGGGGCGCTGAAGGCTTCGGGGCCGGACGCACCGAGACGCCCCGCGGCCGGATCGACCGCGGGGCGTCAGGGGTGGTGCGGGGTGATCAGGCGACGCGCGGCTCGGCCTCGGGGGCGTCGTCCTCGGGGATGTACACGTCCTGGACGGTGACGTTGATCTCGGCGACGTCCATGCCGACGATCTCGCGGATCGCGCGGCCGACGGCGGAGCGCACGCCCTCTGCGACGTCCTGGAGCGCGGCCGGGTACTCGGCGACGATCGTGACGTCGGCGGCGACCTGGCGCTCGCCGACCTCGACCTTGACGCCCTGGGCGCGGTCGTCGTTGCCGAGCGCACCGCGGATGGCGCCGAGGGCGCGGGCGGCGCCGTTGCCGAGGGCGTGCACGCCGGGCACCTCGCGGGCCGCGATGCCGGCCACCTTCGCGATGACGCCGTCGTCGATGACCGTGCGTCCGGTCCCGTTCGTCGTCGTGGTGTTCGCGGTGCTCTCGGCCATGATCTCCTCTTTCGTCTCGGTGCCCGGTCGGTCGATCGGGCGGTTCAGAGGTAGGACGGAGCGTGCACGGCGAACGTCACGGTGGAGTCCCCGCTGCCCAGGGGACTGCCAGGGTCGGGAGGGAGCGGGCCTCATCGCGCCGTCTGCTGGGCCAGGAACGCGAGGGTCCGCTCCAGCGCCTCGCGCGCCTCCGGCAGCTCGAGGTGGAACTGGTACTCGTGGCCGAGCTCGCTCTCGTGCCCGTCGCCCCAGAGCAGCGCCGTGACCGGGACGCCGAGCGAGCGCAGCTGCGCCGCGAACGGGCGCGACTGCTGCGCGGTGAGCGGGTCGGCGTTGCCGCCGCTGAGGAACGTCGGCGGGAACCGCGGCGTGACGTGCTCGATCGTCGACATCCACCGGGCGGCGTCGGAGGTCCACCAGGCCCGCCGGCCGGTGTACGCCCAGAGGGCGGCGCGCAGCCCGCGGCCGGCGAGGCCGGTGGCGCGGGCGAGGGCGGCGAGGTCGAAGACCCCGCAGTGCAGGATCACCGCCCGCACGGCGTCGACGGGCAGGGTCGTCGTGAGCCCGGCCGCGCGGGCGTAGGAGGGGTTCGTGATCGCGGTGGCGAGCTGGCTCGCGAGCTGCGCGCCCGCGGAGTCGCCGGCCAGGACGAGGCGGTCCCGGGCGATCCCGAGGCGGCCGGCGCTGCGGCGCAGGTGCTCGAGTGCGGCGAGGAGCTGCCGCGGCGCGGTCGGGTGCACCGCCTCGGGCCCGCGGCTGTAGTCGAGCGAGACGACGGTGTAGCCGGCGTCGGCGAGCAGGCGCAGGTAGGGGTCCACGTCGCGCCGGTGGCCGGAGACCCAGCCGCCGCCGTGGATCCAGACCACGGTCGGGCGCGAGCCGGCGCCCGCGGAGCGGAGGACGTCGGCCGTCGTGGCCGGAGCGTCCGGACGCGCCGGGATCGGCTCGGCGACCCGCTGGATCCCCTCCGGAGCGAACGGCAGCATCGCCGCGGCCGTCCGCCGCGCCTCCCGCTCGAAGACCGCGCGGACCGCCAGGGCGGCCGGCCAGGACGCGGCCCGGATCGGCGTCGCGCGCACGGTGCCCCTCCTCGCGTCGATCGCGCCGCCCCCACCGGCGGCGCATCACGAAGGGTACGCACCGCATGTTTCCGCCGTGCGACGGCGCAGGTGGCAGGCTGGGCGGGTGACGGACGAGACGAGCGCGCAGGCCGCCCCGGAGACGGCGGCGAGCGCGCCGGCGACCCGCCCGAAGGCCCTCCGCGCGAGGGCGATGCTCGTGCTGGCGCTGATCGGCGCGATCGGCGGGGTGCTCTCGGGCGCGTTCGGCGTCGGCGGCGGCATCGTGATGGTGCCGATGCTGATCGCCTGGGCCGGGATGGACCAGCGCCGCGCCTCCGCGACCTCGCTGCTGGCGATCGCCCCCACGGCCGTGGCGGGGGCCTTCGGCTACGCGCTCGGCGGGCAGGTCGCCTGGATCCCCGCCGCCGTGATCGCCGCGGCCGCGATGATCGGCGCGGTCCTCGGCTCCTGGCTGCTCGCGCGCCTGCCGCTCGGCGTGCTCCGCTGGCTGTTCGTCGCCCTGCTGGTGGCCGCGGCGGTGCGGATGGCGGTGTTCGGCTCGAACGAGACCGGCGACGTCGCCGAGGGCTGGGGCGTCTGGCCGGGCTTCGGCGGGCTGGGCCTCGCGATGGGAGTGGCCTCGGGGCTCTTCGGGATCGGCGGCGGCGCGATCGCCGTGCCCGTGCTCGTCGGCGCGTTCGGGCTCGCCGATCTGCTCGCCAAGGGCACCTCGCTCGCCGCGATGATCCCGACGGCGATCAGCGGCTCGATCGCGAACGCGCGCCGCGGGCTGCTCGACGTCCGGGCCGGGCTAGTGGTCGGCCTCTGCGCGACGGGGTTCTCCTTCGCCGGCGTCGCGCTGTCGTTCCTGCTGCCCGCGCGCATCTCGGGCGTGCTGTTCGCCGCGCTGCTGCTCCTGGCGGCGCTGCAGCTCGCACTGAAGGGGCGGCGGAAGCGGTCCTGATCCGGGACCCGCATCGGTCACCTCTTGACACTGTCTTGATGTAAGTGTTTGATCAGTCACATGACGACCACGACCCCCCGCTCCACCGCAGAAGCTCAGCGCGAGCGGATCACCGCCGCGGCCGTGCACGTCTTCGCCCGCACCGGCTACTCCGCGACCCCGATCACCGAGGTCGCGGCCGAGGCGGGGGTCTCGCCGGCCTACGTCTTCCGGCTCTTCCCCGGCAAGCTCGGCGTCTTCGTCGCCGCGGTCGACCGCTGCTACGAGCTGGTGGCGTCGACGCTCGCCGCGGCGGGGGAGGCCTCGGTCTCGTCGGACCCGGCCGACCGGCTCGAGGCGATGACCCGCGCCTACATCGATCTGATCGCCGACCGCGACCTGATCATGCTGCAATCGCAGGCGCAGAGCGCGAGCGGGGTGCCGGAGATCCGCGAGGCCGTCCGCCGCGGCGTCTCGACGGTCGTCCGCACGGTGAGCGTCGTCTCCGGCGCCGACGGCCCGGCCGTGCAGCGCTTCATCGCCTACGGCCAGCTCTGCCACCTGATCGTGCAGACCGACCTCGGCGGCGTCGACTCCGAGTGGGCGCGCATCGTCTCCGCAGGCATCCGGCACCTCGACTGACCCGGCGCGCGCATGCCGGCCGACGCCCTGCTGGCCGACGTCCTGCTGGCCGACGCCCTGCTGGCCGACGCGTGCTGACCGACTCATGCTGGCCATCACACTGCTAGCCGACGCCTGCTGGTCGACGCATGCTGGTCGAGTAGCCCCGCAGGGGCGTATCGAGACCCACCGTCGTCAGCAGGGCGGGTCTGCAGAATCATCCTCCGACGCCGGCGGATCTCGATACGCCCGCTGCGCGGGCTACTCGATCACCATGTATCTCCCCACATCGACATCGTGATCTCTTCGACTCAAACAAAGTGACTGTCCAGTCACTAACACCCACCCCTAAGGAGCCCCCCCATGACCACCGCCCTCCCGCTCACCACCACCCGCGTCGTCCTCCCCGGGCTCGTCGAGCCGTCCGGACTCCTCCTCGAGCAGGCCGCCGTCGAGCCGCCTGCGGCCGGCGAGCTGCTCGTCGCCGTCGAGGCCACCGGCATCTCCTTCGCCGAGCAGTCCATGCGCCGCGGCCGCTACTTCGCCCAGCCCGCGTTCCCCTTCACTCCCGGCTACGACCTCGTCGGCCGGGTGCTCGCCGTCGGACCCGGCGGCGACGTGTCCCTCGAGGGCCGCCGGGTCGCCGCCCTCACCAAGACCGGCGGCTGGACCGGCCACGCTCGAGTCGCCGTGCGCGACTGCGTCCTCGTCCCCGAGGGCGTCGCGCCCGAGGACGCCGAGGCCGTGGTGGTGAACGGAGTGACGGCCTGGCAGATGCTGCACCGCTCGGCCCGGCTCTCCCGCGGCCACACGATCCTCCTGTTCGGGGCGAACGGCGGCGTCGGCGGCCTCGTGCACCGGCTCGCCTCGCTCGAGGGCATCCGGGTGATCGGCGCCGCCTCGCCGCGGCACCACGACGCCCTCCGCGCGGCGGGCGTCGAGCCGGTCGACTACGCCGACCCGGAGCTCGCCGCCCGCGTCCGCGAGCTCGCGCCGGGCGGCGTGCAGGCCGTCTTCGACAACATCGGCGGGGAGACCACCCGCCTGGCCTGGTCGCTGCTCGCGCCCGGCGGCACCCTCGTCGCCTACGCGATCGTCAGCGCGAGCACCGGCAGCATCTGGCCGCCGTTCCTGAAGCAGCTCGCCCGCGTGCAGGCGTACCAGCTGGCGCCGAACGGGAAGCGCGCCGTCTTCTACGACCTCTGGTCCGGGCACTCGCTCCGTCCCGCCCGGTTCCGCGCGCGGCTCGAGGAGGACCTGGGCCGCGTGCTCGCGCTGCTCGCGGACGGCTCGCTCACGGCCAACATCGCCGCGCGCTTCCCGCTGACCGGAATCGTGGCGGCGATGGAGCTCGCGGAGTCGCGGACGCTCGACGGCAAGGTGATCCTGCTGCCCTGATCGCCGCGGCCGGGCAGTCGGCCCTCGAGAGCGTGGAAAAATGGGAGGCGATGTCCTCCCGAGCCGAATGAGCGCCGCCACCTACCTGACCGCCTCGATCCCGCTGCGCCTCGCGAGCGCGGGCATGGTCGTCGCACTGCCCGTCCTCGCCGTCGAGCGCCTCGACGACGTCGCCCTCGGCGGGCTCCTGACCGGCGCCGCCCTGTTCCCGAGCGTGATCGCGGCTCCGCTCGTCGGCACCGTCCTCGACCGGGTGCGCGCACCGCGCCGGCTGCTGGTCGGCGCGGCGCTGGCCACCGCCGCCTCGTTCGCGCTCGCGTCCTTCCTCGGCGACGTGCCGACGGCGCTGATCGCGCTGCTCCTGGTGATCGCGGGCCTGGCGACCCCGGTCTACATGGGCGGCATGTCGAGCTTCGTGACCAGCGCGATCGCCGACCCGCGCCGCGCCTACGCCCAGGACTCGCTGTCCTACACCGTCGCCTCGATCGGCGGCCCCGCGATCGCCGGGCTGGTGATCGCCGTCGCGTCGGCCCGCTTCGCCATGCTCGCGATGGCCGTCCTCGCGCTCGTCGGCGTCCTCGGCTCGCTCGCCCTGCGGATGGAGGCGCGGCCGACCCCCACCGTCGGCGTCCGGCGCACGATCGCGGCCGGTGTCACCCACCTCGTCCGGCACCGGCCGATCGCGATCGTGACCCTCTCCGGGACGATCAGCCAGATCGGCGGCGGCGCGGCCGGCGTCGCGGCGATCGGGCTGTCGCTCGAGCGGGTGGGCAGCACGGACGCGGCAGCCGGGCTGCTCACGGCGTTCGCCGTGGGCGGGCTGCTCGGTGCGATCGCGGTCGCCGTCCGGCGCTGGACGCACCGCCCGCCGGCCTGGGTGATGGGCGCGGGCTTCGCCGCGACCGGTGTCGCCCTGCTCGCCGCCGCGCCCGACCTCGGGATCGTCGTGGCCCTCGTCGCGTTCGCGGTCGCCGGAGTCTTCACCGCGCCCGCGAACGCCGCGATGCTGCTGCTGCGCGATCAGGAGAGCCCTGCGGCCGTCCGCTCCCAGGTCTTCACCATCGGCGCGGGCCTGCGCGCCGCCGCCGCCGCGGTCGGCGCCGCCCTCGCCGGAGCCGCGTCCTCTCTCGACGCCGGCTGGCTCGTCCTCGGCATCGCCGCCGTCTGGATCGCCTCTGGCCTGCTCCTCACCCTCTTCCCCCGCCCCGCGGACACGCGCTGATCCCCTCCGCGAGATGCCACTTATGAGCGCGACACGCCGTGAAAAGCGTGCACAAGTGGCATCTCGCGGGGAGGGTCAGAGGGTCAGGCGGCGGCGCCCGAGAGGGTGCCGGTGCTGGGGCCCGCGGGGTCGGTGATCAGGCAGTTGATGACGCGGTCGCCGCCGTCCCAGCTCTCCTGGGTCGGGTAGTAGTAGCTGAAGTCGTACTGCGACTCCTCGTAGCTGAGGCCGACGAAGCCCTCGAACGCGGCCTGGCACTCGGAGTCGGCCTGCTCGGTGGTCGCCGTCTCGCCGGGGTACTCGTCCGCGTCGGCCATCGTGATGTTCTGGAAGACCTCGTAGCTGTGCGCGTCGGAGCACGGCACGGTCGGGACGTCGGTGACCTCGGTCGCGGTCTCGCTCAGCTCGTCGTTCAGGCAGTCGCCGACGCGGAGCTGGAAGACGTCGGTCGTGCCGCCGTCGACGATCTCGCCGGAGGTGTCGTCCCGGGTCTCGCCGCCCATCATGCTGTTGATCCCCGAGCAGCCGGTGAGGCCGAGGGCGAGGGCCGCGGCGGCGGCGAGGACGAGGGCGGAACGGCGGCGGTTCATCGGAGGCTCCAGACGGCGGTGACGGGGTCGGCTCCAGGGTAGGGGCGGCGGGGCCCGCCGGGGCACCCCCTGTGCGGTGCGGTCCGCTACTCCGATCGTCGCCGCCCGGCAAGGCCCCGCGAGGGGCAGGCGAAGTCCAGCCGGGTGGAGTCGAATGGGGGCATGGCTCAGAAGACCGTCGCAGACCAGCTCATCGCCCAGCTCATCGACGCCCGGGTCGCCCGGATCTACGGGATCGTCGGGGACTCGCTCAATCCGATCGTCGACGCGGTGCGCCGCAGCGGCGGCTCGGCGAAGGGCGGGATCGACTGGATCCACGTCCGCAACGAGGAGGCCGCCGCCTTCGCGGCCGGCGCGGAGGCGCAGATCACCGGGAAGCTGGCGGTCTGCGCCGGGAGCTGCGGCCCCGGCAACCTGCACCTGATCAACGGCCTGTACGACGCGCACCGCTCGGGTGCTCCCGTGCTCGCCATCGCGAGCCACATCCCGAGCGGCGAGATCGGCTCCGGCTACTTCCAGGAGACGCACCCCGACCGCCTCTTCGTCGAGTGCTCGCACTACCGCGAGCTGGTCTCGACGGCGGCGCAGGCCCCGCGGGTCGTCAACGCGGCGATGCGCAGTGCCGTCGCCCTCCGAGGCGTGGCCGTGGTGACCCTCCCGGGCGACGTCGCCGAGTTCGAGGCGGAGGGCGACTTCCCGTCCTTCGTGCTTCCGGAGCGGCCGGCCCTCGTGCCCGCCGCGGCCGACGTCCGCGCGCTCGCGCAGGCGATCGACGAGGCGAAGACGGTCGCGATCTTCGCCGGCGCGGGCGTGCGGGACGCGCACGACGAGGTCGTCGCGTTCGCCGAGCTGATCGGAGCGCCGATCGGGCACAGCCTGCGCGGCAAGGAGTGGATCCAGTACGACAACCCCTACGACGTCGGCATGACCGGGCTGCTCGGCTACGGCGCCGCCCACGCGGGCATGCACGACGCCGACCTGCTGATCCTGCTCGGGACCGACTTCCCCTACGAGCAGTTCCTGCCGGACGCGTCGAAGGTCGTCATCGCGCAGGTCGACAGCGACGCCTCCAAGCTCGGCCGCCGGGTGAGCGTCGCGCACCCGGTGCACGGCGACGTCGCCACGACCCTGGACGCGCTGACCCCGCTGGTGAAGCGGAAGGACCACCGCTTCCTCGACCGGATGCTGAAGAAGCACGAGAAGCTCGTCACCGGCGTGGTCGGCAAGTACACCGAGGTCGCCACGAAGCGGCCGATCCACCCCGAGCTGGTCGCGTCGACGCTCGACTCCCTGCTCGCCGACGATGCGATCGTCACCGCCGACACCGGCATGGGCAACGTCTGGCAGGCGCGCTACATCACGCCGAACGGGCGCCGACGCCTGCTCGGCTCGTACTCGCACGGCTCGATGGCGAACGCGCTGCCGCACGCCGTGGGCGCCCAGATGGCGCAGCCCGGCCGCCAGGTCGTCTCGCTGAGCGGCGACGGCGGGCTCTCGATGCTGATGGGCGAGCTGGTCACGGTCGCGGCGTACAAGCTGCCGGTGACGATCGTCGTCTTCAACAACTCGACGCTCGGGCTGGTGAAGGTCGAGATGCTGGTCGACGGCTTCCCGGACTTCGCGGTGGACGTGCCGATGGTCGACTACGCGCAGGTCGCGACGGCGGTCGGCATCCGGGGGATCCGGGTCGAGGACCCGCGCGAGGTGGAGTCCGCGCTGCGCGAGGCGCTCGCCGACCCGGGGCCCGTGCTCGTGGACGTGGTCACCGATCCGCTCGCGCTCTCGCTGCCGCCGACGGTCACCGGTGCCCAGGTGAAGGGCTTCGCGCTGGCGATGTCGAAGATGGTGATGAACGGCGGCGCGGGCGAGGCGATCGCGCTGGCCCGCTCCAACGTGAAGCACGCGCTGCCGTGATCGACGCTCCTGCGATCGACCGCGCCGCGCTCGCGACCGGCACCTGGTTCGTGCGCGGCTCGAGCCTGCCGCTCTGGCGGGGGCGCGAGGGGGTGGCGATCACCTACGCGCCCCTGCCCGGCGGCGAGGTCGGCGACGTGGTCAGCTGGCGAGGCCGCCGCTCGACGCGCTACGTGGTCGGGATCGACGCCCCCGACCCCGCGGATCCCGACGGCTTCCGTTGGCGCGGCGTCGAGCCGCTGACGCTGCTGGCCCGCAGCCGCTGGTCCTTCGTCGCGGCCGATGCCGAGGCGGGCTGGGCGCTGACCCGCTTCGCCCGCACGCCGTTCACCCCGGCGGGAGTCGACGTGTACGTCCGCGAGGCGCGCCCGGCCGCCGGTGTCCTGGCCGCCGCCCTCGCGGCCTGCGCCGCGGACCCGCGCACGGCGCCGCTGCGCCCCCGGATGTTCGAGGTCGCGCCCTGACGGCCCGAGCCCGGACGGTGGTGGATCTAGATACGCCCGCTGCGCGTGCTACTCGATCAGCATGAACGGGGCTGCACGGCCCGGCCGACCAGCATGGACGGGCCTGCACGGCCCGGCCGACAAGCATGAACGGGCCTGCGCGGCCCGGCGGATCAGCATGGAAGGCGCCGCACAGGCGCCTCATGCTGGTCGAGTAGCCCCGCAGGGGCGTATCGAGACCCGCCGTTCCCAGCAGGGCTGGTCTGCAGACCCGTGCTCCTGACGGTGGTGGATCTCGATACGCCCGCTGCGCGGGCTACTCGATCGACATGAGCGCGGGCGCCCGCTCCGACACATGCTGGTCGAGTAGCCCCGGAGGGGCGTATCGAGACCCGCGCGCTCAGAGGCTCTCGCCGACCGCGATCGACTGAGCCTCGACCGCGGCGCTCTCGGCGCCGTGCGCGTCCGCGCGCGCCAGCGTCCGCCGCCCGAGGAACACGATCAGCGAGGCGATCAGCACCGCGCCCGCCGCCGCGTACATCGGGAAGGCCGGCGAGATCGCCGCGGCCAGCGCTGAGGCGGCGGGCGGGGCGATCGCGCCGCCGAGGAAGCGCACGCCCGAGTAGGAGGACGAGGCCACGGAGCGCGGCAGGTCGGTCGCCTCCATCACGCACTCGGTCAGCACGGTGTTGACGACGCCCAGCAGCAGGCCGCCGACGATGATGCAGACGATCAGGCCGACCCGCGAGGAGATCAGCAGTCCGCCGGCGACGAGGTCGAGCGCGAGCAGCACCAGCACCGAGCGGAGCACGACGGTGCGCGGCAGCCGCGCGGTCAGCAGCGGAGCGACGAAGACCGAGGTGATCGCGACGCCGAGGCCCCAGCCGAAGAAGGTGAAGCCGAGCCCCATCTCGTCGAGCCCGAGCGGGTACGGCGTGTAGGCCAGCAGCACGAAGAAGCCGATGTTGTAGAACAGTGCGGCACCGGCGAGGGTGCGGATCGCGGGCACGGCCAGCGCCTTGAACGGCGCGGAGAGCGGCGTCGGGGTGGGCCGCGGGCCGTCCTCGCGCAGCAGCGTCGCGATGGCGATGAAGCCGACGGCCATCAGCACGGCCGTGCCGAAGAACGGTCCGCGCCAGGAGACCGAGCCGAGCAGGCCGCCGAGCAGCGGGCCGATCGCGATGCCGACGCCGAGCGCGGCCTCGTAGAGCACGATCGCCGCGGAGGAGCCTCCGCTGGCCGCGCCGACGATCGTCGAGAGCGCGGTCGAGATGAAGAGCGCGTTGCCGAAGCCCCAGCCGGCGCGGAAGCCGATGACGCCCTCGACGCTGCCGGCCGTGCCGGCCAGCGCGGCGAAGACCACGATCAGCACCAGGCCGATCATCAGCGTCTTCTTCGCGCCGATGCGGCTGGAGAGCCAGCTGGTGAAGAACATCACGACGCCGGTGATCACGAGGTAGCTGGTGAACAGCAGCGAGGTCTCGGTCGGCGTCGCCTCGAGGCTCTCGGCGATGGCCGGGAGGATCGGGTCGACGAGGCCGATGCCCATGAAGGCGATGACGGCGGCGAAGGCGACGGCCCAGACGGCGAGCGGCTGCCGGAGGATCGAGCCGCCCGCGGCGGGGGAGTGGGGAGTGGACACGGAGGGGCCTTTCGGGGGAGGGGTCGTGCGGGGTGGGGGAGTCAGGAGGCGGGGCCGCCGGCGACGCGCAGGACGCGCTCCTCGACGAGGGCCGCGGCGCGCTCGAGGGCGCGGCGGTCGTCGTCGTCGAGGTCGTCGAACAGCGGGGCGAGGGCGGTGTCGAGGCGGAGGCGGTGCTCGGCGAGCGCCGCGGCTCCCGCCTCGGTGCCCTCGATCAGCCAGGCGCGGCCGTCGCTCTCGTCGTGCACGCGGCGGATCCAGCCGGCCTCGTCGAGGCGCGCGATGATGCCGGTCATCGTCGGCTGGGTGACCCGGACGCGCTCGGCGAGCTCGCCGAGGCGGATCGGGGAGGCGGTGCGCAGCTCGGCGAGCGTCGACCAGACGGCGCCGGACTGCGCGCCGAGCCCGGTGGCGCCGCTGGAGCGGCCGGCGTACCGCGCGAGCGCGGTGGCGGCGAAGGCGAGGCGGACGGGAGCGGAGGGTTCGAGCACGTCCTTGAATATAGCACGCCTATGTATTTCTCGGAAGGAGGCGTTCGAACGACGCCTACTGCCCTTCTCGGCAGCGGATGTGCCAGAATTGTTCGCAATCCCTCGTCGAAAGCGGGGATCACCGACGGAAAGAGTTGTCATGCACAGCGTGGTGGAGTCCAGCGCGACCGCCCTCGAATCCGATCTCGACTGCGACGTGGTCGTGATCGGCGCCGGCGCCACCGGCCTGACCGCCGCCCTCCGGCTGCAGGAGCAGGGCCGCCGTGTCGTCGTCCTCGAGGCGCGCGAGCGGGTCGGCGGCCGCCTCGAGACCCGCGTGGTCGACGGCCAGATGCTCGAGCTCGGCGGCCAGTGGGTCTCGCCGGATCAGACCGCCCTGCTCGAGACGCTCGACGAGCTCGGCCTCGACACCTACTCCCGCTACCGCGAGGGCGAGAGCGTCTACATCGGCCCCGACGGCGGAGCCCGGCGCTTCACCGGCGACATCTTCCCCGGCGGCGCGAGCACCGAGGCCGAGATCGAGCGCCTGATCGGGATCCTCGACGGCCTCGTCGCCGAGACCGACCCGTCCGCTCCGTGGTCGCATCCGCGGGCGCACGACTACGACCGGATCAGCTTCAGCGCCTGGCTGGAGGCGCAGAGCGACGACGCCGAGGCCCGCGCGAACATCGCGCTCTTCATCGCCGACGCCATGCTCACCAAGCCCGCGCACTCCTTCTCGCTGCTGCAGGCCCTGCTGATGGCGGCGAGCGCGGGCAGCTTCGGCAACCTCGTCGACGCCGACTTCATCCTCGACAAGCGCGTCCTCGGCGGCCTCCAGCAGGTCCCGGAGCGGCTCGCCGAGCGCGTGGGCGCCGAGCGCGTCCTGCTCGGCCGGCCGGTCCGCTCCGTCGAGTACGGCGACGACGGCGTGATCGTCCGCGCCGACGGCGTCACCGTGCGGGCCCGCCGCGCGATCGTCGCCGTGCCGCCGAACCTCGTCAACCGGATCACCTTCGACCCCCCGCTGCCCCGGCTCCGTCAGCAGGCGCTCCAGCACCAGTCCCTCGGCCTCGTGATCAAGGTGCACGCGACCTACGCGACCCCGTTCTGGCGCGCCGACGGCCTCTCCGGCACCGCGTTCAGCCCGCACGCCCTCGTGCACGAGGCCTACGACAACTCCAACGCGGGGGAGGAGCGCGGCACCCTCGTCGGCTTCGTCTCGGATGAGAAGGCCGACCGCGTGCTGGCCCTGCCGGAGGCCGAGCGGAAGGCCGCGATCCTCGACTCGCTCGCCGCCTACTACGGCCCGGCCGCGCTCGACCCCGTCGTCTACTACGAGAGCGACTGGGCGTCGGAGGAGTGGACACAGGGCGCGTACGCCGCGAGCTTCGACCTCGGCGGGCTGACCCGCTACGGCGCGCTGCAGCTCGAGCCGGTGGGGCCGCTCCGCTTCGGCTCCAGTGACCTCGCGGCCGAGGGCTACCAGCACGTCGACGGCGCGATCCGCGTCGGCCGGCGCCTGGCGCAGGAGATCCTCGACGAGGACGCCGCCGACGCCGAGACACAGCACGACACCGCCGACGCGACCGCGCCGGCCCGCGACCGTGAAGGAGCACTCCCCGCATGAGCAGCAGCAGCTACGCCGTCATCGACCCGGCCTCGGGCGAGACGCTGAGCGAGTACCCCGGCATCACCGACGCGGAGCTCGCCGACGCGATCGCCTCGGCCCACGACGCGTACTCCACCTGGTCGCGCACCGTCCCGGTCGCCACCCGCGCCGCCCTCATCGCCCGGGTCGCCGACCTGCACGTCGAGCGGGCCGACGCCCTCGCCGAGATCATCGTCCGCGAGATGGGCAAGCCGCTCGACCAGGCGCAGGGCGAGGTCGGCTTCGCGGCCGACATCTACCGCTACTACGCCGAGAACGGCGAGGAGTTCCTGAAGGACGAGCCGATCGCGCTGGCCGACGGCACCGGCTCCGCGTTCGTCCGCCGATCGGGCCTGGGCGTGCTGCTGGGCATCATGCCCTGGAACTTCCCCTACTACCAGGTCGCCCGCTTCGCCGGCCCGAACGTGGTGAACGGCAACACGATCCTGCTCAAGCACGCCCCGCAGTGCCCGGAGTCGGCCGCCGCGATCGCCGACATCTTCCGCACCGCCGCCGAGGAGCTCGGCGCCCCCGCCGGCGTCTACGTCAACCTCTACGCGAGCAACGACCAGGCGGCGACCGTCATCGCCGACCCGCGGGTGCAGGGCGTCTCCGTCACCGGCTCCGAGCGCGCGGGAGCGGCCGTCGCCGAGATCGCCGGCCGCAACCTCAAGAAGGTCGTGCTCGAGCTGGGCGGCTCCGACCCGTTCGTGCTGCTCTCCACCGACGACCTCGACAAGGCCGTCGAGGACGCGGTCGCCGCCCGCCTGGACAACAACGGCCAGTCCTGCAACGCCGCCAAGCGCTTCATCGTGATCGACGGGCTCTACGACGCCTTCGCCGAGAAGTTCACCGCGGCCTTCACCGCCGCCCGGCCCGCGGATCCCTTCGCCGAGGGGACCCTGCTCGGCCCGCTCTCCTCCGCCGCCGCGACCGAGCGCCTCGAGCAGCAGCTCGCCGTCGCCCTCGAGCAGGGCGCGACCGTCCGCGCGAGCGGCGAGGTGACCGGCAACTTCTTCCCGCCGGCCGTCCTCGAGGACGTCACCCCCGAGATGAACGCCTACCGCGAGGAGTTCTTCGGCCCCGTCGCCGCGCTCTACCGCGTGCACGACGAGGACGAGGCGATCGCGCTCGCCAACGACACCCCGTACGGCCTGGGCTCCTACCTCTACACGACCGACTCGGAGCAGGCCCTCCGCCTGGCCGACCGCATCGACGCCGGCATGGTCTGGATCAACCTCGTCCTCGGCGACGCGGCCGAGCTCCCCTTCGGCGGCGTCAAGCGCTCCGGCACCGGCCGCGAGATGGGCCGCAGCGCCCTCGAGGAGTTCGTCAACAAGAAGCTGATCCGCATCGCCTAGGCCTAGGTCGCGGGGTGGGGCCGGGCCAGTGCGACGGCGACGTTGCGCTCCACGGTCTCTTTCAGAAGCGTCGCCTGATCGTCGTCGAGAGTCGTCCACGCGGAGTCGTTCCTCGCCGCGACGCCGCGCGCCACCTCTTCCACGAGAGTGACGACATCCTCCTCGTCGATCCCCGAGGTCCTCGCGAGCTTCCGCCAGTGGTTCTGCGTCACCGCCTGCGGGAACCGCGCGCCGGCGATGCGCATCGCCAGCTCCTGATCGAACGCCGGGTACAGGCCGGTCGGAACCGCGTCGTAGATCGGGGCGAGGCTGACAGTCTCGGGCCGGAGGAGGACGGAGTAGTTCTTGGCATGTGCGTCAGCGTTGCCGATGAGGATGTTGAAGGCCAGCTGCCGGAGGAAGGCGCGCACCACCCCGCCGGTCGCGTCGACCGACCGGAGCTTCTCCACGATCTGCGCGGCCGTCACGGAGTACTTCCGTGCGACGTCGACGCCCAGCGCCTGGGCGAGATCCTCGGCGTGGATCCGTCGCGCGAAGACGCTCTCGTCGTCGAGGACCCGGTCGAAGCGCTCCACGACGAAGGCCGTCTGATCCTTCATGTGCAGGACAGCCGCCCGGGGAGCAGGAAGGCCGACGTCCGCAGCCAGCGTCAGCGCGGCCGCTTCCGCCCCCTCGAGACCGAGGTGCTCGAAGCGTGCGGGCTTGACGATGTGGGTCGACGGCACCGCGGCGTTCGACCAGTACCAGTTCCGGTCCACTCGAGCCAGGGCGAACTTCCCCTGCGTTCCCGCCAGGGAGAAGCGCGCGGGAGTCTGTCGTGGCACCCAGGCGTCCGGATCGAGCTTGATGCTGTTGATGCGATCGGCCACGTCCCCATCGAGAGCGGGGTTCAGCTGTGCCGGTCCCGTCGGCGGTGCCTCGCCGTCCGGGAGGAGCACCAGGCCGCCGGCGACGTCACCGCCGACCGTGCGCAGGAGCTCGAACGTCCCCGTGCTCGAGACCCCGTACGCCTGTGCCATCCGGCGTCGCGTGTGCTCCTGGTCGGGCAGCAGGTTGTCGAGGAACCTCGCCGCCGCCGTGCGCGTCGTCGTGCCCTCGCGCGGCAGCGAGAGAGAGATCGGCGTCGACGGTGCGTCGTCGGAGTAGCTGAAGCCGATCGTGCCGTCGGCGTCCCGGGTGAACCGCCCGGCATGTCTGCCTTCGAGCCACGCGTCGAGTCGCTCCGTCATCGCAGCACCAGATCGGGAAGCGCGGTCGGCTCGACGCCCAGGATGTCCAGCACTCGTCGCGCGGTCGAGGGCCGCGACACCGGCAGCCCGCGTTCGAGGCGTCGGACGTCGGAGACCTCCACCTCCGAGGCTCGCGCGAGGTCGTCGATGGAGAGTCCCATGATGCGTCGTTCCGAGCTCACGGTATCCGCCAGGTCTTCCAGGCGTCGCAGGTACTCGCGTCGCGGTCGGTGCAGAGCCTCCCGCACGTAGTCGGCATCACCGTGGAGCGCGTGCTGCACGAGATTGGTGCCGAAGTCGACGAGCCCGGACTCCACCTCGCCACCCCACCAGTCCGCCAGCAATCCGGCGGGGTCCTGCGACGCGCGGAGCCGGCGGATGCGCGCGGCGGTCCTGGCGCGCTCCTGCCCCTCGAGACCCGACAGGGTCCGCTCGTGCAGGGCGTGCGCCAGCGACTGCCGCGACCTGACGGAGAGCGGACGGCGCGAACGTGCGTTGGGCACCTCCGTCACCTCCCACCGGCGGCCGACCTTCGTCGCATCGATCCGGCCGGCGGCGATCAGCGCCACCACGCGGCGCGGAGTCACCCCGAGTCGCTCGGCGGCGTGCTTGACGTCCATGACACAACAGTACCGCTCGGCTGTCCGGAAGCATCGTGGCCGCCTGAAGGCGGGTAAGCTCGCCCGTCATGCGCGTCTTCGGCTGTCCGCACTGCGAGGCGCGGGTGGAGTTCGAGGACGCGCGGTGCCTGCGCTGCGGCACGGCGCTCGCGTACGACGTCGACGCGGACGAGCTCGTCGAGGCGGAGGGGCGCGCACTCTGCGTGTACCGCGGCACGATCGACTGCAGCTGGCTCGCGGCGGAGGGCACCGGCGGCGCCTGCGCCTCCTGCGCGCTGACGAGCGCCCGGCCGCCGGTGTACGACGCGGCGACGCTGAGCCAGCTGACGGTCGCCGAGTTCGCCAAGCGGCGGCTGCTGCGCCAGCTGCGGCACCTCGACCTGCCGGTGCACCGCGGTCGGCGGCTCTCGTTCGAGCTGCTCTCCTCCGCGCAGGGCTCCGTCACGACCGGGCACGCCGACGGCGTGATCACCGTCGACCTCGCCGAGGGGAACGACGCGCACCGCGAGGCGCTCAAGGCGCGGCTCGGCGAGCCGTACCGGACGATGCTCGGCCACTTCCGGCACGAGATCGGCCACTACTACTGGCAGCTGCTCGTGGACGGCACGCCGCTCCTGCCCGCGTTCCGCGCGCTGTTCGGCGACGAGCGGGCCGACTACGGCGCCGCGCTCGACGCGCACTACGGCGGCGCGTCGACCGAGGACTGGGCCCGCGACCACATCTCGCAGTACGCGACCACGCACCCGTGGGAGGACTTCGCCGAGACCTTCGCGCACTACCTGCACATCGCCGACGCGCTGGAGACGACCGCGACGGTCGGCCTGACCGTCGCCGGCCCCTGGGGCCGCCTCCCGGAGTCGCTGGTCGGCAGTGTGCAGGCGACGGGCGCGCAGCGCGTCGCCGATCTGGAGACGCCCGAGATCCTCGCCCGCTGGCACGGCTTCTCGCTCGCCCTCAACAGCGTGAACCGCTCGATGGGCAAGGACGACCTCTACCCCTTCGTCATCACGCCCGCGATCGCCGAGAAGCTCGCCTGGGTGCACGAGCTGGTGCGCCGCGGCGGCTGATCAGGCCTCGCCGTCGAGCAGCCGGCGCGGCGCCCTCGCGGCCCACGCCTCGCGCAGCAGCTCGCCGAGCTCGTCCGCGCCGATCTTCTCCAGCCGCACGAGCACGCTCGGATGCCCGTCGTAGTGGCTCGTCGTGAAGTACGTCTCCGGGTCGCTCTGCAGCAGCGCCTCGCGCTCGCCGAGGTCGGCCCGCCAGACGAGCAGGACACCCGGCCGCTGGTGCAGGCGGGCGAACATCCTCGGGCCGGCGTAGAAGGCCGGGGTGCCGTAGGCGGTCCGCTCCTCGGTGCCGGGGAGCAGGAGCGCCAGTCGGCGCACGTCGTCGTCGTCGCTCATGCTCCCCAGTGTGCGCCGCTACTTCTTCGTGAGCGAGGACTCCTTGTGGGCGGCCTTCGCGTCGGTCTTGTCGCTCTGCACGATCCAGTAGGGCTCGTCGTCCGAGGCGTTGAACTTCTGCCCCTCGAACTGGAACTCCTTCGTCTTCTTCTCGACCAGCTCGCCGTGGGTCTCGCCCTGCGAGGTGTTCCAGCTGATCTTGTCGCCCTTCTTCACGAGGCGCTTCCTCTCTCTCGTGCCGCACCGGTCGTCCGGGGCAGCGTGATGGTGGTGGTGACGTCGACGATCGCCGGCGTGGCCGGTGCCGACGAGAAGCCGAAGCGGACCGGCGGCGACAGCGGGCCGAGCGCGCCGAGGTCCGCGCCGTCGAGCGAGGCGGTGACCCCGAGGATCGAGCGGATGGCGCGGACGCCGTAGTACTCCCGCCTGCCGTGGCCGGCCGAGCCGGCGGTGCTCACGCCGCGCACCAGCACGGACGCGACCGGGGAGATCGCGGTCAGCCAGGCGGGGTGCTCGGCGAGCGGCCGCGGCACGACCCGCAGCAGGCGGCCCAGCGGAGTGAGCCCGCCGAGCCGCAGCGCGATCGAGAGCGGGCCGGCCGTGGCCTCGATCCCGCCGTCGACGCGGTGCCAGGCGACCGGCGCGAGCCGCACCTCGTCGAACGAGTACGTCGACCCGATGAAGTCCGCGACCTCGTCCGTCGGCGCGATCAGGAGCCTGTGCCCGTCCGCCCGCTCGACCATGGCGTCGGCGAACGCGCCGAACGGCGTGCTCTCCCACAGCCCGAGCACGATCCGGGTGCCGGAGGCCGTGCCGAACCCCGCGATGCGCCCGCTGAAGCGCAGGCGCCGCGAGGTCCGGCCCGGCCCGGTCATCAGGAGGCGGCGGAGCGCAGCAGCGTGAAGGACGCGTCGCGCACGATCAGCGTGGTGACCTCGCCCTCGACGACCTGCTCCGGGTCGCTCGAGGCGGCCAGCTGCCACTCGGCGCCGGGTGCGTCCGGCACCGTGAACTCGACGCCGTTCTCGGCCGAGTTCAGCAGCAGCGCGAAGCTGGCGCTGCCCTCGGAGCGGAAGACGAACGTGATCGAGCGGGCGTCCGGGTTGTCCCAGTCCTCGTCGGCGAATCCGGCGGCGTCCGAGCGCAGGATGTCGACGGTCTCGGGGCCGTCGCCGGGGGCCCGGCGGAACCACTTCGGCCGCAGGGCCGGCTCGGCCTTCCGCAGCGCGATCAGCTCGCGGGTGAAGGCGAGCAGGTTGAGGTCCGCGTTCTCCCAGTCGAACCACGAGATCTCGTCGTCCTGGCAGTAGGCGTTGTTGTTGCCGCCCTGGGTGCGCGCGATCTCGTCGCCGCCGAGGATCATCGGCACGCCGGCCGAGAGCAGCAGCGTCGCGAGGAAGTTGCGGCGCATCCGGGCGCGGCGCTCGTTGACGGCGCCGTTGTCGGTCGCGCCCTCCGCGCCGTTGTTGGAGGAGCGGTTGTCGCTCTCGCCGTCGTTGTTGTCCTCGCCGTTGGCCGCGTTGTGCTTGCGCGAGTAGGCGGTGAGGTCCGCGAGGGTGAAGCCGTCGTGCGCGGTGACGAAGTTGACGCTCGAGACGGGGGAGCGCTTGTCGGCCTCGTAGACGTCCGGCGAGCCGAGGATCCGCTGCGCGGTGGTGCCGAGCACCGAGTCGGCGCCGTGCCAGAAGTCGCGCACGTCGTCGCGGAACTTCCCGTTCCACTCCGACCAGTCGGCGGGGAAGCCGCCCACCTGGTAGCCGGCGGTGTCCCACGGCTCGGCGATCATCTTGACGGGGGCGAGCACCGGGTCCTGCGCGATCAGGTCGAGGAAGGCGCTGTGCACCTCGGCCTCACCGGTCTGGCGGGTGAGCGTGGTCGCCAGGTCGAAGCGGAAGCCGTCGACGTGCATCTCGGTCACCCAGTAGCGCAGCGAGTCCATGATCAGACCCAGTGCCGCGGGGTGCGCGACGTTGAGACTGTTGCCGGTGCCGGTGGTGTCGAAGTAGTTGGCGCGGTCGTCCTCGACGAGGCGGTAGTAGGAGCCGTTGTCGATGCCCTTGAAGGACAGCGTCGGTCCCTTGTCGTTGCCCTCGGCGGTGTGGTTGTAGACCACGTCGAGGATGACCTCGAGGCCCGCCTCGTGGAACGCCTTGACCATGGCCTTGAACTCGTCGACCTGCGAGCCGTCGTCGCCGGCGTGCGAGTACTCGTTGTGCGGCGCGAAGAAGCCGAGCGAGTTGTAGCCCCAGTAGTTGCGCAGGCCCTTCTCGACCAGGTGCGAGTCCTGCACGAACTGGTGCACCGGCAGCAGCTCGACCGAGGTCACGCCGAGGTCGGTGAAGTGCTTGATCGACGCGGGGTGCGCGAGACCGCGGTAGGTGCCGCGGACGTTCTCGGGCACGTCGGGGTGCAGCTGCGTGAAGCCCTTGACGTGCACCTCGTAGACGACCGTCTCGTCCAGCGGGATGCGCGGGGCCTCGTCGCCGGTCCAGTCGAAGGAGTCGGGGTCGGTCACGACGCAGCGCGGCACGGCGGCCGCGTCGTCGGCGTCGTTGCGGGTGTCGGCGTCCTCGTAGAACTGGCCGAAGACGTCCTCGCTCCACTCGTAGCCGCCCTCGATCGCGGTGGCGTGCGGGTCGAGCAGGAGCTTGGCGGCGTTGTGGCGGAGGCCGTTGGCGGGGTCCCAGGGGCCGTCGACGCGCAGACCGTAGCGGGTGCCGACCGTCATCTCGGGGACGATGCCGTGGAAGACGTGACCGGTGCGCTCGGAGAGGGTGACGCGGGTCTCGGCTCCGGAGGAGTCGAAGAGGCAGACCTCGACGCTGTCCGCGGTCTCGGAGTAGACGGCGACGTTGGCGCCGGCGTCGCCGCGCAGGGAGACGCCGAGGGGATAGGGGAAGGAACGGGGAGATGCGGGCATGCGACCATCCTGACGAACGCTCCCTGAGCGGTTCTCGCCCTTGTCCGGCGGGGCACGGGCCGGTACTGTTCCGGACCCCTCTCCACGCGCCACCCTGGCGCGAGCGGCCCGCCGAGGCATATAGTCAGCTGGCTTACTAATGGAGCTCCGGACCGGATCCTGGGCGGAGGAGGACGGCATCATGGCTCTCGCAGCAGCTCGGCGCCGCTGGATCGGACTGATCGTGATCAGCCTCGGCGTGGCGACGATCATCGTCGACTCGACGATCGTGAACGTGGCGATCCCGTCGATCGTCGCCGACCTCGGCATCACCTCGACCCAGGTGCAGTGGGTGCAGGAGTCGTACACCCTCGTCTTCGCCGCGCTCCTGCTCGCCTTCGGCACCCTCGCCGACCGCTGGGGCCGGCGCCGGATGCTCGTCGTCGGCATCGCGCTGTTCGCGCTCTCGTCCGTCGCCGCCTCGCTCGCGGCCACCGGCGACCTGCTGATCCTCTCGCGGGTGGTGCAGGGCGTGGGTGGCGCGATGGTGCTGCCGTCGACGCTCTCGCTGATCAACGCGACATTCCGCGGCAAGGAGCGCGCGATCGCGTTCGCCGTCTGGGGCTCGACCATCGGCGGGATGACCGCCGTCGGCCCGCTGCTCGGCGGCTGGCTCACCACCGACTTCTCCTGGCGCTGGGCCTTCGGGATCAACATCCCGCTCGGGATCGTCATCGTCGTCGGCGCGCTGCTCTTCGTCGACGAGTCGAAGCAGCCGGACGCGGGCCGCGTCGACCTGGTCGGCGCGCTGCTCTCGGTCGTCGCCTCCGCCGGCCTGGTCTTCGGCCTGATCGAGGGCCGGAGCCTGGGCTGGTGGCTGCCCTCGCCGGTGCCGGTCGCCTTCGTCGTCGCGGTCCTCGCCACGATCGCGTTCGTGCTCTGGGGCCGGGCCCGCGAGCGCGCCGGCCGCTCGGCGATGCTCTCGCTCCGGCTGTTCCGGCTGGCCTCGTTCCGCAACGGCAGCATCGCCGCGATGATCGTCTCGCTCGGCGAGTTCGGCATCATCCTCGCCCTGCCGATCTGGCTGCAGAACGTGCTCGGCTACACCGCCGTGCAGACCGGTCTCGTGCTGATCGCCCTCGCGCTCGGCTCGTTCGTCGCCTCCGGCTTCGCAGGCGCGTTCGGCAACCGCGTCTCCGCCGTGGTGATCGTCCGGGTCGGGCTCGCGGCCGAGATCGTGGGCGTGGTCGGCATCGGCGCCGTCGTCTCCGACACGACGCCGTGGTGGGCGCTCGTGCCCTTCCTCGCCGTCTACGGCTTCGGCGTCGGCCTCGCCACCGCGCAGCTGACCGGAGTGGTCCTCCGCGACGTGCCCGTCGAGCTCAGCGGCCAGGGCTCCGGCACCCAGTCGACCGCCCGGCAGATCGGCTCGGCCCTGGGCATCGCGGTGCTCGGCACGATCCTCTACACCTCGACCGCGGGTGTCCTCACCTCGTCGCTGGAGGAGCAGGGGCTGCCGGCCGCGCAGGTCAGCAGCACGGTGGACGCCGTCGTCGACTCCTCGGGAGCGGCCATCGCCGGACTCGCGGCCGACCCGGGCACGGCGGACGTCGCCCGCGCGGCCGGGGAGGCGCTGTCGGACGGCACGCGCTTCGCCGCCTTCGCCGCGGCGGGCTTCCTCGCCGTCGGCTTCGCGGCGACCCTCTCCCTCGGCGTGGCGCCGCGCGAGGAGAAGCGCGAGTCCGCCGAGCCGGTCGGCTCGGGTCCGATCAGCTCAGCGGAGCCGCGTCGTCGGCGGTGAAGACGATCTTGCCGATCGTGCGGTCGGTGCCCTGCGCCCGCCGCGAGAGCACGGTGATGACGTCCTCGAGCGGATGCACGGCGCCGGCCGCGGGGACGAGCTCGCCGGAGACGGCGAGCGAGACGGCCCGGCCGATGCGCTCGGCGCTCGCCGTGACGATCAGGTTGCTCACCTTCGGGCGGCCGCGCCGGACGCGGCTCGCCGCCTGGGCGCCGAGGTCCGGGCCGCTCGGCACGAGGGTGGCGTAGCGGCCGCCGTCGGCGAGGAGGAGCGCGGCGTCCCTCGCCGGCAGGTGCCCGGAGACGTCGAGCACCGCGTCGAAGCGGCCGCCGAGCACACCGAGGTCGAGCAGGCGGTAGTCGTGCGGCTCGGCGCCGAGCGCACGCAGGGTGTCGGCGGACGCGGCCGAGCCGGTCGCCGCGACGGTGCAGCCCGCGCGGAGCAGCAGCTGCACGACGAGGTTCCCGATCGCGCCGGAGCCGCCGCCCACCAGGATCTGCTCGCCGGCCCGGACCCGCAGGGCGTCGACCGTGCCGATCGCGGTGCCGCCGGACATCGCCAGCGTCACTCCCTGCACGTCGTCGAGGGCGTCGGGCAGCGGGACCAGCGAGCGGCCGCGGACGATCGCGGCGTCGGCGAAGGCGTCGCCGTCGCGGGTCATGCCGACGACGCGGTCGCCGATCGAGACGGAGTGGTCGCCGGGGCCGAGCGCCTCGACCGTGCCGGCGATGTCGAGTCCGAAGCCGTACGGGCGCTTCCGGCCGACCGCCATGATCCGGGCGGCACCGGAGAGGATCTTCTCGTCGGTCGCGTTGATGCTCGCGGCGCGCGTGCGCACCAGCACCTCGCCGCGTCCGGGCATCGGCACCGGGGCCTCCCGCCAGGACAGCACGTCCGGTCCGCCGAACCGCTCGTAGCCGAGTCGTCGCAATTCCCGCTCCCGTCGTCGCGCCGCCGAGGCGGTCGTCCTCCGAGCCTAGGCGCTGGCCGCCCGGTGCTACCGTGGCGGCCATGAGCGCAGACGACAGCCCCGAGTTCGCCGGATTCACCAGCGGAGGCTCGGCGAACGTCGAGCACCCGGACGACGTGCAGCCGGCCGACGCCGACAACGAGGAGAGCACGACCCCCGAGGAGAGCGCCGACCCCGACCACCCCTACGACTCGATGGCCGAGAGCGGCACCGAGAACGCCCCGGAGGACGAGGTCGGCTCCCGCGAGGACGAGGAGGGGCTGCTCGCCCCCGGCAGCACGGCCGAGGGCGCGGGCACCTCGCTCGGGGCCGTCCCGGTCGAGGCGCGGCGCGAGGCCGAGCCGCTCGGCGCGCACGACGGCGAGGCCGGCTCGGGCCAGCTCGCCGACGAGCGCTGGCGGCAGAACGGCGTCGATCCGCTCGGCTGACGCCCTCCCGCGCGGGGCCCCGCGTCCAGGAACTACTCCGGTTGCTCGGAGGAGCCCCCCTGGCGGGCCCCGTACGGTTCCGGAGGACGCGGCAGGCCCGCCGCGTGGACGGAGAGTCTCATGTCGTTGCTGTTCAACCGCACCCGGGAGCTCCGCTGGACCCCGGACGAGCGGAAGGCCCTCGCGGAGGCCGTGGCCGAGGACCGCGCCCAGCTGTGGCGCAGCGTCGGCGACCTGGACCGCACGGTCGTCGTCTCGACCGAGGACCCGGGCGTCCGCGGAGGCGCCCGCTGGCCCACCGATCACCGCGCCTTCCTCCGCGTCGAGCGCGGCCCCTCCGTGGTGCTGGCCACCGACGGCCTCAGCGATCCCTTCGACCGCCTCGCCCGCCCCGGCACCGGCCTCGGGCTCGAGCTGTGCCTCGAGACCTCGGCGCTGCGCGGCATTCCCGCGGCCGACCTCTGGAACCACTGGCAGTTCCGCGTGCTCTACGAGGCGGCGCGGCTCGCCGCACTGCAGGGCGTGTGCTGCCGCACGGGCGTCGACACGGCCACTCTGCCGGGCGCGGCCGCACCGGCCGCTTGGGCGGACGAGCGCGGCTCGGTCGGCGTGCTGCTGGGCCTGCGCGGCGGCGGACTCCCCGAGCGCCTCGAGCTGGCGACGGGCGACGTCGAGCTGGTGACCGTCACCCCGCTCTGGCCCGAGGAGTACGCCTGGGCCTCGGTCGACACGACCGCCCGCGAGGAGATCGCGTCCCGCCTGCGCGCCCTGCCCCACGACGAGCTCGTGCACACCGCCCGCCCCCGCGTGGTCTGAGCACCGCGGAGCCGGTGGATCTCGATACGCGCCCTGCGGGCGCTACTCGATCAGCATGAGGGGCGCGGCGGCCGCCTGCTTGCCGGTCGAGCGGCCGCCCGTTTGCCGGTCGAGCGGCCGCCAGCATGCTGGTCGAGTAGCCCCGAAGGGGCGTATCGAGACCCGGCGTCCTCAGCAGGCGGGTCTGCAGGCTCGTCGTCCGGCGGGGGTGGATCTCGATACGCCCGCTGCGCGGGCTACTCGATCAGCATGAGGCCGCGGATCAGTGCATCGAGGTCCGGGGATCAGGCGTACTCCGGGTATCAGGCGTGCTCCGGGGGCTCCTCGGTGAGCACGAGCTCGCCGGTGCTGTTGGCGTGGGCGATCAGCTCGTCGATCCAGGCGCGGTTGAGCGCCGGGCGCCGGCCGCCGTGGAAGCGGAAGTGCAGCGGCGTGGTCGGGTGGATCCAGACGGAGCTGCGGCCGTAGCCGCTCGACTCCGGCTCGGTCCAGGAGAGGCTGAACGACTCGTTCCGCCGCATCTTCGCGAACATCGCCACCTTGAGGTGGGCGAGCAGTCGATCGTCGAAGTCGATCTCGAGTGACTGCGGCCCGTAGATCAGTCGTCCCATGCTGGCGAGGATACCGCCGCGGCGCGCTCCGGGCGGGTCGGACCGGGAACGGCGAACGCCCCGTCCAGCGGATCCGAGGATCGCGGTGGACGGGGCGTTCAGAGGTCGTTGCGACCCGGAGGCCGTGTGACGCTGGAGTCGGTGATTACTCGCCGACGCCGCGGATGTTCGCGGCCTGCGGGCCCTTGCGGCCCTGCTCGACGTCGTACTCGACGTGCTGGTTCTCGACGAGCTCGCGGTAGCCCTCCTTGGCGATGGCGGAGAAGTGCGCGAACACGTCGGCGCCTCCGTCGTCGGGAGCGATGAAGCCGAAGCCCTTTTCGGAGTTGAACCACTTAACGGTGCCAGTAGGCATTTCTTTTCCTTACGTGATGGTGACGCCCGCGTGAGCGGCCGTCGTTAGATTTCGCACAGCTGTGCGGTACCCGGTCCGCTCGTCCGCCGCGGGTGAAACACGCGTCGGCCGGTCGATCCGGGTCGTCTGGGGGCGGAGAGCGCGGCTCCTCGTGGGGAGTGCGACTGCGCGGGGGAGAACGTCCCGCTCACCGAGAGTGTCGGAGAAGCGGGGGTCGAACGAGGAACGGCGCGGCTTCCGCGGCGTCCTGTGAAGGGCGGTACCCGCGGGTGAGGCGGGCGTTCGAACCGGCGGATCGAGGGCGATGCACTCGATCGTTGCGGTCTCTATCAGGGGCTGAGTCTCTTCGTCGTCGTGCGACTTCTCAGCCGTGGAATTCGGGCGATCGCCCAGGAGATGTCTCCACTCTACGGGAGAGGAGCGCCCGAGCGCGACCGTCGGGCCCAGACCGGCTCCTCGCGCGGCCCGCGCCTGTGGCACGATGCAACTCCGGGTGCGGCTCGCGCACCCCTCACGGCGAGGTGTCGATGCTGCTCACGACTGCCGGGCTCCCGAGCGCCGAGGCCGCCGACGCGGATGCGCTCGAGGTCCGCCGCGAGCAGGGCGAGGTCGGCGTCGCCTGCGCGCGCCGGGCCGGGGGAGTGTTCGCGGGCGCGTCCGCGCTCCACCTGGTGATGCTCGTGCCGACCGAGCTGCCCGCCGTGCTGCCGAGCGCCCTCCTCCTCGTGATCAGCGCCGCGATCCAGCTCTCCTCGCGCCGGGCCGGCCCGAGCGGCGCGCGGGCCGTGATCGCCGGCCTGGTGCTCGGCGTCGTCGCGCTCGCGGCGTTCCTCGGCCCGGGCGTCCCCGACGGCGACCGCACCGTGCTCAGCTGCGTGACCATGCTCGCCTCGATGGCGCTGCCGGCACCGCTGCTCGCGATCGGCTCGTCGGCGCGGCTCGGCTGGGCGGCCGTCCTCGGCGGCGTCCCGGCGCTGGCCCTCGGGATGGCGGCGACGACCGGCTCGGGACGGGCGCTGTTCGTCGGACTCTCGGTCGTCGTCTGCTGGGTCGTCGCCGTCATCGGCGCCCGCTGGCTCGCCTCGAGCGTCGAGCGCGCCCACGCCGGCACCACCCGCCTGCGCACGGCGCACGCCGCCGAGCGCCGCTCGAGCGAGAGCGAGGCGCAGCGCCGCCGCGAGGCGCGCCTGATGCACGACACCATCCTCGCCACCCTCACGCTGCTCGCCCACCGCGGCGAGGGCGTCCCCGTCGCGACGCTGCGCTCGCAGGCGGCGGCGGACCTCGCGCTGCTGCGCCGGCTCGACCGTGCCGATCCCGCTCCCGCCGACTCCGCGGAGGGGAGCCCGGCGCCGGCCGAGGACGCGGGCAGCGCGCCCTCGGTGCTCGCCGAGGTCGGCCGCCGCGCGGAGGCGCTGGGCGTGCAGGTGCGCTGGCACTCCGGCACGGCCGCGCCCGACGCGCCGCCCCTGCCCGGCGCGGCGCTCGACGCCCTCGCGCGCGCGGCGGGGGAGTGCCTCGAGAACGTGCGGCGGCACTCCGGCGCGACGACGGCCCACGTCACGCTCGACGAGGGGGCGGACTCGGTCCGCGTGACCGTCGCGGACGCCGGGCGCGGCTTCGACCCCGCGGCCGTCCCCGCGTCGCGGCTCGGCCTCGCGCAGTCGGTCGTCGGGCGGATCGAGGCCGTCGGCGGCTCGGTGCGCGTCTTCTCCGCGGTCGGCGCGGGCACCACCGTCCTGCTGAGCGTGCCGCGATGACCGCGCCGATCGCGGCCGGCGACCGCGCCGACCGCTCCGCCGGATCCGACCGCGCCGACCGCGCCGACCGCGCCGACCGCGCCGACCGCTCCCACCGCTCCCACCGCGCCGGAGAGGGCACGCTCGTCGAGCTGGTCCGCGCGGCCGGCGAGGGGCCGAGGACGCTCGACTCGGTCCGCCAGCGGATCACCCGCACCCATCGCCTGACCGCGAGCTACCTCAGCGCCGGCTTCCTCGCGATCACCGTGGCACTGGTGGTCCGCGGGCTGGCGTCCTTCCTCTGGGCGCTGAACGACCGGTCGGCGACCGGGCTGTCCGGACTGTCCTGGGCGCTGGTGCTCGCCGCGCTCGCGGTGGGGATCGTCGTCGTGGTGACCCGGCACGGCGAGCTGCCCCGGCCGGTCTTCGCGGGGGTGCTCGCCGTCGACGCGGTGGCGATGGTGCTGGAGTTCGCCGACTACGCGCTGCCGGCGCCGGCGCCGCTCTATTACCCCACGGTCTGCATCGGGGTCGGCGCGACGGTGATCGCGCTGCTCGGCTTCCAGCCGCCGTCGCGGAGCACCGCGGCGATCATCGTCCTCGTCGGGCTGAGCCTGCTCGGGCTGCTCGCCCACGCGCTGATCTCCGGCGAGGGGTCGAGCATCGCGGTCGGCAACGTGCTGCTGGCCACGACCCCCGTGGCGGTCTACGCCTCGCTGCTCACCGCGCTCGACCGCCACGTGCACCGCGGGCTCGACCGCACCCTGGCCGACAGCGTGGTCGACGGGCCGGGCACCGGTCCGGGCAGTCTCGCGGCCGTGGAGCTCGCGCGGGTCGACGCGGAGATCGCGGAGCTGCTCGAGGAGGTCGTCGCCCGGGGCGCCGCGCCCGACGCCGACCTCGGCGAGCGGGCCCGGGTGCTCGGCGACCGGCTCCGCGAGGTGCTGGCGCGCAGCCACGACCGCACCTGGCTCGTGATCGCCGTGGAGGAGTCCGCGCTGCTCTCCGGGGCGGTCCTCGTCCGCGACCCGCGGGGGATCGCCGCGGCTCTGGCGCCGCCGGACCGCTCGCGCCTGCTCTCCGTCCTCTGGCTGCTCACCGCGCAGGCCGCCGCGGGCCGGCCCGCCCTCGAGCTGGTGCTCGCGCAGCGCGAGGACACGGCGGTGCCGGTGCGGATCGTCCTGCGCGCGCCGGGCCTGCGGCCGCGGGACGTCGATCCGGCGGTCTGGGGGATCCTCGGCGAGATCGGCGCGCACCGGGCGTCTCCCGAGGGCACGGGCACGACGATCGAGCTGGACCACCGCCCGCCGGGGCGGTCGGCGTGAGCGCGGACGCCGGGACGGCGACCGGCGAGCAGCCCGGGATCGCCCTCGCGATCCTCGACGACCACCCGATCCTGCTCAGCGCGCTCACCGAGTGGATCAACCGCTCCGGGGCCGAGATCCGCGTCGTCGCGACGGCTTCGAGCTGGACCGGTCTGCTGGCGCATCCGCGCTTCCCCACCGACGTCGTGCTGCTGGACATCGACCTCGGCGACGACCTCGACCTCGCGATGAAGATCCGCACGATCACCGCCGCCGGCGCGGCCCCGGTCATCATCAGCACCCATTCGCAGGCGGAGATCGTCGCGGGGGCGCTGGAGGCCGGAGCGCGCGGCTACCTGGTGAAGAGCGAGCGGACGGAGGTGATCCTCGAGGCGATCCGCACCGCGGCGCGCGGGGAGTGCTTCCTCACCCCGCAGACCCGGGCGCTGCTGGGCGGCGGCGGCACGGGCCCGCTGACGGCCCGCGAGCGCCGGATCGTCGGGCTCTTCGTCGAGGGGCTCTCGCTCAAGCAGGTCGCGACCGAGCTCGGGATCACCCAGGACGCGGCGCGCAGTTCGCTGCGGAACGCCCGGGCGAAGTACCGCGCCGAGGGCGTGGGCGTGAGCACCAAGATCGCGCTGCGCCGGCAGGCCCTGCGCGACGGGATCATCGGGCGCACGCCCTAGCGGCGCGGCCGACGATCACGTCGTGGTCGGCGACCGGCTCGGGTCAGACGGACTCGTCGCGCTTCTGCCGGGCCGGCTCGGCCGGGCGGTCGGGGCCGTTCCAGACCGAGACGATGCCCCAGGCGACCGCGGCGATCGGCACGGCGAGGACGGCGCCGACGATGCCGGCGAGCACGGTGCCGATGGTCAGCGCGATCAGCACGATCAGCGGGTGCAGCTTGAGCGAGCGGGCCATCACGACCGGCTGGAGGAAGTTGCCCTCGAGCTGGTTGACGGCGATGACGACGATGATCACGATCAGCGCGGCCAGCGGGCCGTTCGCGACGAGGGCGACGAGCGCGGCGAGGATGCCGGCGGCGGTCGCTCCGACGATCGGGATGAAGGCGGTGAGGAAGACGATCACGGCGAGCGGGAGGGCCAGCGGCACCTGCAGGATCGCGAGGGCGACGCCGATGCCGATCGCGTCGACCGCGGCGACGGTCGCCGTGCCGCGGATGTAGCCGCCGAGGACGTCGACGGTCTTGCCGCCGACGCGCTTGGCGCGGTCGTAGCTCGAGCCGGTGAAGGGGCGGAGCAGGAACTCCCAGATCTTCGGGCCGTCCTTCATGAAGAAGAAGAGGACGACGATCATCAGCACCAGGCCGGTGACGAAGTTCGCCGCGGCCGCAGCGCCGGCCAGGGCGCCGGAGCCGAAGGAGCTGGAGGTGAGGAAGTCGACGACGCTCTGGCGGGCGTCCTCGATCTGCTGCTCGTCGATCTGGAACGGCAGGTGCTGCACGTAGTCCTGCAGCGAGGCGATGCCGTCGGAGGCGCTGCTGACCAGCTCGTCCCACTGGTCGCGGACGGCGACGGTGATCAGCCAGCCGATGGCGCCGAGGATCGCGAGCAGTCCGATCAGGGCGATCCAGGTGGCGAGGATCGACGGCACGCCCTTGCGGCGCATCCAGGCCAGGACGGGGTGGATCGCGGATGCGAGGATGATCGCGATCAGCACGGGGATCAGCACCAGCGTCAGCTGGGTCATCGCGAGGACGAGGACCGCCGCGAGCGCCAGGACGACGAGCACCTGGAGGCAGCGCAGGGCGAAGCGCCCGAGTCCGTCGGTCCACACCGTCGGCCGCCGCTCGGCGGGGGGAGTGGCCGGGGAGGCGGCCGGGGAGGCGGCCGGGGGGACGGTGCGGTCGAAGAAGCCCATGGGGGGAACCGTAGTGGAGGGACGGGGCGCGGTTCTCCCGCTTGACGGCCGCGCGGTCGCCCAGGAGACGGGGTCTGCCGGGCGGCGGCCGGATCGGGCGTGGAGTGCGGAATCGGTTGCGTCCGGTCGACTCCACTGAGCAGAATCGCCTGTTCTGCGGCGAAAAGGAGCGCAGAGGTGCGGAATCCATTGCTTCGACGACGGAATGCGCACTAGGGTCGCCGTGTCCATGCAAGCGCATGGGGTGCGGGACCCGAACCCGCGCCGCAGTCGCTCGCCGGTGCCCGCCGCCTGCCGATCAGGCGGCGGGTCCGCGCTCGTCCGGGACGACCGCGCTACGCGGCGGGGACCCGGACGGTCAGTCCGCCGGGCTCGATCCAGGTGCGGAACGCCGACGTCGTCCCGAACGGGTCGCCGTCCAGCTCGATCTCCTGCGGCTTCTCCAGGCGCACCACGAGCTCGTGGCCCTTCACGTAGCGCAGCGCCGAGACCTCCTTCGTGAGGCCCATCAGCTTCGTGCCGACCACGCCGCTGCGGCGCAGCACGCCGTTCTCCCAGACCACCTTGAAGATGATCTGAACCCAGCCGAAGAAGCCCTCCGGGCGCAGCAGCACGATGTCGAACTCGCCGTCGTCGACCGCGGCGTCCGGCAGCAGCAGGATGTTCGCCGGCAGGGCGCCGCAGTTGCCCACGATGATCGTGTGCGCGCGCACCTTGCGCGTCTTCGCACCGTTCAGGGAGTAGCGGAACTCGAGCTGGTTCTTGTCCAGCAGGGCCTTCCGCAGCGCGTCGACGTAGGCGAGCCAGCCGGCCCGCTTCTTCAGGTCGTCGTCGGTGTTCGCGAGCATCTTCGCGTCGATCCCGAGACCGGCCATCACGACGTAGGAGCGCCGGTCGCGGCCCTTCGAGGTCTCGATGTCGATCACGCCGATGTCGATGGCGCGGTCCTCACCCGAGAAGGCGACGGTCAGCGCGTTGTCGACGTCGTCGAGCGTGAGGTTCAGATTGCGGGCGAGCAGGTTGCCGGTGCCGGAGGGCAGCAGCGCGAGCGACGCCTTCGAGTCCTGCAGCGCCTCGGCCACCACGCGCACGGTGCCGTCGCCGCCGGCCGCGATCACCATGTCGACGCCCTGCTCGAGCGCCTCCCTGGTCTGGCCGGCTCCCGGGTCCTCGACGGAGGTCTCGAACCAGAGGGTCTCGTCCCAGCCGGCGGCCTCCTGGGCGCGCGCGACGGCGGCCTTCACGGCCTCGAGGTCGACCTTGACGGGGTTGTAGACGATCGCGGCGCGGCGGAGCTCAGACATCGGCGCCGTCCTCGTCCTCGTCGAGCTCGTTCCCGTCGGCGTCGACCCGGCCGGGGCGCACGGCGGCGTCGTCGCGGATGTCGATGCGGGTGTCGCCCGCGGGGGTGGTCGTCACGTCGATGCGCGGGGCCGCGTCGGCCTCCGTCGCCTTCGGTGCGCTGGTCAGCTGGTCTCGGCGATCATCCGCCTTCTGGTCGCTCATGCCTGGACGGTAGCAGCGCGATCGCGAGCGCCGCTCGGGGTTGCGTCGGCCTCGGCGGCCGCTCTCAGCGCGGGGTCGAGCGGGCGGCCTGCAGCCCCCAGAGCACCAGCGGGATCTGCAGCGGCAGGCGCAGCAGCGTGATCGCCCGGGTCCGCGGGCGGCGGGCGTCGAGGGCCATCTGCACGTTGGCGGGGAAGACCCCGGCCATCAGGGCGGCGGAGGCGAGACCGCCGGCGGCGCGGGTCGGCGGCCAGAGGGTCGTCGCGGCGCAGGCGAGCTCAGCGACGCCCGAGACGAGCACCCAGCCGCGGACCGAGCCGGGCATCGCCCGCGGGACGGCGCGCTCGAAGACGGCGGGGCGCGCGAGGTGGATCACGCCGGAGACCGCCATCGCGCCGACGAGCGCGAGCGGGCCGGCGCCGAGGCGGGCCGCCCCGGCGCGGGCGGAAGCGCGTCGCCGGAGCACGCGGCGGCTCATCGTCCCTGCGCCCCGCGCTCGAGCGGAGCGACGTGGTCGAGGATCCGGCGCCACTCGCGCACCAGCGCCAGCCGCCCGGTGCCGTCGACGGTCGCGGAGCGCGCGTCGGCGAGCCGGGAGCGGAACCAGCGCGCGTCCTCCGAGCCGGCGACCGGGTCAGCGTCGCCGTTCACGATCAGGACCTCGGCCGTGACCCGGTCGAGCTCGTCCGCCCAGGAGCCGTCGCGGAGCGCGACCAGGTCGGTCGCGGCGCCGCCGGGGCCCTGGCGCCAGCCCTCGCCGAGCATCCGCTCGAGCCGGTTGCGCAGCCCGCCGTTGCTCTCGAGGACCGGGTCGCCGGGGTCGACGCCGAGCGAGTCCAGGCCGGGCACGTCGGCGGGGAGCGTCGCGGCGATCCCCGCGACGTCCTCGCCGGGCAGGGTCTGCCGCCGCTCCCACGCCGTCGTCGGGTGCACGAGCGCCCCGGCCTGCGGGGGAGCGGGGGTGCCGACGATCGCGATGCGGTCGACCAGGTCCGGGTGCCGTGCGGCGAGCGAGAGCGCGAAGGCGCCTCCGGAGCCCCAGCCGACCACGCCGACGCTGCCGAAGCGGGCGCCGTCGACGTCGCGGGCGGTGCGCTCGGAGCGGCGGAGGTACTCCGCGAGGTCGTCGGCGCGGTCCTGGACGCGGCCGTGCTGCGCGTCGACGGGATCGGAGGCGCCGTAGCCGGGGCGGTCGAGGATCAGCAGGTGCAGGCCCCACGGGCCGGTGACCAGCGGGTCGGGGTCGAAGCCGCCCGCGCCGGGAGTGGGGTGGCAGAACACGACCAGCCGGTCCGCGATCGGGTCGCCGGCGGCCGAGACGCCCATCCCGCGTCCGGACCGCAGCTCGAATCGGTGGTTCGCCATGTCTCCTCCAGAGTGCCGCCGTCGGTCGGCGGAGCGACCCCAGTCAACCGGAGGCGCGGGGTGCGCCGCTGGGGATTGTGCGGGGGCGTGGGCATCGTGGCCTCCCCGGGCCGCCCGCCGCCACCCCCTGGCGCGGTCCGTGCGGCGCGGAGGAGAGTGGGCGTTCCGGCAGAGCGCCGGGCGAAGGGAGAGCGGCGATGAGCAGCGACAGCAGCAACGGCACCGAGGACGAGAAGACCGAGAAGACCGAGGACCTCCCCGACGGCACCGGCACCGACACCTCCAGCGGCGGCGGCGACACGGACACCGTCTCGGGCGGCGAGCCGGACGACGAGTAGTCGCCGCGGCACGCTCGGCGACGAGAAGAGGGGCGCCACCGGTGATGCCGGTGACGCCCCTCTCGTCGTTCTCCGAGGTCAGACGACGGGGCCGTTGCCCTCGCTGGTGCGGCGGGTGACCTGCTCGCCGCTGGCGGGGTCGACCGCCGAGCGGGTGGTCGAGACGGCCTGGCGGCGGCGGGTCATCAGGACGAGGCCGAGGATGAGGCCCACGGCTCCGGCGGCCATCAGGATGTAGCCGACCAGCTTGAGGTCGACTCCCGACACCTGGACGTCCACGGCGAACGCGAGGACCGCGCCGACGACGAGGAGGAAGATCCCTGCTCCGATGCTCATACGTGCTCCTTCTGCGTGCGCCGGCGTGCGCGGGAGGCGCGATGGGCACCGGCGGGCGACGCCCCACCGTAGTGCCGCGGCGCCCCGCGGCCGAAGCCCTATCCCCCACCGCCGGCCGGGGTGTAGGCGGGACATCCATGTTGATCGAGTAGCCCGCGGAGCGGGCGTATCGAGATCCACCACCGTCAGCACCAGAGTCTGCAGACCCGCCCTGCTGAGGACGTAGGTCTCGATACGCCCCTGCGGGGCTGCTCGATCCGCATGGATGCGTCCCTGCGGGGCTGCTCGACCAGCATGGAGGGCCGCTCCCGCGTCCCCACGGCATTTCGCCAACAGCTTGTTGGCGAAATGCCGGCGATCACTTCGATCCTGCGTCGGCACCACCCGGAAGGGGTGCGACGGCCTGCCGGAGGACGGCTGCGAGGTCCTCGTTGCTGCCGGTGTCCTGGCTGTGGAACCTCGCCTCCACGAAGGCGTCGCGCAGTGGCGCTCCGGGCGCGAAGAGTGCTGCATCAATCTGGTAGCCCGCCTGTTCGGCGAGCTGTGAGAAGAACACGAACTGTGTGCGGGTGTTGCCCTCCCTCGCGAAGTGGATCACGTTCAGCTCGCCCCAGCTCTCGGCGAGCTCATCGATGAACTCCTCCAGTCCGAGACCGCGGAGATGATCCTTGCGAGCGAGCTTCGCGTACTCGGCATCAGCCGCTTCGGAGAGGGCCGGGCCGGCAGGGTAGTAGGCGTGCCCGTCCTTCGTCATGCGCGCGCCGACCGGAGCGACCCGCTCCTGGCCCGCCCACGCGTACACGTCGTGGAAGATCGCACGATGGATCGCCTTCATGTGCGCGTAGTCGAACCGACCCTTGACGGGGTTCTCGTGCAGTTCTCGAATGCGGACAGCAGTGATCGCCTCCTCCATCGCACGCAGCTTCACCGGATCCGTCTCGCCGTAGGGCTTGCCCGGTCCTGTGAACTTGTTGCGCAGAACAGTCGTACCCGGAATGAAGTAGTCATCCCAGGTACGGAAGGTGGAACCGAGGGGCATCAGCCCTGAATGTGTCGCCGAATCGCGGCGACGGCCTCGTCCCCTGTCAGCTCATGGCGCGCGGCACGCTCGATGATCGCGAGTAGTGCGGGATCCGTGACCTCGTGTCCTGCCAGCGAAAGAGCCGCTTCGGCGAACATCAGGTGCTGATCGACCTCAGCGTGATCGGGCGTGACCGCCCCGAGTGCGTGCGCCATGCCGACCTCCCTCGTGAGCCCCTCTACTTTACCAGCGCCACCCCTTCCGGGGCTCAGCGGTCGGCGATGCGGAGCATCACGCGGGTGCGGTCGCCGCGGGAGACGATCCGCTCGATCACCATGAAGGCGCGGTACTCGAGGCGGTACTTGCGGAGGAAGACGCGGCCGAGGCGCTCGACGGTGTCGGTGTCGGAGACGATGTGCGCCTCCGCCTCGAGGACGGTCGCGCCGTCGGCGACGCGGCCGCGGCGGTCGCAGGGGACGAGGGTCACCCGCGGGTCGTTGCGCAGGCGCTTGACCTTGCCGCTCTTGCGGGGCGTGGTGACGATCAGGTCCGCGCCGTCCCGGGCGATCCACACCGGCGTCGACACTCCGACGCCCGTCTTCCGGAAGGTCGTGAGCGAGACGAACGAGGCGTCGGAGAGGGCCGCGAGAGCGGGCGAGAGGGTCATCCTCGAAGAGTAGGGGTGCGCGGGAGCGACTCCGCAAGCCTCCCTGGCAGCTCCGATCGCCGCCGTAGGGTGGAGGCATGACCGACCCGTCCCCCCTGATCGGTCCGATCCCGGCGCCCGAGCTCCACGTCATGACGTACAACATCCGCCGCCGCATGCCCCGGCTGACCGCCCGCGCGGTCGACCAGTGGGAGCGCCGCAAGCCGCTGGTGCGCCGGCTGCTGCAGGAGGAGAGCCCGTCGATCCTCGCGGTGCAGGAGGCGCTGCCCGACCAGGCGCAGTGGGTGCACGAGTCGCTCGGCGCCTCGTTCGAGGGCATGGGCTTCGGCCGCGACGCCGACCGCGGCGGTGAGCGGGTGATGCTCTTCGTCGACCGGAGCCGCTTCGCGGTGCGCGACTGGTCGCAGATCGCGCTGTCCGCGACTCCGGACGTCGCCGGCTCGCGCAGCTGGGGCAACCGGATCCCGCGCACCGCGGTGATCGCCGAGCTGACCGACCACGCGACGAACCGCGAGTTCACCGTCGTCGCGACGCACTTCGACCACCTCTCGCGGCGCTCGCGACTGCGCTCGGCCGAGCTGGTCGCCGAGCGGATCACCGACCTCGGCCGGCCCGCGATCGTGATGGGCGACACCAACACCGACGTCGGCACGGAGCCGTACCGGGCGCTGCTGGACGAGGGCGGGCTCGCGGACTCCTGGGTCGTCGCCGGCACGCACCTCACCCCGCACTGGGGCACCTACTCCAACTACCGCCCGCCGAAGGCCGGCCGCCAGATCGACTGGCTCACGGTCAGCGCCGGGGCCTTCGAGGTCGTCTCGGCGGCGATCAACGCGACCCGCTACGGCACGGCGCCGGGCTCGGACCACGAGGCGGTCCAGGCCGTCCTCCGCTTCACGAAGCCGTGACCCGACCCGCCGTGAGAGCCCGCCCCGAGAACGAGCCCGTCCTGATCTCGACGTTCATGGAGCCGCCGCGCACCCGGGGCGAGTGGTTCGCCGACGCGGTCCGCGCCCTCGGCGCCGTGAGCATCGTCGCCGCGATGATCGGCTGGGACCTCGTCGACGTCGCCGTGCTCGCCCTCGCCGCGATCGGGCTGGTGCTGCCGCGGTTCCTCGGGATCCGCCCGGCGCTGGACGCCACCTTCGGACTCGCTCTGCTGGTCGCGTCCTGGAGCAGCGTGCTCGGGCTCTACCAGGCCTGGGCGTCGTGGGACCTCGTCGTGCACTTCGTGCTGAACGGGCTGGTCGCGGCCGTCGCCTACATCGTCGCCGCGCGCGCCGGCGTGGTTCCGACGGTCGCCGGCGACCGCGGTCCGCTCGCCCCGGCGATCGTGCTCTGCGCCTGCTTCGGCCTGTCGATGGGCGTGGTCTGGGAGTGGGGCGAGTGGGCCGGGCACCGCTTCGTCGACCCGTCGATCTTCGTCGGCTACGAGGACACGCTGGGCGACCTCGCGGCCGGCGCGGCCGGCTCGATCGCGGCCGGCGCGCTGATGCGCTTCTGGTCGGCGAAGAGCCGCGTCGTCGGCGACCGGCGATGACCCGCCGGCACAGCCTCCTCGCCCTCCTCGTCGTGCTGCTCTGGGGGCTGAACTTCGTCGTGATCGACGTGGGGCTCGCGGACGTGCCGCCGCTGCTGTTCCTGGCGATGCGGTTCACGGTGGTCGCGGTGCCGGCCGTGTTCCTCGTGCCGCGGCCGCAGGCGCCGCTGCGGACGGTCGCGACCATCGGCGCCTTCATGAGCCTCGGGCAGTTCGCGCTGCTCTACCTGGCGCTGGCGCTGGGGATGCCCGCGGGGCTCGCGTCGCTGGTGGTGCAGGCGCAGATCGTGCTGACGGTGCTGATCGCCGCGGTGCTGCTGAAGGAGCGGCCGACGCGGCGGCAGAGCATCGGCCTGGTGGTCGGCGTCGCGGGGCTCGTGATCGTCGCCCTCTCGCACGGGGCAGTCGCGCCCTGGCTGCCGTTCGTGGTCTGCCTCGGCGGCGCGCTCTCCTGGGCGATCGGCAACGTGCTGACCCGGCGCGCGAAGGGCGCCTCGGGGCTCTCGCTGGTGGTCTGGTCGGCGCTGGTCGTGCCGATCCCGGCGCTGCTGCTCTCGCTGCTCGTCGACGGCGGGCCTGCGATCGCCGAGGCGATCCAGGGGCTCTCGCTCGCGGCGGTCCTCAGCACCCTGTACACGGCGGTGTTCGCGTCGCTCATCGGCTACGGCATCTGGAACTCGCTGCTCGCCCGCTACCCCGCCGCGTCGGTCGTGCCGTTCACGCTGCTGGTGCCGGTGGTCGGCGTGCTGTCGGCGTGGGTGCTGCTGGGCGAGGTGCCGTCGGTCGGCGTGCTGATCGGCGGCGCGGTGATGGTCGCGGGGCTCGCGGTCGCGACGATCCGCCGAGGCCGGCGCGATCCCGTCCTCGCCGCTGTCGGCGGTCCGGCGTAGTGTCGCCCGCATGTGCGGACGCTTCGCAATGGATTCCGAGACCGACGCCCTGATCGCGGAGTTCGTGGCGGCGGGCGGCCGGGCGGCCGACTGGGCGCCCGACTTCAGCGTCGCCCCGACCGACGCGGCGCCGATCGTGCGCGAGCACCGGCACGAGGAGTCGCTGGAGCGCGAGATCGAGCTGGCCTCCTGGGGGTTCCGGCCGTCCTGGGCGAAGGGGAAGGGGCCGTCGCCGATCAACGCGCGGCTCGAGACGGTCGCCTCGAACGGGCTGTTCCGCGGGGCCTTCGCCAAGCAGCGCGCCATCGTGCCGATGCGCGGCTACTACGAGTGGGAGGCGCGCGCCGACGGCAAGCAGCCGTGGTTCCTGCACGGCGAGGAGCCGATCCTCGCGGCGGCCGGCCTGTACGCGGCGCGCAAGGAGGGCGACGAGTGGCGGGTCTCCTTCACGATCATCACCCGCGAGGCGCGGGACGCCTCCGGCGAGGTGCACGACCGGATGCCCGTCTTCCTCACGCCCGACGTCCGCGACGCCTGGCTGAGCCCCGACCCGCTCGCCTCGAGCGAGGAGATGCTCGCGACCCTCGACCGCGCGTCGGTCGCCGTCGCGTCGACGATCACGGCCTACGCGGTCGACCGCCGCGTCAACAACGCCCGGACGGTCGATCGCCACGACCCGGGCCTGCTCGACCCGGTCGCGTAGGGGCTTCCTGCCGGCGATCAGGGACAGTCGTCGCATCGTGCGCCAGGCAGCGCTCCGCCCGCACGGTCGGTCACCGTCACGAATACCCTCGCCAGATGTGTTTCGCGCGCCTGTCGTTGCCTGTCCTCGCATCGGACATCCGTACTGAGCCAGATCTGTCGGCTTGGACCGACGAGATCATGGCCGAGATCGAGAAGGGCCAGCAGCTCGCCGACCATTTCCCCTCGAAGGAGGCCCTCGATCGCGGTCGCCGTGTTCTAGTCGGCGAGCTGTCCATCAGCGACGCTCGACGGGAATTGCGCGTGAAGCACACCGCGTCGGGTGAAATGCGAATGCGCACGCATTTGCGTACGCATCTGTACGCTAAGACCATGACTTCCCGCAGCCTGCCGACGTCCCGTGCCGTGCCTGTACTGTCTTTCCGCGAGGCGCGCGACGAACTCGGCCGCGCCGTAGGCCGCTTCCGCGAGGACGCCAACGCCGAGATCCTCGTGTTCGGGTCGCATCGGCGAGCGGAAGCGGCGATCGTGCCGATCGCCGTGGTCGACCAGCTCCTCTCCCGCCTGGACGACGAGGAGATCGCGGCACTCGTGCGGGAGCGCTGGGACATGGAGAGCGAGCCGCTCTCGGACGTCGCCGCTCGATTCGGCGTGGTCCTCGACGAATCGTGAGACTGAAGCTCGACGCTCTGAAGCCCGGCTTCGGCGACGACCTCGCCGATCTCATCGCCCGTGAAGGCGGCGGCACTGCTTCTCCGCATCCTCTCGCGGTCCGCGTCATCGGCCTGCTTGCACTGGTGGCTTCCGGCGATCTCGTGGGTCTCCCGCTCGAGGAGCGGAAGTTCACAGCCGACCTGAGCGACTGCCGCAAGATCTACTTCGACCTCGATCCGCGTGAACTGCGGCCACGGTTCAGACTTGTCTATCGGCTCCTGCCGAACGAAGACCGAGCGACGCGGGTGCAGGCGGTGGCGGTCGGTCGCCGTGCTGATCTCGACGCGTACGCACGAGCGGCTCGCAACCTCGGAAGGCCCTGAGGCGGACCCCGGGCGACGACGTGGTCACCCGGGGGCGGGCCGCTTCACTTCGTTCCGGCGTGGCCCGCCCGCCGGCGGAGCCGGCTGATGGGCGGGGTTCCCGGGGCGGGCCGGATCATTTCGTTCCGGCGTGGCCCGCCCGCCGGTGGAGCCGGCTGATGGGCGGGGTTCCCGGGGTGGGCCGAATCATTTCGTTCCGGCGTGGCCCGCCCGCCGGCGGAGCCGGCTGATGGGCAGGGTTCCCGGGGCGGGCCGGATCATTTCGTTCCGGCGTGGCCCGGGAACGGCTTGCCGTTCAGGCTGACCTCGTCGGGGTCGACCTCGACGGTGCCGACGTCGTCCGCGCCGCCGGTGCCGGGCACGGAGATGACCTCGGCCGAGCCGGAGACCTCCGTCCGGCTGGTGGTCGGGTCCTGGTCCTGGCGGACCTCGGTCTCGCGCTCGCTGCCGGGGGACTCGGCGCGGTCCTTCTCGACCTGCTCGCTGCTGGTCCGCGTGGCCGGAGCCGCACCGTCCGTCGCGCCGATCGTCGATCCCTGCTCGTGCTCGTCCATGTGCCTCTGCCTTTCGTCGGGACCAGCCACGCTACGCGCGGCTCCTCGGCCGAGCACCCGCTTGACAGCTCGCGAGCCCCCCGTCGAGCCCTGCGGCTCGGAAGACGGACGTACTACCCTGGGGAGACGGTCGCACCGGGGGGCGCGGCGTTGCCGCAGCATCCGCCCGAGGAGGAACCGTGTCATCCCACCGAACGGGCGAGAACCGCGTCGTCGGCACGACGATCGGCGGTCGCTACACGATCGAGGAGCTGATCGGCCGGGGCGGGATGGCCACCGTCTACCGGGCCCGCGACGGGATCCTCGGCCGCTCGGTGGCGCTGAAGATGTTCGCGCCGGGCATCGACGACGCGCAGGACCTCCAGCGCAAGTCGTCCGAGATCCGGCTGCTCGCGGCCCTCAACCACCCCGCGCTGGTGACCCTCTACGACGCCGACGACGGCGGTGACGACACCGGCGGCCAGGCCTACATGGTGATGGAGCTCGCCGAGGGGCCGAGTCTCGCGGAGCGGCTGGCCAGCGGGCCCGTCCTGCCGAACGACGTCGCGTCGATGGCCGCCGACCTCGGCGAGGCCCTGCACACGGTGCACGCAGCCGGAGTGGTGCACCGCGACGTGAAGCCCTCCAACGTGCTGCTCGTGCCGAGCCCGCTGACGAGCCGCGAGTTCCGGCCCAAGCTCGCCGACTTCGGCATCGCCTACCTGATCGACGCCACCCGGATCACCTCGCCGGGCACGCTGATCGGCACCGCCGCCTATCTCAGCCCCGAGCAGGCGCACGGCGACGTGCTGACCTCGGCGAGCGACGTCTACTCCCTCGGCCTGGTGCTGCTCGAATCGCTGACCGGGCGCCGCCCCTTCACCGGGTCGGCGATCGAGGTCACCCTCGCGCGCCTGCTGCGCGACCCGGAGGTGTCGGACTCGCTCGGCGGCGGCTGGTCGGCGCTGCTGAACGCGATGACGCGGCGCGAGCCGGCCGAGCGGCCCACGGCGATCGAGGTCGCGGAGTCGGCGCGCGCGCTGATCGATCCGCGCCGCGACGGACCGCCGACGGCGATCGTCGTCCCCGACGTGCCGGTCCGGGAGCCCGCCGGACCGCCGCCGACCGAGCGGATGCCTGCGACCGAGCGCTTCGCTCCGACCGCGGCCGCGACCGAGCTGCTGGACGCGACGTCGGTGCTGCCCGTGGGGGCGACCGAGCTGCTGCCCGGCGCCGCTCCCGCGACCGCGACGACCACGCGGGTCGCGCCGAGCGCGCCGGTCACCCCGCCCGCCGCCGTCGCCCGGCGCCGCAGCGGGCCGAGCCCGTGGCTGATCGTCGTGGTCCTCGCGCTGGTCGCCGTGGCGGTCGGCCTCGTGATCGTGCTGTTCGACGGTCCGCAGTCGCCGCTGCCCGCCGTCGACGGAGAGCTCGGCGAGCACCTCCGTCAGCTGCGCGAGAGCATCCGCTCGTGAGGGGGCCGGGTCGACGGGGCGTGAGCCGGCGGGGCCTTCGACTGCCGGCCGGGGGTGCGGCGCTCGCCGCCGTCCTCGTGCTGTCGGGCTGCTCCGCCGCGGATCCGTCGATCGACGACGGCACCGCGCAGGCCCTCGACGACGCGGTCGTGGCGGTCGCCGAGAAGGCGTCGGCCGACGACTGGGACGGAGCGCTCAGCGAGCTCGACGCGCTGCAGGCGACGCTCGACGCGGCGATCGCCGGCGGGAACGTCCGGGAGGACCGGGCCACGTCGATCCGGGCGCAGGCCGACCTCGTGCGCGCCGACCTCGCCGCGCTGATCGCCGCCGTGCCGACGCCTGAGGAGTCGACCGAGCCCGAGCCGGAGGAGACCACTCCCGTCGAGGAGGAGCCGCCCGCCGAGGAGACCCCGGAGGAGGAGACGCCGGCCCCGGTCGAGACTCCCGAGGAGGAGCCGTCGCCGACGCCCGAGGAGACCGAGCCGGTGGAGCCGACCGAGCCTCCGGAGGAGGAGTCGCCGGCGCCTGCCGCGACGACGCCGGCCGCCGGTGCGCCCGCCGTGCAGGCGCCCGCGACGCAGGCGCCCGTCGAGGAGCCGATCGAGGGACCGGGGAACTCCGGCGGGAACGGCGGCGGGAACGGCGACGGCCGCAGCCCGGAGAGCGGGCAGAACCCCGGCAACGGGAACGGCCCGGGGAAGGGCTGAGCCCCTCCGCTCCCGCGTCCTACTCCTCCGTGCGGACGACCGCGTAGGACGCGTCGAGGTCGACGTCCACGTCCGTGCCGTCGGCGCGGGTGACCTCGACGTCGAACGCGTGGTCGGCGTCGTCGCTGCGCTCGGCCTCGGTGACCGTGCCGCCGCCGATCGCGGCGATCGCGGCCTCGCTCGCGCGGGTCAGCTCCTCGCCGACGAGGTCGTCGGGGTCGACGGCGCCGGTGACGCCGGTGGTGCTGTCCTCGGAGGTGCCGGTCGTGCCGTCGCCTGTGCCATCGTCCGTGCTGCCGGTGCCGCGCACCGCGTCGTCGTCCGGGTCGACGACCAGCACGCCGAAGGAGTCGTCGAGCCGCACGTCGTACTCGAGGCCGTCGTCGCCGCGCAGCTCGAGCTCGTAGCCCGGCGTGCCGTCGTCGTCGCGCTCGGCCGAGGTGACGGTCCCGCCGCCGATCTCGGCGATCGCGACCTCACTGGCGCGGTCGAGGTCGGCGCCCGTCAGCGCGTCCGAGCGCTCGAAGCCGTCGGTCGCGGCGAAGGCGATGCCCGTGCCGGCTCCGACGAGCACGATCGCGCCCGCGACTCCGACGATGATCCCGGTCTTCTTCTTCATGATCCGCTCCGTCTCCGGCGCCGTTCCTCGACGCCGCGGCCACTGTCCCGCGGCGCCGCTGAAGCCAGCCTGAAGCGGATCGGGCCCGGCGCCGGTCAGCGCAGCGGCACCCGCAGCGTCACTCGCGCGCCGCCCCACGGCGACTCCTCGATCGCGACGCTCCCGCCGTGCGCCGCCGCGATCTCGGCGACGATCGCGAGCCCGAGACCCGAGCCGCCGGCGTCGCGGGCGCGCCCCTCGTCCAGCCGCACGAAGCGCTCCAGCACCCGCTCGCGGTCGGCTGCCGGGATCCCCGGCCCGTCGTCGTCGACGACCAGCACCGCGGAGTCGCCCTCCCCGCGGGTCGCGATCGCCAGCCGCGCGGCCCGGTGCCGCACCGCGTTGTCGACGAGGTTCCGCAGCGCCCGCCCGAGCAGCGCCTCGTCCGCCACCGCCTGCACCGGCGAGACGCCCGAGGCGTCCACGGCGATCCCGGAGTCGCGCAGCCGCCGCACCTCGCGCAGCGCCAGGTCGTCGAGGTCGACCGGGGCCGCGAGCACCGCCAGCCGCGCCTCGTCGGCGCGCGCCAGCAACAGCAGGCCCTCGATCAGGCCGCCCATCCGCACCGACTCCTCGGCGACGGTCGTCGCCAGCCGGCCCGCGTCGAGCCGGTCGGGGTGCGCGAGCGCGACCTCCGCGCTCTGCCGCAGGGCCGCGACCGGCGAGCGCAGCTCGTGCGAGGCGTCCGAGACGAACCGGCGCTGCCGCTCCTGGGCGTCCTCGAGGCGGCCGAGCATCCGGTTCAGGGTCTGCGCGAGCCGGTCGATCTCGTCGCCGGAGCCGGGCTCCGCGACGCGGCGATCGAGGGCCGCGGCGGTCACCGCGTCCGCCTCCGCGCGCATCCGGTCCACCGGCCGCAGGGCGCGGCCGACGACGATCCAGCAGACGATCGCGACGAAGGCGATCAGCAGCGGGACGGCGACGGCCAGCAGACCCGCGGTCGTCGCGAGCGCCTCCGCACGGCCCTCGTCGGGCACGCCGACGACCAGGATCGCGCCGTCGTCGAGCTCCTGGGTCGCGACGACCAGCGGATCCTCGTCCGCGGGCGTCGTCGTGAACGGCTCGTCGCGCTCCTCGGTCGCGAGCGCCGGCAGGTCGTCGGCGTCCTCGCCCGCGGCGGCCACGCGCCCGTCGACGACCAGCTGGACCACGCCCTCCGAGGCCCGCACCGCGTCGGCACCGCCGCGCTCGACCAGCGTCGCGACCCGCTCCGCCTCGGTCTCGGCGGCCGTCGCGGCACTGCCCGCGAGCACGGAGGAGAGCACCAGCAGGAAGCCGGCCGCGCCGAGCACCGCGGCGAGGGCGACGACGGCGGCGGCCGCGAGCGTGATCCGGGAGCGCAGGGAGCGCCGCCGCGTCGTCCCGCCCGTCACGGCAGCACCGTGTAGCCCGCGCCGCGCTGAGTGCGGATCGTCTCGCGCCCGAACGGCCGGTCGATCTTGTTGCGGAGCGTCCGGATGTAGACCTCGACGATGTTGGGATCGCCGTCGAAGTCGAAGTCCCAGACCGCGCCGAGCACGTCGCGCTTGGAGACGACGTCGCCCGCCCGCGAGACGAGGTACTCCAGCACGCTGAACTCGCGGGCCGTGAGCGGGATCGGGACCCCGCCCCGCTCCACCCGGCGCGCGGCCGGATCGAGCACGAGGTCGCCGACGATCAGCACGGTGGGTCGCTCGGCGGCGCCGCGGCGGATCAGCGCCCGCAGCCGCGCGACCAGCACGGGGAAGGAGAACGGCTTGGTCAGGTAGTCGTCCGCGCCGGTGTCGAGCGCCTCGACCTGGTCGAGGTCCCCGTCCTTCGCGGTGAGCATCAGGATCGGCGTCCAGTCCTCGGCCGCGCGCAGCCGCTCGCAGACGCGGAAGCCGCTGATGTCGGGGAGCATCAGGTCGAGCACGATCGCCGCGTACTCCGCCTCCCGCGCGAGCCAGAGCGCGTCGGTGCCGTTCGTCGCGGTGTCGACCGCGAAGCCCTCGCCCTGCAGCCCCGCCTCGAGCGCGCCCAGCAGGTTGATCTCGTCGTCGACGATGAGGATGCGGATGGGAGCCTCCCGGTCTCGGCGCGGACGCCCAGGTTAACCCGCGCGTTCCCCGCGTGCGCTAAGACGGTCCGGTGACAGCCGACGCCTCCCTCGCCCGCCGCCTGGGCTTCCGCGACGCCGTCGTCATCGGGCTCGGCTCGATGATCGGCGCCGGGCTCTTCTCGGCCTTCGGCCCCGCCGCCGCGGCGGCCGGGCCGTGGCTGCTGGTCGGCCTCGCGCTGGCCGCGATCGTCGCCTGGGCGAACGCCTCCTCCACGGCGCAGCTCGCCGCGCAGTACCCGCGCTCGGGCGGCGCCTACCTCTACGGCCGGGAGCGCCTCGGCGAGTGGCCCGGCTTCCTGGCCGGCTGGAGCTTCGTCGTCGGCAAGACAGCGAGCTGCGCCGCGATGGCGCTGACCGTCGCCGCCTACGCCGCGCCCGCGGGCTGGGAGCGGCCGGTCGCGGTGGCTGCGGTCGTCACGCTGGTGGCGGTGAACGTCCTCGGGGTGACCCGCACGGCGCTCGCGACGCGGATCCTGCTCTCGATCGTGGTCGTGGTGCTCGTGGTCGCGATGGCGGCGGCCGCGGCGTCCGGACCGGCGTCCGTCACCGGCGCCGATCGGCCCTTCGACGCCTACGGCGTGCTGCAGTCGGCCGGAATGCTGTTCTTCGCCTTCGCCGGCTACGCCCGCCTCGCGACGATGGGGGAGGAGGTGCGCGACCCCGCCCGCACGATCCCGCGCGCGATCCTCGGCGCCCTCGTGCTCGCGGTCCTGCTCTACACCGTCGTCGGCGCCGGGCTGCTCGCGGCGCTCGGACCGGAGAGGCTCGCCGCCTCGACGCAGCCCCTCGTCGACGCGGCCGCCGCCTGGCCGTGGACCGCGGTGCCGATCCGCGTGGGCGCCGCGGCGGCGAGCCTCGGCGCGCTGCTCGCGCTGATCGCGGGCATCGGCCGCACGAGCCTGGCGATGGCGCGGAACGGCGATCTGCCGCGGGCGCTCGCCGTGATCGACCCGGTCCGCAGCGTCCCGCGCCGCGCCGAGATCGCCGTCGGCCTGATCGTCGTCGTCCTGGTGCTCGTCGCCGACCTGCGCTCGGCGATCGGCTTCTCCTCGTTCGGCGTGCTGCTCTACTACCTGATCGCGAACATCGCGGCGCTGACCCAGGAGGCCCCGCACCGCCGCTACCCGCGCCCGCTGGCGGTCGTCGGCGTCGCCGGCTGCCTCCTCCTCGTGGCGACCCTCCCGCCCGCCTCGATCGCGGGCGGCCTCGCAGTGCTCGCCGTCGGGGCCGCTTACCGCATCCTCGCTCAGTCGCGGGTGCGGCGGAGCAGCCAGACGAAGTAGGGCGCGCCGACCAGCGCGATCATCAGCCCGGCGGGCAGCTGCGACGGCGCGATCAGGGTGCGGCCGAGGGTGTCCGCGACGAGGACGAGCAGGCCGCCGAGCAGCATCGCGACCGGGACGATGCGCCCGTGCCGCGCGCCGACCAGCGTCCGGGCCAGGTGCGGCGCGACCAGTCCGACGAAGCCGACCGTGCCGACGGCGACGACGGCCAGCGAGGCGAGCACGGCGGCGAGGGCGAGCACGCCCAGGCGGGTGCGCTCGGGCCGGACGCCGAGGATCCGCGGCGTGTCCTCGTCGATCGCCAGCAGGTCGAGGCGGCGGCGCAGCCCGAGGAGCACCGGCAGCAGCACCAGGATGCCGAGCGCGACCGGCAGCACGTCCGGGAGCGAGCGGCCGTAGGTCGTGCCGGAGAGCCAGGTGAGGATCCGCGGGGTCCGCCACGGGTCGGAGCTCAGCAGCAGGAAGGCGGTCACGGCGCTCAGCGCGTAGCCGGCACCGATGCCGACGAGCACGAAGCGGTCCGGCTGCAGCCCGCCGCGCCAGGAGAGCAGGGCGATCGCGCCGAAGGTCGCGAGCCCCGCGGCGATCGCCATCGCGATCAGCACCGGCCGGCCGCCGCCGCCCAGCCCGGTGGTGACGACGATCACGGCGCCGAGCCCGGCGCCGGCCGTGATGCCGAGCAGCCCCGGCTCGGCCAGCGGATTGCGCACGGTGCCCTGCACGGCGGTGCCGGCGAGGGCGAGCGCCCCGCCCGCGAGCACGGCCGCGGCGATGCGCGGCGCCCGCTCGTCGAGGGCGCGGGCGACGAGATCCGGTGCCGCGCTCTGCAGCCAGAGGACGACGTCGCCGAGCCGCAGCTGCAGGCTCCCCGCGAGCAGGGCGAGCACGATCGTCACGGCGAGCAGGACGGCGGCGACCGCGAGCACGACCCGGAACCGCCGCGCCGTCCGCAGCGTCGAGCGGACCGTCCGCGCCGACCGCGCCGCACCGGCGTCGCGCATCCGCAGCGCGAGGACCACGATGACGAGCCCGCCGAGCACCGCGGTGGGGATGCCCGTCGGGATGGCCGTGGCTCCCTCCGGGCTGAGGATCGCGCGCAGCAGCGCGTCGGCGAGCACGATCAGCGCGGCGCCGATCAGCGCCGACGCGGGCACCAGGAAGACGTGGCGGCGCAGCGCCGGCACCCGCGCGGCCAGGAGCCGGGTGAGGACGGGGGCGCCGAGGCCGACGAAGGCGATCGGACCGGCCAGCGTCACCGAGGTGCTGGTGAGCAGGACCGCGCAGAGCACGGCGAGCGCCCGCGTCGAGCGGACCGGGACGCCCAGCGAGGCGGCGCCGTCCTCGCCGAGGCCGAGCACGTCGAGGCGGCGCGAGAGCAGCAGCGCGAGCGCGAGGACGACGACGATCAGCGGGGCGGCGCGCGCCGACGCGTCGATGTTGAGCTGTCCGAGCGAGCCGCTGCCCCAGGCGAAGAGCCCGGTGGTGTTCTCCCGGAAGAGGATCAGCAGCATCGCCGTGCCGGAGTCCAGCGCCATCGCGATGGCCGAGCCGGCCAGGATCAGCCGGGTGCTCGAGGTGCCCGCGGCCCGCCCGGTGAGCGCGAGCACGATGGCTGCGGCCGCGAGCCCGCCGAGGAAGGCGACCCCGCTGGACGCCCAGAGCGGCACGGTCAGCGAGAAGGCGGCGACCACGGTGAGGGCGAAGTAGGCGCCCGCGGTCACCGCGAGCGTGTCGGGGGAGGCGAGCGCGTTGCGCGAGATCGACTGCAGCAGCGCGCCGGCCGCGCCGAGGGCGAGGCCCACGGCGATGCCCGCGGAGAGGCGCGGCAGCCGGGAGCCGGCGAAGACGTCGCCGGCCGAGACTCCGCCGACCGCCACGTCCTCGCCGAGCAGGGCGCGCAGCAGCCCGTCCGCGCCGATGCCCGAGGTGCCCTGGGTCAGGTGCCAGAGCCCGATGAGCACGACCGCGACGGCGAGGGCCGCGAGCACGCCGACGCCGCCGAGCGCCGCGCGCCGCCCGGAGGGGGCGGTCGCGCGGCGCTCGGCGGCGGTCGGCGTCGTCGTCACTCGCCGACGATGACGTCCACGAAGGCGTCGATGGCCTGCTCGCCCGACTTCGGTCCGCCCGCGCCCCAGACGCCGGGCGGGAACTCGAAGGCGCGCCCCTGCTGCACGGCGGGCAGCGCGGACCAGACCGGGCTCTTGGCGAGCTCGGTCACGTAGCTGTCGGGGGTGCCGTCGTTGGAGTAGACCAGGTTCGCCTCGCCGACCGCGGTCAGCCCCTCGATGTCGGTCTGCGCGAGTCCGTAGGAGGGGTCGACGCCGCCGCTGCCGTAGGAGTCGTTGATCTCGTCGGTCCAGGCGCCCTCCAGGCCGAGCTCCTCGCCCAGCTCGGTGAACAGCGCGCCCTTCCCGTAGGGGCGGATGACGACGTTGCCGCTCTCGATCCAGCCGTCGAAGAAGACGAACTCCGGCGTCGCGAGCGCCGCCTCGGCGACCTGGGTCTTGGCGTCGGCGAGGTGCTGGTCGAACTCGGCGAGCACCGCGTCGGCGCGCTCGGTCCGGCCGGTGGCCTCACCGAGGAGCGAGAACACCTCCTTCATGTTGTCGATCTGGCCGCTCGCGTCCGCGCCGATGGTGACGAGCACGGGCACGTCGCGCTCCTCGAGCTGGGCGAGGAGCTCGTCGTCGGCGCTGTACGCCTCCATCACGATCAGGTCGGGGTCGAGACCGTAGAGGGTGTCGAGGTCCGGCTCGCCGCGCTCGCCCACGTCCGCGGTGCTCGCGGGCAGGGTCTCGGCGCTGACGTAGGTGGCGTAGTCCTCGGTCGAGGCGGCGCCGACCGGGGCGACGCAGAGCGTGAGCAGGTCCTCGGTCTGCTGCCACTCCAGCACGACGATCCGCTCGGCGGGCGCGTCGAGCTCGACGGTGCGGCCGAGGCTGTCGGTGAGCGAGACGGCGCCGGTGGCGGTCGCGGTGTCGTCGGCGGCGCACTCGGCGGAGTCGACGGTGCCGGCCGCGTCGGCGCTCTCGACGGCGGTCGTGCCGCAGCCGGTGAGCAGGAGCACTCCGACGGCGGCCGCGGCCAGGGCGGAGGGGAGGAGCGGGGCTCGGGTCATTCTTCGGTGTCCTCTCGGGAACGGGCGGGGGTCGGGTGGAGCGGGTCGTGCAGGCGGCTGCTGTGCCGGCTGACGGGGTCGATGCGCAGACGGCCGGTCCGCTCGTCCACTGCGACCTCGACCCGCAGGCCGTAGGCCGCCTCGATGTGCTCGGCGGTGAGCACCTCGACGGGAGCGCCCTCGGCGAGGACGCGCCCGTCGCTCAGCAGCAGCAGGCGGTCGGACACACGCGCGGCGTGGTCGAGGTCGTGCAGGACGACGCCGACCGCGGCCCCGTGCACCTCGGCGAGATCGCGGATCAGATCGAGCGTCTCCACCTGGTAGCGGAGGTCGAGGTGGTTGGTCGGCTCGTCGAGCAGCACCACGCCGGTCTCCTGCGCGAGGCAGGCCGCGAGCCAGACCCGCTGCAGCTCGCCGCCGCTGAGCTCGCCGGCCGCGCGCTCCGCCATCGACAGCACCCCGGTGGTGGCCATCGCCTGCTCCACCGCCTCGCGGTCGCGGGTGGACGGCCCGGCGAAGGCCCGGCGGTGCGGGTGGCGGCCGAAGGCGACGACCTCCCGGACGCTGAGGCCCTGCGGGGCGGTGCGGCTCTGCGCGAAGAGGGTCACCTCGCGGGCGAAGTCGCGGCTGCTCAGCGCGGTCGCGGGGCGGTCGCCGTCGAGGACGACGGCGCCGCCGCTCGGGGCGTGCAGCCGTGCCAGCGCGCGCAGCAGCGTCGACTTGCCGGAGCCGTTCGGGCCGACGAGTGCGGTCACCCGCCCCGGCTCGAGCCGCACCGAGACGCCGTCGACGACGGTGCGCCGGCCGAAGCCGAGCACGAGGTCGGTACCGGCGAGGCGCGAGGACGCGCGCGCGGGCTCGGGGGAGGGAGGCATGGGAGGAGCGGATTCCTGCGTCGGAGAGGGAAGCGGGAGGGGATCCGCTGAGTAAGGGTTGGCTTACCTTCCTCAGGCTAGGCGGCCGCCCTGTCGTCCGCAATCGACTGCCGACGACACCGGATAGAGCGTTCCGGCCACTCAAGCCGCCTCTGCGTGGCACGGGACGGCGCCGCTCGAAGCGGCGGCTCGGACAGGGGCGGATCTCCTGGAAGAGACGCCCGCCGCATGCTGGTCGAGTAGCCCCGCAGGGGCGTATCGAGACCCAACGCGGTCCGACGCCCCGCCTCAGCCCGCGGCCGATGCCGCAGCCGTGCGCTGATCCTGCGCGAAGGCGCCGGGAGTGGTCCCCATCACCCGCTTGAACGCCGCGATGAAGGTGCTCGGGTGCGTGTGGCCCATCAGCTCCGAGACGTCCTGCACGCTGCGCCCCTCCGCCAGCAGCGCGAGCGCCCGGTGCGCCCGCAGCGCCTGGCGCCACTGCAGGAACGACAGCCCGGTCTGGGCGCGGAGGACCCGCGAGAGGGTCCGCTCGCCGACGCCGAGGTGCTCCGCCCAGTCGGCGAGCGTCCGCCGGTCGGTCGGGTCGTCGAGGAGGGCCGCGACCAGGGGCGCGAGCCGCTCGCCCTGCGGCACGGTGACGGAGTACTGCGCCGCCGACGGCGCGATGACGTCGAAGACCACCGCCTCCGCCCGCAGCCGCGCCGCCGCCTCGAGGTCGGTCCGCGCGAGCCGGGTGAGCAGCGCGGCGAGCACCGGGGTGATCTCGACGAGGACCGGCGCCGTGATCGGCACGGGCGAGCGCTCCGGATCGAAGAGCGCGTCGCAGAGGGCGGTGCGCGCGGTCGTCCGACCGGCGTGCTCCGTCCCGGCCGGGATCCAGACGCCGAAGCCGTCCGGCACGGTCAGGATCCGGTGCTCGAGCCGGACGGTCATGGTGCCGCCGCGGACCCAGACCAGCTCGTGCAGCGCGTGCCGGTGCGGCGCGAACTCGTGCGGCGCCTCGAGCCGGACGCTGCCGGCCGCGATCGCGAACGGCTCGGCGATGCGCGTCGGTGCACCGGTGTCCGCGACGACGACGGTGCTCGGCTCGCGCCGCCAGGTGCCCCGTGCGCTGTCCTCGTCCATGCACACGATCTTAGGAAGCGCCCGCGCCGGGCAGACTGTCCCGGTGACCGCAGCCCAGATCTTCCGCGACCGCCTCGTCGAGCACATCGACGCCGTCGGCTTCGGTGCACACGGCCTGCACGTGCTGATCGGCGACGACACGGCCGAGCACCGCTGGACGCCGGACGTCCGCGAGGACGTGCACTCCGTCGCCAAGGGCGTCTGCGTGCTGGCCGCGGGCCTCGCGGTCGACGAGGGCCTGATCTCCCTCGACGAGCCGCTGGGACCGCTGGCCGCGGACGTCTCGACCGACCTGGGTGAGGGAGTCGCCGACCTCACGCTGCGCCGGCTGCTCAGCATGACGAGCGGCATCGACCTGCCGTGGTCGCCGACCCTGATGACGGACTGGCCCGACCTCGCCGTCGAGTTCCTCCGCCGGCCCTCCGCCGGGCCCGTCTTCCAGTACTCCAACGCCAGCAGCTACACCGCGATGCGGCTCCTGGAGACGCGGGTCGGCGACGTGGGCGTGTACGTCGACCGCCGCCTGCTGCGGCCGCTCGGGATCGAGGGCGCGGAGTGGGAGCGCTGCCCGAACGGCCGCATCGTCGCCGGCAGCGGACTGGCGCTCCGCACGGAGGAGACCGCCCGGATCGGCCGGCTGATCCGCGATCGCGGCGTCTGGCGGAACGAGCGGATCCTCGCGCCCGAGTGGAGCGACCTGATGCACTCCGAGTGGGTCGCCGCGGGCACCGGCCCGGGCTACCGGCGCTACGCCCTCGCCGGCTGGGACGGCCCCGGCGCGAGCTGGCGCCTGCACGGCGCCTACGGCCAGCTGCTCGTCTTCGCGGGCGACGCGGTGGTGACGATCAGCGCCGACGACCATCCGGGCGCCGACGCGATCGCCGCGTTCATCGCGGCGGAGCGGGCGGCCGCCCAGCGCTGACGGCCGGCCCGCACCCGCGGACTACTCGTCGCGGTCGGTGTACTCGCCCTCGCCGGTGGAGTCGGGACCGGAGCCCTCGGTGTCGACGTAGCTGCCCTTCTCGGTGCTCGACTCCTCGTGCGAGGAGGTGTCGACGTAGCTGCCCTCCTGCTCGCCGTCGGTGTGCGAGACGCCGTCGGTCTCGGTGTACTCGCCCTCGGCCGAGGTGTCGGTGCTGTGTCCGTCGGTGCCGTGGCCGTCCGCGTCGCCGTCCGCGAGGTGGCGGCCGCGTCGGGTCGTCTCCTCGGTCGTGCCGCCGCTCTCGGTGGTCGTGGTGGTCTCGAACTCGTCGTCGTGTGCCATGGCGGGGCTCCTCGCCTCATCGCGTCGGGTGGATGCAGTCGACGATCCTGCACCCGGTCCGCCGGTGCAAGCCGTCGCGGCTGCACATCCGCGCACCTTGACATCCGGCGCACGTCCGCGGAACGTCGGCGTCCCGGTCACTTCGCCGTTCCCTGCCCCGAGCGCAACTCCTGTCGTGACCCGTCCGCCGCCGCCTAGCCTCCGAGCATGACTGCACGGACTGCACGCACCCGCTGGAGCGTCATCGGCCAGCTCGGCCCCCTGTTCGACGACGGCGGCCCGATGCTGCTCGTCGAGGCCCGCTCGGCCTTCGGGCGCCGGCCGATGCACCGCGCGAAGGCGCAGCTGCTGCTCTCGGCCCTGCGCCACCGCGGCCGCGAGCTCGGCGACCGCGTCGAGTACGTCCGCGCCGAGACCTTCGCCGAGGGGCTCGCGGGCCGCGACGACCTCGAGGTGATCGACCCGCCGACCCGGGGCGGCCGCCGCCTCGCCCGCCGGCTGGGCATGAGCGTCCTGCCCAGCCGCGGCTTCGTCACGGAGGAGGAGGACTTCCGCGAGTGGGCGCTCGCGAAGTCCGGCAAGCGCCTCCTCCTCGAGGACTTCTACCGCTGGAGCCGCGAGCGCACCGGCGTGCTGATGCGCGGCGACCAGCCGGAGGGCGGCCGCTGGAACTACGACCACGACAACCGCAACCCGCCGCCCAAGGGCGCCTCGCGGCTAGGCCTGCCCGATCCGTGGTGGCCGGAGGAGGACGACATCGACGAGGAGGTTCGCGCCGATCTCGCCCGCTGGGAGCGCGAGGGCGCGATCCGGCTCGTCGGCGAGGACGGCCCGCGCCGGTTCGCGGCGACGCCTGCGGAGGCGGAGGCGGCGCTCGCCGACTTCGTCTCGTCGCGGCTCGGCGACTTCGGCACCTACGAGGACGCGATGCTCTCCGGCGACTGGACGATGGCGCACTCGCTGCTGAGCGCACCGCTCAACCTCGGCCTGCTCGATCCGCGCGCCGTGATCGACGCCGCCGCGGCCGAGCACGCCTCCGGCGGCGCCCCGCTCGCGAGCGTCGAGGGCTTCGTCCGGCAGATCCTCGGCTGGCGCGACTACGTCTGGCACCTCTACTGGCACCTCGGTCCGGACTACCGCGAGCGCAGCAACGCGCTCGGCGCGAAGGCCCCGCTGCCGCAGCAGCTGCTCGACCTCGATCCGGCCGGCATCGAGGCGAACTGCCTGCACGAGACCCTCGACGACGTGCGCCGCCACGGCTGGGCGCACCACATCCAGCGGCTGATGGTGCTGGGCAACTGGGGCCTGCAGCGCGGCTGGGACCCGGCCGAGCTGAACGACTGGTTCGTCGACGTCTTCGTCGACGGCACGGAGTGGGTGATGCCCGCGAACGTGATCGGCATGTCCCAGCACGCGGACGGCGGGATCGTCGCGACCAAGCCGTACTCCTCCGGCGGCGCCTACATCAACAAGATGTCCGACTACTGCGGCGGTTGCCGCTTCAACCCGAAGGTGCGCCTGGGCGAGAACGCCTGCCCGGTCACCGCCGGCTACTGGGCCTTCCTCGACCGCACCGAGCCCGTCCTCCGCGGCAACCACCGGATGGCCCAGCCCCTCGCGGGCCTGCGCGCCCTCTCGGACCGCGCCGCCGTCGTCGACCAGGAGCGCCACCGCGAGAGCTACTGACCCGCGGCGGATCGAGCGGGACGTCCCGCGCCCACTGCTGATCGAGTAGCCCGCCTCGCGGGCGTATCGAGATCCGCGGTCTGCCGGGGCCCGGTCTCGATACGCGCTGCGCGCTACTCGACCAGCATGTGCGGGCGCGTGCTGACGCGCGCTGCAGGCGCTGCACGCTGATGCGCCATGCAGGCGCTGCATGCTGATCGAGTAGCCCGCGGAGCGGGCGTATCGAGATCCACCCACCGTCAGAACGGTGCGGGAACAGTGTCGAAGCGGGGCCCCGGCGGCCGTTCGGGCGGCCGGCCGGGCAATGGCGGTGGCCGGTTGCTGATCCGCTGACCGGTCGGGCTCGTCCACTCGAGCGTCCCCTGGTCATCGACTCGGTCGTAGCTCCACTGCTCGCCGTGCCGCACGTGGTGGTGCGAGGTGCAGAGCATGACGAGGTTCTCGAGCGAGGTCTCTCCGCCGTTGCGCCACTCGATGGTGTGGTCCGCCTCGGCCGTTGAGGCCGTGCGGGTGCAGCCGGGGAAGCGGCAGGTCTGATCGCGAAGCTGCAGGTGCAGGCGCATCCGTGCGGGCGGGAGGCGCTGGGTGCGGCCGACGGAGACGACGGCGCCGGTGTGCGGATCGGTGAGGACCCGGGCGAAGGACGCTGCAGTACGAATCAGCTCGCGGGCGACGTCGGCGGGGACGGGGCCGTAGCCGTCGAGGTCCGCGGGTGCGTCGTCGAGGCCCACGGCCGTGGACGCCGCGAGCGTCAGCCGCACCTCGGCGCGGACGCCGGGGACGAAGGTCGGGTCGGGCCGATGCTCGTCGTTCGGCGTCGTTCCGGCGATGTCGCCGTCGCAGAGCAGATCGACCGCGGCGTCGGCGCTGAGCTGCTGGAGTGTGCGCGGGTCGCCTTCGTCGCGGAGGATGCGGGCGATGCGGCGGAGTCGGTCGTAGGCGCCGGAGACGGCGGGCGCGGGAGCGTGGACGCACAGCGTGGCCATCCCGTCGACGTCCGGTGTGACCCAGACGGCGCGGTCCTCCTTGGCGCGGGCGTGGCGCTCGGCGAGGGGCTGCTCGTGCAGCTCCTCTCGCCAGCGGCCGAGCGCTCGGCGCAGCTGCGTCGTCGTCATCGTGAGGGCGGCGTCAGCGGCGCGTTCGTCGAGTGCCTCGCGGGAGGCCTCCGGGAGACTGCTGGCCGTCCTGCAGATGGCTTCGCCCGCATCCCACAGGATCCGACCGTCGCGCAGCAGCGCGCGCGTGAGGGGCAGGTGCTCCATCAGCGTCTGCGCGGTCTCGAGGCGGCGGGAGACCTCCCGCTCGGAGACGCCGATCGTGGTCGCCAGGTCGGCTCGGATGGAGCGCTCGACGAGGTCGCGGGTCTCGCTGCGGGACGCTCCGCGGGCGAACGCCTCCGGGACGCTGAGCGCGATTCGGTAGCCGCGGTGCATCCGTTCCGCGGCCCTCAGGCGCGTCGGGGACGCGGCGCGCTCGGCGGCGGCGGAGTCGTCGAAGCAGTCGCGCGCCTCCGCGAGTGCCGCTGCATTCTCATCTTCTGACATACGCGTATTGAAGCAGGATCCACCGACACCGGAGACGGAACCATGGGCTGATCGGGGACAACACCGTCGGATCGACGAGTGTGGAGGAGGCTCGCTCCCGGATCTCTCGGTGATGGTGGGTCTCGATACGCCGCCGAAGGCGGCTACTCGACCAGCATGCGAGGGCCGCCGGAGGCGGCTCCTCGACCAGCATGAACGGCCGCCCTGCGGGGTGCTCGACCGGCTTGTGTCGCCTCTCTTGCTGGTCGAGTAGTGCGCGCAGCGCGCGTATCGAGACCCACTCGCGTCAGAAGGACGAGCCTGCAGACCGGCCTTGCTGATGACGGTGGGTCTCGATGCGCCCCTGCGGGGCTACTCGACCAGCATGCTCGCGGGCGTCTCTTCCGAGGAGATCCACCGACGTGAGGAGGTGCGGGTCGTGAGACGACCAGCGCCCCCGCGCCGCTCCGCCTAGCCCGCGCGGTACACCGACACGGTCACCGCGACCGTCACCGTCGTCGTCTCCTCGCGGCCCGCCAGCAGGGCGTCGACCGCCGCGGCGTCCACGTGGTGCGCGCTCGGCCCCATCAGCACTTCGGCCCGCAGCTCGTCCGGTGTCATCGCGACCGCGTAGTCCAGCTCCTCGCGCGCGACCCGCTCGAAGCCCTGCAGCTGCTCGTCGAGCCGCTCCGCCTTGCCCGCGTCGATGCCGAGCATCCCGAACACCGGGCGGATCTCGCCGAGGTGCCGCTCGCGCGGTGTCACGACGATCGCGACGCCGCCCGCCCGCAGCACCCGCCGCATCTCCGGCGCGTTCCGCGGCGCGAAGACGGTCAGCAGCGCGTCCGCGCAGCCGTCGGCGAGCGGCAGCGGCTGCCACAGGTCCGCCGTGGCCACCGCGGCTCGCGGATGCGCCCGGGCGGCCCGGCGCGCCGCCGCCGCCGACAGGTCCAGCCCCAGCCCGCTCGCCTCCGGCCGAGCCTCGAGCACCGCCGCGAGGTACGCGCCGGTCCCGCAGCCGAGGTCCACGACGAGCCGCGCGTCCGCCGGCACCGCGGTGGCGACCGCGTCCTGGATCGGCCGGTAGTGCCCGGACCCCAGGAGCTCCTCGCGCGCCTGCACCATCGCCGCGGTGTCGCCCGAGGTGGCGTGCCGGCCGCGCAGCAGCGAGACGTAGCCCTGGCGCGCCAGATCCGCGCTGTGTCCGACCGGGCAGCGCAGCAGGGTCGGCCGCGGCAGCGCGTCCGGGGCCAGCGGCGCCCCGCAGACCGGGCAGGCGAGCGCGGGCAGGACCGCCGACCCGGGGACGCCCGCCGGGTCGAAGGGGTGCCGGCTCACGCGGAGCGCCCCGGATCGCGGGGCACGGAGTCGACCTGCTCCGGATCGTGCCGCATCGCCGTGATCGCCGAGTTCAGCGTCGCGATCACCGGCACCGCGAACAGCGCGCCAGCCAGCCCCGCCACCTCGAGCCCGGTCGCGACGCCCAGCACGACGGCGAGCGGATGCACCTTCACGGCCGAGCCGAGGATCAGCGGCTGCAGCACGTGCCCCTCGAGCAGGTGCACGACGACGACGACGCCGATCATGATCAGCGCCGCCACCGGTCCGCTGAACAGCAGCGCGACGACCGCGGCGAGCGCCCCTGTCACGATCGCGCCGAGGAACGGCACGAAGGAGCCGAGGAACACCACGATCGCGATCGGCACGACCAGCGGCAGCTGCAGAGCGAGCGCGCCGATCCCGATGCCGATCGCGTTGATCGCCGCGACTCCGAGCTGCGCCCGGACGAACTGGCTGAGCGTCCGCCAGCCGGCCGCAGCCCCCGTCTCCAGCGGCAGGCGCGCGGCGCGCGGCATCAGGCGGAGGAACCAGGTCCAGATCCGCCGGCCGTCCAGCAGCAGGAAGATCAGCGAGAACAGGGTGAGCAGCGCGCCCGCGAACACCTCGGCCACCTGCGAGCCGACGGCGAGGGCCCCGGAGGCGATGGTCGACGCCTGGGTGTCGGCCCAGTCGATCGCCTTCTGCGCCCAGTCGCCGAGCTGCACGTCGGAGAAGCCGAGCGGCGGGCCCTGCAGCCAGGCCTCCACGTCGTCGACCGCGTCGAGCGCCCGCTGCCCGACGCCGCCGAAGCCAGCGCGCGACTGGACGACGACGAGCCCGATCAGGCCGACCAGCGCGAGCAGGAGCGCGAGGATCGAGACGAGCACGGCCAGCGGGCGCGGCAGCCGCCAGCGCTCGAGCCGGTCGCGGAGCGGAGTGAGCAGCGCGGTGACCAGGATCGCGATCAGCACCGGCACCACGACGACCGGCACCAGCGCGACCAGCTTCACGACCAGCCAGAGCAGCGCCGCGACGGTCAGCACCCGCCAGCCCCAGGCGGCGGCGATGCGCATGCCGGGGGAGACGTCGTGCGGCTCGTCGCCGACGGCGTCGGAGGAAGTCGCGACCGGGGGAGAGGCGGCCGGCGGAGCCGCGGCCGCAGGGGTCGCCACCGAGTCGCGTCCCCCGTCGCGCGGTCGGCGTCCTCGCATGTCCCCTCCGATTTCCCTCGCAGTGTACGACCGCGGCGGACGACCTGCCCGGGAGTCCCGCGCCGGAACGACGGATCCGGTTGCGAAACGGCGAAGAAACTGACGTAATGGAGGCACTATGGCCCTCACGAGCACGGTTTTCGAACGATCCGCCCCCGATCCCGCCGTCGTCGACGCCGCCCTGGCCGGCACGCGGCGCGGGGTGTTCTGGCTCGAGGACCCTGACGCCCCGCGCCCGGCCCTCGCCGGCGCCGTCCGCGCCGACCTGGTGGTCGTCGGCGGCGGCTACACCGGCCTGTGGAGCGCCCTGCGCGCGAAGGAGCGCGACCCGAGCCGCCGCGTGGTGCTGCTCGAGGCCCGCTCGCTCGGCTGGGCCGCCTCCGGTCGCAACGGCGGCTTCGTCGAGTCGAGCCTCACGCACGGCCGCGAGAACGGCCTCGCGCGCTGGCCCGCCGAGGCCGCCCGCCTCGAGGAGCTGGGCGTGCGGAACCTCGACGACATCGAGGCGACCGTCGCCCGCTACGGCATGGACTGCGACTTCGAGCGCACCGGCTCGCTCGCCGTGGCGGTGGAGGAGTACCAGGTCGGCCCGCTCGCGGACGGCGACGGCGTCGCGGGCGGCCGCTTCCTCGACACCGCCGAGGTCCGCGCCCTGGTCGACTCGCCGACCTTCCTGGCCGGCCTGGCCGCGCCCGCCGAGCAGTGCGCCCTGGTGCACCCCGGCAAGCTCGTCCGCGAGCTCGCGCGGGTCGCCGAGGAGCTCGGCGTCGAGATCCACGAGGACAGCCGCGTGGTCGGCCTCGAGCGCGACGGCGCCGGCGTGCTCGTCCGCACCGCGGGCGGCTCCGTGGCGGCGGATCAGGCGATCCTCGGCACCAGCGCCTTCCCCTCGCTGCTCGCGCGCACCCGGCTGATGACCGTCCCGGTCTACGACCACGTCCTGATGACCGAGCCGCTCGACGCCGACCAGCTGGCCTCGATCGGCTGGACCGGCCGCGAGGGCCTCAGCGACGTCGCCAACCAGTTCCACTACTACCGCCGCACCGCCGACGACCGCATCCTCTGGGGCGGCTACGACGCCGTCTACCACCCGGGCGGCCGGATCCGCGCGGCCTACGAGGACCGCCCGGAGACCGACCGCGCCCTCGCCGCGCACTTCCTGACCACCTTCCCGCAGCTCGAGGGCCTGCGCTTCAGTCACCGCTGGGCCGGGGTGATCGACACCAGCACCCGCTTCGCCGCCTTCTACGGCACCGCGCTCGCCGGTCGCGTCGCCTACGCCGCGGGCTACACCGGCCTCGGCGTCGGGACGACCGCCTTCGCGGCCGACGTGCTCCTCGACCTCCTGGCCGGCGAGCCGACCGAGCGGACCGAGCTGGAGATGGTCCGCAGGCGCCCGCTGCCGTTCCCGCCCGAGCCGTTCGCGACTGCCGGCATCCAGGCCACGCGCTGGTCTCTCGACCGCGCCGACCACGACAGCGGCCGGCGGAACCCGCTGCTGCGGACCCTCGACGCGCTCGGGCTGGGCTTCGACTCCTGATCGGCCCCGGCTCGTGATCGGCCCCGACTCCTGACGGCGCCCTCCGCCCGGTAGCGTGCTCTGCGGGGGCACCGTCGGGTGCGGGGAGGGACACGGATGCTCGCGTCAGCGCTCGAGGTCCTGCTCGCGGTCGCCGGCGCCGCCGCCGGTGCCGTCCTCGTCGTCAGCGGCGTGCTGAAGCTCGGGCGGACGGAGCGGTTCCGTGCGAGCCTCGCCGCGCTCGGTCTGCCCGCCCGCCTCTCCGCGGGCCGGCTCTTCGCCCGCGCCTTCCCCGTCGTCGAGATCGCGCTCGGCCTGGCGATCCTGCTCGCCCCGTCACCGCTGCACCGCGGCGCGCTGCTCGGCGCGGTCGCGGTCGACGTCGTCTTCCTCGTCGTCGCGATCCGGGCGGTCCGAGCCCCGGAGCCGGTCGAGTGCGAGTGCTTCGGCGGCCTCGGCGACGCCAGGATGACCGGCCGCACGGTCGCGCGGAACGCCGTCCTGCTCGCGCTGGCGCTCGCCGGGCTCGTCGGGGCCACGGCACCGGCGGAGCTGCTCGTCCCCGGGGTCCCGGCGCTGATCGCCGTGCTGCTCGCGCTCGCGCTCGTCCCGGTGCGCGACCGGCTCGCCGCGCGAGCACCCGCCGCCTCGACGCCCGCGCCGGCACCCGTGTCCCCGAGCGACCTCGGCGACCTCGCCTTCCTCACCGCCGCCGGCGAGCCGATCGCCCTCGCCGAGTGGGCGGACCCGCCGACGCACCTCGTCTTCTTCTCGCCGTCCTGCATCTCCTGCCACGAGCTGGTCGAGCGCTTCCGCTGGTGGCCGAACGGCCTGCGCGAGGGCGAGGAGCTGATGCCCGTCTTCCTCGGCGCCCCCGCCGACTTCGCCGCCCACGAGGTGTTCGCCCCGCTCGTCGAGCACGCGCTCTACGACCCCGACCGGTCGATCGCCGCCGCCCTCGGTCGTGGCGCCACCCCGGGCCACGTGCTGCTGGACCCCGGGCACCCCCTCGGCGACGGCTGGAGCAGCGGCGCGTTCGAGATCGAGAAGCGGGTGCTCCGCCCCGACTTCTTCGAGGACGTCCGCCGCGGCGCGGTCGGACCCGCCTCCGACGCCGCCGGGCACGCGTGACCCCGCTCCTGGTGGTGCTGGTCCTCGCGCTGGTCGTGATCGCCGGCGCCGCCGTCGTCGGCCCGCGCCTCGGCGTCGCCTCGCCGCTCGTGCTGGTCGGGATCGGCGTGGCCGCGAGCTTCCTGCCCGTCGTCGGCCCGATCGAGATCGAGCCGGAGTGGATCCTGGCCGGGGTGCTCCCGCCGCTGCTCTACTCGTCCGCGGTGTCGATGCCGGCGATGAACTTCCGCCGCGAGTTCGGTGCGATCAGCGGACTCTCGGTGCTGCTGGTCGTCGGCACCTCGCTCGTGCTCGGCCTGTTCTTCCAGCTGGTCCTGCCGGATCTCGGCTTCGCCTGGGGCGTCGCGCTCGGCGCGATCGTCAGCCCCACGGACGCGGTGGCGACCTCGATCGTCAAGGGCACCTCCGTCTCGCGCCGGGTCGTCGCGATGCTCGACGGCGAGAGCCTGCTCAACGACGCGACGGCCCTGGTGCTGCTGCGCACCGCGATCGCGGCAGCCGCGGCGAGCTTCTCCTTCTGGGGCGCGCTGGGCTCGTTCGGCTACTCCGTGCTGATCGCGGGGATCGTCGGCGGTCTGGTCGGCTGGCTGAACCTGGCCGTGCGCCGCCGGGTGCAGGACCCGACGGTCAACACGATCCTGTCCTTCACCGTGCCCTTCCTCGCCTCCGTCCCGGCCGAGCTCCTCGGCGCCTCGGGACTGGTCGCGGCGGTCGTCGCCGGCGTCGTCACGGGCATCCGCGCGCCGCGCGAGCTCTCGCCGCAGAACCGCCTGTCCGACTCGCAGAACTGGCGGACGGTCGAGCTGGTGCTCGAGGGCACGGTGTTCCTCACGATGGGCCTGCAGGTCCGGGCGATCGTGACGAGCGTCGAGGAGGACCACGCCGGCGTCGGCCCGGCCGTGCTGATCGCGGTGGGCGCGCTCCTGCTGACGATCCTGGTGCGGGCGGCCTACGTCGCCCCGCTGCTCGGCGTGCTGAGGAGCCGCGGCCGGCTGCGCGAGCGGATGCGCCCGCGCGTCGAGGGCCTGCAGGAGCAGATGGGCACCGAGGAGGGCCGCGAGGAGAGCCTGAAGCGGATCAGCCGCGGCCGCCGGTCACCGACCGCCCGCGATCTCGAGCGCTTCGCCACCCGGCTGACCCGGATGCTCGCCGACATGGAGTACTTCGTCCGCGCGCCGCTCGGCTGGCGCGAGGGCACGGCCGTGGTCTGGGCCGGGATGCGCGGCGCCGTCACGGTCGCCGCCGCGCAGACCCTGCCCGAGGACACCCCGCAGCGCTCGGTCCTCGTGCTGATCGCCTTCGCGGTGGCCGCACTGTCGCTGCTGCTGCAGGGCGGCACGGTCGGGCCGCTGCTGCGCGCCATCGCCCCGGACGTCGACGAGGCGGCCGAGGAGAGGGCCCGGGAGGAGGAGCGCACCCGCGTCTTCGCCCTGCTGCGCACCAGCGCCGAGGCCGTCCAGGAGCCGCCGCCCGCCCCGGACGCGCCGCGGACCGAGGCGTTCCTCCAGGCCCAGCGGCACCGGCTCGCCGTGATCGCGGCCCAGCGCTCCGACCTCCTCGACGCCCGCGACAACGGCACCTTCGACGCCGACGTCCTCGCCTCGGTGCTCGCCGCCCTCGACGCCTCCCAGATCGACCTCGAGATCCGCGCGCGCACCGCCCGCTGATCCACCGTCCTCCGCGCCGCTCGCGGGCGACCCGGTAGCCGCCCGAAACATGAGGGTCGTACGGTGAGCGCATGCGCGCAGAACTGACCCTCGGTGCGGAGGAGGAGCTCCACCTCATCGATCTCGAGTCGAGGCAGCTCTCCCCCCACGCCCCCCAGGTGCTCGCCCGGCTGCCCAAGGAGAGCTTCTCGGCCGAGCTGCAGCGGACCACGGTCGAGACGAACACCGCGGTGGTCGACTCGCTCGACGGGCTCCGGGAGCAGCTGATCTCGCTCCGGCGCGCGGTGATCGACGCCGCGGCACCCGACGGCATCGGCATCGCCGCGGTCGGCACCGCGCCCCGCTCCGAGCAGACCGACTTCGAGCTCACCAGCACCGGACGCTACGGCCGCATGCAGGAGCAGTACCGGATGCTCGTGGACGAGCAGCTGATCTGCGGCACCCAGATCCACGTCGGCGTCTCCGACCGCGAGCTCGCCGTGCAGATCGCCCAGCGGATCGCCCGCGACCTGCCGGTGCTGCTCTCCGCCAGCGCGAGCAGCCCCTACTGGAACGGCCAGGACACCGGCTACGCCAGCATCCGCACGATCATCTGGCAGCGCTGGCCGAGCGCCGGCGCGACCGGACCGCTGGAGTCCGCGGCCGAGTACGACCGCCTCCTCGACGACCTGATCGCCACCGGGGTCATCGCCGACTCGAAGATGGCCTACTTCGACGTCCGCCCCTCCTCGCACGCGCCGACCCTGGAGCTGCGGGTCTGCGACGCGATGCCGATCGTCGACGACGCGGTGCTGATCGCCGGGCTCTTCCGCGGCCTCGTCCGCACCGCCGAGCTCGACATCGAGGCGGGCCGCCCGTTCCGGCACACGCCGCCGCCGATCCAGCGCGCCGCCACCTGGCAGGCCGCCCGCGGCGGTCTCTCGGGGCCGCTGCTCGACCACACCGAGCACCCCCGCCCCGTCCCCGCCGCCGAGGCGCTGCGCAGCCTGATCGCGCGCCTCCAGCCTGCACTGGACGAGCTCGGCGACCTGGAGCAGGTGCGCGCCCTCGCCGAGGCGCTGATCGCGCGCGGCAATTCCGCAGACCGCCAGCGCGCCGTCCTCGCCGAGCGCGGCACCCTCGATGCCGTGGTCGACGCCGTCGTCGCCGAGACGCACGGCCCGGCGAGCGGCCCGATCCTGCCCGCCCCGAGCCTGCGCACCTACCGCGTCCGCGCCGGTGACGAGGCCGTCGCCACCGGCGGCCGCGCGAAGAGCGCCTACCAGCCGATCCTCGAGCACTTCCGCGGGCTCGGCCCCGAGCGGCTCGAGACCCTGCACGAGTCGCGCGACCGGCTCGTCGAGCAGGCCGGGCTCACCTTCCGCGTCGGCGAGGAGGACCGGCCGTTCCCGGTCGACCTCGTCCCGCGCGTGCTCCAGGCCCACGAGTGGAGCGAGCTCGCCGCGGGGCTCGAGCAGCGCGCCCGCGCCCTCGAGTGCTTCCTGCAGGACGTCTACGGCGAGGGCCGGGCGGTGCGGGCCGGCGTGGTCCGTGATCTGCGCGGCGCCCCGGGCTGGAGCGAGGACGCCGCGCGGCTGCCCGCCGGCACCGTCCGTGGCGCCGTGATGGGCTTCGACCTGGTCCGCAACGAGTTCGGCGGCTGGCGGGTGCTGGAGGACAACCTCCGGAACCCCAGCGGCCTCGCCTACGCCCTGGGCATCCGCGCGCTGCTCGACGACGTGCTGCCCGATCTGCCGCGACCCGCGGGCCTGCTCGACGCGTCGACGGCGCTCGCCGGACTGCGCGCGACGCTCGCCCACGGGACGAAGCGCGCCGACCCGGTGCTCGGGCTGCTCTCCAGCGGAGCGTCGAGCTCGGCCTGGTTCGAGCACCGCCGCCTCGCCGAGGGCGCCGGGCTCCTGCTGCTCGAGGCCGGCGACCTCACGGTCGAGGGCGGCCGCGTCCTGGCCGGCGGCACGGTCGTCGACGCGCTCTACCTGCGGCTCGACGTCGAGCTGGCCGACCTCTTCGCCGGCGACCGCGCGATCGGCCGGGAGATCCTCGAGGTCGCGGCGGCCGGCGACGTGTACCTGGCGAACGCGCCCGGCAACGGCGTCGCGGATGACAAGGCCCTCTACTGCGCGGTCCCCGAGCTGATCGGCTACTACCTCGACGAGCGCCCGCTGCTCGAGTCCGTGCCGACCTACCGCCCCGAGGACGAGGCCGAGCGCCGGATCGTGCTCGAGCGGGTCGGCGAGCTGGTCACCAAGCCGGTCGACGGCTACGGCGGCCGCGGCGTGATGATCGGCCCGTCGGCCCCCGCGGCGCGGGTCGCCGAGCGGCGCGCCGAGATCGCGGCGGACCCGGGCGCCTGGGTCGCCCAGGAGGTGGTCCGGCTCTCCTCGCTGCCCGCGTTCTCGGGCACCGACCTGCAGCCGCGGCACATCGACCTCCGCGCCTTCGTCTTCGTCACCGGCACCGGACCCGGCGACGTCCGCCTCGCCGACCTCGCGCTCACCCGCGTCGCGGCGGAGGGCAGCATGATCGTCAACTCCTCGCGCGGCGGCGGCGCGAAGGACACCTGGATCGTCGGAGGCTGAGATGTGCGGCATCGCGGGCGAGATCCGGTTCGACGGCGCGCGCGCCGACATCGGCGCCGTCGACCGGATGACCGGCTGCCTCGTGCACCGCGGCCCGGACGGCGACGGCCTCTGGGCGGCGGGCCGCGTGGCGCTCGGGCACCGGCGGCTGGCGATCATCGACCTCTCCGCGGCCGGCGCGCAGCCGATGGTCGACGCCGCGCTCGGCCTGACGATCGTCTTCAACGGCTGCATCTACAACCACCGGGAGCTGCGCGCCGAGCTGGAGGGGAAGGGGCACCGCTTCTTCTCGCACTCCGACACCGAGGTGATCGGCAAGGCCTACGCCCAGTGGGGCGAGGACTGCGTCGACCACCTGCTCGGCATGTTCGCCTTCGCGATCGTCGAGTGCGAGTCCGGCCGCGTGGTGCTGGCGCGCGACCGCCTGGGCATCAAGCCGCTCTACCTCGACGAGACCCGCGAGCGGATCCGCTTCGCCTCGACCGTCCAGTCCCTGCTCGCGGCCGGCGGCGTGGACACCTCGATCGACCGCACGGCGCTGATGCTCTACCTGAGCTTCCACTCGGTGGTGCCCGCGCCGCGCACGATCCTCGCCGGCGTCACCAAGCTGCCGCCGGCGACCGTCCGCGTGATCGAGCCCGACGGCACGAGCCGCGAGCGCGTCTACTGGGAGCCGGTCTTCACCCGCGATCCCGACCGCGCCGCCTGGACCGAGCGCGACTGGCAGGAGGCGCTGCTCGCGTCGTTCCGCACCGCCGTCTCGCGCCGCATGGTCGCGGACGTGCCGGTCGGCGTGCTGCTCTCCGGCGGCATCGACTCCAGCCTGATCGTGGCGCTGCTCGCCGAGGCCGGCCAGACCGGGCTGCAGACCTTCTCGATCGGCTTCGACGCGGCGGGCGGCGAGTCCGGCGACGAGTTCGAGTACTCGAGCCTGGTCGCGGAGCACTTCGGCACCGACCACCACCGCCTGCCGATCGACTCCGCGCGCCTGCTGCCCGGGATCGACGCCGCGGTCGGCGCGATGAGCGAGCCGATGGTCTCGCACGACGCCGTCGCCTTCCACCTGCTCAGCGAGGACGTCTCGCAGCACGTGAAGGTCGTGCAGTCGGGTCAGGGCGCCGACGAGGTGCTCGGCGGCTACGACTGGTACCCGCCCCTGGCGCGGGTACCGCGCGAGCGCGCCGTCGAGGCCTACGCGGACGTCTTCGTCGATCGCCCCTTCTCCGCGCTGCAGGCGCTGCTGGCCCCCGCCTGGCGCGGGGACCCCGATGCCGCGACCGCCTTCCTCGCCGAGCGCTTCGCCCGCCCCGGCGCCGACACCGCCGTGGACGCGGCGCTGCGCAACGACACCGCGGTCATGCTCGTCGACGACCCGGTGAAGCGGGTCGACAACATGACCATGGCCTGGGGCCTGGAGGCGCGCGTGCCGTTCCTCGACCACGAGTTCGTCGAGCTCGTCGGCACGATCCCGCCGGAGCTCAAGCTCGCCGACGGCGGCAAGGGGATCCTCAAGCGGGCCGTCCGCGGCATCGTCCCGGACGAGGTGATCGACCGCACCAAGGGCTCGTTCCCGGTGCCGGCGATCCGCCAGCTGGAGGGGCCCTACCTGGAACGGGTGCGGGCGGCGCTGACCGACCCGGCCGCGCGGCGCCGCGGCGTCTTCGATCCCGCGACAGTCGACGCGCTGCTGGCCGACCCGAACGCGACCCGCACCCGCCTGGGCTCGAACGAGCTCTGGCAGCTCGCCCTGCTCGAGATGTGGCTCCAGGAGCACGGCGTCGGCTGAGCGGTGCCGGAGGATGGAGGCATGACGCCTCCTCTCATCGTTTCGCCGCAGGCCGACCGCGTGGCCGCCGCCGAGGAGCTCGCGCTCGGACTCGTGCACGCCTGGGGCAGCTGGGGTCCGACGATGACCCCGGACGCCGCCCGCGTCGCCTTCCTCAGTGACCGCGGCGGGTCGCCGGAGGTCTGGGTGCAGGACGTCGTCGTCGGAGCCGAGCCGAGCGAGGCGCGCCGCATCGCCCTCACCGAGGATCCGGTGCTCGAGGTCTCCTGGTCCGCCGACTCCGCCTGGCTGGCCTGCCTCGTCGCGACCGACGGCGGGGTGCGCAGCCAGGTCTGGGTGGTCCGCCCCGACGGCTCGGACGCCCGCCGCATCGCCGGCTCCCGCGACGCCCACGCCGAGCTCGGCCCGTGGACGCGCAGCGGCCACCACGTCGTCGTCACGATCCCGTCGGCCGAGCCGGAGCAGCCGACCCGCTCCTTCCTGGTCGACCCGGTGACGGGCGAGCGGAAGCCGCTCGTCGACGGCGACTTGATCTCGGTGCTCGACCTCTCGGTGGAGGAGCGCCTCGTCGTGGTCCGCGACGGCCAGCGCGGCCAGCAGTACTGCGTGGTCGTCGACCGGCTGACCAACGAGAACCACGCGCTCCTGCCCGACTCCGGCACCGGATCCACGGACGTCGCGCTGCTGCGCCCGTCGCCGCTGCACGACACCGAGAGCCCGATGGTCGCCTACCTCGCGACCGACGTCGACCTGCCGCGGCGCCAGCTGGTCGCGATGCCGCTCGGCCCGGACGGCTGGCGCGGCCGGATCCGCCGCCTCGCGGCCCGCGACGACGCCGAGCTCGAGGGCCTGGACGCCGACGACGCCGGACGGATGCTGATGCTGGTCTGGAACGTCGCCGGCTCGAGCGAGATCGAGCTGCTGGACACCACCACCGGCGAGCGGGTCCCGGTCGCCGGGCTGCCGGGACTGGTGGCGACGACGCCGGTGCTCTCCCGCGACGGCGGTGCCGTGATCCTCGGCGTGGAGGGCCCGGAGCGCCCCCGCGAGCTGTGGCGGCTGGACACGGCGACCCACGAGTGGTCCCGGATCACCGGGGTGCCGACGCTCGATGCGCCGCCGCTGATCGTGCCGACCCTCGAGCGCTTCACGGGCCGCGACGGCCTCGCGCTCTCCGGCTGGCTCTACCGCGCGCCCGGGGCGACGGGGGCGCGCGCGGCGATGCTCAGCCTGCACGGCGGTCCGGAGTCGCAGGAGCGGCCCACTTTCTCCGCCCAGCACCAGGCGGTCGCCGCCGCCGGGATCACCGTCTTCGCGCCGAACGTGCGCGGCTCCTCGGGCTTCGGCCGCGACTTCGTGCACGCCGACGACGTGGAGAAGCGCCGCGGCGCCTTCGACGACGTCCTCGCCGCTGCCGCGCACCTCGTCGACGCCGGGATCGCCGACCCGGCACGGATCGCCGTCACCGGCCGCTCCTACGGCGGCTACCTGACCCTCGCGTCGCTCGCCTTCTCACCCGGCGTCTTCGCCGCCGGCGTCGACATCTGCGGCATGTCGCACCTGCAGACCTTCTACCGCGACACCGAGCCGTGGATCGCCTCCGCCGCCGTCACCAAGTACGGCCACCCCGAGCACGACGCGGAGCTGCTCGAGGAGCTGTCCCCGCTGAACGCGGCCGCCGCCATCGACGTGCCGCTGCTCGTCGTGCACGGCGAGCTCGACACCAACGTCCCGATCGGCGAGGCCCGGCAGATCGTCGCGGCGCTCGAGGAGCTCGGCCGCCCGGTCCGCTACCTCCAGCTGGACGGCGAGGGCCACGAGTACCGCCGCGCCGACTCCAAGGAGGCGCTCCTGCGCGAGCTCCTGCACTTCCTCACCGAGTCGCTCGCCGCCCCGCCCTTCATGCTGGTCGAGTAGCCCCGGAGGGGCCCCTCCATGCTGGTCGAGTAGCCCCGCAGGGGCGTATCGAGACCCGCCGTCGCGAGCATGGGCGGGTCTGCAGACTCGTCTTTCGACGCCGGTGGATCTCGATACGCCCGCTCCGCGGGCTACTCGATCAGCATGAGTCGCCTGCTGGTCGAGCAGCCCCGCAGGGGCGTATCGAGACCCGCCGATCAGCGCGACTCGAACTCCTGGCGCAGCGTCCCGTGGATCGGGTGCGCCGGGTCGTCGCCGACCGCGCGCGCCGGGTCGTCGATCTCGACGGCGCGTCCCGGTGCGAGGTCCGCGTCACCGCCGATCATCTCCGAGACGCCGTCGAGCAGATCCTCGGCGATCCGGCTCGAGAGCCCGCTGCGCTCGCCCGGCCCGGGGTCGGTGAGCTCGTCGACCGGAGCGGCCAGCGCCGCCTCCAGTCCCGTCCGCTCGACGCCGGCCTCCGGCTCGTGCTCGATCCGCCGCGCCTGCTCCTGCTGTGACTCCGACCCCTGGGGCATCGTCGCTCCTCGTCCGTCTCCTCGCGGCAGCGTCGTCCCGGATGGGGGCCGTGCGCTCCCGCCGCTGCCCCGAGCGTAGATCACGGCGTGTCCGAGCGCGGCGTCAGTCGAGCAGCAGCCAGGAGTGCGCCTCGACCCGCACGCCGCCGACGCCCGCCGCCTCGTCGCCGAGGTTGAGCGCGAGCCGGGCGCTCTCGCCGGCCGGCCCCTCGGCCACCAGCAGCACGGCGGTGTTCGACAGGTCGACGCTCCTGGTCCGCGCGGCGACCAGCCACGGGTGCCGGCGGCGGAAGGCGATGACCTCCTGGTGCACGCGGTAGGCGTCGTTCCGCGGCCACTCGGCCGGGTCCGCCGGGAACTCCGGCCGGATCGCGTCGTCGCCGCCCGCGCGCTCCTCCTTGACGCCCTCGAGCCCGCGCTCGTCGCCCGAGTAGATGCTCGGCACGCCGCCGACGAAGCCGAGGATCGCGACGGCGTGCCCGTGGTGGCGCGGGTCGCTGATCGCGCTGGCGAGCCGGGTCACGTCGTGGTTGCCGACGAAGGTCAGCGGCACGAACGTCTCCAGGAACTCGGCGTGGCGCTGCAGCGTCCAGTCGAGCTCGAAGAGGTTGCCCTCCTCGATCGAGCTGCGCACCGACTTCCAGAGCTCGTACTGCGTGACGGAGTCGAGCCCCGACTCCCGCACGTAGCCGGCGTAGTCGCCGTGGATGACCTCGCCGACGAACCACGCCTCGGGGAAGCGCTCGCGCACCGGGTCGATCGCGGCGCGCCAGGAGGAGGGGTTCACCGCGTAGGCGGCGTCGAGCCGCCAGCCGTCGATCCCGCGCTCGAGCCAGTGGCTCATCACGGCGGAGACGTGCGCGGCGACCTCGGGGTTCGCGGTGTCGAGCTCGACGAGCGCCTCGTGCCCCTCGAAGACGTCGACCGGCAGGCCGTCGACCTCGCGCGCCGCGCCCGTCCGCCGGAAGCGTGCAGCAGCGGGGGAGCCCTCGCCCGCCGCGACGGCCTCGCGCCACCACGGGTGCTCGCGGCCGACGTGGTTGAAGACGCCGTCGAAGACCAGGCGGATCCCGCGCTCGCGGCAGGCCGCGATCAGCTCGTCGAGGTCGCGCTCGTCGCCCAGGCGCGGATCGACCCGGAAGTGGTCGACGGTGTCGTAGCCGTGCGTCATCGAGGCGAACACCGGCCCGAGCAGCAGGCAATTGCAGCCCAGCGCGAGCAGGTCGTCGAGCCAGGGCAGGATCCGGCGCAGGCGGTGCTGCGGCTCGTCCCCGGGCTGCGGCCCGTCGGCCGAGGTCGCCTCGGCGCCGAGGAACGCCAGCGGGTGGATCTGCCACCAGATCGCCGTCGAGATCCAGCCGTCCGTCGTCGTCTCCGCCACTGCGGCCGCCTCTCCCGGCGGGCTCGGGTGCGCGCCGTCGGCGAGTGTAGCGACGGCCCCTGACATCGCCTCCCAGCCGCTCCCGACGGCTCCGCGGGCTGCCGATCGGCGTGTTTCCGGGGATTCCGTCGCGCGAATCGCCGCCGATCCGGGATCGGGCTGGTAGGTTACGGACGGTCCGACCGGTCGACGGGGTCCGTCCCCGGCCGTTGGACGACACACAACCACCAGCTGTTCTCAACAGCGCGAACGTCCTGGGAGGACACTCCAATGGCTGACAAGTCGCTCAACCGCACCGAGCTCGTCGCGAAGATCGCCGCCGACTCCGGCCAGAGCCAGGCCGCCGTCAACGGCGTCCTCGACTCGCTCTTCTCGACCCTCGCCGACTCCGTCTCCAACGACGTGAAGGTCACCATCCCCGGCTGGATCGCCGTCGAGCGCACGTCCCGCGCCGCGCGCACCGGCCGCAACCCGCAGACCGGCGAGACCATCCAGATCGCCGCCGGCCACTCGGTCAAGGTCTCGGCCGGCACCAAGCTCAAGGCCGCCGCCAAGTAGTCACGGCCCGCGTCGTCACGGCGCAGCAGTTCCGCACGAAGACCCCGGCCCTCCGCCGGGGTCTTCGTCGTCCTGCCGCCCCCCAGCCGCGAGAACGTAGGCTTGCCGGGTGAATCGAACCGTCCGGATCGCGGGCCCGGCGCTCCTGCTCGTGGTCGCCGCTCTCGTCGCGCTCCTGGCGGCGCTCGCGTTCGGCGGCGGTTCGGCCGCACCGCTCCTGAACGACCCGGGGCCCGTCGTCCGCTTCGGCCTCCCGGTCGCCAAGCTCGCGGTCAACCTCGGCGCCGCCGGCATGATCGGCTCGCTCGTCCTGACGCTCTTCGCGCTGAGCCCCCGCGCGATCGCGAAGCGCACCGGCGCCCCCGCCGAGGCGGAGCCGCGCACCGAGTACACGATCGCGCTCGACGTCGCCGCCGCGAGCGCCGCGTTCTTCGCCGCCGCCTCCGCGCTGACCGGCTTCTTCACCTTCCTCAACGTCACCCAGACTCCGTTGAGCCTCGACCGCGACTTCGGCACCAAGCTCAGCTACTTCATCGGCAGCATCCCGGTCGGCCAGGCCTGGCTGATCACGACCCTCCTCGCGGCCGTCGTCACCGTGCTCTGCTTCGCCGTGCGCAACCAGACCGCCCTCGTCTTCGTCACCGCCGTCGCGCTCCTGACGCTGCTGCCGATGGCGCAGCAGGGCCACGCGGCCGGAGCGAGCGGCCACGACGCCGCGGTCACCGCCCTCGGTCTGCACCTGGTCTTCGCCGCGATCTGGCTGGGCGGGCTGCTCACGATCGTCGCGCTGCGGCCGCTGCTCGGCGGCGCGCGCCTGCTGCCCGTGCTCGGCCGCTACTCCAGCCTGGCCCTCGTCAGCTTCGTCGTGGTCGCCGCCTCGGGCTACATCAGCGCCGAGCTGCGGCTGGCGACGCTCGGCAACCTGCTCACCGGCTACGGCGTGCTGGTGCTCGTCAAGGTCGCGGCGCTGACCGCGCTCGGCGTCTTCGGCCTCGTCCAGCGCCGCTTCCTGATCGCGCGCATGCGCAGGGCCGGCGGAGCGGGCGGCCGCAGCTTCTGGTGGCTCGTCGCCGCGGAGATCGCCTTCATGGGCATCGCCTCCGGAGTCGCGGCGGCCCTCGCCCGCACGGCGACACCGGTCGACCAGGTCACCGCCACCGAGCTGACGAACCCGACCCCCGCGGAGCTGCTCACCGGCGAGGCGCTGCCGCCCGCGCCGTCCGCCCTGAACTTCCTCACCCTCTGGAACGTCGATCTGGTCTGGCTGCTGGTCTGCGGCTTCGGCATCGCGTTCTACGTCGCCGGCGTCGTGCGCCTGCACCGCCGCGGCGACCGCTGGCCCGTGCACCGCACCGTGCTCTGGATCGCGGGCATGCTGCTGCTGGCGTACATCACCAACGGCGGCGTCAACGCCTACGAGAAGTACCTGTTCAGCGCGCACATGCTCGCGCACATGGTCCTCACCATGGCCGTCCCGGTGCTGCTGGTCCCGGCCGCGCCGGTGACGCTGATCGCGCGCGCCGCGGCCCGGCGCACCGACGGCTCCCGCGGCGGACGGGAGTGGGTCCTGCTCGCCGTGCACTCGCGCTTCGCCACCGCGATCTCGCACCCGATCGTCGCGGCGCTGCTGTTCGTCGGCTCGCTCTGGGGCTTCTACTACTCGCCGCTCTTCCGCTGGGCGACGACCGACCACATTGGCCACGAGTGGATGATCGTCCACTTCCTGATCACCGGCTACCTCTTCGTGAGCGTCCTGATCGGCGTCGACCCGAGCGTGCACCGCGTGCCCTACCCGATGCGCCTGCTGCTGCTGCTGGGCACGATGGCGTTCCACGCCTTCTTCGGCCTGGCGCTGATGACGGGGGAGGGCCTCCTGCTCGCCGACTGGTACGGCGCGATGGGCTGGGGCACGAACGCCCTCGACGACCAGCAGGCGGCCGGCGGCATCGCCTGGAGCATCGGCGAGATCCCCACGCTCGCCCTCGCGATCATCGTCGCGGTGATGTGGAGCCGCTCGGACGCGCGCGACTCCAAGCGGCTCGACCGCCAGGCCGACCGCACCGGCGAGGCCGAGCTCACGGCGTACAACGACCGCCTGGCCGCCCTGCAGAAGCGCGGCTGAGCCGGGCCGTCCCCGATCCGGGCCGTCCCGGGTCGAGTCGTCCCCGGTCGAGTCGTCCCCGGTCGACGGACGTCCCGCGACAGCCCCGAGCGGGCTCCGCGGGCGCTTCCTAGGCTGGCCGCTGCTGTCCGACCTCGCCCGCGTCCCGCGGGCTCGAGGCGCAGCGCTGCGAGAAGGGGAGCGCATGATCGAGGCACGAGGCCTGACCAAGAGGTACGGAGCGAAGACCGCGGTCGACGGGATTGACTTCACCGTGGCGCCGGGGAGGGTGACCGGGTTCCTCGGACCCAACGGCGCCGGCAAGTCGACGACGATGCGGATGATCGTCGGTCTCGACCGGCCCTCCGCCGGCTCGGTGCTGGTCAACGGCCGGCCCTATCGCGAGCACGCCGCGCCGCTCGCCGAGGTCGGCGCCCTGCTCGACGCGAAGGCGACGCACCGCGGCCGGACCCTCCGCGACCACCTGCGCGTGATCGCCGCGACTCACCGCATCCCGCGCTCCCGGGTGGAGGAGGTCATCGAGGTCGTCGGCCTCGGCAGCGTCGCGCGCAAGCGCGTCGGCGGCTTCTCGCTCGGCATGGGCCAGCGGGTGGGCATCGCGACCGCGCTGCTCGGCGACCCGCGGACCCTCCTGCTCGACGAGCCGGTGAACGGCCTCGACCCGGAGGGCGTCCGCTGGGTCCGCGACTTCGTCCGCGCGAAGGCGGCGGAGGGCTGCTGCGTGCTGCTCTCCTCGCACCTGATGAGCGAGATGGCGCAGACCGCCGACCACATCATCGTCCTCGGCCGGGGCCGGATCCTCGCCGACGCCCCGCTGGACGACTTCCTCGCCGAGGCGCGGCCGCGCGTGCGCGTCGAGAGCCCGGACTCGGTGCGGCTCGCCGAGCTCCTCGCCGCCCGCGGCGCCGCGGTCGCCGTCACGGGCGGCGGGCTCGAGATCGAGGGGCTCGAGGCGCCGGTGATCGGCGCGCTCGCCCACGAGGCCGGAGCGGTGCTGCACGCGCTCACCGCCCTGACCCGCTCGCTCGAGGAGGCCTACGTCGCGATGACGGCCGACGCCGTCGAGTACACCGCCGCCCGTCCCCACGGATCCCAGCCCCTCGAAGGAGCCACCCGATGACCGCGACCGCCCCGAGACCCGCCCGCGACGCTCCGAGCGGGGTGAGGCTCCGCCTCGACGGGGTCGTCCTCTCCGAGCTGCTCAAGCTCGTCACCGTCCGCTCGACATGGTGGTCGATCGTCGTCTCGGTGCTCCTCGCGCTCGCTCTGGCCCTGGCCCTCGGCGCCGTCGTCACGCCGCCGAAGGAGGGCTCCGTCTCCGCGTTCGTCGCGGGCGGCGCGACCCTGCACCTGCAGTTCGTCGGCCTGGTGATCGCCGTCCTCGGGGCGCTGTCGCTCGGCGGCGAGTATTCCACCGGGATGATCCGCTCGACCTACACCGCCGTGCCGCGCCGGGTCCCGTCCCTCCTCGCCCGCGGAATCGTCGTGGCCGTCGCGTCCTTCGTGGTGGGCGTGCTCACCTGCGTCGGCTCGTTCGCCGTCATCGCCGGGATGCTCGCGGCGAAGGGAACGCCCACGTCGCTGCTCGACGACGGCGTGCTCGGCAGCCTGCTCGGCGGCGGCCTCTCCCTGGCGGTCATCGGGGCGTTCTCGGTCGCCGTGGCGGCGCTGCTGCGCAGCACGGCGGCGGCCATCGGCCTCTCGGTCGGCGTGCTCTTCGTGCTGCCGCTGCTCGCGAGCATCGCGGGCGGTCTGCTGCAGGCCCAGTGGATCATCGACGTCAGCCCCTACCTGCTCTCGAACCTCGGGCTGGCGCTGTCCAGCGTCCCGAGCGAGGGCTCCGGCGTGGAGCAGATCAGCACGACGTCCGCGCTGCTCGCCAGCGCGGGGTGGCTCCTCGCCGTCTGGGTCCCGGCGCTGACGGCGACCCGCGTCCGCGACGTCTGACCGCGGCGCCGGGGTGCGGGGGTCGGCTGGGTACAGTGGAGCGGTGACCCAGCCGACCCTCTCCGACGAGCAGCAGCGGGTGTTCGACCTCATCGAGAACACCCGCGAGCACCTGTTCGTGACGGGTCGCGCCGGCACCGGCAAGTCGACCCTGCTCAACCACCTGAGCTGGAACACCGACAAGCAGATCGTCATCTGCGCGCCGACCGGGGTCGCCGCCCTCAACGTCGGCGGGCAGACGATCCACTCGCTCTTCCGGCTCCCGATCGGCGTCATCGCCGACTCGGACCTCGATCAGCCGCCCGAGCTGCGCAAGCTCCTGAACACCATCGACACCCTCGTCATCGACGAGATCTCGATGGTCAACGCCGATCTCCTCGACGGAATCGACCGCAGCCTCCGCCAGGCGCGGCAGCGCCGGTCCGAGCCGTTCGGCGGCGTCCAGGTCGTCCTCTTCGGCGACCCGTTCCAGCTCGCGCCCGTTCCGGGCGATCCGGAGGAGCGCGCCTACTTCGCCGACCGCTACCGCTCGCTCTGGTTCTTCGACGCCCTGGTCTGGCAGGAGGCGCCGCTGCGGATCATCGAGCTCGGGAGGATCCACCGTCAGAGCGACGAGCGCTTCAAGTGGATGCTCAACGCGGTGCGCTTCGGCATGGTGACCAAGGAGATCGCGGACGTCCTCAACGCCGCCGGTGCGCGCACGCCGCCCGAGAACGACGCGATCACCCTCGCGACCCGCAACGACACCGTCAACCGGATCAACCAGACCGCCCTCGCGCGGCTCAAGGGCCCGGTCAAGACCGCCTCGGCCGAGATCAGCGGCGACTTCGGCGGCCGCGCGTACCCGGCCGATCAGAACCTCGAGCTGAAGATCGGGGCGCACGTGATGTTCCTGCGCAACGACGCCGAGCAGCGCTGGGTGAACGGCACGATCGGCCGCGTGACCAAGGTCGCCGGCACGGTCTGGGTCGAGGTGGACGGCGAAGTGCACGAGGTCGAGCCCGCGACCTGGGAGCGCTACCGCTACTCCTACTCCGCCGCGACCAAGAAGCTGACCCGCGAGATCGTCGCCGAGTTCGCGCAGTTCCCGCTGCGCCTGGCCTGGGCCGTCACGATCCACAAGTCGCAGGGCAAGACCTACGACTCCGCCGTGGTCGACCTCGGCTCGCGAGCGTTCGCCCCCGGTCAGACCTACGTCGCGCTCAGCCGCATCACGAGCCTCGAGGGGCTCTACCTCACCCGGCCGCTCCGGCCGAGCGACATCATCGTCGACAAGGACGTGCTGCGCTTCATGTCCGAGCGCCGGGCCGAGCCCGCGGCCGTCGCCGAGCCGGAGTCCGCGTCCTCCTGAGCGCCTGAGCGCCCCAGCGGCGGAGCGGCCCGTCAGGCCGCGGCGCGCGAGCCGGCGAGGTCGCGGAACACCGCGGTGGTCAGCCGGTACGCCTCCGCCACCTCGGCGATGACGCGCTCGCGCTCGTCCTCGTCCCAGCCGGCGGCGTCGAGCTGCTCGCGGTAGACCGCGCGGAAGGCGGACGGCGTCGCGATCTCGCCGTAGAGGTAGAAGCCCACGCCGTTGGTCTCGAAGCCGAAGCGCCGCTGCAGGAGGCTCCGCACGATCGAGCAGCCGGAGAGGTCGCCGAGGTAGCGGGTGTAGTGGTGGGCGACGAAGCCGCCGCTCCAGCCGCTCGCGACGGTGCGGATCCGCTCGACGTAGGCCGCCGTCGAGGGGAGCGGGCTGATCCGCGAGCGCCAGTCCTCGCCGACCAGGAAGCGCAGGTCCTCGCCGATGGCCGGCAGCCGGGTGAGCTTCGGCGAGATGAACGGCGCGGCGACCGGGTCGCCCGCCATCGCCACCGCCACGGCCTCGAGCGCCTCGTAGACGAAGTAGTGCTGCGCGATCATCGCGACGTAGTCGTCGCGGCTGCCGGACCCGGTCATCAGCGCGGTCATGAAGGCCGAGACCTCGTCGTCGGCGCCGGATCGACCGAGGCGCACGTGAAGGGCCTGCGAGAACGGGATGACGTTCGAGACGTTCGGCACGGCGGCCTCCTTCGGCGTCTTAGGTTGCCCTTACCTTAGCTCGAAGGCACCGCGGTCGCCAGGGCGGGTCTCAGTGCGAGTGCCCGCTGTCGGTGATCGTCGTCATCATCCCGCCCATGTCGTGCGAGCCCTTGGAGGAGGCGGACAGCGCGGGCGTCGCGAGGGCGGAGACGAGGAGCGCACCCGCGAAGAGACCGAGAACGGCGCGCGGGGCCGAGACGGGCCGCTCCACCGTGCGCTGCGAGCGCAGGGTCGCGGCGACGACGGCCGCGGCGACGAGCTGCAGGGCGCCCGCCGCGAGAGCGGGCAGCGGGTCGCGCAGCAGACCGGCGGCGACCGCGAGCACGAAGCCGGCGACGGTGATCCCGGTGACGGCGAGCGCGGTCCGCGGGAGGACGATCCGGCCGCGGGCGAGGACGACGACACCCCAGACCAGCTCGACGACGCCGAGGGCGGCGAGCGGGAGGGTCCCCGCGTCGAGCTGCCCGGCGGCGAGCGAGAGGTGCACGAGCCCGGCGCCGATCCCGGCGAAGGCGGCGTTTCCGCGGGCGACGGTGCTCATCGCGGTCTCCGATCGTGGTGGAGGTGCAAGAGGAAGAGGCCCCGGATCGACACACCGCATCGTGTCGTCCGGGGCCGTTCAGTCCGTCCGCCGCGGAAAACGGCGGGCCCACGGCGGACGGAGTCTAGGGGGAGCGGACGGATCCGCTCCGGGTCAGGCGACGGCGGTGCGCGCCCGGGCGCCCTTGTCAGCGGTGAGCCCGACTCCTAGGAGGACGAGCGCGCTGGCGAGGTGCAGGAAGTGGTCGGCGGTGTTCAGCGCGAGCACGTTGAGGGCGGTGTTGACCAGGAAGAAGCCGACGACGCCCAGCAGCAGATAGACCGCGCCGACCGTCGTGTTGACCGTCTTCGCCGCCGAGGTGGTGGAGAGACCGGCGATCAGCAGCGCGCCGCCGATGAGCAGGTGCGCGATGTTGTGCAGCGGATTGACCTCGAAGACGCCGAGGAGCAGTCCGCCCTCCGTCGCGAGGAACTGGACGCCGCCGGTGACGACGAAGCCGAGCAGTCCGACGACCACGTAGACCGCGCCGAAGAGCGTGGCGAGCAGCCGGTTCGGTGATGTGCGCATGATTCCTCTTCCCCTTCCGGGCAACGCCTCCGCGTCGCTTGTCCCTTCTTCGTAGCAGCCGCTCAGACGGTTTGGAAAAGGGGTGGCCGGATCCGGATCCGCGTGGTTCCGGGTCACGGTCGGGACACGAAAGCCCCCGCGCACGGCCCCCGCCCCGTGCTGCGCGAGACCGCGCCCGTACAGTGGAGGGGTTCCAGCACGCGTCTTCGGGGGGAGTCGAACGGCATGATCGGTGGCCGCAGGCCGACCCGGGTCGGGGCTCTCGTCGTGCCCGCCCTGGTCCTCGCCCTCACCGGCTGCACCGGCGGTGCCGACTCGGTCGTCCCGGACGCGCCGCCCGGGCCCGTGCCCGACGAGCTGGCGACTGCGCTCTCCGGCTTCCTCGTGGAGGCGCAGGACGCCGCGGGGGCCACCGGCGCGATCGCGGGGGTCTGGTCGCCCTGGGCCGGCGGCTGGGAGACCGCGGTCGGCTCGATCGGGGACTCCGAGGCCACCCCGGTGACCACCGAGACGCGCGTGCGCCTCGGCACCGGCGGGACCGAGGCGATGACCTGCGACGTCGTCGTCGCGCTCGCGGAGAAGGGCACGCTCGATCTCGACGCCGACGTGGGCGAGTCCCTCACATCGCTCCCCGGCATCGAGGGGATGACCCTCCGCCAGCTCTGCTCGCACACCTCCGGCCTCGCCGACTTCCGCTCCATCCTCTGGCCGACCGTCTTGCAGAACCCCGCCCGCGAGTGGCCCACGCTCGAGCTGATCTCGGCCGCGCAGGTCAGCGCGCCGATCGCCGAGCCGGGCGCCGCCTGGGCCGACTCCTCGACCGGACCGCTGCTCGCCGGCGTGGTGGCGACGCAGGCCACGGGGCGCAGCATGCAGTCGCTGTACGACGAGTACGTCGTGCCCCGCTACGGCCTGAGCAGCACCCGCCTCCCCGGCGACTCCGAGCTCGAGGTGCCCGGCCCGGCGATGATCGGCTTCTCCGCCGCCCTCGATCCGCGCTCCGGTGCCGTCCAGTGCGGCGTCCCGCGCGACCTGTCCCAGGCCTCGCCCTCCTCGCTCGGAGCGGCCGGCGGCGCCGTCACCGATCTCGACGATCTGCGCCGCCTCGCGCAGGGACTGGCGACCGAGCCCGCGGGGGAGGCGATGTGGGCCGATCCCGTCCCGCAGGGTCAGGGGCGGGCGGAGTGGCTGCTCGCCGGTCTCGGCGGCCACCAGGCCGGCCCGCTGCGAGGCTTCTCCGGCATCGCGCCGGGCTTCCTCACCGCCGCCTACTCCGACCCGGAGTCGGGGCTGACGGTCGCGGTCTCCTTCAACAGCTCGACCGCGAGCGACGGCTTCGCCGCCTCCGCCGCGCGCGCCCTCGCGGCGATCGCGGTCGAGCAGGGCGCGGCGGCCGGCGCCACCGGGCTGCCCCAGCTGCCGTGGACGGCCGACGGCGAGCGCGGCGCCGTCCAGGGCGCGCGCCCCTGCTGAGCGGTCCTACCCTGGACTCATGCCGATCACTCCCGACACCAAGGACTGGACCTGGGTGCTCGAGCGCCCCTGCCTCGAGTGCGGCTTCGACGCCTCGCTCGTCGAGCCGGACGCCGTCCCCGCGCTGATCCGCCAGAACGCCGCCGCCTGGCCGTACGTCCTCGAGCGCGAGGACGCCGCGGGCCGCCCCGACGACGAGACCTGGTCGCCGCTGGAGTACGCCGCACACGTGCGCGACGTGCACCGCATCTACCGGCTGCGCCTCGGGCTGATGCTCGAGGGCGACGACCCGCTGTTCCCGAACTGGGACCAGGACGTGGCCGCGGTCGAGGAGCGCTACGACCAGCAGGACCCGGCGGCGGTCGGCCGCGAGCTGGTCGAGGAGGCGGACCGCATCGGCGACGTCTTCGAGGGCGTCGACGGCCGGCAGTGGCAGCGACCGGGTCGCCGGAGCGACGGCGCGTCCTTCACGGTCGAGACGATCGCGAAGTACTACCTGCACGACGTCCAGCACCACCTGCACGACGTCCAGGGCTGAGCGCCCGGGGCCGGCTCGCCGGGCGGCGCGTCAGCAGTCGATCAGCTGCGGGTTGAGGAACGACAGGGTCCGCGCGTAGGCGAGCGCGGCGGCGGACGGGCTGACCGACTCCCGCAGGGTGGCGTTCGCGAAGTGCCGCCCGGTGTCCGGGTAGGTGTGCGCGGTGACGGGCGTGCCTGCCTCCTTCAGCCGGCCGACGAACGACTCCGGATCGTCGCCCTCCGGCCAGTCGTCGCTCTGCGCGTAGTGCAGCAGCGTCGGGCAGGGGACCAGCGCGTGCTCCTCCTGGCCGAGGGTCGCGTAGTAGGCGACCACGGCGTCGACGAGACCGGTGGCGGCGACGAGCAGTGCCAGCCGCCCGCCGAAGCCGAAGCCGATGATCGCGGAGCGGGCCGCGCCGGCCGCCGCCCCGGTGCGCACCGCGTCGGCGACCGAGGCGAGGGCGCGGTCCTGCGCCGCCATCGCGGCGAGGTCCCGCGCGTCCTCGGCGGCGAGCGTCGCCCAGCCGTCGTAGAGATCGGGGACGAGCACGTGGTAGCCGTGCTTCGAGACGGCCTCGGCGAACGGCTCCAGCCAGGGCAGCCGGCCGAACACGTCGTGGAGGATCACCACGACGGGGCGGCCGGGGTGCCCGTACTCGAGGGCGATGCCCGGAGACGGGATCTGGACGAGCTCGCTCATCCCTCCACCCTGCACCGCGGGACGGCCCGATCGGCCTGTCGACGCCGATCCCGTCGGCGTGTCGCGGTCCGGGCTCACCGCTCGACGGTGAAACCCTGCTCCGCGCCGTACTCCTCCAGCTCGGCCTGCCAGTCGAGCAGCCCCGCCTGCAGGGTCGTCTCGCCGGTGTAGGCCGTGCCGACGGAGTCGTTGAAGACCCCGGCCGCGTAGACCTGGTAAGGGAGGAAGCGGACGTCGTCGGGGGCGTTCTCCGACGCGGTCGCGTACTCCCGGTTGACGGCCTGCCCGCCGAAGTACTCGCTCGGCCGGTCGAGGAACGCGGGCGACTCGGTCGCGGCCCGGTGGGCGGGCCAGAGTCCGGAGTCCCGGATGACGTCCACGCCGTCGCCCGCGGTGGCGAAGGTCAGGAAGTCGACGGCGAGCTCCTTGCTCCCGCTGCTCTCGAGCACCGAGAAGCCGCCGCCGCCGTGCTCGGCGGCCACGCTCCCGCCCGGCTCCCACTGCGGCAGCTGCGCCACGCGCCAGTCACCGGCGGCGTCGGGGGCGCTCTGGGTCAGGGCGGAGGCCATCCAGCTGCCGGCCGGGAGCGTCGCGATCCGGCCCGCCGCGAGCATCCTCCGCCACTCGTCGCTCCAGTCGGCGACCGGGGCGAGCAGCTCCCCGTCGAGAAGGCGCTGCCAGTTCTCGGCGTACCGCGCGGTGCCGGGATCGGCGAGATCGATCGCGACGGCGGTGCCGTCCACGGAGAAGGGCCGGCCGCCGGCCTGCTCGATGAGGCTGGTGGCGAGTCCGGGATTGCCGACGTCGTTGAGGATGTAGACCTCCGGGTCCGCCGCGTGCAGCTGCTCGGCGGCGGTGACGTACTCCTCCCAGGTGCCGGGCACCGCCACGCCGAGCCGCTCGAAGACGGCGCGGTTGTAGAACAGCACCATCGGCCCGGAGGCCCACGGCAGCCCGTAGACGGTGCCGTCCACCTGGGACGCCGCCCACGGCCCCGGCGCGAACTCCTCCGAGAGCTCGTCGGCGCCGAGCGGCCCGAGGTCGGCGAGGGCGCCGGAGAGGGCGAACTGGGGGAGCGCGGTCGAGTCGAGGAAGGCGATGTCGGGACGTCCCGATCCGGCGGCGATCACGTTCTGCAGGGCGGTGTACTGCTCGTCGCCCGTGCCCACGTCGACCACGTCGATCTCGACCCCCGGGTGCTCCTCCTCGTAGAGCTCCGCGACCTCGGGCAGCTGCTCGTCCCAGCTCCACACGAGCAGGGAGTCGTCCTCGGCCTCCGTGCGGTCGGCGCAGCCCGTGAGCGCGGCCGCGAGGGCGGCGACGGCGAGTGCCGCCGCCGGGCGGGAGTGGTGTCGGAGAGACATCGTCGTCCTTCGCTCGATCGTGGTGCCGTCCCGGAAGGGGGAGGCCGTCGCCGATCCTACGAGACGCCTGGCCGGAATGGTTGCCTTACCATGCCAGCATGTCCGCAGATGACGCGCTCGAGGCGATCCCCCCGCCGGACTTCCTCGACGAGCTCCTGGACGAGCTGAGGCTGAAGAGGAGCCACTATGGGGAGATGACCGACGTTCCGCGCCGCCCCTCACTGGCTGACGTGGCACGCCTCGCGGGCGTCGCGCCCGTCACGGCCTCGCGGGTCGCGAACGGGCAGACGAACGTCGTCCCCGCGACGCGGCAGGCCGTCCTGGAGGCGATGCGCACCCTCGGCTACCGGCCGAACAGCGCCGCGCGCGCCCTGAAGAGCGGCTCGTTCCGCACCCTCGGCGTCGCGGTCTTCAGCCTGGACACCCTCGGGATGATGCGGACCGTGGACTCGATCGCCACTGCAGCGGCGGAGGCGGGCTACGCGATCACGCTGGTGCCGGTCTCGGCACCGAGTCAGACCGGGCTCAACGGCGCCTTCACCCGCTTCGGCGAGCTGGCGGTGGACGGCCTCATCGTGGTCGTGGAGACGTACCTGCGGGACACGGCGCAGCTGGTCCTCCCCGAGATCCCCCGGGTGCTCGTCAACGCGGCCGCCGGCGCCCAGGGGCCCGTGGTCGACGCCGACCAGGCGGGCGGCGTCCGGGCCGCGGTCGAGCACCTGCTTGGGCTCGGGCACCGCACGGTGCACCACATCGCGGGCCCGCGCGGCTCCTTCGCCGCCGAGCGCCGGGAGACGGCGTGGCGGGAGGCGCTCCTCGCGGCGGGCGCGCCCGTGCCGCCGACCCGCTACAGCAACTGGCGCTCGGACGGCGGCTATCTCCAGGGCGCCGCCCTGGCCGAGGCCGGCGACTGCACGGCCGTGCTGGTCTCCAGCGACGAGGCCGCGCTGGGGGTCTACCGCGCCTTCGCGGAGCGCGGCCTGCGGATCCCCGAGGACGTCAGCGTGGTCGGCTTCAACGACATCCCGGAGGCGCAGGACTTCTCCCCGCCGCTGACGACCGTCCGGCAGGACTACCGGGCGGTCGGGGCGAAGTGCGTCGAGCTGCTGCTCGAGCAGCTCGCGAACGGCGTCAGCGACGACCCCGTCCTCGAGCTGGTGCCGACCTCGCTGATCGTCCGGGCGAGCACCGCGCCGCCCGCGACCCGCTAGGCCGTCGCGCGTGGCCGGCCTCGCCGCGGTGATCGCCGCGCTGGAGCTGACATGGCCCGGCAACAGGGCGGTGAACCTCGTCTTCCACGGGCACAGCGTCCCCGCGGGCTACTTCGCGACGCCCCTGATCGACCGCCGTGCCTCCTACCCGCACGTGGTCGCCGGCCGGCTCGCCGAGCGCCACCCGCACGCCGTCCTCAACGCGATCGTCACCGCCGTCGGCGGGGAGCACTCGGAGTCGGGCGCGCGCCGGATGGGCGAGGTGCTCGGCCACCGCCCCGACGTCGTCCTGATCGACTACGCGCTGAACGACCGGGCGATCGGGCTCGAACGCGCCCGTCCCGCCTGGGAATCGATGATCGACACCGTGCTCGGGGCCGGCGCCGTCCCCGTGCTGGTCACGCCCTCGCCGGACCTGACCGCCGACCCGGCCGACCCCGCCGACGACCTCGTGCGGCACGCGGAGCAGATCCGTCGACTCGCCGAGCGGGACGGTGTGCTGCTGGCGGACCCGTTCCGGATCTTCTGCACGATGCACGAGGGCGGCGAGCCCCTGGCCGGCGTGATGTCGCAGGTGAACCACCCGAACGGTCGCGGCCACGCGATCATCGCGGCGGAGATCCTCGCGCTGTTCGCCGAGACGGAGCCGGCGGGGGAGGGGAGTCGGAGCGAGTGACGGGAATCGAACCCGCGCCATCTGCTTGGGAAGCAGAAGTTCTACCATTGAACTACACTCGCGCGGCGCCGCTCGGGCGCATCACGCCATGGTAGCAAGCCCGGCGCCCTAAGCTCGCCTCGTGCTGCTCTCCGATCGCGACATCAAGCTCGAACTCTCCTCCGGCCGCGTCGGGCTCTCGCCGCACGACCCGGCGATGATCCAGCCCTCGTCGGTCGACGTGCGGCTCGACCGCTTCTTCCGGCTGTTCGACAACCACCGCTACCCCTACATCGACCCGGCCGAGGACCAGCCCGAGCTGACGCGCCTGGTCGAGACCCCGGCGGGCGAGGCGTTCATCCTGCACCCCGGTGAGTTCGTGCTCGGCTCGACCTACGAGGAGGTCGCGCTCCCGGACGACATCGCCGCGCGGCTGGAGGGCAAGAGCTCGCTGGGGCGGCTGGGGCTGCTCACGCACTCGACGGCGGGCTTCATCGACCCGGGCTTCACCGGGCACGTCACGCTCGAGCTGAGCAACGTCGCGACGCTGCCGATCATGCTCTGGCCGGGGATGAAGATCGGCCAGATGTGCTTCTTCCGCCTGAGCTCGCCCGCCGAGCAGCCCTACGGCTCGGCGGCCTACCTCTCGCGCTACCAGGGCCAGCGCGGCCCGACCGCCTCGCGCTCGTCCCTCAATTTCCACCGCACCGACGTCTACGGCGACTGACCCCCTCCGCGAGATGCCACTTGTGCACGCGACACGCCGTGAAAGGCGTGCACAAGTGGCATCTCGCGGGAGGGGGCGGGCGTCAGCCGAGCAGGCGGGGGAGCTGCAGCACGAGCCAGGGGGAGAAGGCCCAGGGGGTCGCGCGGACGGCGGCGAGCGTCGCCTGGGGGTCGACCCACTCGACGTCCATGACCTCGTCCGCGCGCGGGCTCAGGGCGTCGCGGCTCGCCACGGTCGCGGTGTAGACGGGGCAGATCTCGTTCTCGACGATCCCGGAGGCGTCGACCGCGCGGTAGCGGAAGTCCGGCAGCGCGACCTCGAGCGTCTCGAGCCGGGCACCGAGCTCGCGCTCGGCACGGCGCACCACCGCGTCCTCGATCCGCTCGCCGGGAGCGGGGTGCCCGCAGAACGAGTTGGTCCACACGCCGGGCCAGGTGCGCTTGCCGAGCGCGCGCCGGGTGACCAGCAGCGCGCCGTCGGGGGCGAAGACGTGGCAGGAGAACGCGAGATGCAGGCGGGTCTGCGTGTCGTGCACGGTCGCCTTGTCGGCCACGCCGACGGCGGTCCCGGACTCGTCCAGGAGGACCACCTCCTCGAGGAGATCCAGCTGCTCGAGCTCGTCGGTGCGCACGGCGATTCCTTCCGAAGTCATGACCGTAAGTCAAGCACGACGACGGAACTCAGCCGGCTTATTGCTAGAGAAGCGAGTTTGTTAGCCTCGACCCCGTGGATACGCGCGACCCCGTGGTTCTCTCCCGAAGGCGGCAGGAGCACGTCGATGCTGTCCTCGACCGGTTCTTCTCGCTGGCGCGCTCGCGCGCGACCCGGCTCGGACCCCGCTACCTGACCCTCTGGCAGACCATCGAGGCGAACACCCGCGGCGGCAAGCGCTTCCGCCCGCTGATGGTGATCTCGGCCTACGAGGCGCACGGCGGACTCGACCCGGAGGCGTCCGCCCACCTGGGCGCGGCCTTCGAGCTGCTGCACACCGCGCTGATCGTGCACGACGACGTGATCGACCGCGACTTCGTCCGCCGCGGCGGCCCCAACGTCTCCGGCAGCTACCGCGACGAGGCGACGACCGCCGGCCTCTCGATCCCGATCGCCGAGCACCGCGGCACCTCCGTCGCCGTCATCGCTGGCGACCTCGCGCTCACCGGCGCGCACCGCCTGGTCGAGGGCGTCGGCGCTTCCGACAGCGTCCGCGCCCGCCTGCTCACCCTGCTCGACGAGGCCGTCTTCGCCTCCGCCGCGGGCGAGCTGGCCGACGTCGACTTCTCGCTGATGCCCGGCATGCCCTCCGTCGACGAGGTGCTCGAGATGGAGCGGATGAAGACCGCGGTCTACTCGTTCGAGGCGCCGCTGCAGGCCGGCGCGATCCTGGCCGGCGCCGACGACGCGGCGGTCGAGGCGCTCGGCGAGTTCGGCCGCGGCATCGGCATCGCCTACCAGATCGTCGACGACCTGCTCGGCGTCTTCGGCTCCGAGGGGCAGACCGGCAAGACCACGCTCGGCGATCTCCGCGAGGGCAAGCGCACGGTGCTGATCGCGCACGCGGCCGGCACCGACCGCTGGCCGGAGATCGAGGGGCTGATCGGCGACGAGCACCTCGACCCGGACACGGCGGAGCGGGTGCGCTGCATCCTCGAGGAGTGCGGCTCGCGCGGCTACGCGGAGGCGCTCGCGAGCGACTTCGCGAACCGGGCCTGGGACGCGCTGCACACCCCCGCGGTGACGGAGGCGTTCCGCACCGAGATGCGCCCCCTCGTCTCCAGCGTCCTCGGGCGCACCCGATGACCGCCGGACCGGCGGCCGCGCAGCGGAGGACCGCTCGCCACGCGCGGATCTCGGCCCCGATGCTTCTCGACGCCCGCGCGCGCCGTACGGTGGCACGATGAGCCGGCAGAGCGAACTGTACGACCGCGTCGCCCACGAGGCGTCCGCGCAGGTGATCCGGCGCTACTCCACCTCCTTCGGACTGGCGACCCGCCTGCTCGGCGCCGGTGTCCGCGAGCGCGTCGAGGACGTCTACGCGCTGGTGCGCGTCGCCGACGAGATCGTGGACGGGGTCGCCGAGGAGGCGCACCTGGACCGCGCCGCCGTCGAGGAGTCGCTCGACGCCTTCGAGGCCGAGACCGAGCGCGCCCTCGCCAGCGGCTACAGCGCGAACCTCGTGATCCACGCCTTCGCCCGCACCGCGCGGGCCACCGGCTTCGGCACCGAGCTGACGGGTCCGTTCTTCGCCTCGATGCGCGCCGACCTCCGCGAGACCGTGCACACGCCCGAGTCGTTCGAGAGCTACGTCTACGGCTCGGCCGAGGTCGTCGGGCTGATGTGCCTGCACGTCTTCCTCGCCGCACCCGACGCGGGCCTCGTCTCGCCCGCCGCGCGCGAGCGCCTCGTCGCCGGCGCCCGTCGCCTGGGCTCCGCGTTCCAGAAGGTCAACTTCCTCCGCGACCTGGCCGCCGACGTCGACGGCCTCGGTCGCAGCTACTTCCCCGGGGTCGACCCGCGGGCGTTCTCGGAGACCGACAAGGCGGCCCTGCTCGCCGACCTCGACGACGACCTCGCCGCCGCCGGCGCGATCGTGCCGGAGCTGCCGCGCTCGAGCCGCCGCGCCGTGCTGCTCGCGCACTCCCTCTTCGCCGCCCTCGCCGATCGGATCCGCGCGACCCCCGCGGAGGAGCTCCTCCGAGCTCGAGTCAGCGTGCCGACCGCGACGAAGGCGGCGCTCGCCGCCCGCGCCGCCGTCTCGACCCTCGGCCCGCGCCTGGGCACCGGCCCCGCCCGCGCCTCCCGCTCCGCGAGCGGCCCGCACCGCGCCGTCGTGATCGGCGGCGGCATCGGCGGACTCGCCTCCGCCGGCCTGCTCGCCCGCGACGGCTGGGACGTCACGCTGCTCGAGCAGCGCGAGGTCGTCGGCGGCCGCGCCGGCTCCTGGGAGCGCGACGGCTTCCGCTTCGACACCGGCCCCTCCTGGTACCTGATGCCCGAGGTGTTCGACCACTTCTTCCGCCTGATGGGCACGAGCGCCGCCGAGCGCCTCGACCTGAAGCGACTCGACCCGGGCTACCGGGTCTACAGCCAGGGCATCGACGAGCCGATCGACGTGCTCGCCGATCTCGAGTCGAACCTCGCCCTGTTCGAGAGCATCGAGCCCGGCGCCGGCGCGCGGATGCGGGTCTACCTCGAGTCGGCGCGCGACACCTACGAGGTCGCCAAGCGCCGCTTCCTCTACACCAGCTTCGCGTCCTTCCTCCCGCTGCTGCGCCGCGACGTGCTCAGCCGCACCGGCCGGCTCGGCCGCCTCCTGCTCACCCCGCTGGACACCTTCGCGGCGACCGCGGTCACCGACAACCGCCTGCGGCAGATCCTCGGCTACCCGGCCGTCTTCCTCGGCTCCTCGCCGTTCGCGGCGCCGAGCATGTACCACCTGATGAGCCACCTCGACCTGGCCGACGGCGTGCTCTACCCGATGGGCGGCTTCACCCGCCTGATCGCGGCGGTCGCCGAGGTGGCGGAGGAGGCGGGCGTCACCGTCCGCACCTCCTCGCCCGCGACCCGCATCCTCACAGCGCGCGCCCCGCGCGGCAGCCGCCGCGGCGCCGAGGTCGTCGGCGTCGAGTACGAGGGGCCGGAGGGAACGGGGCGGCTCCCGGCCGAGCTCGTCGTCAACGCCTCGGACCTCTTCACCACCGAGCAGTCGCTGCTGCCCGACGAGCTGCGCAGCTACCCGCCGGAGTACTGGGAGAACCGCGAGCCCGGCCCGAGCGCCGTGCTGGTGCTGCTCGGCGTCCGCGGCGCACTGCCGCAGCTCGAGCACCACACGCTGCTGTTCACGAGCGACTGGCGCGAGAACTTCGGCCGGATCTTCGGCGAGAACCCCTCCGTCCCCGACCCCGCGTCGATCTACGTCTGCCGCCCGAGCGCGACCGACCCCGGCGTCGCTCCCGAGGGCCACGAGAACCTCTTCGTGCTCGTGCCGATCCCGGCCGACACCTCGATCGGCCACGGTGGCATCGACGGCGCCGGCGACGCGCAGGTCGAGGCGATCGCGGACGCCGCGATCCGCCAGATCGCGACCTGGACCGGTGCCGAGGACCTCGCTGAGCGCATCGTGGTGCGCCGCACCATCGGCCCGGCCGACTTCGAGAGCGACCTCGGCGCCTGGCGCGGCTCGATGCTCGGACCGGCGCACATCCTCTCGCAGAGCGCGTTCTTCCGCTCCGGCAATGCGAGCGCGCACGTGGACGGGCTGCTCTTCGCGGGCAGCTCGACGATCCCGGGCATCGGCCTGCCGATGTGCGTGATCAGCGCCGAGGTGATGCTCAAGCGCGTGCGCGGCGACGTGTCGACCGAGCCGCTGCCGGTGCGCGAGGCGCCGGCGGCGCCGGTCGCGCCGAGCGTGGCGCCCGAGCCCGTGCCCGAGTCGGTCGCGGTCGCGGTCGCGGGGGAGTAGCGCGTGGGGGTGCTCTACCTGCTCGCGCTCGTCGTCTCGATCACCGGGATGGTCGTGCTCGACCGGCGCTTCGGCTTGTTCTTCTGGGCGGACGTCCGCCGTGCCGCGATCGTGCTCCCGGCCGGCGTCGTGTTCTTCCTGCTCTGGGATCTCGCCGGGATCGGTCTCGGCGTCTTCTTCCGCGGCGAGACGCCGTACATGACGGGGCTGCAGATCGCGCCGGAGCTGCCGATCGAGGAGGTCCTCTTCCTCACGCTGCTCTGCTATCTGTCGATGGACGTGCACGGGTTCCTCGCGAAGCGGGCGGAGGCGCGCGCGTGACCTACCTGCTCCTGAACGCGGTGTTCCTCGCGGCGGTCGCGGTGCTGCTCGTGGTCGCGCTCCGCCGCGGCCGGCTCCGGCTGCCCGCGCTGCTCGGCACCCTCGCGGTGCTGCTCGTGATGACCGCCGTCTTCGACAACATCATGATCGGCGTCGGGCTCCTCGTCGCCTACGACGACGACCTGATCTCCGGCATCCGGATCGGCGTCGCGCCGATCGAGGACTTCGCCTACGCGATCGCCGCCGCGGTCGCCCTGCCGGCGCTCTGGACCCTCCTGCCCGCCCGGCGCCGGAGCGCCCCGTGAAGCGGCTGCGCGCGCTGTTCGTCTCGAGCCGCCCGCTGAGCTGGGTCAACACCGCGTACCCGTTCGCCGCGGCCTACCTGCTGACCACCCGCGAGATCGACCTCGCCTTCGTGCTCGGCACCCTCTACTTCCTGATCCCCTACAACCTGGCGATGTACGGGATCAACGACGTCTTCGACTACGAGTCCGATCTGCGGAACCCGCGGAAGGGCGGCGTCGAGGGCGCGGTCCTCGACCGCAGCGAGCACCGCGCGACCCTCGTCGCGGCGGTGGCGACCAACGTCCCGTTCCTGATCGCGCTCGTGCTGCTCGGCTCGCCGCTCTCCTGGCTGGTGCTGGCGATCAGCGTCTTCGCCGTCATCGCCTACAGCGCGCCCGGGCTGCGCTTCAAGGAGCGGCCGTTCGTCGACTCGCTCACCTCGGCGACGCACTTCGTCAGCCCCGCGGTCTACGGCCTCGCGCTCGCGGGCACGACGGCGACGCCGGGTCTGTGGGCCCTGCTGGTCGCGTTCTTCCTCTGGGGGATCGCCAGCCACGCCTTCGGTGCGGTGCAGGACATCCTCGCCGACCGGGCCGGCGGCATCGGCTCGATCGCCACGGTGATCGGCGCGAAGGCGACGGTGCGCTTCGCGATCGCCGCCTACGTCGCCAGCGGGCTGCTCCTGCTGCTGCTGCCCTGGCCGGGAACCCTCGCCGCTCTGCTGGCGATCCCCTACGCGCTGAGCGTCTGGCCGTACCGCTCGCTGACCGACGAGCAGGCCGAGCGGGCGAACGCGGGCTGGAAGCGCTTCCTCGCGCTGAACTTCCTCACCGGCTTCCTGGTGACGCTGCTGCTGATCCTGTTCTGGCTCGCGTCCTGATCGGAGCTCGCCGCCTGATCGGAGTCCGCGAGCTGTTCAGTCGCTCGTCCGGGCGGCGGCGGCCGGCGTCTTGACCGGCAGCAGCAGCGCGAGCCCCGCGGCCAGCACGACGACCAGCCCGAGGATGCCCCAGTACTGCACGTCGGCGTCGCCGGAGACGCCCGCGGCGATCGAGACGGCCGCGGCGAAGGCGGCCGGCGCGAGGAACGACGCCGCACGACCGGTCGTGGCGTAGAGGCCGAAGATCTCGCCCTCGCGCCCCTCCGGGATGAGCCGGGAGAGGTAGCTGCGGCTCGCCGACTGCGCGGGGCCGACGAACAGGCACAGCAGCAGGCCGAAGACCCAGAACGCGGTCGCGCCGGCGTCGTGCAGGAGGAAGACGGCAGTGCCGCAGACGATCAGCCCGATCAGCGAGGCGACGATGACGGACTTGGGGCCGAGGCGGTCGTCGAGAGCGCCGACGGCGATCGTCGCGACCCCGGCGACGATGTTCGCCGCGATCGCGAAGAGGATGACCTGGCCCGCGCTGAAGCCGAAGGTCCCCTGCGCGAGGACGCCGCCGAAGGTGAAGACGCCGGTCAGGCCGTCGCGGAAGACGGCGCTCGCGAGCAGGAAGGCGAGCGTCGTCGGGCTCTCGCGGCGGAGCGCCCCGATCTGGCGGAAGAGCGCGCGGTAGGACTCGAGCACACTCACCCGCTCCCCGCCGCCGACCCGTCCCGGGAGCTCCGGGACCGCGAACAGCACCGGCAGCGCGAAGACGGCGAACCAGACGCCGGCGAGGAGGATCGAGACGCGGACGTCGAGGCCGTCCTCGCCGGTGACGCCGAAGAGCCCGACCTCGGGCGAGATGAAGCCGAAGTAGAGGATCAGCAGGAGCGCGATGCCGCCGACGTAGCCCATGCCCCAGCCGAAGCCCGAGACGCGCCCGACACTCGCCCGGGTGGAGACCTGGCTGAGCATCGCGTTGTAGTTGACGCTCGCGAACTCGAAGAAGACCGTCCCGACGGCGAGGAGACCCAGCCCGAGCCAGAGGTAGGCCGGGTCGGGGCGGACGAGGAACATCAGCAGGATGCAGGCGACGACGACCGCGGAGTGCAGGCCGAGCCAGCGGCGCCGACTCCCGCCGAGGTCGGCGCGGCGACCGGTGACCGGGGCGATCAGCGCGACGACGACCCCGGCGCCGGCGAGGGTCCAGCCGAGCGCGGCCGAGACACCGCTCGGCGTGCCGAAGAGGCCGTCGGTGGTGAGGTAGACGGTGAAGACGAACGTCGTGACGACGGCGTTGAAGGCGGCGCTGCCCCAGTCCCACAGCCCCCAGGCGAGGACGGGCCAGCGGCCGGTGCGGGGGCGGGGGAGGGTTCCGGCGGTCATGGACTCACCGTAGGGGGACCGGGAGAACGGCGGGTAGCGTGACGTTTTCTGCAGCCTGAGAGTTGAGTCGAGGCGACTCAGGTTCTCGGCTCTCGACTTGACTCCCCCCTGCCGATGCGTAGACTTGAGCGTGCGGGACTCAACTCCCGCGAACGACTTTCCCGCAGAAGATCCACCAGTGAGGGGCGGCCCGACGGCCGCCCGCGAAGGAGAAACACGCATATGTCCCGTGCCGTAGGCATCGACCTGGGAACCACCAACTCGGTCGTGGCCGTCCTCGAAGGTGGCGAGCCCACCGTCATCGCCAACGCCGAGGGCTTCCGCACCACCCCGTCCGTCGTCGCGTTCACCAAGGACGGCGAGGTGCTCGTCGGCGAGACCGCGAAGCGCCAGGCCGTGACGAACGTCGACCGCACCCTCGCCTCCGTCAAGCGCCACATGGGCACCGACTGGACCTTCGCCGTCGAGGACAAGAAGTACACGCCGCAGGAGATCTCGGCGCGCATCCTCGGCAAGCTCAAGCGCGACGCCGAGCAGTACCTGGGCGAGAAGGTGACCGACGCGGTCATCACCGTTCCGGCCTACTTCAACGACGCCGAGCGCCAGGCCACGAAGGACGCCGGCGAGATCGCCGGCCTGAACGTGCTCCGCATCATCAACGAGCCGACCGCCGCGGCGCTCGCCTACGGCCTCGACAAGGGCAAGGAGGACGAGCTCATCCTCGTCTTCGACCTCGGTGGCGGAACCTTCGACGTCTCCCTCCTCGAGGTGGGCAAGGACGACGACTTCTCCACCATCCAGGTCCGCGCGACCTCGGGTGACAACCGCCTCGGCGGCGACGACTGGGACCAGCGCGTCGTCGACTACCTGGTCAAGCGCTTCAAGGACTCGACCGGCGTCGACGTCTCGAAGGACAAGATCGCGCGCCAGCGCCTCAAGGAGGCGGCGGAGCAGGCCAAGAAGGAGCTCTCCTCGAGCACCTCGACCAGCATCCAGCTGCCCTACCTCTCGCTCACCGAGAACGGCCCCGCGAACCTCGACGAGACGCTCACCCGCGCCAAGTTCGAGGAGCTCACGAACGACCTGATCGAGCGCACCCGCAAGCCGTTCACCGACGTCATCGCGGAGGCCGGTGTCAAGGTCGACGACATCGCGCACGTCGTGCTCGTCGGCGGCTCGACCCGCATGCCCGCCGTGGCCGAGCTCGTCAAGAAGCTCACCGGCGGCAAGGAGCCCAACAAGGGCGTCAACCCGGACGAGGTCGTCGCCGTCGGCGCCGCGCTGCAGGCCGGCGTCCTCAAGGGCGAGCGCAAGGACGTCCTGCTCATCGACGTCACCCCGCTCTCCCTCGGCATCGAGACCAAGGGAGGGATCATGACCAAGCTCATCGAGCGCAACACGGCCATCCCGACCAAGCGGTCCGAGACCTTCACCACGGCCGACGACAACCAGCCGTCCGTCGCGATCCAGGTCTTCCAGGGCGAGCGCGAGTTCACCCGCGACAACAAGAACCTGGGCACCTTCGAGCTGACCGGCATCGCGCCGGCGCCGCGCGGCATCCCGCAGGTCGAGGTCACCTTCGACATCGACGCCAACGGCATCGTGCACGTGTCCGCCAAGGACAAGGGCACCGGCAAGGAGCAGTCGATGACGATCACCGGCGGCTCGTCGCTGCCCAAGGACGACATCGACCGCATGGTGCGCGAGGCCGAGGAGCACGCCTCCGAGGACAAGGCCCGCCGTGAGGCCGCCGAGGTCCGCAACAACGCCGAGACCCTCGCCTACTCGATCGACAAGCTGATCAAGGAGAACGAGGACAAGCTGCCCGAGGACGTCAAGACCGAGGTCCAGGGCGACGTCGACGCGCTGAAGACCGCGCTCGCCGGCGACGACGACGCGGCCGTCAAGACCGCGTTCGACGCGCTCAACGCCTCGCAGACCAAGATCGGGCAGGCCATCTACTCGCAGGACCAGGCCGCGCAGAGCGCTCCGCAGGACGCGCCGGCCGAGGACGAGAAGAAGGACGACGAGGACATCGTCGACGCCGAGGTCATCGACGAGGACGAGCCGAAGGACACGAAGTAGCGATGGGGAAGCACAACCAGGAGCCGGACAACGGCGTGCCCGAGGACGAGCCGACCAGCGGAGCCGAGGCGGCCGAGTCCGCCCAGGACACCGAGGGCCTGATCGAGGCCGAGGGTCCCGACGTCGAGACGACGCTCTCCGACGCCGACCTCTCGTTCCTCTCCGGTCAGTCCGACGCCGAGACGCTCGCGGCCGAGCACCTCGCCGACCTCCAGCGGGTCACCGCGGAGTACGCGAACTACCGCAAGCGCACCGAGTCGAACCGCCAGGTCGACAAGGAGCGGGCGATCGGCGACGCGGTGAAGGTCATCCTCCCCGTGCTCGACGACATCGACCGCGCCGAGAAGCACGGCGACCTCGCCGAGGGCGGTCCGTTCACCGCCATCGCGCAGAAGCTGCGCGGCGGGATCGAGAAGCTCGGGCTGGTGAAGACGGGCGCCGTGGGCGACCTGTTCGACCCGAACATCCACGAGGCGATCTTCCAGCAGCCCACTCCCGGCGCCGAGACCTCCACGGTCGCGGACGTCGTCGAGTCGGGCTACTACCTCGGCGGCTCGCTGCTGCGCGCCGCCAAGGTGGTCGTCGCGGTCCCCGCCGACTGACCCGCCTCCCGCACCACTGCGGAGTCTCCGCTCCCGAGCAGGGGCCGCCCCGATCACGGGCGGCCCCTGCCGGGCGGCGGGGGCCGCGCACCACGACGCAGGCCGCACGACGGCACCGGGCCGCACGACGGCACCGGGCCGCACGACGACCCGGGCCGCAGGACGGCACAGGCCGCACTACCGAGAAGAAAGAGGCGCATGGCCAGCCAGGATTGGTTCGACAAGGACTTCTACAAGATCCTCGGTGTCTCGAAGGACGTCTCCGCGGCGGACCTGAAGAAGACCTACCGCAAGCTCGCCCGGCAGTTCCACCCCGACTCCAACCCGGGGGACGCGAAGGCCGAGGCGCGCTTCAAGGAGATCAGCGAGGCGTACACCGTCCTCTCCGACGCCGAGCACCGCAAGGAGTACGACCAGATCCGCGCGATGGGCTCCGGCGCCCGCTTCACGGCCGGCGGCCAGCCCGGCGGCTTCGACGACGTCTTCGGCAACGTCTTCAACCAGGGCGGCGGCGGCCGCACCTCGTACAGCACCCAGCAGGGTCCGCCCGCCGGCTTCGAGGACATCCTCGGCGGCATGTTCGGCAACGCGGGCGGCGGCCGCTTCGGTCAGCCCAGCGGCGGATTCCGCGGCTTCGGCGGCCCGCAGAAGGGCGCCGACGTCACTGCCAGCACCACCATCGACTTCCGCACCGCCACCCAGGGCGACACCGTGCAGCTGCAGACCGGCGAGGGCCGCGCGCTCTCGGTCCGGATCCCGGCCGGCGTCGCCGACCAGCAGAAGATCCGCGTCCGCGGCAAGGGCCGCCCGAGCCCCGACGGCGGCGAGCCCGGCGATCTCGTGCTCACCGTCGCCGTGCGCAAGCACCCCGTCTTCGAGCGCGACGGCCTGAACCTGCGCGTCACCGTCCCCGTCACCTTCGTCGAGGCCGTCTTCGGCGCGACGATCGAGGTGCCGACCCTCGGCGGCGACCCGGTCAAGCTCCGCGTCGCGCCCGGCACCCCGAGCGGCCGCGTGCTGCGGGTCAAGGGCCGCGGGGTCGCGACCGGCAAGGGCACGGGCGATCTGCTGGCAGAGATCCAGGTCGCGGTGCCCGATCACCTGTCCGGCGCGGCGCGCGACGCCCTCGAGGCCTACGCGGCCGCCGAGCCGTCGGACAACCCGCGGGACGACATCCTGGAGAAGGCCCGCTACTAGCGCGGCATCAGGGTGGTCCGGCCCGAGCGGGCCGGCCGGAGAGGAGGAGACGTGGACGAGAGCACCCCGGTGTTCGCGATCGCGGTCGCCGCCGACCTCGCCGGCATGCACCCGCAGACGCTGCGGCAGTACGACCGGCTGGGCCTCGTGCGGCCGACCCGGACGGCCGGCAAGTCGCGGCGGTACTCGATGCGCGACGTCGTGCAGCTGCGCGAGGTCGCCCGGCTCTCCTCCGAGGGTGTCTCGCTCGAGGGCATCGCCCGCATCCTCCAGCTCGAGAACCAGGTGCTCTCGCTGTCGCAGCGCGTGCGCGAGCTGGAGTCCGCGCTGGCCGACGAGCTGCTCAACCGCCCCGGCCGCCGGGTCTTCGCCGCGGGCCTCGAGGGCGACGTCGTCACCCTCCGGCACGGCACGCGCGCGCAGCGGCGGACCGAGCTCGTGGTCTGGCGGCCGCTGCCGCGCGGCGGCGGCGAGGATGCCGACACCCCTGAACAGGGCTAGCCTGACGGGGTGCTCGGAACGGACCGGGCCGCTGAGAGGGCACCATGACTCAGGACGACCGCGGCGACGACGCCGCGACGCCGGACGCCGAGACGGCCGACTACAGCCGCGAGGACTACGCGATCCACGCGACCCGGAGCGAGCTGCCGCTCTTCGCGGACGCGGTCGCCGACCGGCGGAACGACTCCGCCTGGCTCTCCTCGCTCTCGGGTGTCCTCGGCGGCACCGAGAAGGACACCGCAGCGGCCGCCGCGCAGGCGGCGCTCGAGCGCCGCGCGCGCAGGACCGACGGCGCCTGACCAGCCTGCTGGGGCCGGTGGGTCTCCTAAGAAAGATCACCTAGTAGGTATGGGAAAGCCATGCTGATCGAGTAGCCCGCGCAGCGGGCGTATCGAGATCCACCAGCATCAGAAGCCGAGTCTGCAGACCGCCCTGCTGGTGACGGCGGGTCTCGATAGGCCCCTGCGGGGCTACTCGACCAGCATGACGCGGCGCAGCCGCGTCCTTTCCCTCACCACCGAGACGCGAAGCGGCTTCCTCGCTCGATACACCCCTGCGGGGCTACTCGACCAGCATGGGTCGGCTACTTGCGGGCCGGGACGCGCAGGGGGGCAGGGGCGCCGAGGCGGCCGCCGCTGAGGCGGCTCAGGATCTCGGAGCCGAACGGGACCGCGCCGATGAGACGGCGCGCGTCGACGCGCTCCTCGTCGGAGTAGCTCACGAGCACGTAGACGCCGACGACGACGATCGCGGCGATGGTGGCGACACGGACCGGGATCTGGTCGACCGCGCCGCCTCCGCCGTCGACCGGCTCGGCGAGCGTGACGCACATCAGGAAGACCGTGGCGTAGACCGCCAGGTGCCGGTGGGTGCTGCGCCAGGGCCGTGAGAGCGCGGCCATCGGCAGGATCCACAGCGCGTACCACGGGTGGATGGCGGTCGACGCGGTGACGAAGGCCAGCAGCGCGCCGGTCAGGCGGGCGAGCGGGTCGATGGCCCGACGCGACAGCATGAGGGCGCCGGCGATCAGCCCGGCGGCGAGCAGGGCGAGCATCTTGACCACGGCGATCGCCGTCGCCGGGTCGTGGCCGGTCATCTGCACGGCCGTGGAGACCGCGACGACGACGGCGGACATCGGCGCGTACCAGTGCAGGATCGAGCCGGGCACGATCATCGCGCCGATCCAGCCCACGCCCACGCCCGCGGCGAGGCCGATCGCGACGACGACGGCGAGCGCGCCGGCGCCGCTCCAGGCCCAGGCGCGGATCCGCTCGCGCAGCGTCGCGTCGTGGCGGAGCCAGAGCAGCGCGAGCACCGGCAGCGCGATGACCGCCACCGGCTTGACCGCGATCGCCGCTCCCATCAGCAGCACCGCCGCCACCCGGCGGTCGGTGTGCCCGTAGTAGAGCGAGGCGAGGATCAGCGCGATCATCACCGAGTCGTTGTGCCCGGCGACGACGAAGAGGACGAGGGTGAGCGGGTTGGCGACGAGGCTCCAGGCGGTGAGCGGGACGGACAGCCCGCGCAGCCGGGCGAGCCGGAGCGCGTAGACGGCGCTGACGGCGACTCCGGCGACGGACAGCGCGCGGAGCATCGCGATCGAGAGCTCGGGGAAGGTCCAGCCGGCGACGTGCACGGCGGTCTGCTCGGCGAGCAGGTAGAGCGGGCCGTAGGGCGTCGGGGTGTCGGCCCAGCGCGGATCGACGCCGAGGGCGAACCAGCCGGGGAGGGTGGCGACTCCGCTGGAGTACGGGTTCACGCCGGCCGTCATCAGCCGGCCTTGCGCGACGTACGAGAACATGTCGCGGCTGAACAGCGGGACGGCGAGCAGCAGGGGAGCGGCCCAGGCGAGCGCGGCGACCAGGATCGCCCGGACCGAGCCGGGCCGGTCGTCCAGCGCGACCGCGCGCAGGCGCAGCCAGGCGACGAGCAGCAGGATCCCGCCGCCGACGACGGCGACGACGCCGAGCTCGGTGGCGCCCGAGGAGGCGCGCAGTGCCGCGATCAGCGGCCAGCTCCGGATCGGCGAGTCGAGCGGCAGGTAGCCGACCGCGAGCGAGCCCGCGAGGATCGCGAGCGAGCCGATCAGTCCGACCACGAGCGGCGCCGCCGTCGACAGCAGTGGTGCGCGCAGGCGCAGCCCCTGCGTCCGGACCTCGTCCGGTCGTCGTGTCGTCCCCCGAGTCACCATCCCGGCCACGCTAGGGGACCCGCATCGGAAAGCGGTGGACAGGCGGTGAACGGTTGACCAGCGGACTCTCAGGCGTTACCGGCGTCCGGGGCGGCCTCGGCGAAGCGGAGCTGGTTCCCGAACGGATCGATCAGATCGAGCGCGAAGCCGAAGGGCGACCGCGTGATCCGCGGGTTGAGGTACGGGTACTCCTTCGAGTCGAGCTCGGCGTGCAGCTCGCGCACCCCGCGGAGGGCCACGTGCACCGCCGCTCCGGGGCTCCCGTCGCGGTGGTGCTCGCTCAGGTGCAGCCGCAGACCCGACCTCGAGACCTGGAGGTAGAGCGGTGCGTCTCGGGAGGCACGGTGCTCCCAGTCGACTGTGAAGCCGAGGTAGTCGACGTAGAACTCGCCCGCCTTCGCGACGGAGAAGATCCTCAGGATCGGCACAGCCGCCTCCAGCCGGACCGCTTCCAGGCGCGGAACGTCGCCTCCGGTCGGATGGTCTCTGGCGCGTCGTCTCGTCTCCACGCCACGAGGCTAGCCGCCTGCGCGAGGGCCGCTCGCCAGCGTCGTCGGCCGGTGACGGCCCGCTCAGTCGACGAGGTCCAGGGCGCGCAGCCGCGCGAGCGTGTCGACCCCGGCGGGCGGGCAGCGGTGCGCGTCGGCGCCGGTGATCCAGTGCAGGGCGTCGATCTCACCGCTGGCGCGCGGCTCGTCGGCGAGCTCCGCGGCGAAGACGGTCATGTGCACCTCCCGCCCCTCCGGCTCGCCGTGCGCCTGGGTGCGGACGGTGAAGAGCTCGCGCAGGGCCGTGGGCGCGGTGCCGAGCTCCTCCTCCGTCTCGCGCGCCGCCGCCTCGGCGCTCGTCTCGCCCGGGTCGACCTTGCCGCCCGGGAGGTAGACGACGTCGCGTCCGCGGGCCGTCACCATCAGCACGCGGCGCTCGCGCAGGACGGCGACGGCGGAGACGACGAGGGGAGGGAGGCTGCTCATCCCGCCATCATGCCCGCGGACGGACCCCGCCCGCGGTCGGCCGCCGGGCCCGCGGCTACCATGGACGCACACCAGAAGGACGCGCGCAGCCGGCGCGCGCCAGGGCCCCGTGCGCCCGAACAGCTAGGAGCTCCCCGTGGCAGAACCCACCACCCTCGACAAGGTCGTCACCCTCGCCCAGCACCGGGGGTTCGTCTTCCCCTCGGGCGAGATCTACGGGGGCACCCGCTCCGCCTGGGACTACGGCCCCCTCGGCGTCGAGCTCAAGGAGAACATCAAGCGCCAGTGGTGGAAGGCGTTCGTGCAGGGCCGCGGTGACGTCGTCGGCCTCGACTCCGCCGTGATCCTGCCGACCGCGATCTGGAGCGCCTCCGGCCACGTCGGCGTCTTCTCCGACCCGCTCACCGAGTCGCTGATCACCCACAAGCGCTACCGCGCCGACCACCTCTTCGAGAAGTACGAGGAGGTCAACGGGCACGCGCCCGAGAACGGCCTCGCCGACATCCCGGACCCGGAGCACCCCGACAAGATCGGCCAGTGGACCGAGATCAAGCAGTTCTCCGGGCTGATGAAGACCTACCTCGGCGTCGTCGACGACGAGTCGGGGCTGCACTACCTCCGCCCCGAGACGGCGCAGGGCATCTTCACCAACTTCGCCAACGTGCTGCAGAGCGCGCGGAAGAAGCCGCCGTTCGGCATCGGCCAGATCGGCAAGGCGTTCCGCAACGAGATCACCCCCGGCAACTTCATCTTCCGCACCCGCGAGTTCGAGCAGATGGAGCTCGAGTTCTTCGTCGAGCCCGGCACGGACGAGGAGTGGCAGGAGACCTGGATGCAGCTCGCCTGGGACTGGTTCGTCGACCTCGGGATCTCGCCGGAGAACATCCGCCAGTTCGAGCACCCGAAGGACAAGCTCTCCCACTACTCCAAGCGCACCGTCGACATCGAGTACCGCTTCAGCTTCGCCTCGGGCGAGTGGGGCGAGCTGATGGGAGTCGCGAACCGCACCGACTTCGACCTCAAGACGCACATGGAGCACTCCGGCAAGGACCTCTCCTTCTTCGACCAGACGAAGAACGAGCGCTTCGTGCCGTTCGTGATCGAGCCGTCCTTCGGCCTGACCCGCGCGCTGATGGCGTTCCTCGTCGACGCCTACGAGGAGCAGGAGCTGCCGCCGAACGCGAAGGGCAAGGTCGAGACGCGCACCGTGCTGCACCTCGACCCGCGCCTCGCGCCGGTCAAGGTCGCCGTGCTGCCGCTCTCGCGCAACGAGGCGCTCTCGCCGCTCGCCCGCGAGGTCGCCGACCGGCTCCGCGCGCTCTGGAACGTCGACTTCGACGACTCCGGCGCGATCGGCCGCCGCTACCGCCGCCAGGACGAGATCGGCACGCCCTACTGCGTGACCATCGACTTCGACTCGCTCGAGGACAACGCGGTGACCGTGCGCGACCGCGACACGATGAAGCAGGAGCGCATCCCGCTCGACCAGCTGGAGACCCACCTCTTCACGGGCCTGCGCGGCGCCTGACCCTTCTCGGATCTCGATACGCCCGCTCCGCGGGCTACTCGATCAGCGGAGGATCATGCTGGTCGAGTAGCCCCGCAGGGGCGTATCGAGACCCACCGTCGTCAGCAGAGTGGGTCTGCAGACTCAGGTCCTGACGGTGGTGGATCTCGAGACGCCCGCTTCGCGGGCTACTCGATCAGCATGAAGTGTCCCGCCCGTCTGCAGTGGGGCCGATCGATCGGGATGAGTGGTCAGCGAAGGGATCATGCTGGTCGAGTAGCCCGCAGGGGCGTATCGAGACCCGGAGGGCGTCAGCGCTCGCGGGCGAGGAGGGCGTAGACGAGGGTCGAGGTCCACTCGCCCTTGCAGAACTCGTCGTCGAGGTGGTGCGCCTCGAGGCGCAGGCCGAGCCGCTCGCAGAGGCGGGCGGAGGCGGTGTTGCGCGCGTCGAGCTGCGCGACGACCCGGTGGGCGCCGAGCCGGTCGAACGACAGCTCGATCAGGGCGCGGGCGGCCTCCGTCGCGAAGCCCCGCCCCTGCGCCTCCGGGTGCAGGACCCAGCCGATCTCGACGCCGGCCTGCTCGGTCGAGGTCGCGATCAGCGTGAGATCCCCGACGACCCGGCCGGCGAACGGCCCGGATCGCGGCACGATCGCGAGCACGACGACGTCGCCGTCGGCCGCGAGCCGGTCCGACGGCAGCCGGACGGCCAGGTGCGCGCGCGACTCCTCGGGGGTCCGCACCGGCCAGCGAAGATAGCGGACGGCCTCCGCATCGCCCTGGTAGCGGGCGTGGTCCTCGGCGTCGTCGAGCGAGAGCGGACGCAGCAGCAGCCGCTCCGTCTCGATCGGCTCCGCCTCGTACGGGAGCCGGAGCGGCGTCACGCCGAGGCCGCGGACGCGCCGCCGGCCTCGAGCGGGCGGGCTACGGTGCGCTCGGCGGGCACCTCGATGCCGAACAGCGCCTCGAGGCCGGTGAGGTACGCCTCCTGCTCGCCGGCGCGGGCGTAGTCGCGCGCGCGGACGCTCGGGGTGTGCAGCAGCACGCCGGCCAGGTGCCGCAGCGCCTGCTCGGTGCGGCCGTCCTCGTCGCCGCGGGAGCGGGCGCGCTCGATCTCGGCGTCGAGCGCGTCGAAGACGTGGGCGCGGAGGGCGACCACCGCGGGGGTGAGGCTCTTCTCGTCGGCGACGTCGGAGAACTTGCGGACGGCCTTGTCGACCAGGGCGCGCGCCTGGGTCGACGCGTCGAGCACGTCGAGCGGGGCGTGCAGGCTGATCGTCTCGAGGTCGAGCAGCTCGACGCCGGTCACGGTGGTGACGTCGGCGGCGACGTTGCGGGGGAGGCCGAGGTCGATGACCAGCTGGCGCTCGCGGGAGAAGCCGCGCAGGCGTCCCTCCGCGAGGATCGCCGCGTCGAGGACGGGCTCCTGGGTGGTGGTGCAGGTGATGACGACGTCGGCGGCGACGGCCTCGGTCGCCAGCTCGGCGCCGTCGATCGGGCGGAGCGCGCGGCGGGTCGCGAAGCCCTCGGCGCGGCCGGAGGGGGAGTGCACGGCGATCTCGAGCACGCCGCGATCGCGGAGCGCCGCGACGGTCGCGCGGGCGTAGCTGCCGGTGCCGATCAGCAGCACCCGGGCGGCGCGCCAGTCGGTGATGCGGCTGGAGGCGAGGTCGAGGGCGAGGCGGACGATCGAGCGGCCGGCGCTGCCGAGGCCGGTGCGGTTCTTGATCCCGCGCGAGGTCTGCGAGGCGCGCTGGAAGAGGCGCTCGAGCTCGGAGGAGGTGGTGCCGAGGCGGCGGGCCTCCTCGAGCGAGCGGCGGACCTGGCCGGCGATCTCGCCCTCGCCGACGACGACGGACTCGAGCCCGCTGGAGACGGCGAAGAGGTGCTCGGCGACGCGGTCGCCCGAGACGACGGAGACCGAGCTGCGCAGCTCCTCCTGCTCGACGCCGGTCGCGGCGCTCACTGCCGCGGTGGCGGCCTCGACGGTCACGGCCTGCGCGGCGGTGAGCGGCTCGTCGATGTCGAGGTAGGCCTCGAAGCGGTTGCAGGTCGCGACGACCACGGCACCCGAGACGAAGTCGATGCCGTCCGAGAGCGCCGACGCGACGGCGGAGGAGTCGACGGAGAGCTTCTCGAGGAGATCGAAGCTGGCGTTCTTGTGCGACGCCGTCAGACACAGAAGCACCAGGGCAGTCTACCCGGGGCGTCCGGGGGTCGGCCGCGGTCCTCGGGAAGACTGCACGAATGCTCCCGGATCAGCGGGGCCTGGAATAATGCCGCGGTGACCTCCCCCATCGCCGGCCTGCTCGATCCGCTGCACCCGCTCGCCTCCGGGCGCACGGCCGACTCCTCCCTCCTGCGGGCCTACCGCTCTGATCGACCGGAGTCGACGCCCGTCTGGTTCATGCGCCAGGCCGGCCGCAGCCTGCCCGAGTACCGGGCGCTGCGCACCGACACCCAGATGCTCGACGCCTGCCTCGACCCGGCGCTCGCGAGCGAGATCACCCTGCAGCCGATCCGCCGGCACGGTGTGGACGCGGCGATCTTCTTCAGCGACATCGTCATCCCGCTGCGCCTCGCGGGCGTCGCGGTCGACATCGTCCCCGGGCGCGGACCCGTTCTCGAGAAGGCGGTGCGCACCGCCGCGGACGTCGACGAGCTGGTCGCGCTCGATCCGGCCCTGCTCGACGAGACCCTCGAGCCGATCCGCGAGGGCGTCCGCCGCACGGTCGAGGGCCTGCGGGAGATCGGCGAGGGCGGGACACCGCTGATCGGCTTCGCCGGCGCCCCCTTCACCCTCGCGGCCTACCTCGTGGAGGGCGGGCCTTCCAAGGACCACGTCCGCGCCCGCACCCTGATGCACGCCGACCCCGAGGCCTGGGCTCGGCTGATGGAGTGGACCGCCGAGGTCACCGGCCGCTTCCTGCGCGCGCAGGTGCTGGCCGGGGCGAGCGCCGCGCAGCTCTTCGACTCCTGGGCCGGCGCGCTGTCCCTCGCCGACTACACCGCGCACGTGGCTCCCGCCTCCTCGCGAGCGCTGACCCACGTGCGCGACCTGGCCTACGACCACGGCGAGATCCGCCGCAACGTGCCGATCGTGCACTTCGGCGTCGGCACCGGCGAGCTGCTCGGCGCGATGCACGGGATCGGCGCGGACGTCGTCGGCGTCGACTACCGCATCCCGCTCGACGAGGCGAACCACCGGCTCGGCGGCTTCGTCCCGGTTCAGGGCAACGTCGACCCGGCGCTGCTCTCCGCCCCGTGGGAGGTGCTGGCCGCGCACGTCGACGACGTCCTCCGCCGCGGCACCAGCGCGCCGGCCCACGTGCTCAACCTCGGCCACGGCGTGCCGCCCGAGACCGACCCCGACGTGCTGACGCGCCTGGTCGCGCACGTGCACGCCTGGCGGCCATGACCCAGGGGAACAGCACCGAGGGGAACGGCAGCAGGGCCGTCGCCGACTACGACGTCGCGGTCGTGGGCGGGGGAGTGGCGGGGCTCGCTGCCGCCGCCGAGTGCCTGCGGATCGGTCTGCGCGTGGTGGTGCTCGAGGCGGGCGACGCGGTCGGCGGCTCGGTCGCCGCGCTCGAGATCGCCGGAGCCGTCCTCGACGCCGGCGCCGAGAGCTTCGCCACCCGCGGCGGCCACGTCGAGAAGGCGCTCGCCGCGCTCACCCTCGACGGCCGGCCGCTCGCCGAGTCGATCGTCGAGCCGCGGACCGGCGGCTCCTGGCTGCACCTCGTGGGCGGGCGCTCCGTCCCCTCGCCGCGCGCCGGGATCCTCGGCATCCCCGGCACTCCGCTCGCACCCGACGTCGTCCGCGCGATCGGCCGCCGCGGGGCCGCGCGCGCCTGGCTCGACGCCGTGATGCCGGTGCTGCGGATCGGCCGGGCGCACTCCCTCGCCGAGCTGGTGCGCACCCGGATGGGGCAGCGGGTCCTCGACGACCTCGTCGCGCCCGTCGTCTCCGGCGTCTACTCCAGCCGCCCCGAGGACATCGACGTCGACGCGGCGGCCCCCGGGCTGAACGGGGCGATCACCCGGGCGGGCTCCCTCGCCGGCGCGGTCGCCGCCCTGCGCGCGAACCTCCCGGCCGGCGTGGCCGTCCGCGGGATCGACGGCGGGATGCACCGCCTGGTCGCCGCGCTCGTCGAGCGGATCGACTACCTCTCCGGCGACATCCGGGTGCGGACCGGCGTGACCCGGCTCGAGGGCGACGGCGAGCCGTTCCTGCTCACCCTCGACGACGGCGCCGTGCTCACCGCGCGATCGGTCATCGTCTCGACGCCGGAGCGCGACGCGCGCGAGCTGCTCGCCGGGATCGTCCCCGCCGTGCGCGACGAGGCGGCCGAGGTGCTGCACGACTCCGTCGAGCTGGTCACCCTCGTCGTCGACGACGCCCGCCTGGACGCCGCCCCGCGCGGCTCCGGCGTGCTCGTCGCGCCGACCGCCCGGGACGTCACGGCGAAGGCGCTCACCCACGCGACCGCGAAGTGGGCCTGGCTGGCGGCCGGCCTGCCCGCAGGCCGGCACGTCCTCCGTCTCTCCTACGGGCGCCCGGGCGAGCACCCGCCGCTCGAGGGCGCGAGCGACGCCGAGGCGGCTGCGACCGCCCTGCGCGACGCGTCGATCCTGCTGGGGATCGAGCTCGACCCGGCGACCCTCGTCGACTCCGCCCGGGTGCGCTGGGCGAACGTCCGCCCGGCCGCGGCGCTCGGCCGGCGCGCGCATCTGGAGGCCTTCCGCGCGGCGCTCGCCCCGGTCGCCGGGATCGCCGTCACCGGCACCTGGCTCGCGGGGACCGGGCTGGCCTCGGTGCTCCCGCACGCCGCCGAGACCGCCGCTCTTATCCGCCGCCGACTGGTGCGTCAAGGCGTCGGCATACCGCGCGAAGAATATGACGGCGACGGCTACTCTGGGTCGGAGGCTCCCGCATGACTGCGGCGTGCCCCGACACGAGTGGTCATCGACCGCGTGAACGAGCCGCGAGAGCGGCCCAGGACGAGGAGTAGGCGTGAAGGGCAAGATTCTTTTCGTGGCAGGAGCCGCAGCCGGCTACGTGCTGGGAGCGCGTGCCGGTCGCAAGCGGTACGAGCAGATCGCCTCGGCGGCGAACAGGTTCTGGCAGACGCAGCCCGTGCAGGACGTCGCGGGCGCCGTCGGCGGAGCCGCCAAGACGCAGCTCAGCACGGTCTCGGACAAGGCCTACGAGCTGGTCCGGAACGTCGTGGTGAAGGCCGTCTCCGGTGGCAAGAAGGCCCAGGGCGCGTCCTCGGCCGAGGCGACCGCCGCGGCCCGCTCGGCCGCGTCGAAGGTCGACGAGGCCGCCGCCGCGGCCGGCTCCGGAGGATCGACCTCGTCGTCCTCCACCAGCAAGGCGTAGTCCTCATCCCTCCGGGCCGTCCGTTCGGCCGAGGCCCGGCACGACCACCCTCCGAGGAGCCCCCGTGGTGAACGAACGCAATCCGAAGAACGCCCGATCGCTGGGCGAGCTGGTCAGCGACCTCCCCGGTCTCGTGATCGAGCTCGTCAAGGCCGAGATCGCGTCCCTCAAGAACGAGCTGTCCGGGAAGGCGAAGAGCGCCGGGCTCGCGGTCGCGCTGTTCGCGGTCGCGGCCTTCTTCCTCCTCACCGCGTGGGCGACCCTCGTCACCTTCGCGATCATCGGCATCGCCTCCTGGCTCCCCGCCTGGCTGTCGGCGCTGATCGTGACCGTGTTCTTCCTGCTCGTGGCGGTCGTGCTGATCCTGGTCGGCGTCAAGTCGATCAAGAAGGCCGTCCCGCCCGTCCCGCAGGACTCGATCGAGAGCATCAAGAAGGACGTCCAGGCGTTCAAGGGAGTCGGCAGCTATGACCACTGATCGCGCTGTATCCAGCACCACGCCCCGCTTCGTCGACCCGGCGGAGCTCCAGCCGAGCCAGCTGAAGGCCGACATCGAGCGCGCGCGCACCGAGCTCGCCGCGACGCTCGACGCCATCGAGTACAAGGTGAACGTCCCGCGCAAGGTGCGGAACGTCCAGCGGACGCTCGAGCGCAAGGTCTCCGTCGTGCGCAAGCACCACCCCGAGGCGCTGATCGCCGGGGCCGCCGGTGCGGCCGCCGCGGTCGGCCTCGTCGTCTGGGGCATCGTCCGCGCCGTCGTCGAGGACTGACCCCACTCGCCTCACCTCCTGCGCCGAGGGGTCCGGATCGCTAGCGCTCCGGACCCCTCGGCGCCAGATCCCCTCCCGCTTTTGTGCATCCGCACGAGCGGAGGGATGATGGATCAATGACCGATCAGACCGCCGACACGGCGGGTCCCGTTCAGTCCGCCCCCGACACGAGCGCCGCTCCGGCGCCGCAGCCCCCCGCCGATCAGGATCACTCCGATCAGGCCCTGGGATACACGCTCTGGGCGGTTCTCCGCAGGGATCCCTCACGTCCGTTCACCCTCTCCGCCGACGAGGCAGCCCAGGCGGCCGCCGGCTACGAGGACACCGTGGCGCGGCTCGCGGGGGAGGGCGTCACGGTGCGCGGCACCTACGACGTCTCGGCCCTCCGCGCCGACGCCGACATCATGCTCTGGCTCACCGGAGCCGCGCCCGAGGAGCTGCAGCGCGCCTACCGCGAGCTGCGCCGCACCGAGCTGCTCTGCGCGCTGCTGCCCACCTGGAACGCGATGGGCGTGCACCGCGACGCCGAGTTCAGCGCGAACCACCTCCCCGCCTACATGCGCGGCAAGGCGCCCGCCCGCTGGCTGACGGTCTACCCGTTCGTCCGCTCCTACGAGTGGTACATCCTCCCCGAGGAGGAGCGCCGCACCATGCTCGCCCAGCACGGCCGTCAGGGCTCGCGCTTCCGCTCCGTGCTGACCAACACGGTGGCCTCGTTCTCGCTCGGCGACTACGAGTGGATCCTCGCGCTCGAGGACGAGGAGCTGGTCAACCTGGTCGACCTCATGCGCGATCTGCGAGCCACCGAGGCCCGCCGTCACGTGCGCGAGGAAGTCCCCTTCTACACCGGTCGGCGCATCGAGGCCGACCAGATCGCCGAGGTCCTCCGATGAGCTCCACCGTCCCCGCCCCCGAGGCGCGCGACTTCGCCGAACCCGTCCCCGAGGTCGCCGAGGGCGTCCTCGTCCGCGGTGCCACGCCGGCCGCGGCGTCGGGCCCCGAGCACGTGACCGAGCCGGTCGCCTACGACGCGATCCTGCTCGCCGGCTTCGGCGGCCCCGAGGGGCAGGACGACGTCATCCCGTTCCTGCGCAACGTCACCCGCGGCCGCGGCATCCCGGAGGAGCGCCTCGAGGAGGTCGCCCACCACTACCGCCACTTCGGCGGCGTCAGCCCGATCAACGCGCAGAACCGCGCGCTGAAGGCCGCCCTCGAGGCCGAGCTCGCGAACCGCGGCATCGACCTCCCGGTGCTCTGGGGCAACCGCAACTGGGCGCCGTACATGAGCGAGGCGGTGACGGAGGCGAAGGAGCGCGGCTTCTCGAACCTGATCGCCATCGCCACCAGCGCCTACTCCTCCTTCTCCTCCTGCCGGCAGTACCGCGAGGACTTCGCGGCCGCGCTCGACGCGACCGGCCTCGAGGGCGAGCTGCGGATCGACAAGGTCCGCCAGTTCTTCGACCACCCCGGCTTCGTCATGCCGTTCGTGAAGGCCGTCCACGACGGGCTCGACGAGCTGCGCTCGCGCCTGCCCGGGCTGGACGCCACCACCGAGGTCGAGGTGCTCTTCGCGACGCACTCGATCCCCTCCACCGACGCCGCGCGCAGCGGCCCGCACGAGCGGCACGAGGACGGCACCGTCGTCGACGTGCACCACTTCGGCGACGGCGGCGCCTACGAGGCGCAGCACCTCGCGGTCGCGGAGGTCGTGATGGCGGCCGCCGGCGCGGAGGACGTGCCGTGGCAGCTGGTCTACCAGTCGCGCTCCGGCCCGCCCACCCAGCCGTGGCTCGAGCCCGACATCAACGACGCGATCGCCGAGCTGCCCGCCAAGGGTCGCAAGGCGCTGGTGATCGTCCCGCTCGGCTTCGTCTCCGACCACATGGAGGTCATGTGGGACCTCGACAACGAGGCCCTCGAGACCTCGGAGGAGCACGGCCTCGTCGCCGTCCGCGTGGCGACGCCGGGCACCGACCCGGTCTACGTCTCCGGTCTCGTCGACCTGGTGATGGAGCGGGTCAACGGCACGCCCGTGGAGGACCGTCCGTCGATGACGGCGCTCGGCCCCTGGTACGACGTCTGCCGTCCCGGCTGCTGCGAGAACGTACGCGCGGGCTTCAAGCCGGCGCTGGCGGGGATCGCGCCGTGACGGGCGGGGTCGCCCTGTGACGGGGAGCACCGCCCCGTGAGCATCCGAGTCGGCACCCGCGCGAGCGCGCTCGCGGTGGCGCAGACCCGGATGACCGCCGATCGGATGGCGCAGGCCGCCGGCGTGCCCGTCGAGCTGGTGCGCATCGAGTCCGACGGCGACCGGATGCGCGGCTCGCTCGCCTCGCTCGGCGGCACCGGGGTCTTCGTGAGCGCGCTGCGCGACGCGCTGCTGGCCGGGCGCTGCGACGCGATCGTGCACTCGCTCAAGGACCTGCCGACTGCGTCGGTCGAGGGCCTCGTCCTCGGCGCGGTGCCCGAGCGGGAGGATCCGCGAGACGCGCTCTGCGCCCGCGACGGGGCGACGCTCGCGACGCTGCCCCGCGGCGCGCGGGTCGGCACCGGCTCGCCGCGTCGGAGGGCCGCGCTGCTCGCGGCGCGTCCCGATCTCGAGATCGTCGACATCCGCGGCAACATCGACACCCGGCTCGGCCGCGTGGCCGCCGGGAGCTCGTCGCCGCTGGACGCGATCGTGCTCGCTCTCTCCGGCCTGCGGCGCCTCGGCCGGACCGACGCGGTCACCGAGGTCCTCGACTTCGGGGTCTCACCGCACGCGCCGGGTCAGGGTGCGCTGGCGATCGAGGTCCGCGACGAGGAGCCCTCCGACGAGCTGCGCGCGGCCCTCGCGGCCGTCGAGCACGCTCCGACCCGGGCGGCGATCACCGCCGAGCGGGCGCTGCTGGCCGTGCTCGAGGCGGGCTGCGCGGCGCCGATCGGCGCGAGTGCCACGGTCGAGGGCGGCCGGGTGGTGACGCGCGGCGTGGTCTTCGCGGTCGACGGCTCTGCGTCCCTCTCTCGGGAGGTGGCGGAGCCGATCGATAACGGTTCGGTCGACGGACCTCGACACCTGGCGGTTTCGCAGTATGGTGGTCGCGAACTGCCCGTCGTCGAAGCCGCGTTCCGTTGCGGCTCTCTGCTCGCTGACGCGCTTCTCGGTGCGGGTGCCGCCCAACTCGCACCTCTGGGAGCCTCTTCGTGATCGTGCCCGCCGCCTACTCCCAGTGGGAGAAGCCGTTGCAGGGCTGGCGTGTCCTCGTCCCCCGCGGAGGTCCGTGGGGCGACGGCGTCGCCGGTGCCCTGCGCGCGAAGGGCGCGTCGCCCGTCGTCGCGCCCATGATCAACTTCGCGCCGACCGACGACTTCCCGGCGCTCGAGCAGGCCCTGGCCGACCTCGAGGCCGGCGCCTTCGACTGGATGACGGTGACCAGCGCGACCACGGTCGACGTGCTGTCCCTGCTGCGCACCACCGTGCCCGCGGGCACGAAGGTCGCCGCCGTCGGCGAGACCACGGCCGCGGCACTCGTGGCGGCCGGCTACTCGGTCGACCTCGTGCCGTCCGAGGACAACTCCGCGAAGGGCCTCCTCGCCGAGTGGGAGCAGGCGACCGGCGGGCAGCACCCGCTCCGCGTGCTCACGCTGCGCTCCGAGATCGCGAAGCCGCTGCTGACCGAGGGCCTGAAGCGCATCGGCCACGACGTCCGCTCGGTGGTCGCCTACCGCACCGTCGGCGTGCAGGTCGAGGACCGCGTCGTCGCCGACGTCGCGAGCGGCGCCGTGCACGCGATCCTGGTCACCTCGGGGAGCGTGGCCGAGCAGGTGCAGAAGCAGCTCGGACCCGTGCCCGAGTCGACGCTGGTCGCCGCGATCGGCCCGCAGACCGCGAAGGACGCGCGCGCCTTCGGCCTGCGCGTCGACGTCGTCGCCGACGAGCGCTCCGCTTCCTCCCTGATCGACGCCGTCGCCGGCGTCGCTGCGGAGCGCGCGCCCCGCTGACCCGCGCCTGCTGGCTGCGGAGTTCGATCGACGGCACTGCGGATCACGGTGGATCTCGATACGCCCGCTGCGCGGGCTACTCGATCAGCATGGGATGGTCGAACCGATCTGTGCGCTGGATCAGCACGGTTCGCCGCGTGCTTGCTGGTCGAGTAGCCCCGCAGGGGCGTATCGAGACCCGCCCGCCCGGGCATCGGGTGCGGCCAGGCGGCGTTCGGCGAGCCCGGCTTAGGCTGGAGGCATGACCGCGATCCGCCCGCGGCGCCTCCGCACGACCCCGGCCCTGCGCCGGCTCGTGCGGGAGACGCGCGTCCACCCCGCCCAGCTCGTCCTCCCGCTCTTCGTCGCCGAGGGGATCACGGAACCTCAGCCGATCGGCTCGATGCCGGGGGTGTCGCACCACTCGCTGGACAGCGTCCGGCGGGCGGTGACCGAGGCGGCCGAGGCCGGGCTCGGCGGCGTCATGCTGTTCGGCGTGCCGACCACGCGCGACGCGGTGGGCTCGGGAGCCACGGACCCCGACGGTGTGCTCAACGCCGCCACGCGGGTCGTCGTCGAGGAGGTCGGCGACGCGCTCGTCGTGCAGACCGACCTCTGCCTCGACGAGTTCACCGACCACGGGCACTGCGGCGTGCTCGACGCGCACGGCCGGGTCGACAACGACGCGACGCTGCTCCGCTACGAGCAGATGGCGCTCGCGCAGGCCGAGGCCGGCTCGCACCTGCTCGGGCTCTCCGGGATGATGGACGGCCAGGTCGGTGCGATCCGCGCGGCCCTCGACGGTGCCGGCCACCTCGACACCGCGATCCTCGCCTACTCCGCGAAGTACGCCTCCAGCTTCTACGGCCCCTTCCGCGAGGCCGTGCAGTCGACGCTCGAGGGCGACCGCCGCACCTACCAGCAGGACCCGGCGAACCGCCGCGAGGGGCTGCGCGAGGCGACGCTCGACCTCGCCGAGGGCGCGGACGTGGTGATGGTGAAGCCGGCGATGTCCTACCTCGACGTGCTCTCCGACGTCGCCGCGATCTCGGACGTGCCGGTCTGGGCGTACCAGGTGTCCGGCGAGTACGCGATGATCGAGGCCGCCGCTGCGAACGGCTGGATCGACCGCGAGGCGGCGATCGTGGAGTCGGTCACCGGCATCGTCCGCGCCGGCGCCGACGCCGTGCTCACCTACTGGGCCGTCGAGCTGGCGAACGATCTGCTGAAGTAGGCCGGGCGGTCCGGCGTCCGGCGTCCGCTGAGGCGCGCGCCGTATCGTGGTCGGGTGACTCCCACCGCGAACGACACCCTGTACGAGCGTGCCCGGCACGCGATCCCCGGCGGCGTGAACTCGCCGGTCCGCGCCTTCCGCTCGGTCGGCGGGACCCCGAGGTTCATGGTGTCGGCGACCGGCCCGTACATCACTGACGCCGACGGCCGCGAGTACGTCGACCTGGTCTGCTCCTGGGGTCCGGCTGTGCTCGGCCACGCGCACCCCGAGGTCGTCGCCGCCGTGCAGGAGGCGGCGGCCCGCGGGCTCTCCTTCGGCGCGTCGACCCCGGCCGAGACCGAGCTGGCCGAGCTGGTCGAGGCGCGGATCACGGCTGGCGGCGTCTCGCCGATCGAGAAGCTGCGCCTGGTCTCCACCGGCACCGAGGCGACGATGACCGCGATCCGCCTGGCCCGCGGGGTCACCGGCCGCGATCTGCTGATCAAGTTCTCCGGCCACTACCACGGCCACTCCGACGGACTGCTGGCCGACGCCGGCTCCGGCCTCGCGACGCTCGCCCTGCCCGCCTCGGCCGGCGTCACCGCGGCCACCGCGGCGCAGACGATCGTGCTGCCCTATAACGACCTCCACGCGGTGCGCGCGGTCCTCGCCGAGCGCGGCTCCGAGATCGCCGCGGTGATCACCGAGGCGGCCGCCGCGAATATGGGCGTCGTCCCGCCCGCGCCGGGCTTCAACGCGGCACTCGCCGAGCTCGTGCACGCCAACGGCTCGCTGCTGATCATGGACGAGGTGCTGACCGGCTTCCGCGTCAGCGCCGGCGGCTGGTGGGGTCTGGAGAACGCGGGCGCCGGTGCCGATGGCGCCGAGGCGCCCTACGTCGCCGACCTCTACACCTTCGGCAAGGTCATCGGCGGCGGGATGCCGGTCGCGGCGCTCGGCGGCCGCGCGGACGTGATGGACCACCTGGCCCCGCTCGGGCCGGTGTACCAGGCGGGCACCCTCTCCGGGAACCCGGTCGCCGTGGCCGCGGGCATCCGCACCCTGCAGCTCGCCGACGACGCCGTCTACGCCTCGCTCGACCGCACCGCCCTGACGCTGCAGCGCGAGGTCTCGGCCGCGCTCTCGGCCGAGGGCGTCGTGCACACGGTGCAGAGCGCGGGCAGTCTCTTCAGCTTCATGTTCACCGACATCGGCGGACCGGTGCGCGACTACGCCCAGGTCCAGGCGCAGGAGTCGTTCCGCTACCCGGCCTTCTTCCACGCGATGCTCGACGCGGGCGTCTCGCTGCCGCCGTCGGTGTTCGAGGCGTGGTTCGTCTCGGCCGCCCACGACGACGCGGCCATCGGCCGGATCGTCGACGCGCTGCCGGCCGCCGCGAAGGCCGCGGCGGCCGCGCGCCCGCAGGAGTAGGCGGTCGCGCCGGGGGTCAGCCCCGGCGCGACACCGACTTCGGCAGCACGAAGACGAGCGCGAAGGCGGCGATCGCCATCAGCGCGCTGACCAGCATCGCCGGGGCGGCGGCGTCGAGGAAGCCCGAGGCGACGGTGTCCGGGCCGGTGATGACCAGGCCGCCGAAGAGGATGCTGCCGATCGCGGCGATGCCGACCGCCGAGCCGATCCGCTGGATCGCGGAGATCACGCCACTGGCCGCGCCCGCGTCCTGCGGGTCGACCGTCGAGACGATGAACTGCACGTTCGGCGCGATGAAGAAGCCGTTGCCGATGCCCGCGATGAACAGCGGCGCGAGCAGCTGCCAGTTGGTGATCGAGTCCGGCGTCGCGGTCAGCAGCACCAGCCACACCCAGATCAGGCCGACGGCGAGCAGTCCGCTGCCGAGCACCAGGACGTTGCGGCCGAGCTTCGCGGTGAGGCGGTTGCTCTGCGAGGAGCTGACGATGCTGCCGATCGCGAAGGGGATCGAGACGAGGCCCGACTCCAGTGCCGTGTGGCCGAGGCCGGACTGCCAGAGCAGCGAGATGGTGAAGAAGATGCTCGTGAAGGCCGCGAAGTAGACCAGCGCCAGGATCACTCCGCCGGTGAAGGCGGGGTGGTGGAACAGGGTCGGCGGCACGAGCGGCGCGCGGCCGCGGCGGGTGTATGCGACCTCCCAGGCGCCGAACGCGGCGAGGAGGATCACGCCGCCGGCGATCGAGAGGAAGGTCCAGAGCGGCCAGCCCTCGTCCTCGCCCTGGATCAGCGGCACGAGCAGCGCGACGAGGCCGGCCGAGACGAGGATCAGCCCGAGCCAGTCGACGCCGCCGCTCGGGGCGCGGTCGCCGTCCTGGAGCTCGCTGCGGGTCGGCAGCAGCATCGCGGCGGCGATGAGTGTCGCGACGCCGATCGGCAGGTTGACCCAGAAGACCAGGCGCCAGCCGTTCTCGTCGCCGAAGGCCTGGATGATCAGTCCGCCGATGATCGGGCCGAGCGCCGACGAGACGCCGAGGACGGCGCCCATCACCGCGAACGCCTTGCCGCGGGCGGGGCCGCGGAAGAGGATCTGGATGTAGGCGTTGACCGCCGGGACGAAGATCCCGCCCGCGAGGCCCTGCACGACGCGCGCGATGACGAGCTGGACGTCGTCGGCGGCCAGTCCGCAGGCGAAGCTCGCGACGGTGAACAGCGCGACGCCGCTGACGAAGACCCACTTGTGACCGAAGCGGTCGCCGAGGCGGCCGGCCGGGATCAGCGCGAGGCCGAAGGCGAGCGCGTAGCCCGAGATGATCCAGGAGAGCGTCGACTCGGAGGCGTCGAGGGTGGTGCGGATCGTCGGCAGGGCGACGTTCACGATGGTGGTGTCGAGCAGGGCGATGAACATGCCCGCCAGGAGGACCACGAGGGAGCGCCAGGCGCGGCGGTCGGGGGCCGGCGGGGCGCCGGTCACGCGGTCGGACGACGTCTCGGTCATGCGGAGGGAGGCCTTTCGAGAGGCGGGAGAAAGGGGGAGGGGGAGCGGGACCACCCATCGGGGGTACGACCGCATGTGAACTCTCGCAGGAGCACCCGGGTTTCTGCACGCCTTGGCCTGTGGGGGCCTTCAGGTGCGGGCGCGGAACCGGCGTCAGCGGCGGCGGGACTCGGCGGCGCGGGCGCAGGCGATGCAGAGGTCGGCTGTGGGCGGGCCTCGAGGCGGGCGGCGCCGATCGGCACCGGTCGAGAAGGAGGCGCGCGTGCACTTCCCGGTACTGCTCCTTGGAGGAGACCCCGCTTCCATGCTGGTCGAGTAGCCCCGAAGGGGCGTATCGAGACCCACCGTCCTCAGCAGGGCAGGTCTGCAGACTCGGCTTCTGACGGCGGCGGATCTCGATACGCCCGCTGCGCGGGCTACTCGATCAGCATGGATGCTCCCTCCGGACGTCGGTCTCTTTCCCGCACTGCGCAGGCGCCGACTCCGATCGGCGTCGCGGGAGTGTCAGCGGTGGCGGGACTCGGCGGCGCGGGCGCAGGCGATGCAGAGGTCGGCGGTGGGGCGGGCCTCGAGGCGGGCGGCGCCGATGGGGAGGCCGCAGCGGGCGCAGTCGCCGTAGTCACCGGCGGCGAGGCGGGTGCGGGCGGCGGCGAGATCGCGCTCGGTGCGGGCGAGAGCGTCGCGCACCCCGGCCATCCGCGACCACTCCGCCGAGAGCGGGGTGCCCTCCGGATCGTGCTCGTCGTCGGCGGTGCCGTCGGCGCGGTCGAGGAGGAGCTCGCGGAGCGACTCGTCCAGGCGCTCCGCCTCGCGGCGGGCCTCGGCCTGCCGCTCGGCGAGGCGCGCGTCGAGGAGGCGCCGCTCGTCCGGATCCGTGGCCATCCCTCCATGCTGCCACTGCGACCCCCGGGCGCCGAGTGCGATGGGCGGGGCAGACTAGGGGCATGCCCGTCGTGACCGTGCTCCCCGACCGCCTCGAACTCCGCCTGACCCGCGCCGAACGGGTGCTCGCCCTGCACCGCGGCGACGTCGTCGTGGAGCGCTCGAGCATCCGCTCGGCGACCGTCACCGAGGATCCGTGGATCTGGGTGCGCGGCATCCGGGCGCCGGGGACCGCGGTGCCGCTGACCCTCGCGGCCGGCACCTGGAAGTTCCACGGCGGCAAGGACTTCCTGCTGATCAAGCGGACGGCCGCCGCGGTGGTGATCGACCTCGTCGACGAGGAGTACTCGCGCCTGATCGTCAGCACGAAGCACGCCCCCGAACTGATCGCGGCGCTGCAGCTGGGGACCGCGACCTCGGCGATCCCCGTCATCGAGACGGACGACCTCGTCGTCGTGCCGGCCGTCGCGGAGCAGGCCGCCGAGCGTCTGGCCGCAGCGCAGGCGGAGGCGGAGCGCAGGGACGAGCGGAGGCCTGCGGAGGAGACGCCGGCCGCGAAGGAGACGGTCGCGACGAAGCCCGCGGCGAAGAAGGCGCCCACGAAGAAGCCGGCGCCCGAGAAGCCCGCCCCGAAGAAGCCGGCCCCGAAGAAGCCCGCCGCCGCGAAGCCGCGCCCCGACTCCTCCGTCGGTCACGCCTCCGCCGAGCCCAGCGGCGCGACCGAGGCCGCCGAGTAGCTCGGACCGCCGCGCGACCCGAGCTCCGGAGCGTCAGCCCCGCACGTCGACCAGCGTGCGCCCGTGCGCGCGCCCTTCCAGCAGGTCGGCCGCGGCGTCGATCGCGCCCGCGAGCGGCACCGCCGTGGTCAGGCCGTCGAGCAGCTCCAGGTCGAGGTCGTGGGCCAGCCGGCGCCACGCCTCCTCGCGCAGCTTCCGCGGCGCCTCCACCGAGTTGATGCCCGCGAGCGTCACTCCGCGCAGGATGAACGGCATCACCGTCGCGGGCAGGTCGCCGCCCTGCGCGAGACCGCAGGCGGCGACGGTGCCGCCCCAGCGGGTCTGCGCGAGCGCGTTGGCGAGGGTGTGCGAGCCGGCGGAGTCGATCGCGCCGGCCCAGCGCTCCGACTGCAGCGGCTTGCCCTTCTCGGACAGCTCGGCCCGGTCGAGGACCTCCGTCGCGCCCAGGCGCTGGAGCAGCTCGCCGTGCTCGTCCGCGCGCCCGGTCGAGGCGACCACCTCGTGGCCGAGCTTCGCGAGCAGCGCGACGGCGAGGGAGCCCACGCCGCCCGAGGCGCCGGTGACCAGCACCGGTCCGTCGCCGGGGCGGACGCCGTGCCGCTCGAGGGCGAGGACGGCGAGCATCGCGGTGAAGCCGGCGGTGCCGATCGCGCCGGCGCGGGCGGAGGAGATCGCGCCGGGGATGCGCAGCAGCGACGCGGAGTCGACGCGGGCCCGCTCGGTGAAGCCGCCGTCGAAGCGCTCGCCGAGGCCGGCGCCGTTGAGCACCACGCGGTCGCCGGAGTCGAAGCGCTCGGCCGCGGCGCCGTCCGCGTACTCGACCGTGCCGACGACGTCGATGCCCGCGATCAGCGGGGTGCGGCGCACGACACCCGGCCGGCCGGCGAGTGCGAGAGCGTCCTTGTAGTTCACGCTCGAGTACTCGACGGCGAGGGTCACGTCCCCGTGCGAGCGATCGGGATCGTCCCGCTCCGTCAGTCGTGCGCGATTCGGGGTCTCGGTGTCGGAGGAGGAGTGCTGCTCGACGACGACGGCTCGGAACATGAGCCCACGGTACGCCCGAGCGCGCGGAACGCGCCCGGGCGGCGGGGTCAGTTCAGCGGACGGGTGCCCTCGGGCAGCGCGCCGCCGGCGTAGAGGGCGGTCGCCGCGTCCTGCAGGGCGGTCAGCGCGACGCGCTGCGTCCACGGTCCGTAGGAGACGCGGGCCAGGCCGAGCTCCTCGAAGCGCGCGGGCGACTGCGAGCCGGGGACGCCGATCACGCTGACCCGCTGGCGGCCGAGCTCGGCCACGAGGGCCTCGAGCTCCGCGTCCTGGAGCAGGCCGGGGACGAAGAAGCAGGTCGCCCCCGCGTCGAGGTAGGCGCGTCCGCGCTCGATGGCGTCGGCGAGCACCTCGCCGCGGTCGCGGTCGCCGGCGCGGAGGAAGACATCGGTGCGGGCGTTGAGGGCGAAGGGCACGGCCTCCTCCTCGGCGGCGGCGACCGCCTTCTCGACGGAGCGCAGCGCCTCGGCGAGCGGCTTCGCCTGGTCCTCGAGGTTCGCGCCGACGACGCCGACCTCGATGGCGCGGCGCACGGTCTCGCCGGCGTCGCCGTAGCCGGCCTCGAGGTCCGCCGAGACGGGGACGTCGACCGCGGCGACGATCCGCTCGATCATGCTCAGGTGCAGGTCGAGCGGGATCTGCTCGCCGTCCTCGTAGCCGAAGGTCGCGGCGATGGAGTGGCTCGCCGTCGCGAGCGCCCGGGTCTCGGGGAGGGCGGTGATCGTGGTCGCCGAGACCACGTCCCAGACGTTCACCACGCTCAGCAGCTCGGGGGCGGTGTGGAGGTCGACGAGGGTGCGGCCGCGCGCTTCGATGCTCATCCCACGACCGTAGGGGCCCGCGGGGCGCGCTCGCGGGGGCTGGCGCAGGTCGATGGTCAGACCGGAGAATCCGCGCGGTGCTCGGCGCAGGCCGCGCTCCCGCAGCCCTCGCAGACGACGAGCTGCTCGCGGCAGGCGGGATCGGCGCAGTTGCGCATCCGGCTGGTCGGCTCGGCGCAGACGGCGCAGCGGCCGAGCACCTCGGCGTCCGGGGAGAAGGTCAGCGAGCCGCGCCCGTCGAAGACGTAGAGCGCACCGCGCCAGAGCCCCGTGTCGCGGCGGGCCTCCTGGTAGCGGACGATCCCGCCGTCGAGCTGGTACACCTCGCCGAAGCCGCGGGCGAGCATCAGGCTCGAGAGCACCTCGCAGCGGATCCCGCCGGTGCAGTAGGTGACGACCGGCCGGCCCTTGAGGTGGTCGTAGGCGCCGGAGTCGAGCTGCTCGACGAATTCGCGGGTGCTCGCGACGCCCGGCACGACCGCGCCGTCGAAGCGGCCGATCTCGGCCTCGAAGGCGTTGCGCCCGTCGAAGAAGACCACGTCCTCGCGCTCGGCGACCAGGGCGTCGAGCTCGTCGGGGGCGAGCCGGACGCCGGTGCCGACGACGCCGGACTCGTCCACCCGCAGCTCCTCGGGTGCTCCGAACGAGACGATCTCCTCGCGCACCTTCACCGAGAGCCCGGGGAAGTCGATGCTGCGGCCCTCCTCGTCCAGGCCCGAGCCGTCGCTCCACTTCACCTCGAGCCCGCGGAAGGCGGAGTGCTCGCGGGTACGGCGGACCCAGCGCTTGAGCGCACCCATCTCGCCGCCGAGGGTGCCGTTGACGCCGTCCTTCGAGAGCAGGACCCGGCCGCGCAGGCCGAGGTGCTCGGCGAGCTCGCGCTGCCAGAGCCGGACGGACTCGGGGTCGGCGAGCGGCACGAAGCGGTAGAACAGCAGGATCTTCGGCAGCACCGGGTCATCCTACGAGGGCCGGGCCGGGTCGGCCGAAACGCTCCGGCAATGCGGGTGTGACAGCATCTCCCGGTGACCGACGCCCCTCTCCCCGTGCCGCACAGCCGCTTCGAGGACGTCTTCGGCCTCGTGACCGGCGCGTTCGTCGTCTCGCTCGGCCTGTTCCTGCTCCGCGCGAGCGAGGCGGTGACCGGCGGGACCGCGGGGCTCGCGCTGCTGCTGGGCTACGTCGCGCCGATCCCGTTCGGTGTGATCCTGGTCGTCGTCAACCTGCCGTTCCTGGCGCTCTCGCTCTGGAAGAAGGGCTGGCGCTTCACCCTGCGGACGATGTCCTCGATCGTGCTGGTCTCGGTGCTCGCCGGGCTGCACCCGCTCGCCTTCGGGACGCTCCGGATCGACCCGGTGTACGGGGTGCTCACCGGCGACGTGCTCGCGGGGATCGGCCTGCTCATCCTGTTCCGGCACGGCTCGAGCCTGGGCGGCTTCAGCATCTTGGCCCTCCTCGCGCAGGAGCGGCTGGGCTGGCGGGCGGGCTACGTGATGATGGCGCTCGACGCCTGCGTGGTCGTCGCGGCGCTGCTGGTGGTGCCGCCCCTGAACGTGCTGATCTCGGCCGCGGGCGTCGTGGTGCTGAATCTCGTGCTCGCCTTCAACCACCGGCCGGGGCGCTACCTCGGCTCGTGAGCGGCGCAGTGTGAGCGGCGCAAGCCCTCGACCTGCGGCCGGTGGTTCCTAGGCTGGTCCCAGGCGCGCGACTGCCGCGCCCGAACGGAGAACCGGATGTCCGACTGGAACTACGACCCCTACGCCCGCCTCGGCGAGGTGCCGACCTTCACCCTCGAGAGCGACGACATCAGCGAAGGCGCAGCGCTCGCCCCGCGCCACTACGGCGAGGGCTCGGGCGGCGAGGACGTCTCGCCGCAGCTGCGCTGGTCGGGAGCACCCGCCGAGACCAAGAGCTTCGCGGTGACCGTGTTCGACCCGGACGCGCCGACCGGCTCGGGCTTCTGGCACTGGGCGGTCTACAACCTGCCGGCCGACACCACCGAGCTGCCGACCGGCGCAGGCGCGGCCGGCTTCGAGCTGCTGCCCTCGGGCGCGCAGACCCTGCCCAACGAGATGCGGCTGCGCCAGTTCATCGGTGCGGCGCCGCCGGACCGCGAGCACCGCTACTTCTTCGTCGTGCACGCGCTCGACGTCGAGGAGCTCGAGCTCGACCCGGAGTCGACCCCGGCGATCCTCGGCTTCAACGTGCACTTCCACACGCTCGCGCGCGCGGTGCTCGTCGCGACGGCGACGCCGGACGGCGCGAAGGGCTGACCGGCCCGGGTCTCGATACGCCGCTGCGCGGCTGCTCGACCAGCAGGAGACGACGGCGGGTCTCGATACGCCGCTCCGCGGCTACTCGACCAGCATGAGACGACCGTGGGTCTCGATACGCCGCTGCGCGGCTGCTCGACCAGCAGGGAAGGCGCGCCGCCCGCGTGAGCGAGGCGTCCCCTCCATGCTGATCGAGCAGCCCGCGGAGCGGGCGTATCGAGATCCACCGCCGTCAGGAGCGAGGTCTGCAGACCCGCCCTGCTGATGACGGCGGGTCTCGATACGCCGCTGCGCGGCTGCTCGACCAGCATGCAGCGCGCTACCCGAAGAGGGTGCGCGCCTCCTCGTAGCGGGAGTCGGGCACCGTCTTCAGGGTGCCGAGGGCCTCGGCGAAGTCGACGTGGTAGATGTCGGTGCCGCGCAGGGCGACCATGCGGCCCCAGTGCTCGGCGACGACGGAGTCGGCCGCGGCCATGCCGAGGCGGGTGGCCAGCACGCGGTCGAAGGCGCTGGGGGTGCCGCCGCGCTGGATGTGGCCGAGTGTGGTGGCGCGGGTCTCGATGCCGGTGCGGTCCTCGATCATCGGGGCGAGCATCTCGCCGATGCCGCCCAGGCGCGGGCGGCCGAAGGCGTCGAGGCCGCGCTCGGAGTGCGCGTCGTCCATCGAGTCGAGGGAGAAGCCCTCGGCGACGACGACGAGCGGGGCGCGGCCGCGGTCCTGGGCGCTCTGCACCCACTCGACGATCTGCTCGATCGAGGTCTTCCGCTCGGGGATGAGGATGACGTGCGCGCCGGCCGCCATGCCGGAGTGCAGGGCGATCCAGCCGACGTGGCGGCCCATGACCTCGGCGACCATGCAGCGGCCGTGCGAGTCGCCGGTGGTGCGCAGGCGGTCCATCGCGTCGGTCGCGATGCCGACGGCGGTGTCGAAGCCGAAGGTGTAGTCGGTGGCGCCGAGGTCGTTGTCGATCGTCTTGGGGACGCCGACGATCTTGAGGCCCGCGTCGGTGAGGCGCTTCGCCGCGGCCAGGGTGCCCTCGCCGCCGATCGCGATGATCGAGTCGATGCCGTTGCGGTCCATCATCTCGGCGATCTTCTCGGGGCCGCCGTTGTCGCCCTCGAAGGGGTTCGTCCGGCTCGTGCCGAGGATCGTGCCGCCCTGCTTGGCGATGCCCTGGATCTCGGGCCGCCCGAGGGGGAGGAGGTCGCCGTCGACCACTCCGCGCCACCCGTTGCGGAAGCCCACGAATTCTTGGTCGTACACCTTGATGCCCTTGTACACGGCACCGCGGATGACGGCGTTCAGCCCGGGGCAGTCGCCCCCGGAGGTCAGGATCCCGATCTTCACCCGCTCAGAGTAGAGGACGCGGGCACGGGGTCGGGTCGCCCGCTCCGGCCGGGAACGACGAAGGGCCCCTCCTCGCCGCCTCGAGGAAGGGCCCTTCTTCGTTCAGGGACTAGAGAGTGTCAGTGACTAGTTGGCCTGGCTGGTGTTGACGACGCCGTTGACGCCGGCGGGGAAGAATCCACCGGAGGTCGCGGCCTTGCTGTTCAGGTAGACGACGTTCAGGACCTGGCCGGGGTTGCGGCTGAAGGCGATGCCGTTGGCGTCGGTGGGCTGGATGTTGGCCTGCCCGTCGACCTTGACGCCCTGGTCGTCGTCGGTGGGGCCGTCGAGGCTGTCGCGCGCGTCGGACAGCTTGCCCGCCTGCACGTCGAGTCCGGCGCCGTAGATCGCCGAGCGGATGGCACCGGCGTGGTACGCCTCGACCGCGAGGATGCCGGCGGCCGCCTCCAGGTAGAGCTTCGACTGGATGAGGGGGGCAGCGCCCTTGTAGGCGGTGACTCCGACGTCCTCGAAGACGAAGGCGCCGAGCAGGAAGTTCTGCTCGTTGAGGAACGGGTCGAACGTGCCGCCCGCGGGGATGAGGCCGGCCGCGGCGGCCGCGGCGTTGAAGCTGGCCTCGAGGTTGATCGAGGGGCGGGCGACAGCGGCAGCACCGAGCTGGCCGCGGAGGAACTTGACGTGCGCCTTCTCGTCGTTGGCGACCTCGCGGGCGAAGGACTTCAGCCACGGGGTCTTGAAGGGGACGGCGCGGCCGCCCTTGACGCCGCCGAGCTTGCCGGTGCCGCCGGTGTCGCTGCTCGCGAGGCCGGAGCCGGTGACGGCGCGGAGGTAGAACTCGGCCTCGAGGTACTCGAGGTTGAGCGCGAAGTTGAGGACGGCGGCGTCGCCGGGGCCCTCAGCGGCGACCTCTTCGGCCGAGGCGGCGGGGGCGGAGGCCAGGGCCGCCGCTCCGATGCCGAGTCCGGCGACGCCGGTGGCCTCGAAGAAGCGGCGACGGTCGAGAGCCGTCTCCGAGCTCCTGACGATCGCGTTGCGGATGAATGTGGTGTCGAACATGTGCGCATCTCCAGTGATAGGCGGTTGGCCGGGCTGACGGACTGTGCCGCGACAGCGCGAAACTACGCCCGGGATCGGGGTACTGCCTAGCGGAATCGGGGGATCCAGATTGCGCATGTGTTCTTCCCGGTTGAACCAATCCGGGCGGGGTGCCGCTCCGAACACGTCGTGGATGGCAGTTCTGCGGGAGGCCTGATCAAGGCGGGGATCGACCGGTCCCGGCGGGTGTCGGCGGCCGCGGCTAGCATCGCAGCGTGTCGTCCGCGCTCTCCGCTCCCGTGCCGTTCCTGGCCACGGTCTACGCGCCGGCCGTGCCGGTGAGCCTCGCGCTCACGCTCCGCACGCTGCTGCGCGGCTCGGGCGACCCGACGATGCTGATCGACGCGACCGGCTTCTGGCGCGCGTTCCGCACGCCGCTCGGCCCCGGCACGCTGCACCTGCGGCAGGCGGCCGATGGTGCCGTGCACGCGCGGGCCTGGGGCGAGGGCGCGGAGTGGCTGATCGATCATGTGCCCGAGCTGCTCGGCCACGGCGACGACTGGAGCGCGCTCGATCTCTCCGCACACGGTCCGCTGGCCGAGGTGCTGCGCCGCTCGGCGGGGCTGCGGCTGACCCGGGCCAACCTCGTCTTCGAGATGCTGGCGCCGTCGATCCTGGAGCAGAAGGTCACCAGCACGGAGGCGTGGCGCGCCTACCGCGCGCTGGTCCGGCTGCACGGCGAGCCGGCTCCCGGTCCGGTGGCGCTGCACGTGGCGCCGTCGGCCGAGCAGTGGCGCCGCGTCCCGTCCTGGGACTGGCACCGGGCGGGCGTCGATCCGCGGCGCTCGCGCACCGTCCTGACGGCGGCGCTGGTGGCGAAGGGGCTCGAGCGCACGCTGGCGCTCGGCCGCGGCGGCGAGGTCGTCGCGCAGCGGCTGCAGTCGGTGCCCGGCATCGGGCCGTGGACGGCGTCCGAGGTGATGATGCGGGCCCACGGCGACCCGGACGCGGTGAGCGTGGGCGACTACCACCTGGCTGCGGCGGTCGGCTTCGCGCTGACCGGGCGCCTCGGGGTCGACGACGACGGGATGCTCGAGCTGCTCGAGCCGTGGCGCGGGCACCGGCAGCGGATCATCCGCCTGATCGGGACGAGCGGCGCCCGCAAGCCGCGGCACGGCCCGCGGATGACGATCCAGGACCACCGCTGGCACTGATCCGCCGAGTGCTCTGAGGCGGTCCCGGTCTCAGGCGCCGAGCGCCTCCAGCACCGCCATCGCCGCGTTGTGGCCGCCGATCCCGGAGACCCCGCCGCCCCGGCGCGCGCCCGCGCCGCAGAGCAGCACCCGCGGGTGCTCGGTGGCCACGCCCCAGCGCTGGGCCGGGGTGTCCAGCGGCTCGTCGTCCTCCGCGAACGGCCAGGACAGCGGTCCGTGGAAGATGTGGCCGCCGGGCAGGCCGAGGCTCTCCTCCAGGTCCCGGGTCGTCCGGGTCTCGATGCAGGGGTTCCCGTCGGCGTCCAGGAGCAGCAGGTCGCGGATCGGCTCGGCGAGCACGGAGTCGATCGAGTCGAGGACAGCGGTCTCGAGCTGCTCGCGCGTCGGAGCGGCGTCGCCGGTCAGCAGCCGGTCGGGGACGTGCAGGGCGAAGACGGTGAGCGTGTGCGCGCCGCTCGCGGCGAGCTCCGGCGAGAGGATCGTCGGGTCGGTCAGCGAGTGGCAGTAGATCTCGCAGGGGATCGGCGAGGGGAGGCGCCCCTGCTCCGCCGCGCGGTGGGCGTCGTCGAGCTGGCGGTAGCCCTCGTTGACGTGGAAGGTGCCGCCGAAGGCCGCCTCCGGGGCGACGCTCTCGTCGCGGAGGCGCGGCAGGCGGCGCAGCACCAGGTTCACCTTCACCTGGGCGCCCTCGGGACGCACGGCCTCCGGGCGCGCTCCCTCGGGGCGCACGGCCTCGCCGCCGCCGCCCAGCAGCCGGTCGAGGACGAACGGGGCGACGTTCGAGAGCACGAACCGCGCCCGCACGCGGCGGGTCCGCGGTCCGCGGCGGTAGACGACGTCGCCGGCCGGGTCGACGCCGGTCACCTCGGCGCCGGTGAGGATCCGGGCGCCGGCGTTCCGGGCCGCCCGCTCCAGCGCGCCCGAGACGCTGCCCATGCCGCCGACCGGGACGTCCCAGTCACCGGTCCCGCCGCCGATCACGTGGTAGAGCAGGCAGCGGTTCTGCGCGAGGTCGGCGTCGCCGGCACCGGCGAAGGTGCCGATCAGCGCGTCGGTGAGCAGGACGCCCCGGGCCGCGTCGCCGGCGATGTTCCGCTCGATCACCTCGCCGATCGGCCGCTCGATCATCGCCCGCCAGATCGCGTCCTCGCCGACGAGCCGCCGCGCCTCCTCCCGGCGCAGCAGCGGCTGCGTGAGGGTCGGCCAGAGCGCGCGCGCCAGCCGCGAGGTGTGCCGGGAGAAGTCGGCGAACGTCTCGGCGTCCTCCGGGGTGCCCATCCGCGCGAAGGAGTCCGCGGTGGCCAGGGCGTCGCCGGTGTCGACGAGCAGCCCGCGCGTCGGATCGGCGGGGTCGGGCGTGTAGGAGGAGTAGCGGCGGCGCACGAGCGGCACGTCGACCCGCAGATCGGCGAGGATCGACGGCGGCAGCAGGCTGACGAGGTAGGAGTAGCGGCTGAGCCGCGCCTCGACGCCGCGGAACGGGTACTCCGAGACGGTCGCGCCGCCCGCGCGCGCCCCTCGCTCGAGGACGAGGACGTCGAGTCCAGCCTGGGCGAGGTAGGCCGCCGCGACCAGGCCGTTGTGACCGGCGCCGACGATCACGACGTCGACCGAGGGATCGACCGCGGCGGGGGTGTCGGAGCGCAACGGGCCGGGCGCGGTGCCGCTGCGCTCGGAGAGGTCTCGGGTGCGGTGCCTGTCGCGTCGGGCCATGATTCCCAGTCTGGCGTCAGCCCTCGTCGCTGCGCAGCGCCTCGGTGACGAACTCGCGGAGGGAGAAGAGGATCTCCTCGCTGGAGCGGCCGCTCGCCTCGACGAGGCGGCCGGTCAGCCAGGTGAGGCAGATCACCGCGGCGCCGGCGACGTCGGAGGAGGTGGGGACGACGACGCCGTCCTCGTCCAGCACGCCGTTCTCGATCGGGCTCAGCGCGCGCTCGAGGACGGCGCGGTTGACGGTGCCGGTCGCCTCGCCGTCGTAGGACGCGGAGCTGTCGATCAGGGCCTGCGCCGCGATCATCGCGGCGCGGGGGATGGGCAGCGGATCCATCGGGGTCTCCGATCGGGAGCGGGAGTGTCGGGTGCGCCCCATGGTGCTCCTCCGCCGGGCTCGCGTCCATCGCCCCTGCACGGGTGTCGTCCACAGCGGCAGTTCTCCGTCGAGTGTCCACAGACGGGGCGACACGACCGGCCGTCGCGCCGCCTCGGGCATAGCCTCGGGGGATGGAGAAGTCGACGCCCTCAGCCGTGCCCGGGAACGACCCGGAGCAGGACGAGACGATCGACCCGCAGGGCCCGACGGACGAGCCGGACGAGCCGACCGAGACGACCGAGCCGGCCGAGCACGACGAGAAGATCGACCGCCACGCCCTGAGCGACACCGGTCAGTACCAGACCGGCATGGCGCTGCGGCTGCCCCGGCAGAAGCCCGAGTTCGACGTCGAGGCGCCGATCCTGTCCCGCGTCGAGGCGCTGGTGCGCCGCTGGCTGGTGCGCAGCCGGGCGTTCCCGGTCGACCCCGCGGCGCAGCGCCTCGCCGGCGTCCTGCAGGATCCGAACGGCCTCGACTTCACGGTCGGCTTCGTCGACGGCGTCGCCCGCCCGGAGGACCCGGTGGTCGCGGCCGAGAACCTCGCCGCGCTGACCGCGAAGACCCCCGCGTTCCTCCCCTCCTACCTGCGCGCCGCGGTCGCGACCGGCGGCGCGGTCGGCCCGGTGCTGCCGTGGGTCGTCGTCCCGGCGGCCCGCCAGGTGCTGCGCAGGATGGTGGGCCACCTCGTCGTCGACGCCTCCGACGCCCGGCTCGGCTCGGCGATCCGCCGGCTGCGCGAGGGCGGCGACCGCCTCAACCTCAACCTGCTCGGCGAGGCCGTGCTGGGCGAGCGCGAGGCCGACCGGCGCCTCGAGGGCACCCGGCGGCTGCTCGAGCGCGACGACGTCGACTACGTGAGCATCAAGGTCTCCAGCATCGCCAGCCAGCTCTCGATGTGGGCGTTCGACGAGGCCGTCGACCGTGTCGTGCAGCGGCTGACCCCGCTCTACCAGTTCGCCGCGGCGAGCCCGGAGCCGAAGTTCATCAACCTCGACATGGAGGAGTACAAGGACCTCGACCTCACCGTCGCGGTGTTCCGCCGTCTCCTCGAGCAGCCGGGCATGCAGCAGCTCGAGGCAGGGATCGTCCTGCAGGCGTACCTCCCCGACGCCCTCGGCGTGCTGGTGTCGCTGACGGAGTGGGCGACCGAGCGCCGGCGGCTCGGCGGCGCGCCGATCAAGGTCCGCGTCGTCAAGGGCGCGAACCTCGCGATGGAGCGGGTGGACGCCGCGATCCACGACTGGCCGCTCGCGACGGTGGGCAGCAAGGCCGAGGCCGACACGAACTACAAGCGGCTCCTCGACTACGCGCTGCGGCCCGAGCGGACGGACGCGGTCCGGATCGGCGTGGCCGGTCACAACCTCTTCGACATCGCCTGGGCCTGGATCACCGCGAACGAGCGCGGCGTCGCCGACGCGGTCGACATCGAGATGCTGCTCGGGATGGCGACCGGTCAGGCGCGCGCCGTCCGCGAGGACGTCGGCCGGCTCCTGCTCTACACGCCGGTCGTGCACCCGCGCGAGTTCGACGTCGCGATCTCGTACCTGATCCGCCGCCTGGAGGAGAACTCCAGCCCGGAGAACTTCCTCTCGGCCGTCTTCGAGCTCGAGGACGAGAGCGTGCTGCAGCGCGAGCTCGGCCGCTTCCGCGCCTCGCTCGAGGCGCTCGACGCCTCGGTGCCGACCCCGAACCGCACCCAGGACCGGCTGCGCGAGTGGTCGTCCGGCTCCGGTGTCCGTCTCGTGCGCGAGCACGCCGGCGCCGGCGCCCGTGTGCAGGACCCGGCCGCCGAGGGTCTCACCGAGGCGGTGCTGGGGCTGCGCCGCGGCTCCGGGGCGACCGCGGCGACCAGCGCCTTCCGCAACGAGCCCGACACCGACCCGGCACTGCCGGGCAACCGCCGCTGGGCCCGGCTGATCACCGACCGCATCGCGCGATCGACCATCGGCACCCTCGCGGCCGACCGCGCCCGGATCACCGACGCGGCGGAGCTGCAGGAGCTGCTGCGCCGGGTCGCGCTCCGGGCGGAGCGCTGGGGCGAGCGCCTCGGCTACGACCGCGCCGCGATCCTCGACCGCGCGGGGCTCGCCCTTGCGGCCAACCGCGACCGGTTGATCGAGGTGATGGCCTCCGAGACCGGCAAGACGGTCGCCGAGGCCGACCCCGAGGTGTCCGAGGCGATCGACTTCGCGCACTACTACGCCACCCGCGCCCGCGAGCTGGACGCCGTCGGCGGCGCCACCTTCGTGCCCGAGCGGGTCACCGTGGTCGCGCCGCCGTGGAACTTCCCGGTCGCGATCCCGGCCGGGTCGATCCTCGCGGCGCTCGCCGCGGGCTCCGGCGTCGTCGTCAAGCCGGCCCCGCAGGCCCGGCGCTCGGCCGCGGTGCTCGTGGAGGCGCTCTGGGACGCCGGGATCCCGCAGGACCTCGTCGCGCTCGTCGACCTCGACGAGGAGACGCTCGGCCGCGCCCTGATCACCGACCCGCTGGTCGACCGGGTGCTGCTCACCGGCTCCTACGAGACCGCGAAGCTCTTCCGCTCCTGGCGCCCCGACCTGCCGCTGCTCGCCGAGACCAGCGGCAAGAACGCGATCGTCGTCACTCCGCACGCGGACTACGACCTCGCCGTCGCCGACATCGTGCGGAGCGCCTTCGGGCACGCCGGGCAGAAGTGCTCGGCCGCCTCGCTCGTGATCCTCGTCGGCTCGGTCGCCCGCTCGAAGCGGTTCCGCGCGCAGCTGGTCGACGCCGTGACCTCCCTCCGGGTCGGCTGGCCGAGCGACCCGGCCGCCGCGATGGGGCCGCTGATCGAGAAGCCGACCGGCAAGCTCGCGCACGCGCTGACGACGCTCGGTGCGGGGGAGTCCTGGCTCGTCGAGCCGAAGCGCCTCGACGACACCGGCCGGCTGTGGTCGCCGGGCGTGCGCGAGGGCGTGACCGAGGACAGCTACGCCCACCTGACCGAGTTCTTCGGCCCGGTGCTCGGCATCATGCACGCGGCGACCCTCGAGGACGCGATCCGCCTGCAGAACGCCACGGACTACGGCCTCACCGCCGGGCTGCACTCGCTGCACTCGGACGAGCTCGCGCTCTGGCTCGACTCGGTCGAGGCCGGCAACCTCTACGTGAACCGCGGCATCACCGGGGCGATCGTCCGCCGCCAGCCGTTCGGCGGCTGGAAGCGCTCCTCGGTCGGCGGCGGCGCGAAGGCCGGCGGCCCGAACCACCTGATCGGGCTCGGCTCGTGGAAGCCCTCGCCGGCCCGCCCGTCGACGACCCTGCACCTCCGGGGCCTCGACGACCGCGCCCGGCAGTTCATCGAGGCCGCGCAGTCCTCGCTGCAGTTCGAGCAGTTCGACCTGCTGCGCCGCTCCGCGCTCTCGGACCAGCTGGCCTGGGCGACCGAGTTCGGCGTCGTCACCGACATCTCGAAGGTCGGCGTGGAGCGCAACCTGTTCCGCTACCTCCGGGTGCCGGTCGCCGTGCGGCTGGCCGACGGCGGCGACCTCGGCGAGCTCCTCCGCGTCATCGCCGCCGCGCTGCTCGTGCGAGCGCGCCTGGACGTGTCGACGTCGATCCCGCTGCCGCCCAAGGTCGCCGGGATGCTCGCCGGCGACGAGCTGCTCGAGATGGCGGGCCTGGCCCCGAAGGTGGTCGTCGAGTCGGACGCGCAGTGGCTCGCCCGCGCCGCGGCCGGCCGGATCACCGCGTCGCGGATCCGGATCGTCGGCGACATCGTCTCGGACCGGGTCGACGAGTTCGGCGGACCCCAGGGCGGCACCGCGCCGTCGCTCGGCCCGGACTCCTCGATCGAGGCGCTGCAGAGCGTCCGCGACTCCACCCGCTCCTTCACCGACGTGGTCAGCGGGATGACCCGCGGCAGCACCGGCAAGCCCGTCCCGCTCGTGCGCGCGGACGGCTCGCGGGTGCCGCTGTCGACGGCGCTCGCCGAGGCGCTCGGCGGCTCGCCCGACGTCGCCATCTACGCCGACCCCGTCACTCCGGCCGGCCGCGTGGAGCTGCTGCCCTTCCTCCGGGAGCAGTCGATCTCGATCACCAACCACCGCTTCGGGGCGCCGATCGACCTGTCCGACGACGTCGTCTGAGTTGTTTTCCGAGCCGCCCCCTGTGCGGCTCGGCGCGGTCGGCTCGTGGGGTGGGCGCGTTTCGCGGAGCGGGGTGCGTTCGGCTTCGTGGATTCGCTGGCACGCGAATCCGCGGATCACCTTGAGAGTGGGCGCCGATCTCGGAGGCGGGACGTCGCACAGTCCTTCTCGCTTGCTTACTTGTCGCGGCAACAAAGCGGTAGGGTGGGGGGATGGATGACGGGGGAGCGGCGGGTGCCGACGGCACGCGCTGGCTCACGCAGGAGCAGCTGGCGGCGTGGCTGCGGTTCGTCGCGGTGGTCGAGCTGCTGCCCGGCGCGCTCGACACCCAGCTGCAGCGCGACGCGGGGCTGACGCACTTCGAGTACATGACCCTCGCGATGCTGTCGGAGGCGCCCGAGCGGGCCCTGCGGATGACGACGCTCGCGGCCCGCACGAACGCCACCCTCCCGCGGCTCTCGCACGTCGTCACCCGGCTCGTCGCCCGCGGCTACCTGGAGCGCCGGCCGTGCCCGACCGACGGGCGCGCGACCAACGCGGTGCTCACGGATGCCGGGCTGCAGAAGATCGTCGACACCGCCCCGGGTCACGTCGCGACGGTGCTCGCCGACGTCATCGACCCGCTCGACGCCGAGCAGATCCCGCAGCTCGCCGACATCATGACCCGGATGCTCACCCGCCTCGATCCAGAGGGCCGGATGACCGTCGACGCCGTGCGCTCGGCCCTCGGCGATCCCGGCCGGTAGGACGGCGAGGACCCGGCCGACCGCGACTGCTGAGCCCGCGGCGGGCGAGGGCGTCTGGCGAGTGGAACGGCCGCGTGCCATCCTCGTCCCGTGCGCTACACGACGACGCTCTTCCAGACGGGCACCAACACCGGCATCGAGGTGCCGCACGAGGTGCTCGACGCCCTCGGCGGCGGCAAGCGGCCCGCGGTGAGCGTCGTCGTCAACGGCTACGCCTTCCAGGGCACGGTCGGCGCGATGGGCGGCCGTGCGCTGATCTCCTTCTCGTCGGAGAAGCGCGCCGCGTCGGGTCTGGCCGGCGGGGACGCGATCGAGGTCGACCTCGAGCTCGACTCCGCCCCGCGCACGGTCGCCGTGCCGGAGGACCTCGCCGCCGCGCTGAACGCGTCCGGGGCCACCGCCGCCTTCGACGCCCTCTCGCCTAGTGCGCGGAAGGCCCACGTCACCGCCGTCGAGGGTGCCAAGGCCGCCGAGACTCGCGCCCGCCGCGTCACCGCGGTCGTCGCGAAGCTCGGCGCCTGACGCGCACCATTGCTGGTCGAGTAGCCCCGGAGGGGCGTATCGAGACCCGCCGTCCTCAGCAGGGCGGGTCTGCAGACTCGACTTCTGACGCCGGTGGATCTCGATACGCCCGCTGCGCGGGCTACTCGATCAGCATGAGGCGGAGGGGTGGGGCGTCCGCCCCCGGAGTAGTCACAGCGGCTGACGCGCGGTGCGTCACGCGGTCGGTAGGCTGCCGATCGGCGCGCCACGGGGGAGCGCCGCAGGGCGCACGGGCGCCGGAGTCGGGGGACAGACATGGGTGCGGTTCGGCGATGGGTGTTCCCGATCCTCTGGCTGGTGGTCATCGGGGCCGTCGCGGTCGCGCTGGTCAAGATCGCGTTCTTCCCGGACGGGTCCGCCGAGGCCGATCCCACCGTCCCCACCGGTGAGCTGACCGAGCCGACCGTCGTCGTCGGCCGCGGCACCGTCACCAACGACCTCACGCTCCAGGGCACCGTCGCCGCCGACCCGGCCGTGCCGGTCAAGGCGACCGCCGTCGGCACCGTCGACGACGTCTACATCACCCAGGGCGCCACCGTCGCCTCGGGCGACCTGATCTACGACATCCGCGTCGAGACCGTGCGCGATCCCGTCGAGACCACCGGCGCGGACGGCCTGGTCACCGTCACCCAGCCGCCGCCCTCCGTCCGCTTCGAGCGCGTCTACGCGCCGGCCGCCGGCGTGCTCAGCGCCCTCGGCGTCATCCACGACCAGGCCGTCGCGGTCGGCGAGGTCACCGGCCAGGTCGCCCCGCCGACCTACGCCGTCACCGGCTCGATCGACGCCGAGCAGCTCTACCGGATCCAGAACCGGCCGACCGAGGCGCAGATCGCCGTCACCGGCGGGCCGGCCGCCTTCACCTGCACCGGGCTCACCATCACCACCCCGCTCGCCGGCGAGGGCGAGACGCCCGCGGGTGAGACCGGCGGCACGGGCGCGACCGGCGGCTCCGGCACCAGCTTCCGCTGCCAGGTCCCCGGCGAGGTGACCGTGTTCCCCGGCCTCGCCGCCACCGTCACCCTCGCGGGCGGCCTCGCCGAGAACGTGCTCGTCGTGCCGACCACCGCCGTCGAGGGCACCGCCGAGTCGGGCGTCGTCTACCGCCTCGCCGAGGACGGCTCGACCGAGGAGGTCCCGGTCACCCTCGGCCTCACCGACGGGATCAGCATCGAGGTCACCGGCGGCGTGGACGAGGGCGCCGAGATCCTGCAGTTCGTGCCGGGGGCCGCCGCCGGCGAGGGCGAGCAGCTCGAGGGGAACTGCATGCAGAACGCCGACGGCTCGGTGTACTGCTCGTGACGGACGGGCTCGTGACCGACGGCAAGCGCACGATCCTGCGGCTCGAGGGGATCCGCAAGGTCGTCCCCCTGCCCGACGCGCCCCCGCTGACGATCCTCGACGGCGTCGACCTGGAGGTCGGCGAGGGCGACCACGTCTCGGTCGTCGGCCGCAGCGGCTCCGGCAAGTCGACGCTCCTGAACATCCTCGGCCTGATCGACGAGCCGACCGAGGGGCGGATGCTGCTCGAGGGCGAGCCCACCGAGACGCTCTCCTCGCGGGCCCGCGCACGGATCCGCGGCGGCAGCATCGGCTTCATCTTCCAGCAGTTCAATCTGCTCGAGGGCCGCACCGCCCGCGAGAACGTGATGACGCCGCTGCTCTACGCGACCGGCACCGAGTTCTGGCGGCGGGCGTCGCTGGCCGCCGAGATGCTGGAGCGGGTCGGGCTGGGGCACCGGGTCGACTCGATGCCCGGCCGGATGTCCGGCGGCGAGCAGCAGCGGATCGCCATCGCGCGGGCGCTGGTGCGCCGTCCGCGGCTGATCCTCGCGGACGAGCCGACCGGCGCGCTCGACACCGACACCGGCGAGAGCGTGATGAGCCTGCTCGACGAGATCGCCCAGGAGTCCGGCTCGGCCCTGGTCACCATCACCCACGACCCGGCCATCGCGGCGCGCGCCGAGCGGCACTACCGGCTCGACCACGGCAGGCTCAGTGCCTCGACGTCCGCGACCGGCGCCCCCGCGACGAGCTCGGGGCGGCACTGATGGGCGGCCTCACCGGCGTCGTCGGCGCGATCGTCGAGGCGTGGACCGAGCTGCGGATCCACCGCGGCCGCGTGCTGCTCTCGCTGATCGGCGTGGCGGTGGCCGTCGCGGCGCTCACCGGTGTCGTCGCCGCGGGCGGGATCGCCCGGCAGGCGAACATCGAGGTCTCGGAGCGCAGCGGCGGCCGGCCCGCGAGCCTGTACATCAGCGCCTACACGACCGGCCCCGAGGGCGTCGTCGACCCGGTCGTGATGCAGAACGCCTGGGAGAAGGTGCTCGAGCGCTACCGCATCGACTACGCGAGCCGCACGACCTACGGCGGCACCCGCGTCCAGTTCACCGATGGGGCGGTCGACGTCGGGATCACCGCGGTCGACCAGCCCTACGCGGAGATGCACCGGGTGGAGCTGACGAGCGGCAGCTGGTTCGTCGAGGGCGACGAGCGGCGGCTCGCTCCCGCGCTGGTCATCAACGAGGTCTTCTGGGACCGCCTCGGGCGCCCGGACCTGCGGACGCACCCGACCGCGACCCTCCTCGGCGGGGAGCACGACACGACCGCGGTCGTGATCGGGGTGACGCCCTCGAACCAGTACGACACCTCTCCGAGCGCGATGATGCTCGTCGACGCCTACTCGGCCGTCGCGCCCGAGGCGGACCCCGCGTTCGGCGGGCCGCAGCTGCCGAACTACGAGATGTGGGTGCCGCTCGAGATCGCGGACCCGCTGATCGAGGCCGTCAAGCGCGACGTCACCGCGGCGCTCGGCCCGGGCTTCGAGGCGGACGTCTACCGGCAGGACTACCTCAGCTACGACTCCGACCCGTTCGCGGTGCTCACCTGGGTGATCGGCGGTGTCGCCGGCCTCGTGCTGGCGCTCGGCGCGCTCGGGCTGCTCAACATCGCGCTCGTCACCGTGCGGCAGCGGATCCGCGAGATCGGCATCCGGCGCAGCTTCGGCGCCTCCTCGGGGCGGATCTTCTTCTCGATCATGATGGAGAGCGTCGTCGCGACGGTCGTCGCGGGCGTGGTCGGCGTGACGATCGCGGTGATCCTGGTGACGAATCCGTGGACGGTGGCGCTCGTCAAGGAGAACGGGATCAGCGACATCCCGCCGTTCCCGGTCGAGGCGGCGCTGCTGGGGCTCGGGGCGGCGACGCTCGTGGGCGCGCTGGCCGGGCTCGTGCCCGCGATCGTGGCGGTCCGGGTGAAGGTGATCGACGCGATCCGGTACTGAGCGCCGGAGGCGCGTGCCGGCTCAGGGCAGGGTGAGCACCAGCTCGTCGCCGTCGCGCTCGACGCCCGCGTCGGCGTAGTGCGGGATCCGCGGGAGCCCGCGGGTGGTCTCGGACTCGTGCGCGCCGACGACGACGACGCGCATGCCGGCGGCGAGTCCCGCGAGGATCCCGGCCTCGGCGTCCTCGAAGACGACCGCGTCGGCCGGGTCGACCCCGAGGAGTCCGGCGGCGGCGAGGTAGCCGTCGGGGGCGGGCTTGCCGTGCACGACGTCGTCGGCGGTGACGACGGCCGCGGGGGAGGGCACGCCGGCGGCGGCGAGGCGACCGGCGGCCAGCGCGGGGCTCGCCGAGGTGACCAGCGCGACGCGGTCGCGGGGGAGCGCGGCGAGGAAGGCGACGGCGCCGGGGATCTCGACCGTGCCCTCGGTGTGCTCGAGCTCGTAGGCGTTCAGCTCGTCGACGATCCCCGCGACGTCGCTGCCCGCGGGGGCGAAGCGGCGGACGCTGTCCTCCGCGCGGACCCCGTGCACGGCGCCCAGGACGACGGCGGGGTCGAGGGCGAAGCGCTCGGCGAAGGAGCGCCAGATCGTCTCCACGATCGCGGTGGAGTCGACGAGGGTGCCGTCCATGTCGAAGAGCAGGGCGCGGGCGCGGAGGAGGTGCGGCATCCGTCCATCCTGGCGGAGGCGGGCGCACGGCGTCCGCTCAGGCGCGGCAGAGGTCGTGGCAAGGCCGCGCCCAGGTGCGACCGGGGATCGCGGCGATACGCTCGTCTCCGATGGCGGGCAGAGCGCCCGAAGGGGAGCGGAGGACGCGATGACGGACGACCAGGGCGGCAACGAGCACGGCGACGACCGGAACGGCGAGCAGGAGCGGGGCGCTGCCTCGGCCTCCGGACCGCGCGCCGGCTGGTACCCGGATCCCGCGGGCTCGCCGCGCCAGCGCTGGTGGGACGGCCAGGGCTGGACCGACTCGCTGCGCGACGCTCCCGCCGCGGCTCCCGCCGCCCCGACCCCTCCCGCCGCGCAGAGCGCCCCGCAGCCTCCGGCGGCGCCGCAGCCGCCGATCGTGCCGCCCGTCTCCGGCCCCGCCTACGGCGAGACCTCGAGCGGCCAGGCCACGAGCTACGGTCAGTCGGCGTCCGGTCAGTCCGCGCCCGAGCGCGAGATCCCGCAGCAGCCGCGGTACGGCGAGCAGACGCCGCAGCAGCCGTACGCTCAGCAGCAGCCGTACAGCCAGCAGCCCCAGTACGGCCAGCAGCCGCCGCAGGAGTACAGCCAGCAGTACCCGCAGCAGTACGGCCAGCAGCCCGGCCAGCAGCCGGCCTACGCCGGCCGCCCCGCGCCGCAGCCGCGCGACCCGAGCATCGTCACCAGCACCCCGTGGATCTGGGTCGTCGTGCTCCTGCCGCTGCTGTCGGCGCTGTCGATCTTCCTGCTCTCCCCGGGGGCCATCGCCGACTCGGCGGTCTCGTCGACCTACGGTCCGCGCGCCTCGATGGGGATGTCGACCGCCTACCTCGTCGGGCTCGGGGCCGTCCAGGTCGTCGGCTTCCTGATCTACGCGGCCGAGGTCGTCTTCGCGTTCCTCGACTACCGGCAGCTGAAGAAGGCCGGTGTGCAGCGCCCGTTCCACTGGGCCTGGGCGTTCCTCGCCGCTCCCTACGTCTACGTGATCGGGCGCAGCGTCGTCGTGAAGCGCGTGACCGGCGGCGGCCTGCTCCCGCTGTGGATCTTCCTCGGCGTGGTGGCGGTCTCCTTCATCATCGCGATCGGCTGGACCGCGGCGCTGTTCTCGGAGATGATGCAGACGTTCCCGAGCTCGGGACTCTGATCCTTCGCGGGACTCTCGCCCGCTGAGATCCGCGAGACCGGGGGAGGCCCACTGTGATCAACGGCGACGTGTCGTTCTGGTGGGCCTCCCTCGGTCGTTCCACGCCCCGGGCCGCGCTGCCCGGTCCGCTCGACGTCGACGTCTGCATCGTCGGCGCCGGCTACACCGGTCTGTGGACGGCGTACTCGCTCGCGAAGGCCGACCCGTCGCTGCGGATCGCGATCCTCGAGCAGCGCTTCGCCGGCTTCGGCGCCTCGGGCCGCAACGGCGGCTGGCTGACCAACGAGATCACCGGCGGCGTCGCCTCGTACGCCCGGACGCACGGGAGCGAGGTGGTCGACCGCTTCCAGCTCGCGATGAACGAGACGGTCGACGAGGTGATCGCGGCCGCGGCCGCCGAGGGGATCGACGCCGACATCGTCAAGGGCGGCGAGTTCCAGGTGGCGCGCGGCGAGGCGCAGCGGGCCCGGCTCCTGGCCACCGCGGCGGCGGCCCGCGCCCGCGCCCACACCGATGTCGAGCTGCTCGACGCGCGGGAGACGACCGCGCGGATCGCGGTCAGCGGTGCGTCGGCCGGCCTCTGGCACCCGCACTGCGCGCGGCTGCACCCCGCGAAGCTCGCGGCCGGGCTCGCCCGCACGGTCGAGGCGCTCGGCGTGCGGATCTTCGAGGACACCCGGGTGGAGGAGATCCGGCCCGGCGCGGCCGTCACACCCCGCGGGGTCGTCCGCGCGCCGATCGTCCTGCGCGCGACCGAGGGCTTCACCGCCGGGCTCTCCGGGCACCACCGCGAGTGGCTGCCGATGAACTCGTCGCTGATCGCGACCGAGCCGCTCGCGCCCGAGGTCTGGGACGAGATCGGCTGGGCCGGTCGCGAGACCCTCGGCGATGCGGCGCACGCCTACCTGTACGCGCAGCGGACGGCCGACGACCGCATCGCGATCGGCGGGCGGGGCGTGCCCTACCGCTTCGGCTCCCGGATCGACCGGGACGGGGCGACCGATCCGCGCACGGTCGGCCGGCTGCGCGAGATCCTCGAGCGGTTCTTCCCGGTGCTGCGCGGCGTCGGCATCGAGCACGTCTGGTCGGGCGTGCTCGGCGTGCCCCGCGACTGGCACGCGACCGTCGGGCTCGATCGCGCCACCGGCCTCGGCTGGGCGGGCGGCTTCGTCGGCACCGGCGTCACGGCGACCAATCTCGCCGGGCGCACGCTCCGCGACCTCGTGCTCGGCGAGAGCACGCCGCTCACCGCGCTGCCGTGGGTGGGCCACCGGGTGCGGCCGTGGGAGCCGGAGCCGCTGCGCTGGCTCGCGGTCACGTCGCTCTACCGCGCCTACGGCCTGGCCGACGCGGCGGAGGCGAGGGGTCGAGCGACGACGTCACCGCTCGCGACGCTCGCCGACGTGGTCGCGGGCCGCTCGCACTGAGGCGGGAGCGCTCCCGCTACGCCTCGCCGCGCTGGATCAGGCGGGAGAGCACGATCGCGGAGCGGGTGTGGTCGACGTTCGGCGCGATGCGCACCTTCTCGAGCGCGAGCTCGAGGCTCGGGATGTCGCGCGAGCGGATGTGCACGATCGCGTCGGCCGAGCCGGTGACCGTGCCGGCATCGACGACCTCGGGGACGGCCGAGAGGATGCGGCGCAGCTCGTCGGGGGCGACGGTGCCGCGGCAGAACAGCTCGACGTAGGCCTCGGTGGCCATGCCGTCGACGGCGGGGTCGACCTTGATCGTGAAGCCGCGGATGACACCGTCGGCCACCAGCCGGTCGACGCGGCGCTTCACGGCGGACGCGGACAGCCCCACGACACCGCCGATGTCGCCGTAGCCCGCGCGGGCGTTCTGGCGCAGCAGATCGAGGATCTTCCGATCGATGTTGTCCATGCGTCGAGCCTAGGGGCGGGGTCGGAGCCTGGCCGGGCACCCGCGGGATCACGGCGGGTCCGCGCTTGATGACGGCGGGTCTCGATACGCGCTGCGCGCTGCTCGACCGGCAGGAGGCGCGGGGGAGGGAAGGGTAGCCTTGCCTTCTGTCGAGCGAGGAGAGGGAGGCGCCGCATGCCCGCCTTCCTCGACGAGCTGGGGTTCGTGGAGCTGCTCGCGGCGCTGTTCGTCATCGTGCTGGTGCGGGCGCAGGCGACGTACTGGGTCGCGCGGGCGGTCGTCACCGGGGCGGCCTCGCGGCGGTGGGGGCGGTGGCTGGAGTCGCCGGCGCTGAAGCGCGCGTCGGCACTGCTCGGTCGCTACGGCGCTCCCGCGGTCACCGTGAGCTTCCTCACCGTCGGACTCCAGACGATGATCAACGCGGCGGCCGGGGCGGCCCGGATGCGCTTCGGCGTCTACCTCCTCGCGATGCTGCCGGGCTGCGCGGCCTGGGCGCTGATCTACGCGACGGTCGGCTTCGCCGTGCTCTGGGCGGTGATCGGCGCCGCGGCCGGCTCGCCGCTGGGCGTCGCGGTCCTCGTCGCGCTCGCGGCCGCGGTCGTGACGGCGGTCGTGCTTCTCCGCCGGCGCGGCATCGCCCGCTGACAGCCCCGCGAAAGCACCCCGGCATGGCACTGGCGGAAACACCTCGCTCGGCTATATAGTTGCACTCGGTCAATAGTTGACCGCCGTCAACTAGTACCGCCGCACCGTCACCGGTGTCGCACCGTGAACAAGGAGCCGTATGTCCCGCGCAGAGCGCACGCGCACTCGAGAAGAGCGCACCACCCCCACCGGCCCCGACGGGGCCATGTCGCACCGCCAGGTGCTCGAATCCCTCAGCGGACTGCTGCTGGGCATGTTCGTCTCGATCCTCGCGGGCACGGTCGTGTCGACCTCGCTGCCGCTGATCATCTCCGACCTCAAGGGCGACCAGAACGCCTACACCTGGGTCGTCACCGCGACGCTGCTCGCGACCACCGTCTCCACCCCGCTCTGGGGCAAGTTCGCCGACCTCTTCAACCGCAAGCTGCTGATCCAGCTCGCGCTCGCGATCTTCGTGATCGGCTCGGCCGCGGCCGGGTTCTCGCAGGACACGAACATGCTGATCGTGTTCCGCGTCTTCCAGGGCCTCGGCGCCGGCGGACTCGCGGCGCTGAGCCAGATCATCATGGCCGACATCATCAGCCCCCGGGAGCGCGGCAAGTACGCCGGCCTCTTCGGCGGCGTGATGGCCATCGGCACCGTCGGCGGACCGCTGCTCGGCGGCGTCGTCACCGACGCGTTCGGCTGGCGCTGGAACTTCTTCATCGCGCTGCCCGTCGCGATCGTCGCGATCATCCTGCTCCAGGTGACGCTGCGCCTCCCCGCGCACCCCAAGCGCACGGTCAAGATCGACTACCTCGGCGCGGTCCTCATCGCCGGCGGCGTCTCGCTGCTGCTGATCTGGGTCTCGCTGGCCGGCAAGAACTTCGAGTGGGCCTCGTGGGAGACCGCGGTCATGGTCGGCGGCTCCGTCGTGCTGCTGGTCGCCGCGGTGATCACCGAGCTCACCGTCGCCGAGCCGATCATCCCGATGGGGATGTTCAAGAACCGCACCTTCAGCCTCGCCGTCGTGGCGAGCATCTCGGTCGGCGTCTCGATGTTCGGTGTCGCGGTCTTCCTCGCGCAGTACATGCAGCTCTCGCGCGGCGCCACGCCGACCCAGTCGGGTCTGCTGACGATCCCGATGATGGCCGGACTGCTGATCGCGTCCACCATCTTCGGCGGGATCATCTCGCGCACCGGCAAGTGGAAGGCGATCATGGTGACCGGCGGCGTGCTCGCGGTCGTCGGCACCTTCCTCCTCAGCACCCTGCGCTACGACACGAACCTCGTGCTGGTGGGCGTCTTCATGGCGATCCTCGGCGCGGGCCTGGGCATGCTGATGCAGAACCTGGTGCTCGTCGTGCAGAACTCGATCGACATCAAGAACCTCGGCGTCGCGACCAGTGCGGTCACCTTCTTCCGCAGCCTCGGCGGCACCGTGGGCGTCTCGGTTCTGGGCTCGATGCTCGGCACGGTGATCGCCGATCACATCAAGACCGGCATCGCCGGCCTCGCGCCGGCCGACCAGGCGATCGCCGCCCAGGCGCTCGGCAGCGGCACGATCCCGCAGGTCAACACGCTCCCGGACGCCGTGCGCGTCGTGGTCGAGAGCGCCTACGGCATCGGCGTCGGCGACGTCTTCCTCTACAGCATCCCGCTCGCGGTCATCACGCTGATCGCGGTCCTGCTGCTGCCGAACGCGCCGCTCGGCACGATGAACGCCGTGCAGCGCAAGACGGAGCCCTCGGGCGTCGTCGCCGGCGCGGAGGACGCGCTGATCGCGGCCTCCGACGGCCAGGCGGGCCTGCGCCCGGTCGGGCAGAGCGTCCGGAGCGACAGCGCGGTGCACGCGGAGGAGCGCACCCACGTCGACCGCGTCGTTGTCGACCGCGCTCACGACGACAGCGCGCACGGCCGCCACGCGGCTCCCGTCGCCCACGCCCGGCACGCCGCGACCACCACCGGCGCGATCGACGTGGCCGAGCGCCCCTGATGACCGCCGCACCGGCCGTCCCGACCGCCGCCCCGGCGAGCGCGCTGCTCCAGGTCGAGGAGCAGATCACCGCGCTCGCCGTGCAGGTCCGGACGGCCGTGCGCGACGCGGCGGCGAGCATCGACCCCGGGCTGCCGCCGTTCGGGCTGCGGCTGCTCCGGATGCTGGAGCGCTGCGGTCCCGTGCACTCGAGCGTCGCGGCGGAGCGCCTCGGCGTCGACCGCAGCGTGATCAGCCGGCAGATCCGCCAGCTCTGCGCGCTGGAGCTGGTCGGGACCGCCCCCGACCCGGCCGACGGCCGCGCCCGCTTCCTCACGCTGACCGAGCACGGCCGCGAGCGGATGGGCGACCTGGGCGGTCAGCAGCGCCAGCGGATGCAGGAGGCGCTGAGCAGCTGGCCCGAGGCCGATCTGCTCGCCTTCGCCGGCTACCTCGAGCGGCTCACGACCGCGGACTGACGCCGGCGGGCGAACCGACCAGGGTCGCCACGTGCACGACGAAGGCGCGGCGGCGCTCGCGACTCCCGCCGTCGCCCCCGCGCTGCGCGAACGGCGTCAGGTGCCAGATCTCGCAGAGCCCGAGCAGGGCGATGAAGAGGTCCTCCGCCGACCAGCTCGCGTCGACGATCCCCGCCTGCTGCCACTCGAGCACGCGGGCCTCCGGCGCGGGACGGCTGCCGAGGCGCTCGCCCGCCTCCTCCCAGACGCCGCCGCCCTCGAGCCGCGCCCAGGTGAGCAGGCGGAGGAACTCGGGGCGGTCCCAGACGTGGTCGAACATCCGGCCGGCCAGGTCCGGCAGGTCGGCGGCCTCGGCGAGCAGCGTCGCGTCGAGCGCCTCCAGGGCGCCGACCACGGTCGCGACGAACAGGCCGCGCTTGCCGCCGTAGTAGGCGTAGAGCCGCTCCTTGTTCAGGCCGGCCGCGGCGGCGACCCGGTCGACGCGGGCGCCGGCGAAGCCGTGCTCGGCGAACTCGGCCGTCGCGGCGCGGAGGATGCGCTCGCGGGCGGGGACCGCCGCGTCGTGCTCGATCTTCTTCTCGCTCACGCTTACACCTCCGGGCGCTCGAACTGTACACTCGTCGATGCCCAACCAACCAGTTGGGGTGGTTCAGCCCCAGAGACGCGGCTCGGATCCGGACCCGCCGGTCCCGCTCCCTCCGCTTCGAAAGGCTCCGCAATGCCCGCGCCCTCCTCCTCCCGCCGCTGGTGGGTCCTCGTGATCCTCGCGATGACCCAGCTCGTCGTCGTCCTCGACGGCACGATCGTCACCATCGCCCTCCCCGCCGCGCAGGCCGACCTCGGCCTCACCGACGTCGAGCGCCAGTGGGTCGTCACCGCCTACGCGCTCGCCTTCGGCGCGCTCCTCCTGCTCGGCGGCCGCATCGCCGACTACACCGGCCGCAAGCGCACCTACCTCATCGGCATGGTCGGCTTCGGCGCGGCCTCGGCCTGGGGCGGCGTCGCCTCCACCGGCACCGAGCTGATTGCCGCCCGCGGTCTGCAGGGCGCCTTCGCCGCGCTGCTCGCCCCGGCCGCCCTCGCGCTGCTCACCGTCTCCTTCCCCGGCGGGCGCGAGCGCAACACCGCCTTCGCCGTCTTCGGCGCGGTCGCCGGAGCGGGCGCCGCGGTCGGCCTCGTCCTCGGCGGTCTGCTCACCGAGTTCGCCGACTGGCGCTGGTGCCTCCTGGTCAACGTCCCCGTCGTGCTGATCGGCGTCGTCGCCGGCGCCCTGCTGGTGACCGAGAGCCGTGCCGAGGGCCGCAACCGCTTCGACATCGCCGGCACGATCACCGTCGCGCTCGGCCTCGCGAGCCTCGTCTACGGCTTCACGCTCGCCGAGCAGGGCTGGCTCCGCGTCGACACCCTCGGCTTCCTGCTCGCCGGTGTCCTGCTGCTCGCGGTCTTCGTCCGCATCCAGGCCCGCTCCGACCACCCCCTGCTGCCGCTGCGCATCGTCACCGACCGCATCCGCGGCGGCGCGTTCCTGATCCAGGCGATCGTCGGCAGCGTCATGATCGGCTCGACCCTCTACCTGACGCTGCACCTGCAGCTCGTGCTCGGCCTCGCGCCGCTCGAGGCCGGCCTCGCCAACCTGCCGATGACCGTCACGATCATGATCGTCGCGGGCATCGCCACCAAGCTGCTGCCGACCGTCGGCCCGCGCCTGCTGATGATCGTCGGCCCGCTGATCGCTGCCGCCGGCCTGCTCTACCTCAGCCGCATCACCGCGGACGGCTCCTACCTCGTGCAGGTGCTGCCCGGCCTGATCCTGCTCGGCGTCGGCATGGCGATGATCTTCGTGCCCGTGCAGAACGTGGCGCTGACCGGGATCGCCGGCCACGACGCCGGTGCCGCCGGCGCGACCGCCAACGCCGCGATGCAGATCGGCGGCTCGATCGGCCTCTCCGTCTTCACCACCATCTACGCCGGAGTCGCGGGGGAGCAGTCCTCGCCGGTCGCCTTCGTCGACGGCTACTCCGCGGTGTTCATCGCGGCGGCCGTCGGCCTGGTGCTCGCCGCGGTCATCGCGTTCACGATGATCCGGATCAAGAGGGAGCAGTTCCTCGCGCAGGCTCCGCGGGAGGCCGTCGCGCACCTCGGCTGACCCCCCCCGGCCGAGCCGCTCGGCTGATTAGGCTGGAGAGGACATGCGCGCCCTCACCGACCAGCAGATCCGCGACTCCTTCGTGAACGCCTCACGCAAGGAGGTCGCGGATCTCTCGCTCCCCGCCGGCTTCGACGACCTCGACTGGGAGTCGTTCGACCATCTCGGCTGGCGCGACAGGAAGATCGGCCGCCGCGCCTACGTCGTCGTGCCGCTCGAGGACCGGCTGGTGGGCGTCCTGCTCCGCCAGGCCGACGCGAACCCGCGCTCGCGGGCGCAGTGCTCCTGGTGCCGAGACATCCGGCTGCCCAACGACGTGGTCTTCTTCGGCGCGAAGAAGGCCGGCCCGGCCGGGCGCGCGGGCGACTCCCTCGGCACGCTGGTCTGCGCGGACTTCCAGTGCTCGGCGAACGTCCGCACCCGGCCCTCGGTCGCCTACGTCGGCTTCGACGTCGAGGCGGCGAAGGCCGAGCGGATCGCGACGCTGCGCGTGAAGACGACCGGCTTCGTCCGCGAGGTGCTCGGCGAGGGCTGAGCCGCCGCCGTCTCGGTGCCGCCGTCTCAGCGCCGGGTCGACGCGCGGACGTGCATCCGCTCGCCCTGGCGCCCGAACAGGCTGAGGAACTCGACCTGCTGCTCGTCGGCCCGGCCGAACCAGTGCGGCACCCGGGTGTCGAACTCGGCCGCCTCGCCCGCCGGCAGGACGATGTCGTGCTCGCCGAGGCGCAGTCGGAGCCGGCCGCTCAGCACGTAGAGCCACTCGAAGCCCTCGTGGGTGCGCTGCTGCTCCGGCGCGGGGATCGGACCGGCGGGGATCGTCGTCTTGAAGGCCTGCAGGGCGCCCGCGTCGCGGCTGAGCGGCTGGATCCGCATCCCGTGCCGGGTGAACGGCCGGCCGTGCACGCGCGGGTCCTCAGGTGCGGCGCCGACCAGCTCGTCGAGCGGAGTGCCGAGCGCGCGGGCGATCGGGAGCAGCAGCTCGAGCGTCGCGCGCCGGCCGCCGCTCTCCAGACGCGAGAGCGTGCTCGCCGAGATGCCGGTCTCGGCGGCGAGCGAGGCGATCGTGCGGTCGCGGCGCAGGCGGAGGCGCTTCAGGCGGGGTCCGACGGCGGCGACGATCTCGTCGTCGGAGGGAGTGTCGTGCTCGGAGTGCTCGGGCATGCGCCGATCCTGGCACGCGGGCCGCGCGGTCGTGCCGGAACGGCACGGATCCTCGACGGACCGCGGCCGCCACCGGATGCTCGGGACATGACCGCTTCAGACCTCCCCGACGTCCTCATCGCCGGCGCCTCCTTCGCCGGACTCGCCGCCGCCGCCGCCCTCGGCCGCAGCCTCCGCGACGTGCTCGTCGTCGACGGCGGGCCGCCCCGCAACGCGCCCTCACCCGGCGCCCACAACGTGCTCACCCGCGACGGCACCGCGCCCGTCGAGCTCGCCCGCCTCGCCCGGATCGAGGCCGAGGGCTACGGAGTGCGCGTCGTCCCGGGGCGGATCGTGTCGGCCTCGACCGCCGACGGCGGCGTCACCGCGACCCTCGCCGACGGCACCGTGCTCCGCGCCCGCCGCCTGCTGCTCGCCAGCGGCTCCACCGACCGGCTGCCCGGGATCCCGGGGCTCGCCGAGCGCTGGGGCCGCGACGTGCAACACTGCCCCTACTGCCACGGCTTCGAGGTGCGCGGGCGCCGGATCGCCGTGCTCGGCAGCGGCTTCTCGGGCCACCAGGCGCAGATGTTCCGCCAGCTCAGCGACCGGGTGTCGATCCTCACGAACGGCGTCTTCGCGCCGGGAGCGGAGGAGGCCGAGGGACTCGCCGCCCGCGGCATCGAGCTGATCGACGGGGCCGTCACCGAGGTCCTCGTCGAGGACGACCGCCTGGTCGGCGTCGTCGTCGACGGCCGCCGACTCGAGCTCGACGCGCTCGTCGTCGGCCCGCGGGTCGAGGGCAACCTGCCGGACGGCCTCGGCCTCGAGCTCGTCGACCACCCCTCCGGCGCCGCCCGGCACCTCACCGTCGACCCGATGGGCCGCACCACCGCGCCGCGGGTCTTCGCCGCCGGCTCGCTGGTGGAGCCGATGTCGCAGGTGATGGCGGCGGCCGCCGACGGCCTGCGCGTCGCCGCCGCGATCAACTTCGACCTGATCGAGGAGGAGATCGCCGCCGCGGTCCGCGCCACGAGGGGCTGACCGGCGCTCGGGGTCGTCGGCCGGTGAATACTGGACCGATGACCCCGCCGCGCCCCCTCGAGCAGTCCTCCAAGCTCCGCAACGTCCTCTACGAGATCCGCGGCAAGGCGCTCGTGGAGGCGTCGCGGCTGGAGAGCGAGGGGCACCGGATCCTCAAGCTGAACACCGGCAACCCGGCCGGCTTCGACTTCGAGGCGCCGCACCAGATCGTCCGCGACATGATCGCCGCGATGCCCAGCGCGCACGGCTACAGCGACAGCCGCGGGATCCTCTCGGCCCGCCTCGCGGTGACCTACCGCTACGAGGAGGTCCCCGGCTTCCCGCCGGTGGACCCGGAGTGGGTGTTCCTCGGCAACGGGGTGTCCGAGCTGATCACGATGACGCTGCAGGCGCTGCTCGACGACGGCGACGAGGTGCTCATCCCGGCGCCCGACTACCCGCTCTGGACGGCGATGACGAGCCTCGCCGGCGGCACCGCGGTGCACTACCGCTGCGCGGAGGACGACGGCTGGCAGCCCGACCTCGAGGACATCCGCTCGAAGATCACCGCGCGCACGAAGGCGATCGTCGTGATCAACCCGAACAACCCCACCGGCGCCGTCTACACCCGCGAGGTGCTCGAGGGGATCGTCGCGCTCGCCGAGGAGCACTCGCTGCTGCTGCTCGCCGACGAGATCTACGACCGGATCCTCTACGACGACGCCCAGCACATCCCGCTGGCGTCGCTCGCGCCGGACCAGCTCTGCCTCACCTTCAACGGCCTGTCGAAGACCTACCGCGTCGCCGGCTACCGCTCCGGCTGGCTCGCCATCACCGGGCCGCGCGAGCACGCGGCGGGGTTCCTCGAGGGGATCACCCTGCTCGCCTCGACCCGGCTCTGCCCCAATGTGCCGGGGCAGTACGCGGTGCAGGCGGCGCTCTCGGGCGTGCAGTCGATCGAGGCGCTGATCGCGCCGGGCGGGCGGCTGCGGCGCCAGCGCGACGCCGCGTCGAAGGGGCTGCAGGCGATCCCCGGCGTCTCCTGCGAGCTGCCGATGGGCGCGCTCTACGCGTTCCCGCGGCTCGACCCCGAGGTGCACGAGATCCGCGACGACGGGCGGCTCGTCTACGACCTGCTGCTCGCCGAGCACATCCTGCTGGTGCCCGGCACCGGCTTCAACTGGCCGACGCCCGACCACCTGCGGATCGTGACGCTGCCGGAGGAGCGGGTGATCTCCGAGGCGATCGAGCGGCTGGGGAACTTCCTGTCGTCGTACACGCAGTAGCCGCTCAGACCCTGCGGTACTCCAGCTCCGGCCGTCCCGGCGAGCCGTAGCGCGGGGCGCGCTCGGCGACTCCCGAGTCGGCGAGGTGCTCGAGGTAGCGCCGCGCGGTGACCCGCGAGACGTCGAGCCGGGCCGCGAGCTCGCCCGCGGAGAGGCCGACCGGGCCCAGCAGCGCGGTCACCGCGTCGAGCGTCTCGGCGGAGAGGCCCTTCGCCAGGCCCGGCGCGTTGGACGTCCGCAGTGCGGCGAAGGCGCCGTCGACCTCGTGCTGGCTCGCGACGTCGGCGCCGTGCATCCGCTCGCGGTACTGGCGGTAGCTGGCGAGCTTCGCCGCGAAGACGCTGAAGACGAACGGCTTGATCAGGTACTGCACGATCCCGGCGGCGACGGAGGCGCGCACCACGGCCGCGTCGCGCACGGCGGTGATCGCGATCACGTCGACGTCCAGGCCGGCGGTCCGCACGGCGCGGCAGAGGTCGAGCCCGCCCATGTCGGGCAGGTTCATGTCGAGCAGGATCAGCGCGATCGCGGGATCGGCGCGCAGGGCCCGGATCGCCTCCGCCCCGCTGCCGGCGACGGCGGCGACCTCGAAGCCCTCGACGCGGCGGACGTAGTCGGCGTGCGCGCTCGCGGTCAGCGGCTCGTCCTCGACGACGAGGACGCGGATCGGCGCGGTGCTCATCGCGTCGCCCCGGCCGGGTCCCGCAGCGGCAGCTGCACCGTGAACACCGCGCCGACGTGGCGCGTCACCTCGATGCTCCCGCCGAGCCGCTGCACCACCTGCTGCACCAGCGCGAGACCGATGCCGCGGCCGAACGCGTCGGACTCCTTCGTCGAGTAGCCGCGGGCGAAGACGTCGGCCGCCTCGGCGACGCCGGGTCCGCTGTCGGAGACCTGCAGCACCAGCTCGGCGCCCTCGGCTCCCGACGCCTCGGCCAGGCCGAGGTAGACCTCGACCCACGGCTCGCGGTCGGCGGCGGAGGAGGCGGCCGCGTCGAGCGCGTTGTCGATCAGGTTGCCGAGCACGGTCACCAGGTCGCCGGGCTCGAAGCCCTGCGCGCCCGGCTCGAGGTGCGTCTCGAGGTGCAGCTCGACCCCGCGCTCGCGGGCCTGGGCGGCCTTGCCGAGCAGCAGCGCGGCGATCACCGGCTCCTGCACCGAGCCGAGCACCCGGTCCGCGAGCCGCTGGCTGAGGTTCAGCTCGCCGGCCGCGAAGGCGAGTGCCTCCTCCGGCCGGCCGAGCTCGATCAGCGAGGCGATGGTGTGCAGGCGGTTGGAGAACTCGTGGGTCTGCGAGCGCAGCGCGTCCGAGAGGGTGCGCATCGATTCCAGCTCGCCGGACACCCGCTGCAGCTCGGTGCGGTCGCGGAGCGTCGTGACGGTGCCGAGCGGCCGGGCACCGGGGGAGGCGGCCGGTCGCTCGTTGACCACGAGGATCCGCTCGTGCGCGACGACCAGGCGGTCGGCGACCGGCTCGTCGGCGAGCAGCACCGCGCGCAGGGCGTCGGGGAGGTCGAGCTCGGCCACGGGCACGGGGATCGACACGCCCTCGAGCCCGAGCAGCTCGAGCGCGTGGTCGTTCGCGAGCACCAGCCGCCCGCGGTCGTCGACGAGGAGCAGCCCCTCGCGCACCGAGTGCAGCACCGACTCGTAGTAGGCGAAGACCTGGCTCATCTGCTCGGGCCCCCGGCCGCCCGTGACCCGGCGGAGGTAGCGGGCGAGCAGCCAGGAGCCGACGCCGCCGAGCGCCACCGCGCCGAGCACGCCTCCCGCGACTACCTGGAGCCGGGGGAGGAAGGAGGCGTCGACGCGGCTCAGGGTCACGCCGGCCGAGACCAGCGCGACGACGGTGCCGTCGGCGCTCTCGATCGGGGCGACGGCGCGCACCGAGGGGCCGAGGGTGCCGGTGTAGGTCTCGGTGAAGGTCCGGCCCTCGAGCGCCGGGGCGATGGTGCCGATGAACGGCAGGCCGATCTGCGCGCGGTCGCGGTGGGTGTACCGGGTGCGGTCGGGGTTCATGATCGTGAGGAAGTCGACGCCGGTGTCGGCCATGATCTCCTCCGCGTAGGGCTGGAGCGAGGCGGACGGGTCCGCGCCCTGCGCCGCGTCGAGGACGAACGGGTTGTCGGCGACCGTGCGCGCGACCACGAGGCTCCGCTGGGCCGCGTCGTCGCCGGCGCGCCCGCGGGCGTCGAAGGCGAGGACCAGCACCGCGATCGCGCCGATCACGAGGATGCAGATCAGCTGCACGGCGAACAGCCGCGCGGCGATGCTGCCGCGGGGGCTCGCTCCGGGCATCCGACCTCCTCGTCCGCGACCTGGACCTCGATGTCCGTGAACAGCTCGATGTCCGTGAACAGTATGAACGCAACATCGGACGGGCGACCCGCGGGGGCGAGCATCGTCTCACCCCCTCCCAGCTCGATGAAGAGACAGGACACGCTCATGGCGAAGACGCCCGGCAGCCCCGCCGACCGGCCCCGCACCGACAGGCTCAGCCCCGCGGCCACCCCCGCGAAGACCCGCCGGCGGATCGACCGCAACCACTGGCTCTACATCGCCGTGATCATCGCGGTCGTCGCCGGCGTGATCGTCGGCCTGGTCGCCCCCGCGTTCGCCGCGACGCTCGAGCCCGTCGGCAAGGCGTTCGTGGGACTGATCAAGATGATGATCGCGCCGATCATCTTCTGCACGATCGTGATCGGCATCGGCTCGATCGCCAAGGCTGCGACGGTCGGCAAGGTCGGCGGTCTCGCCCTCGGCTACTTCATCGTGATGTCGACCTTCGCGCTGGCCATCGGCCTGGTCGTCGGCAACATCCTGCACCCGGGTGAGGGCCTCGACATCTCGAGCGCCACCTACGACACCACCGACCTCAAGGCGGAGTCGACCAGCGACTTCATCCTCGGGATCATCCCGGTCTCGCTGTTCTCCTCGCTCGTGGACGGCAGCATCCTGCAGACGCTCTTCGTCGCCCTCCTGGTCGGCTTCGCGCTGCAGAAGATGGGCGCCAAGGGCCAGCCGATCCTCGGCGCGATCAAGCAGCTCCAGGTGCTGGTCTTCCGCATCCTCTCGATGGTGCTCTGGGTCGCGCCGATCGGCGCGTTCGGCGCGATCGCCGCGGTGGTCGGCAAGACCGGCTGGGGCGCGGTCGTCGCCCTCGCCACCCTGATGATCGGCTTCTACCTCACCTGCGCGATCTTCGTGGTCGTCATCCTCGGCCTGCTGCTGCGCCTGGTCACCGGCGTCAGCATCTTCTCGCTGATGAAGTACCTGGCCCGCGAGTACCTGCTCATCGTCGGCACCTCCTCCTCCGAGGCCGCTCTGCCCCGCCTGATCGCCAAGATGGAGCACCTGGGCGTCTCCAAGCCCGTCGTCGGCATCACCGTCCCGACCGGCTACTCCTTCAACCTCGACGGCACCGCGATCTACCTCACGATGGCCTCGCTCTTCATCGCCTCGGCGACCGGCGCCCCGATGTCGATCCCGGAGCAGATCGGGCTCCTGCTCTTCATGATGGTCGCCTCCAAGGGCGCCGCGGGCGTCACCGGCGCCGGCCTCGCCACGCTGGCCGGCGGTCTGCAGTCGTTCCGCCCCGACCTGGTCAACGGCGTCGGCGTCATCGTCGGCATCGACCGCTTCATGTCGGAGGCCCGCGCGGTCACCAACTTCACCGGCAACGCGGTCGCCACCCTGCTCGTCGGCACCTGGACCAAGCAGATCGACATGGTGCAGGTCCGCGAGGTGCTCGGCGGCCGCGCCCCCTTCGACGAGGCCACCCTCGGCGCGGACGAGCACGAGGCCCCCGCCTCGGGCACCTCGATCACCGAGGGCATCGCCTCCATCCAGGACTCGGACGAGGCCGAGCGCACCCGCGCGGAGCTGAGCGCGAAGCGCTAGGAGGAGCGCTGGGCGGCCACATGCTGGTCGAGTAGCCCCGCAGGGGCGTATCGAGACCCACCGTCTGCACCACGGTGGATCTCGATACGCCCGCTGCGCGGGCTACTCGATCAGCATGAAGGGAGCCCGCTGTGCGGGCTCCTCAGCATGAAGGGGGCTGCTCCCTCAGCGGAGGTCTGCCGTCTCATGCTGGTCGAGTAGCCGCGGAGCGGCGTATCGAGACCCACCGTTCTCAGCAGGGCGGTCTGCAGACTCGTCCTGCTGGCGGTGGTGGATCTCGATACGCCCGCTTCGCGGGCTACTCGATCAGCATGAAGGGGCCCGCTTTGCGGGCTACTCGATCAGCATGGTGTGCCGTCAGTGGCGGCGGACGCCCAGCAGTGGCAGGGTCACCGCGCAGAGGGGGCCGATCAGCAGGGCGAAGGCGAGGGTGCCGAGGCCGACGTCGCCGCCGAGGGCCCAGCCGATCAGGAGCACGGTGAGCTCGACGCCGCCGCGGGCCGCCCAGATCGGCAGCCCGAGGCGGTTGTGGAGGCCGGTCATCAGGCCGTCGCGCGGGCCGGCGCCGAGGCGGGCGCCGATGTAGATCCCGCTCGCGACGGCCAGCAGCACCAGGCCGCCGGCGAACAGCAGCGCCTTCCCCCACCACTCGGCGGGCACGGCGAGCAGCTCGATCCCGACGCCGATCGTCGTGCCGACCACCAGCACGTTCAGCACGGTGCCGAGGCCGGGTCGCTGCCGCAGCGGGATCCAGAGCAGCAGGACGAGCAGTCCGATCACGTTGGTGAGCAGTCCGATCCCCAGTCCGGTCTGGCGGGCGACGCCGAGGGCGAAGACGGTCCACGGGTCCACGCCGATCGACGCGCGGATCATCATCGCGTCGGCGAAGCCGTAGAGCACGAGCCCGACCAGCAGCCGCGGCACGGGTCGCAGCCGCCATTGGCTCACCGGGGGAGCGGGGACGGCGAGGGGCGCGGTGATAGTCATGCCGAGAATCCCATCGCAGGAGTGGCCTTCTCCGCGCGGTCCAATCCGGCTATCTTGGACGCATGGCTGATGTCCACTTCGGCGTTCGCGCCCTGCAGACCCTCCTCGGCGACTGGCGCGAGCAGCGCGGCACCCGCCCCGCGTACCTCGCCCTCGCCGACCGCATCCGCCTGCTCAGCATCGACGGCCGCATCCCGACGGACAGCCGGCTGCCTGCCGAGCGCGAGCTGTCGGCGCGGCTCGGTGTGAGCCGCACCACCGTGGCCGCCGCCTACCGCGAGCTGCGCGACAGCGGCTACCTCGTCAGCGTCCGCGGCTCCGGCAGCGCGACCCGCCTCCCCGGCGCCGCGGTGCACGCCGTGCCGACCCTCGCGCCCGACTTCGTCGACTTCACCAAGGCGGCGCTGCCCGCCGTGCCCGAGCTCGCCGAGGCCTACGCCCGCGCCGCGCGCCTCGCGCCGGAGTACTTCGAGGACGGCTCCTACGACACCGTCGGCCTGCCGCTGCTGCGCCGCGCGATCGCCGAGCGCTACACCCGCCGCGGGCTGCGTACCGAGCCCGGCCAGATCATGGTGACCATCGGCGCGCAGCACGCGATCGCGCTCGTCGCCCGCACCCTGCTCGCCCGCGGCGACCGCGCCCTGATCGAGGCGCCGACCTACCCGCACGCCTACGAGGCGCTCCGGCTCGCCGGCGCCCGCCTGGTGCCGGTCAACGTGGACGGCGCCGACGGCTGGGACGGCGAGGGCCTGATCGCGGCGATCCGCGGCACCAGCCCGACGCTCGCCTATCTGATGCCCGACTTCCACAACCCGACCGGCCGCTCGATGGCCGTGGATCTGCGCGAGCGTGCGATCGCGGCCGCCGCGCGCCAGGGCACGCTGATCATCGCCGACGAGACCACCGCCGAGCTCGACATCGACAGGCGGATGTCGCCGCTGCCCTTCGCCTCCTACGGGCCCGAGGGCACGGTGATCTCGATCGGCTCGGTCGGCAAGACGCTCTGGGGCGGCATCCGGATCGGCTGGATCCGCGCCGAGCGGAGCGTCATCCGGAAGCTCGTCGCCGCGCGATCGGCGGGCGACCTCGGCAGTCCGATCGTCGAGCAGCTCCTGGTCGCCGACATGCTCGGCCGGATGGACGGCGTGCTGGAGCTGCGCCGCGAGCAGCTGCGCGCCGGCCGCGACCACCTCGAGGCGGCGCTCGCCCGCGCGATCCCGGAGTGGAGCGTGCCGCGGGTCTCCGGCGGCCTCTCCACCTGGGTCGGCCTCGGCCGCCCGGCCAGCTCGCAGCTCGCTCTCGCCGCCCGCACCTCGGGCCTGCTGATCACGGCCGGCCCGCGCTTCGGGATCGACGGCGCCTTCGAGCGCTTCCTGCGCGTCCCGATCGGCTACTCGCCGGAGATCACCGACCGGGCCGTGGACGCGCTCGCCGTCGCGTGGAGCCAGGTGGCGCGCCACCCGGCGGCCGACACCGGCTACCTGGCCGACGTCGTCTGATCCTCCAGGTCCTCCCGGAGGGGGACGAATACTCAGCCAGCTGATGGAAGACTCACGGCGTGCATCTCCTCGCGGTCCTCAGCATGAAGAACCGGGCGCTCATCGCGCTCGTCACGGTCGTCATCGCCGTCTTCGGCGGCGTCGCCCTCACCGGGCTGAAGCAGGAGCTCGCGCCGTCGATCTCCTTCCCGCAGCTGGCGGTGATCTCGAGCTACCCGGGTGCCGCTCCGGAGGTGGTCAACGACGACGTCTCGACGCCGATCGAGACCGCCATCCAGGGGGTGCCGGGGCTCGAGACGACCAGCGCGACCTCGTCCACGAACTCGTCGCTGATCTCCGCCTCCTTCGCCTACGGCACCGACCTGGCGACCGCCGAGCAGAAGATCCTGCAGGCGATCAACCGGATCAAGAGCACGCTGCCCGACGGCGTCGACCCGCAGGTGGTGACCGGCTCGTTCGACGACCTGCCGGTGCTGCAGCTCGCCGTCTCCAGCGACGGTGACGCGAAGGCGCTCGCCGACCGCCTGCGCACGAGCGTCATCCCGGATCTGGAGAAGGTCGACGGCGTCCGCGAGATCGCCCTGGTCGGCGAGAGCGCGCAGCGCGTCACGATCACCCCGGACGACGCGGCGCTCGACGCCGCCGGTCTCTCGACCGCCGACATCCGCACCGCGCTGCAGCAGAACGGCGTGCTGGTCGCGGGCGGCGAGATCACCCAGGACGGCAGCACCTTCTCGGTGCAGTCCGGCGTCAAGCTCGACTCGACCGACGCGATCGCGGCGCTGCCGCTGATCCGGTCCGCCGGAGCCTCTGCGGCCGCCGGCATCCAGGTCGGCGGTGCCCTCGCGCCCACGCCCGCCCCCACCCTCGGATCCGTCGCCACTGTCGCCGTCACCGACGCCCCGATCACCTCGATCTCGCGGGTGAACGGCCAGCCGGCGCTGACCCTCTCGATCACCAAGCTCCCCGCGGCGAACACGGTCGAGGTCTCCACCGGCGTCACGGCGCTGCTGCCGGATCTCGAGGCGTCGCTCGGCGAGAACGCGACCTTCACCTCGGTCTTCGACCAGGCCCCCTACATCCAGGACTCGATCGAGTCGCTCGCGCAGGAAGGGGCGCTCGGCCTCGTCTTCGCGGTGCTCGTGATCCTGCTGTTCCTGCTCTCGGTGCGCTCGACGCTGGTCACCGCGATCTCGATCCCGACCTCGGTCCTGATCACCTTCATCGGCCTGCAGACCGCGGGCTACACGCTGAACATCCTCACCCTGGGCGCCCTGACGATCGCGATCGGCCGCGTGGTGGACGACTCCATCGTCGTGATCGAGAACATCAAGCGGCACCTCGACGCGGGGGAGGATCGCGCGGCCACCATCGCGGTCGCGGTGCGCGAGGTCGCGGGCGCGATCACCGCCTCCACGATCACCACGGTCGCGGTGTTCCTGCCGATCTCGTTCGTCGGCGGCACGACCGGCGAGCTGTTCCGGCCGTTCGCGCTGACGGTGTCGATCGCGCTGCTGGCGTCGCTGCTCGTCGCGCTGACGATCGTGCCGGTGCTGGCGTACTGGTTCCTCCGGCCCTCCAAGCGCCCCGGTGTCCGCGAGGCGGCGCAGGCGGCGCTCGCCGAGGAGCGCGGCGCAGCCGGCGAGACCGTGGTCCCGGCTCCCGAGGCCGAGCCCGAGCACGCCCGCCACAGCGCCCGTGCGACTCCCCGCCGCGCGGCCGGCCTGCAGCGGGTCTACGGCCCGGTGATCGCCTGGACCCTCCAGCACTCCGTCGCGACCGTCCTGCTCGCGCTCCTCGTGCTCGTCGGCACCGGCGCGCTCTACCCACTGATGAAGACCAACTTCCTCGGGGCGAGCGGTCAGAACACCTTCACCGTCACCCAGACCGTGCCCGACGGGCAGAGCCTGGACGCCCAGGACGCGACCGCGCAGCAGGCCAGCGCGGCGATCCTCGAGGTCGGCGGCGTGCAGACCGTGCAGCTCTCGATCGGCTCGGCGGGCGGCGGGCTGCAGAGCGCGTTCGGCGGCGGAGGCGGCGGCACCTCGATCCGCTACTCCGTCACCACCGACGAGTCGGCAGACCAGGAGACCGTGCAGGCCGACGTCCGCACGGCGCTCGGCTCGGTCGCCTCGGCCGACGACATCAGCGTCGCCGCGTCCTCCGGCTTCGGCGCCTCCTCGAACATCGAGGTGGACCTCTCCACCGCCTCGCAGAGCGACCTGCAGAGCGCGAACGACGCGCTGCTCACGGCGCTGCGCGGCACCGACGGCATCAGCCAGGCCGAGAGCAACCTCTCCTCCTCGCTGCCCTACATCGCCGTGCGGGTCGACCGCGCGGCGGCCGCCGACGCCGGGCTCACCGAGGTCGCGGTCGGCACGCTCGTCAGCCAGGCGCTGCAGCCGACGCAGACGGGCAGTGTCGTGATCGACGACCGCACCCTCTCCGTCTACCTCGCCGACGCGCAGCCGCCGGCCACCCTCGACGAGCTGTCGGCCCTCGAGATCCCGACGCGCACCGGCACGGTGCCGCTCTCCTCGCTCGCCGTCGTCGAGCGGACCGACGGGCCCGCGAGCATCACCACCGAGCGCGGACAGCGGACCGCCACCATCACGGTGACGCCGGAGGGCGACGATCTCGCCTCGGCGAACGTCGCGGTGCAGAGCGCGATCGACGACACCGAGCTGCCGGCCGGCGTCTCCGCCTCGCTCGGCGGCGTCACGGCCGATCAGAGCGACGCGTTCTCGCAGCTCGGGATCGCGCTGCTGGTGGCGATCCTGATCGTCTACGTCGTGATGGTCGCCACGTTCCGCTCGCTCCTGCAGCCGCTGCTGCTGCTGGTGTCGGTGCCGTTCGCGGCGACCGGCGCGATCCTGCTGCAGGTGCTCACCGGCGTCCCGCTGGGCGTGCCCTCGCTGATCGGCGTGCTGATGCTGATCGGCATCGTGGTCACCAACGCGATCGTGCTGATCGATCTGGTGAACCAGTACCGGGAGCGGGGGATGCCCGTGCGCGAGGCGCTGCTGCACGGCACCGAGCGGCGGCTCCGGCCGATCCTGATGACGGCGCTCGCGACGATCTTCGCGCTGCTGCCGATGGCGCTCGGCATCACCGGCCACGGCGGCTTCATCTCGCAGCCGCTCGCGATCGTCGTGATCGGCGGCCTGGTGTCCTCGACCGTGCTCACCCTGGTCGTGCTGCCGGTCGTCTACAACCTGGTCGAGGGGTATCGTGAGCGGCGGCGTGCCGCCCGCGCCGGAGAGGCGTCGGCATGAGCGACACAGGATTCAGCACCCCGGCAGTGGAGACCACGGCAGCGGAGGTCGTCGCCGCGGCCCCCGAGACGATCGGCTCCCGCTGGACGAGCGGCCCCGACCGCGCCGCCCGCGCGATCGCCGAGGTCGGCCCCGAGCGCTTCGTCGCCGCGGACTACCGCCCGGGGACCATCCGGCACATCGTCCTGTTCCGCTTCCGGCCGACGGCGCTCGTCGCCGAGGTGGACGGCGTGATCGCGTCCTTCCTCGCGCTCGGCGAGGAGTGCCTCCGCGACGGCCGCCCGTACATCGTCTCGATCGAGAACGGCCCGCAGCTCAGCACCGAGGGTGCGGGCGAGGGCTTCGACCGCGCGTTCCTGCTGACCTTCGCGTCGGAGGGCGACCTGAACTACTACATCGGTCGCCCCGCGGTCGACGGCCCCGGCCTGTTCGATCCGGCGCACGACGCCTTCAAGGGCCTGGTCGGCCCGCTGCTCGACACGGCCGGGGTGGTCGCCTTCGACTTCCGTCCCGAGCCGTTCGACGCCGGCGCGCTCGCGGGCTAGGGCTCGGGAGCCGGACGACGTGGCGACCCCCGACTTCATCCTCCGCCTGCGCGAGCGGGTGGGCACCGAGCTGCTCTGGCTGACCGGTGTCACGGCGGTGATCGTCCGCGAGGAGCCGGTCCGCCAGGTCCTCCTGGTCCGCCGCGCGGACACCGGCGCCTGGACCGCGGTCACCGGCGTGATCGACCCGGGCGAGACGGTCGCCGGCACTGCCCGCCGCGAGGCGCTGGAGGAGGCGGGCGTCGAGATCGAGGTCGAGCGCGTCGTCTGGCTGCACACCCTGCCGCCGATGGAGTACCCGAACGGCGACCGGGCGCAGTACCTCGACCACGTGCTGCGCGCCCGCTACCTCTCGGGCGAGGCGCACGTCGCCGACGACGAGTCGAGCGAGGTCGGCTGGTTCGCGCCGGACGCGCTGCCGCCGATGAGCGCCGATCACCGCGAGCGGATCAGCCGCGCGCTGTCCGACGAGACGGCCTGCGCCTTCGACTGAGCGCCGGCGCCTTCGACTGAGGGCCAGCGCCTTCTCAGACCTGCTCCGAGACGAGCACGGCGCTCGTCCCCGGCTCGAGGGCGTCGAAGACGTGCGGCTCGTCGCCCGGGTAGGACAGGCAGTCGCCGGGCGCGAGCTCGACCGGGGCGTCGGCCGGACCGGCCAGGGCGCGTCCGGTGGAGAGGATCAGGTGCTCGACGGTGCCGCGGGCGTGCGGCTCCGAGTTCCGTGCGGCTCCGGGCTCGGCGGTGAGGCGGTAGACGTCGCGGCGGGCTCCCGGCGGGCAGACGCTGAGCAGGGTGGCGGCGTAGTCGGCGGTCGCCGAGGTGACGCGCGGCCCCTCCCCGGCGCGGATCAGCTGCACGGACCGCCGCGGCGGCTCGACCAGATGCGAGAACGGCACCCCGAGCGCGCCGCCGAGCGCCCAGAGCGTCTCGAGGCTCGGGTTGCCCTCGCCGGCCTCGAGCTGCGAGAGCGTCGACTTCGCGATCCCGGCGCGGCGGGCGATCTCGGAGATGCTCAGGCCGAGGCGCCCGCGCTCGCGGCGGAGTGCGGAGGCGACCAGGTCGCGGGGTGAGACGGCGTCGGTCATCGCACCGAGCGCGCGAAGCAGACGCCCGAGTCGTCGCCCACGTGCGCGCCGAAGCCGTCGATCTCGGTGAAGCCGAGCGCGCGGGCGGCGGCGAGGGCCGCCTCCGCCTCGACCGGTACGCGGAAGCGGAGCGTGCGGATGCGCTGCACGCTCGCGTAGGAGAGCGCGGCGGCGACGAGCCGGCGGGCGACTCCGCTCCGGCGCGACTCCGGTGCGACCTCGAGGGCGAGCAGCTCGGCGAAGTCGTCGGGACCGGGCGTCAGCGCCAGCACGCCGATCGGCTGCTGCGTGGCGCCGTCGCGGGCGACGAGGAGCCGGGCATGCGGCGGAAGGTCGGCCGTGAGCAGCGAGGCGAGTGCCTCCGTCCCCGGCCGCTCCAGCCGGACGACGACCCCGGCGGTCACGACGCGGGCGCCGCGGCCGGCTCGGTCTGCGCGGCGGGCTCGAGCGAGAGCGTCTGCTCGGCCGGCGCGTCGAGCTGCTCGTGCAGGAAGTCGACGACGGTGCGGCGGAGCGAGTCGTCGAGCATCGCGATCGAGTGCCGGGTGCCGGGCACGAGGACGAAGTCGACGCTCGCCCCGGCCGCGTCGAGCGCCTCGGCGAAGTCCTGCGACTGGCTGAGCGCCACGCGCTCGCCGGCCGAGTGGGCGATGAGGAAGGGCGGCTCGGTGCCGTCGACGTGCGCGATCGGCGAGGCCTGGCCCGCGACGGCGCAGTCCTCGAGGTCGGCGCAGTCGAGGTAGCCGCGGACGGCCGCGCCGACTCCGACGATCGGGTCGTCGTCCGCCAGGCCCGCCGCCGTGAGATCCGCGGGGCCGCTGAGGTCGACGACCGCGGCGAGGCGCGAGGTGCCGGCGTCGTCGGCCGTCAGCGCGTCGTCGGTGCCGAGCAGCGAGACGAGGTTGCCGCCGGCCGAGCCGCCGAACGCGGCGACCCGGGACGGATCGATCCCGAAGCGCTCGGTCTGCGCCGGCTCGAGGATCCAGTCGAGGGCGGCCGAGACGTCCTCGATCTGCGCGGGGAAGACGTCGGCCGGGGCGAGGCGGTAGTTCACCGAGACGGCGACGAAGCCCTCGGACGCGAGCCACTGGCAGAGCGGGCGCCAGTTCGGGTCGGACTTGTCGCCGCGGGTCCAGCTGCCGCCGTGCACGACGAGCACCGCGGGGAGGGCGGCGCCGGCGGCCGCGTCGACGGGCGAGCAGACGTCGAGCGCCTGGCCCGTCGCCTGGTCGTAGACGAGGTCGGCGGTGACGGGCACGTCGTCGTAGGCGGTGACCGCGGCGACGCCGGCCGCCTGAGCGATCGGCCGCGAGACGGGGGCGGTCGAGCAGCCGGCGAGGCCGACCGCGAGCAGCGTCAGGATCGCCGACGAGAGGGCGATCGGTCGCGTGGGTCGGCTGGGCTCGCGCATGGGTGAGGCGAGCATAAGGGAGAAGGCGGCGCCCGCCTAGAGCGACCCCGCGATCAGGGGGTGGACAGCGGGACCGGCGGCCGTTCGTCGCTCTCCCGCCGCTCCTCGGCGACCTCTCCGGGCGCCTCCGCCTGCAGCCGCACGAGCACCACGCCGACCAGGATCAGCGCCCCGCCGCCGAACTGGATCGGCGCCGGCAGCTCGCCGAGCAGGGCCCAGGCGGCGACGATCGAGAACAGCACCTCGGTCAGGCCGACGAAGGAGGCGATCCGGGTGCCGAGCCGCGAGCCGCCTTCGATCCCGAGCAGGTAGGCGAGCACCGTGGACATGCCGAGGATGACCGCGGCGGGCAGGAACCAGGGCACGTCGTTCCCGACGAAGACGACGTCGCCGAAGGTCGCCCGCAGCGGGACGAGCCCGGTGACGCCGAGGATCAGCAGGAGCCCGGCGCCGACCGTCATCGCCCCGGCGGTGAGCGCGATCGGCGGCAGCTCGGGGTCGATCCGGCCGGCGATCACGTAGTAGACGCAGAGCCCGAGCGAGGCGGTCAGCGCCCAGGCGACGCCGACGAGCTCGGGCGTGGACTCGCCCGAGAGGTCGAGCACCAGTACCAGGCCCGCCAGTGCCAGCGCCGAGCCGGCGAGCGTGAAGCGGCCGGGGTGCCGGCGGGTGCGCGCCCAGGCGAAGAGGACGAGGAACACCGGAGCGAGGTACTCGATCAGGAGCGCGACGCCGACCGACATGTGCTCGATCGCGCTGTAGAAGCAGAGCTGCGCGGCGATCACGGCGAAGACGCCGTAGAGGCCGACCGTGCCGAGGTTGCGGCGCAGCACGTGCCAGCGGCCGCGCAGCGACAGCGCGGCCGGGATCGCGAGGATCAGCGCCGCACCGCCGGCCCGCCAGAGCACGGCGGCGGAGGGACTCCAGCCCGCCTCGAGCAGCGGCTTCACGAAGGGCCCGCCCAGGCCGAACGCGGCGGCGGCGGCGAGGGCCAGGAGCAGGCCGGAGCCGAGCTGCCGCGGTGGCGCAGTGGGAGTCACGTCAGCCTCTTTCAGGAGTCAAAGTCGTTATGCTCGTGACAGTACTGAGCGAACGTGTCAGGAGTCAACATGGTCTTCGCCTATGACGTGGAAGCGGCCCTCACCTCGACGGCGGTCCTGGTCAACACCCTCCCCGAGCTGTCGCAGTCCGGCGAGGACGAGATGGCGTCGATCGAGCAGCTCGACGAGTTCCTGCTGGAGAACCGCTACACCGGCAGCCGCGACGGCTCGACCGCCGAGCTGGAGGCGGTGCGCTCGGTGCGTGCGCCGCTCCGCTCGCTCTGGCGCAGCCGCGCCGAGGAGGACCTGGTCGCCGTCGTCAACGGGATGCTCGAGGACGGCCGCGCGCTGCCGCAGCTGGTGCGGCACGGCATCTTCGGCTGGCACCTGCACGCGACCCGCGACGAGAGCCCGCTGGCCACCCGCATCGTGGTGGAGGCGGCGATGGGCTTCGTCGACGTGATCCGCGGCGACGAGCGCGACCGGATCCGGATCTGCGCGGCGGACGACTGCGAGGCGGTGCTCGTCGACTTCTCCCGCAACCGCTCGAAGCGCTACTGCGACACCGGCAACTGCGGCAACCGCGCGAACGTCGCGGCGTACCGGGCGCGGCGCGCGTCGAGCTGAGGGGGCGGGCTGCCGGTGCCCTAGCCAGCGCCCGGGGTCGCGTGTAAACTCCCTGGGTCGGCTCTTGACTCCGTGCGTCGCCGCGCGGATGGGTTTGTCAGTCAAGCGGGCCGGATCTCCGACAGTCGTCGCGAGATGAATCACATGTGTGAATCGGCCCCGGTCAGCGTCTCAGAGCAGCGACTCACCCGGGTTCCCGCAGCGCCCTGTCCGTTCGCACCCCACGAGGGTGATCGATCGGCGTGTGCCTGCTCGCGCAAGACCTGAACCCAGGAAGCAGCCATGCCCAAGAACAAGAAGCCCGCCGGCGGACGCCCCGCCAAGAACTTCGAGCCCAACCGCTTCGGCGCCTCGAGCGGCAAGTCCCAGCTCGGCGGTCGCCCGCGCTTCGCCGCGCCGAAGTCCGGCTCCCGCAGCGAGGGCCACCGCGGCTACCGCCCCGTCGACGAGAACGCGCCCAAGAAGGCGCGCTGGAACGCCGAGGAGCGCGCCGCCAAGCTGACGGAGCGGGGAGAGAACCGTGGAGAGTCCCGCAGCTACGACCGCGACGACCGCCCCGCCCGCTCGTTCGACCGGACCGACCGCCCCGCGCGCTCGAACGACCGCGACGACCGTCCGGCGCGTTTTTACGACCGCAGCGACCGTCCCGCGCGCAGCTTCGACCGCGACGCGCGTCCGGCCCGCTCCTACGACCGGACCGACCGTCCGGCCCGCTCGAACGACCGCGACGACCGTCCGGCCCGCTCGTACGACCGCTCCGACCGCCCTGCGCGCAGCTTCGACCGCACGGACCGCCCGGCGCGCTCCTTCGATCGCGATGCCCGTCCGGCCCGCTCGAACGACCGCGACGACCGTCCGGCGCGTTCCTACGACCGCAGCGACCGTCCCGCCCGCACCTTCGACCGCACGGACCGCCCCGCGCGCTCCTTCGACCGCGACGCCCGCCCGGCCCGCACGAACGACCGCGACGCCCGCCCGGCCCGCTCGTTCGACCGCACTGACCGCGCCGACCGCCCCGCCCGCAGCTCCGACCGGACCGAGCGCCCGGCGCGGGGCTTCGACCGCGGCACCGAGCGCCCCGCCCGCGGCGGCTACGACCGCACCGACCGTGGCCCGCGCCGCGACTCCGGCTCGGACTTCTACCCCAAGCGCGACGGCCGCGCCTCGCACCAGGCCGACGACGTCGTGCTCGAGCGCCTCGAGGCGACCGCGACGCTCGCCGTCGATGTCGAGGGCGTCAGCTTCGGCGACCTCGGTCTCGGCGCGAACATCGTCCGCCAGCTGACCCAGATGGGTGCGGCCTCGCCGTTCCCGATCCAGGCCGCGACGATCCCCGAGGTCCTCGCCGGCAAGGACGTCCTCGGGCGCGGCAAGACGGGCTCCGGCAAGACGATCGCGTTCGGCGCCCCCGTCGTCGAGCGCCTGATGGAGAACGACGGAGCCAAGGGCCGCAAGCCCGGCCGCGCCCCGCGTGCCCTCATCCTGGCGCCGACCCGCGAGCTGGCGATGCAGATCGACCGCACCATCCAGCCGATCGCGCGCTCCGTGGGCCTGTTCACCGCGACGATCTTCGGCGGCGTGCCGCAGTACAAGCAGGTCGGCGCCCTCCAGCGCGGCGTGGACATCATCATCGCCACGCCGGGCCGCCTCGAGGACCTGATCGAGCAGGGTCGCCTCGACCTCTCGACCATCACGGTGACCGTCCTCGACGAGGCCGACCACATGTGCGACCTGGGCTTCCTCGAGCCGGTGCAGCGCATCCTCCGCCAGACCAAGCGCGGCGGCCAGCGCCTGCTCTTCTCGGCCACCCTGGACAAGGGCGTCGCGACGCTCGTCGACGAGTTCCTCGTCGAGCCGAGCGTGCACGAGGTCGCGGGCGAGGACCAGGCGTCCTCGAGCATCGACCACCGCGTCCTGCTGATCGAGCACCGCGACAAGGGCGCGATCATCGAGGAGCTCGCGGCGCGCGCCGGCAAGACGCTGATCTTCGCCCGCACCCGCGCGTTCGCGGAGCAGCTCGCCGAGCAGCTCGAGCACGCCGACATCCCGGCGACCAGCCTGCACGGCGACCTCAACCAGTCGCGCCGCACGCGCAACCTCGCGCTGCTGACCAGCGGCCGGGTCGACGTCCTCGTCGCGACCGACGTCGCCGCGCGCGGCATCCACGTCGACGACATCGACCTGGTGATCCAGGCCGACGCCCCCGACGAGTACAAGACCTACCTGCACCGCTCCGGCCGCACCGGCCGCGCGGGCAAGAAGGGCACGGTCGTCACGCTGATCACGCGCAACCGCCGTCACCGCATGGAGGAGCTGCTCGAGCGCGCCGAGATCCGCGCCGACATGATCCAGGCGTACCCGGGCGACCGGGTGCTGGCCGAGATCAGCGCCGGCGAGTAGTCGCCGTCTCCCTGCTCGCGCAGGAACGCCGAAGGGCGGACACCCGGTGGGTGCCCGCCCTTCGGCGTTTCAGGGGTGCGATCCGAGGATCGCGCCGACTCAGGAGGCCGGGGGGGTCAGAACGGTGTCGATGAGGTACACGGTCGCGTTAGCGGTCTGGACGCCGCCGCAGATGACCTTGGAGTCGTTGACCATGATGTCGTCGCCGGAACCGGTGACGGTGACGTCGCCGCCCTGGACGGTGGCGTGCGTGCCGTCGATGTCGTCAGGGGCGATCTGGCCGGGGACGACGTGGTAGGTCAGGATCGAGGAGAGCGTGGCCGCTCCCTCGGGGGTCTTCAGCGTCTCGAGCGTCGCGGCGTCGAGCTTGGCGAACGCGTCGTCGACGGGGGCGAAGACGGTGAACTCGGCGCTGTTCAGCGTGTCGACGAGGTTGACGTCGGGGTTGAGCTGACCCGAGACCGCAGCGGTCAGGGTGGTGAGCAGCGGGTTGTTCGACGCGGCGGTGGCCACCGGGTCGAGGGCCATTCCGCCGACCGAGCCGGCGCCGTCCGGGACCTGCTCGGCGTACGCGGCGCAGCCGGAGCCGACGAGGTTGGCGGCCGGGTCCATGGTCGCCATGGGGGTGGCGGACTCGGTCATCATCGGGGTCGACATCTCGGAAGCGGTGTCGCTGGCGGCGTCGGTGGTGCCGGCGCCGGACGAGCAGGCGGTGAGGCCGAGGGCGGCGGTGCCGAGCAGGGCGAACGCGGCGAGGGTGGTGCGCTTGGTGGATCGCATGGGGATGCTCCTTCGTGATACGGCCCCCACGGGATGCGGAGGACCTGGCTGTGTGTGGACCGTTTCGCGGCCGTTGAACAGTCTTCGGAGCCCTCCCCGAGGGGGTTTGGAATCGATCGGAGCAATCGGGTCACGGGTTCATAACGGCGGAGGCAGGGCGATTACCCTGGATGTCGGTCCGCGCACGCTGTGCGGCACGAGAGACCAGCGACACGAGAGACCAGGAGTCGAGCAGGTGCAGACGCGCAGGGCACGAACGGCACGCGGAGTCGTCGCCGCCGTCGCCGCGACTGCGACCGCCGCCGCCTCGCACACCCTCGCCGGCGCCGAGGCCCCCGCTCCGGCGATCCTCGCGCTCGCCACCGCCTTCGCGGCCGTCGTCTGCGTCCTGCTCGCCGGTCGCACGCTCTCGCTCGCGCGCCTCGCGGTCGCGGTGCTGCTCAGCCAGCTGGCCTACCACTCCCTCTTCCTGGTGACCGGCGGTGGCGGCGACGTCAGCGTCGTGGGCGCCACCGCCGGCGGCCACTTCCACGGCGGCGGCACCGTCGAGCTGATCGCGGGGGCGTCGGGTCACGCCGCGCACACCCCGCTGATGCTCCTCTCGCACCTGGTGGCCGCCGTCGTCACCGTCGCGGCGCTCCGCCACGGCGAGCGCGTCTTCTGGACCCTCGGCACCGCCGTGCTGCGCGTCGTCGTGCGCCTGGTCGCGCGAGCGTCCGCCCTGCTGGCGCCGCTCGGCGCCTCGGTGGCCGTCCTCGGCGCCGTCGAGCCGAGCGCGCCCCGCGCCCTCGACGCGGTCCTGCGGGTCCTGCGGCACCGCGGCCCGCCCGCGCGCGCCCTGCTCGCCGTCTGACGTCCTGCCCTCTCGAGTGGGCCGTGTCCGCCGGTGAGCCCGCGCGCACCGCGATCCCGCGCTGCGCCCTCACCCTTCTCGGTGCCGCCCTCTCGCGGCTGCGCCGACTCCCGCTAGGACTCCTCACGATCATGACCACCACCCGCACCTCCTCCTCCTCTGCCTCCGCCTTCTCCTCCCGCGTCCGCCTCGTCGGCGGCGGTGCTCTCGTCGCCGCGGGCTCCGTCGCCCTCGCGCTGGCCGCTCCGACGGCTGCCAGCGCGCACGTCACCGCCGCGGCGTCGAGCACGGCCGCCGGCTCGTACACGGTCGTCACCTTCTCGCTCGCCCACGGCTGCGAGGGCTCGCCGACGACCGGGCTCAGCATCACCATCCCCGAGGGGATCAACTCGGTCAGCCCGACCGTGAACCCCAACTGGGACGTCGTGAAGAACGAGGTCGAGATCGCCGACCCGGTGACCGACTCGCACGGCAACACCGCGACCCAGCGCGTCTCCGACGTCGTCTACACCGCGAAGACCGCCCTCGCCGACGGCTACCGCGACACCGTCTCGCTGCAGCTGCAGCTGCCGGAGGACGCGGCCGGCTCGACCCTCGAGTTCCCGGTGCTGCAGACCTGCGAGACCGGCTCGACCGCCTGGGACCAGCCCACCGTCGAGGGCGAGGACGAGCCGGAGCTGCCCGCGCCGACCGTCGCCGTGACCGCGGCGATGGAGGGCTCCGGCCACCACGACGCCGGGGCCGCTGACGACGACGGCGACGGTGACGACGCGGTCGCGACGACCGCCTCCGCCACCACGGCCGCCGGCCAGAGCGACGACGTGCTCGCGCGCGTCCTCGGCGTCGGCGGACTCGTCCTGGGTGCCGTCGGCGTCGCCTTCGGTCTCGCCTCGCGTCGCCGCAGCCCGAAGGCGTCCGCGTGACGCTCGATCACCGGAAGGGCGGACGCCTCGTCCTCGCCGCCGCCGCGATCGGGCTGATCGGCTCGGTCACGGTGGCGGTGCCCGCCAGCGCGCACAACTACCTCGTCTCGACGACACCCGCCGTCGACTCGACGGTGACCGAGCAGCCCGGCACCCTCGCTCTGACGACCAACGACGACCTGCTGGTCCTCGGCAACGACGGCGCAGCGGCGGCCCTGCGCGTCGTCGGGCCGGACGGCCTCTACTACGGCGACGGCTGCGTCAGTGTCGTCGGACCGGAGGCCTCGATGCCGCTCGAGCTGGGCGCGGCCGGTGCCTACGAGGTGACCTGGCAGGTCGTCTCCACCGACGGGCACCCCGTCTCCGGGCAGTACGGCTTCGACTGGCAGCCGGGGGCGGACGTCGCCCTCGCCGAGGGATCGGAGTCGGTCCCCGACTGCAACGGCACCGTCGCGGTGTCCGACGCCTCGGCGCCGTCCGCGGACGAGGCGGAGGCGGCGACGGGGTCGGACCCGGCGCTGCTGGGTGACGTGCTGTGGATCGGCGGCGCGCTCGTGGCCGTCGTCGCGGCGATCGGCATCACGCTGCTCGTGCTGCGGAGGCGTCCGCAGAGCTGACCGCGGGGCGGGCCTCCTGCCCTCCTCCCGGGGTCAGCGCAGGAGGCTCGCCAGCGGTCCGCCCTCCAGGTCCGCGAGGATCGCCGCGGCGTCCTCGTAGACCGCGACGGCCCCGGCCTCGCGCAGCTCGTGCTCGCCGGTGCCGCCGGACTGCACCGCGACCGTCGCGAGGCCGGCCCGCTCGGCGGCGAGGACGTCCCAGGTCGCGTCGCCGATCATGATCGCGCGGTCGGTCGAGACGCCGGCGCGCTCGAGCGCGATGCTGATCACATCGGGCGACGGCTTCGCGGTCTCGACGTCCTCGCCGCTCGTCACCGCGTGCACCGCGTCGCCGAGGTCGAGGACGTCGAGCAGGATCTCCAGCTCGTTCTGCGGCGCGGACGTCGCCAGCACGATGCGGACGCCCCGCCCGGCGAGCGCCCGGATCAGCTCGCGCGCTCCGGGCAGGAGCGCGATCCGGGTGGACGCCTCGGCGTAGTTCTTCGCGTGCAGGCCCTTCACCAGGGTGCGCGCGTCGTCGTCGACGTCGTCCTCGAGGAGCAGGTCGAGCAGCTCCGACGAGTCGGCGCCGATCGCCCGCTGGATCCGCCAGGTCGCGACGTCGAGGTCCGCCTGCCAGAACGCGCGCGACCAGGCCTCCACGTGCAGGAAGTTGGTGTCGGCGAGCGTGCCGTCGATGTCGAAGAGCACGGCGGTCGGTGTCGTGGGCATGTGGTTCGTCCTCTGCTGGTCGTGGTAGCCGAGTGCGGGAGCCGGTTCTCACCAGGCCGAAGTGGGAACCCTACGCCTGCGCGCGGGCATCAGCAGGACCCCTTGACTCGTGATCGGCGGGTCCTGACGGACGACGCCGCGGGCGACCTCGTCGGCGAGGACCTCGAGCCGGGCGGCGCCCTCGAGATCGCCGGGCAGGATCACGCGGTCGTAGCCCAGGTTCACGACGAGGTGCTCGGGTCCGAGTGCCCAGTGCAGTTCGCCGGCGCCCGCGGTGTGCGGGACGATGCTCGCCTTCCTGCCGCGGTCGGCGGACCGGATGCCGATCCGGCCGCGCCACGCGTCGTGGAGGCGGACGAGCAGCGCGTGCAGAGCGGCGACGACCTCCGGGTCCGGCGTCCGAGTGTCGGGGGTGGACTCCGGCGGCTCCCACGGCGGCGGGAGCTCGGCGTCCGCGTCGATCTCGAGGGCGACGCGGAGGGTCGCGCCGCCGGTGGAGCGGTCCCAGGACGCGGGTCGCTGCAGCCTCCGTCGGGAGGGGTCGGGGACGAGGACACCACCCTCGCCGATCGCCGGGATTCTGCCGAGCACCGTCTCGCCGACGATCCCGCGCACGACTCCGGACACCGTGAGTGCGTCGGGCAGGGCCTGGTGGTGCTCCTCCGCGTAGCGGGCCGGACCCGTCGGTCGAGCCGGGTAGCTCAGAAGCGACCACGTGACCCGGTCCCCGACCGCGAAGGGCGCGCCGCAGCAGTCCATCTCCCAGCCCACTCGGACGACTTCGATCAGGCGCGGCGAAGCATCGATCATCCCTGGCTCCCGCTCCCGTTCTCTCGCTGAACACGATCCCTCTCCGATCCTCGCACCGCCACCTCGTGACCTCAGAACGGCGGTGGCTCGTCCTTCACGGCGCCCGGTTCCCTGCCCGGTTCCCTGCCCGGTGCCGCGCGGCCTCTCGGCGGCCCGGTGCGCGCCGGGCGGGTGACGTGCCGCCTGCCGGTCGGGCTCGTCCAGTGCAGGACTCCGGCGGGCCGGTGCTCGACCTGCCAGGTGCTGGTGTGCCGGAGCCGGTGGTGGTGGCGGCAGAGGTGGGCGAGGTTGTCGGCGTCGGTGCGGCCGCCGTGCTGCCACTCGACGCCGTGGTCGACGTCACCCGCGGAGGCCGCGCGGGTGCAGCCGGGGAAGCGGCAGGTCTCGTCGCGGTGCAGCAGGTGGCGCCGCAGATCGGCGGGCACCCGGTACGACGTCCGGCCCACGGAGAGCACGGCGCCGGTCTCCGGATGGGTGAGGATCCGCGTGAAGGAGGGCGCATCGGCGGCGAGCCGGCGCGCGGTCTCGGGGTCGATCGGCCCGTAGCCGTCGAGGGTGCCGGGCTCGTCGGAGCGGCCGAGGAGCGTGAGAACGGGGACGGTGACCGTGACCCGCGGCCGGATCCCGACGGGGACGGCGGTGCCGGTCGAGCGCCGCTCCACGCCGTCGGTCTCGCCGTCGATCAGGAGCGCCGCTCCGACGTCGGCCCGCAGCTGCCCGATCGTCCGCTTCTCGCCGGGCAGCTCGCGCAGGGAGTGCGCCGCGCGGTCGATGCGGTCGAAGGCGCCCTGCGCCTGGGGAGCGGGAAGGTGCAGGAGCAGGGTGGCCATGCCGTCGCTCCCGCCGTCGAGCCAGACCGCGCGCCGCGCGGCGCAGCGGCGGTGGCGCTCGGTCGTCGACTCGGGATGCAGTCGCTCCCGCAGGGCCCGGAGGCGGCGCTGCAGCTGCGGGGGAGTGCGGTCGGCCGCGACCACGGCGGCCTCCTCGTCGAGGCGCCCGCGCACCTCGGGCGGCAGCTCGGCGGCCGCGCGGAGGATCACCCGCGCGTGCTCGGGTGAGATCCGCCCCTCACGGAGCGCGGCGAGGGTCTGCGGGAGCTCGTTGACGAGCAGCCGGCTCTCCTCGATCAGCTCGGAGACGTGCGCTTCCGACATCCGCAGCGCGGTGGCGAGCTCGGCGACGAGCGCCCGCTGCGCCGCCTCCCGCCGCTCCGCGCGGCTGCGCACCAGCGGATCGACCAGCACGTCGTACGAGGCCTCCGCCGCGAGCCGGGCGCGCTCGACCAGCTCGGCACGCTGCGCCTCCGCTCGCGCCCGGAGCGGATCGGCCGCGCACACCGCATCGACCGCCGAGGCGAGCGCGGCATTGGCGCCCGCGCGCCCTTCGCGGGATCGCTCCCCGTCCTCGTTCTGAACCATACGAGAATGGTTCCAGAGACCACTGACGCGCGGTCGCCTCCTCCGACGGATCGTGAGAGAACTCGCCGAAGTCGTCCCTGTGGAGGAGCCATCACCTCAGCTCTGGCGGACCGTGGGTGTCACACCCGCCGCGGCACCGTGAACACCGTCTCCACGCCCGGGGAGTACAGCACCGAGTCCGGAGCCCGCGTCGCCAGCCCCGGGAAGCCCGCGACCTCGAGCAGCCCGTCGTCGAGCGCGAGCAGCTCCGCGCGCTGCAGCGGCCACGGCCGGTGCAGGTTGCGGCCGTACCAGGTGGAGCCCAGGTGTCGCTCGTGGTAGGCCCAGCGCGAGGTCAGGAAGCCGGCGAGCGGGTCCTCGGAGGCGTCGGTGCCCGGGGTCGGCCGCACCACGATCCGCGAGCGCGCAGCGGGATCGCCGATCCGCTCGGTCGTGTAGATGACCGCGCCGTGGCGGTGCTCGATCCCCATCCGCGCCCAGCGGTAGGGCAGTCCGAAGACGGCCTGCGCCGTGAGCACCGGGAGCAGGTGCGAGGCCTCGAGTGAGACGAACACGACTCCGCGTCGCCCGTACCGGTCGATCGAGTAGAGCCGCACGTTCACCTCGGGGAAGGTCCCCAGCCACGGCACGCGCGGCCCGCCGAGGAACGCCGTCCGCGACAGCCGGAACGGGATGAGGCCCACCCAGGAGGCGCCGTCGTGCTCGTCCGGGCGCACGCCGGGCGGCAGGTGCGGGGCGACCAGCGCCGGGTCGACCCGCCAGTGCAGGAAGGCGGCCTCGGTCCAGCGCTGGCGGAGGATGCGCGGCCCGCCGAGCGCGGGCGCGGAGCGGGTCACGGATTCGACGGAGGTCACGCCGCCATCGTGCTCCCCGCTGCTGCGAACCGGCCTGTGCAGCGCAGTATCGGCGCGCCCCGCGGCATCCGCGGCGCTATTCACCGCCCGGAGCCGGCTCCCGCGAGCTCCACCAGCGCCGAGACGGCGACCCGCACCGGCGCCGACGACGCCACCGACCCGCGCACCGCCGCGTGGATCGACCGCAGCGGGCGCGGCCGCACCAGCGGCACCGCCACGAGCCCGGCCGGCAGGGGCTGGGCGGCCAGCGCCGGCAGCACCGTCAGTCCCATCCCCGCGGCGACGAACGCCACCGCCGTCACGTGATCGTTCGCCTGCACGTGGAAGCGCGGCGTGAACCCCGCCGCCGCGCAGGCGTCCACGAGGGTCCGGCGGCACCAGCCGGTCGGCAGGTCGTTGTCGATCCAGCGGTCGCCCGCGATCTCGGCCAGCTCGATCTCGGCGCGCCCGGCGAGCGGGTGCGACCGGTCCAGCACGGCGAGGTACGGATCGTCGATCAGATGGTGCGCCGTGAAGCCGGGTGAGTCCGCCGTCCCACCCGGCTCCGCGACCAGCAGCTGCACGTCCGGCCGCGCCGCCGGGTCCTCCGCCACCTCCTCGCCCAGGCGCAGATCGAGTGCCAGCTGCGGGAAGCCGGCGATCAGCCGCCGCGCGACCTCGGGCATCCACGCGCTGCCGACGGAGGCGAAGTAGGTCATCGAGAGCCGCCCGGCCCGCCCCGCGCGCAGGTCGGCGACGACCGCCTCCGCCTCGCCGAGCCGCTCCAGCACCCGGTCGGCCTGCTCGGCGAGGGTGCGGCCCGCGGCGGTCGGCCGGACCCCGCGCCCGACCCGCTCGAGCAGGGTCAGCCCGGTCTCGCGCTGCAGCGCGGCGAGGTGCTGGCTGATCGCCGAGGGCGTGTAGCCGAGCGACGACGCGGCTCCGACGATCGAGCCGGCCGCGACGACGGCGCGGAGGACGCGGAGGCGCTGGACGTCGAGCATGCGCCGACCCTAGCGATCATGAAGCCGCACTGCACGATCCGGTAGAACCGTGGACTGGTGCTGACGCCCGCCGCCCCGCCACGATGAGTCCATGACCAGCACCGCGCCCTCCCGCACCACCGCCGCCCCGAGCCGCCGCGACGCGGTCCTGCTCTGGTCGGCGATCGCGGTGACGGTGCTGCTCTGGGCCTCGGCCTTCGTCGGTATCCGCTTCGCCGCGGACGACTTCGGCCCGGGCGCCCTCACCCTGGGCCGCATCGTGGTCGGCTCGATCGCCCTGACGGTCGTGCGCCTGGTGATCACGGCGCGCCGCCGCGGTGATCGTCCGGAGCGCAGCCGGGTGCCGCGCGGCCGGATCCTCCTGCTCGTGCTCGTCTGGGGCGTCGCCTGGTTCGGCGTCTACAACCTCGCGCTCAACGCGGCCGAGCGGCACGTCGACGCCGGCACCGCGGCGCTCCTGGTCAACATCGCGCCGATGATCACCGCGGTCCTCGCGGGCCTCCTCCTCGGCGAGGGCTTCCCGCGGCGGCTGCTCGGCGGCATGGCGGTGGCGCTCGCCGGAGTCGCGGTCATCGCCTTCTCGACCTCCTCGGGGCAGTTCGACGTGATCGGCGTCGTCCTCGGCCTCGCCGCCGCGGTCCTCTACGGCAGCGCCGCGACGCTGCAGAAGCGGCTGCTCGGGCACGTCGACGCGATGACGATGACCTGGATCGGCTGCCTGGCGGCGACCGTCGCCTGCCTGCCGTTCGCCCCGGAGCTGGTCGCCTCGCTGCAGGCCGCGCCCACCTCCTCGATCGCCGCCGTCGTCTACCTCGGCGTCTTCCCGACGGCCGTCGCCTTCACCACCTGGGGCTACGTCCTCTCCCGCTCCAGTGCCGGCCGCACGGCCGCCACCACCTACGCGGTCCCGGCCGTCGTGGTGCTGCTGTCCTGGCTCCTGCTCGCCGAGACCCCGCCGGCCGCCGCGCTGATCGGTGGCGCGATCGCGCTGGCCGGAGTCGCGGTCGCCACGCTCCGGCGGCGGCCCGCGGGAGTCTGAGGGAGCGCTCACTCCCCGGCGATATGCTGGGGCCACGTTCGTCCAGTCGGCGCCGAGCGCCGGTCACGGTGCGCGCCCGTTACGGTGAGGATCCCCCGATGACCGAGGCCCTGCAGCCGCCCCAGAACGCCCTCTCGCTCACGCCGCCCGAGCCCGTCGCCGCCGTCGCGACCACCTCGGCGCCGTCGATCGCGCCGAAGGTGCCCGAGCAGGCGCTGCCAGGGCTCGAGGCGAAGGTCGACGGCTACCTCGCGTCGCTGATGTCCGCGGAGGCGCGCAGCCCCGAGTTCGCGGCGAAGGCCAACGACATCCGCACGATGGGCGACGCCGACATCCGCTCGGCGGCCGACTCCTCGAACCGGCTGCTGAAGACGCCCGTCCGGGCGCTGCAGGAGGGCGGGCTCTCCGAGGGCTCGACCATCGGCAAGACGCTGCTGGAGCTGCGCCGCACGGTCGAGGACCTCGACCCCTCCGAGGACAACATCCAGAAGAAGATCCTCGGCTTCATCCCGTTCGGCAACAAGATCACGGACTACTTCCGCCGCTACGAGAGCGCGCAGTCGCACCTCAACGCGATCATCCAGGCGCTCTACGACGGCCAGGACGAGCTGCGGAAGGACAATGCGGCGCTGAACCTGGAGAAGCAGAACCTCTGGGACACGATGACGCGCCTCAACGAGTACATCTACGTCGCCGAGCGCCTCGACGTGAAGCTGTCGGCGAAGATCGCCGAGCTCGACGCGACCGACCCGGACCGCGCCCGCGCGCTGCGCGAGGACGTCCTCTTCTACGCGCGGCAGAAGCACCAGGACCTGCTGACCCAGCTGGCCGTCTCGATCCAGGGCTACCTGGCGATCGACGTCGTGATCAAGAACAACGTCGAGCTGATCAAGGGCGTCGACCGCGCCACCACGACGACCGTGTCGGCGCTGCGCACGGCGGTCATCGTCGCGCAGGCGCTCGCCAACCAGCGCCTCGTGCTCGACCAGATCACCGCGCTCAACACGACGACCTCGAACATGATCGAGGCCACCTCGCGGATGCTCGCCGAGCAGTCCGCGAGCATCCAGTCGCAGGCGGCGTCGGCGACGGTCGGGCTCCCGCAGCTGCAGGCCGCGTTCGCGAACATCTACCAGACCATGGACTCGATCTCGGACTTCAAGATCAAGGCGCTCGACAGCATGGCGCAGACCGTCGGCGTGCTGCAGGTCGAGACCGCGAAGGCCGGCGAGTACGTCGAGCGGGCCCGCCGCAGCAACTCCGACATCGACGCGGCCTCCTCGCTCGATCTCGGCCGCTAGCCGATGGGCTGGCTCTCCCGCCTGTTCGGCGGCACCGACTCGGTGCCGGAGGAGACCGCGCCCGCACTCCCGCGCGTGCCGTCCAGCGACGACATCCTCGCGGCGCTCGACCGGGTCGCGGCGGAGACCGCGGGCAAGGTCCCGGCGATCGTCGCGGCCCGCATCCGCCGGGTCGACGAGACCGTGCGCGAGATGGTGCCGCGCCTGGACCGCCTCGGCGGGATGAGCCGGCAGGGCCACACCGTCGTCGCGACGGCCACCAGCTACCTGCCCGAGGCGGTCGAGGGCTACCTGCGCCTGCCGCGCGACTTCGCCGACCGCCGCGCCGTCTACAAGGGGAAGACCTCGCTGATGATCCTCTGCGACCAGCTCGACCTGCTCGGGGGCACCCTCGACCGGATCTCCGACGCCGTCTCGCGGCAGGACGCCTCGGCGCTGATCGCGCACGGGCAGTTCCTCGCCGAGAAGTTCACGGAGTCGTCGCTGTCGAGCGGGCTCGACGCGCCGGCCGCTCCGACGACGCCCACCGCCCCCGGCTCGCTGACCCCGCCGAGCGCCTCGTGACCGCGCTGTCGGCGTCGCTCGACGCGCTCGTCCTGGTCGGAGCCGCGGCCGGGCTCGACGGCGCCGCCGTGCGCGCCGAGGGCGCCCGGCTCGCGGCGGCGGTCGCGGAGTCGATCACCGGGGCGGGGCAGGACTGGCTCGCCGAGACCGGGACGACCGGCGGCCTCGAGGCGTTCTTCACCGCGGCGTCGAGCGCCCGGCGCTGGCGCAGCTCGCCGACCGATCTGCTCGCCGGGCTGGTCGCGGCGCACTCGGAGCAGGCGGGCGCGTACGCGCGGGCGCTGACCGAGGTCGTGTCCGCGGCGAGCTCGCTCGGGCAGCCGGGGATCGGCGGGATCGCGGCGGCGTCGGCGACGGCGGCGGCGCAGCTGGGGGCTGTGCAGGCTCCTTCGCCTTCCGTGCCCACCGCACCGCGCGACCTTCCCGCCGGAGTTCCCGGGGTCGACGAGATCCTCGCGCGGCTGCGGCGGACCGAGCACGACGGGCCGCAGGACGAGCCGGGACCGGTCGCCGCCGCGCCGCCCGCCTCTCCCGCGCCGGAACCCGAGCCCGAGCCGCTCGAGCCGCCCGAGGCGATCGAGGACCTGCTCGCCGAGCTCGACGCGCTGATCGGCCTCGACCGGGTGAAGAGCGAGATCAAGCGGCAGACCCAGCTGCTCCGGATCGACACCCTGCGCCAGGCCGCGGGACTGACCACGCCGACGCTCACCCGGCACCTCGTCTTCACCGGCAACCCCGGCACCGGCAAGACCACCGTCGCCCGGCTCGTCTCGCGGATCTACCGCTCGCTCGGCATCCTCTCGAAGGGCGTGCTCGTCGAGGTCGACCGCTCGGAGCTGGTCGCCGGCTACCTCGGCCAGACCTCGATGAAGACCGCCGAGGTGATCGCCTCGGCCCGCGGCGGCGTGCTCTTCATCGACGAGGCCTACGCGCTCGCGCTCGACCAGTACGGGGCGGAGGCGGTGACCACCCTGGTCAAGGACATGGAGGACCACCGCGGCGACCTGGTCGTCATCGTGGCGGGCTACTCCGGGCCGATGCAGGGCTTCCTCGACACCAACCCCGGGCTCGCGAGCCGCTTCTCCACCACCATCGACTTCACGGACTACAGCGACGAGGAGCTCTCCGCGATCTTCGCGCGCCTCGCCGCCGCCGCCGACTTCACTCCCACGGAGGAGGCGGTCGCCGCCTTCGCCGACGTCGCCGCCGCGCAGGAGCGCACCGAGGCGTTCGGCAACGGGCGCTGGGTGCGCAACGTGCTCGACGCGGCCATCGCGCGCCACGCCTGGCGCCTGCGCGACACCGAGGAGCCGACGCTCGACGAGCTGCGGACCCTGGAGGCGGAGGACGTCGTGGAGGCGGAGCTGCCGGAGGCGGAGTCCGAGACCGACGTATCGACCGGGGAGAGCTCATGAGCATCGCTACCGCCGCACCGCCGGCTCCGCCCGCACCCGCGCAGGCTGCGCCTGCCGCTCGGCGGCCGAACCTGCTCTCCCGCGCGACCTCGACCACCCCGCGCACCCTCAGGCTGCTGCTCGTGCTCACCGCGCTCGCCGCCGTGCTGTTCGGCGTCTTCGCCCAGCAGGCCGCGTCGCTGCAGGCGCGCGCCGCCGAGGAGGCGCGCCAGCAGGCGGCGCAGCTCGTCGGCGTGCAGGACGTGCGGAACCTGCTCGTCGACGCCAACGCGATCGCCGCGAACACCTTCCTGGTCGGCGGTCTCGAGCCCGCGGAGCAGCGGCAGACGTACGTCGACAACCTCGCGGGCGCGTCCTCGCGGATCGCCGAGCTCGCCGCGACGCAGCCCGACGACGCCGCGACCCTCGCGAAGGTCGCCACCAAGCTGACCACCTACAGCGGACTGATCGAGCAAGCGCGCGCCAACAACCGTCAGGGCTTCCCGGTCGGCTCGGCGTACCTCGACCAGGCCTCGGCGCAGCTGACCGATTCCGAGAAGGGGATCCTCACCGATCTCAACGGGCTCGTCACCCGCGGGGCCGACCGCGTCGCCGCCGCCTACGACACCGTGCGCTTCAGCGTGCTGCTGCTGATCGGCTCGCTCGCGATGCTGCTCCTGCTGATCGCGGCGCAGGTCTGGCTGGCGCGGCGGACGCACCGCTACCTCAACCGCCCGCTCGCCACCGCCACCGGGCTGCTGCTGCTGGTCGGGATCGGCGGCGCGCTCCTGCTCGGCTCGATCGCGGGGCGTGCGGCGGCGGTCCGCGCCGAGCCGTACCAGGCGACCCTCGTCGTCTCGCAGGCGCTCACCGCGGCGAGCGACGCGAAGTCGCTGGAGAGCTTCACGCTGATCAAGCGCGGCTCGGGAGCGGCCCTCGAGGCGGAGTTCCAGGCGGCGGCGAAGGACGCGGGGGACCGGCTGCAGGCCGGGGTCGACGACGGCATCGTCGACGGGGCGCTGCTGACGGAGCTGAACGCGTGGCTGGACCTGCATGCGGCGATCCGCGATCAGGACGACGGCGGGAACTGGGACGACGCGGTGGACCTCGCCACCGCCACCGGGGACGGCACCGCCAACGGCGCGTTCACCGCCTTCGCGAACGATGCGCGCACGGCGATCGTCGACGACACGAACGCGACCCGCACCGAGCTCGACGACGGGAGCGCGACCGCCTCGATCGCCTCCTGGATCCTGCTCGCCGCCGGCCTGGTGGGCGCCCTGCTCGCCTGGCGCGGCGTCGCGCAGCGACTGGAGGAGTACCGATGACCCGCCTCAGCATCCTGCGCACGGGCGCCGTCGCGCTCCTGCTCGGCACCGTGCTCGCCGTCTCCGGCTGCACCAGCGGCGCGAGCGACCTCGGCACCATCACCGAGGCGACCACGCCGACCCCCACGGCGTCCGCGCCGTCGACCGCCGCTCCGGCCACGGCCGAGTGCTCGCCCTCGGCGGTAACCTCCTACGCGCCGACCGGCGTCACCGACAGCCCCCGGCTCGCCCAGATCCGCGACTACGGGAAGCTCCGCGTCGGCGTGTCGGCCGACACCCTGCTGATGTCCTCCCGCAACCCGCTGACCGGCACGATCGAGGGCTTCGACATCGACATCGCCCGCGAGATCGCCGGCGCGATCCTCGGGAACCCCGACGAGATCGAGTTCGTCGTGATCACCTCGGCCCAGCGCCTGCCCGCCCTCAGCGGCGACGCCGCGACGCCGCAGGTCGACCTGGTCGCCCGCACGCTGACGATGACCTGCGACCGCTGGAGCAGCATCGCCTTCTCCTCCGAGTACTACGCCGCGGGGCTGAAGGTGCTCGTCTCCGAGAGCAACGAGGCCGACGGCATCGACGAGCTGGCCGGCGCGAGGGTCTGCGCACCGCGGAGCACCACCACGCTCAGCCGGCTCGAGAGCGACTACCCCGACGTCGAGGCGGTCGCCGCCGACACGCACACCCAGTGCCTCGCGCAGTTCCAGGAGGGCTCCGTCGACGCGATCGCCGGCGACGACACGATCCTCGCCGGCTTCGTCGCGCAGGACCCGTACGCCAAGGTCATCGGCGACCAGCTCAGCTCCGAGCCCTACGGCCTCGGGATGCCCGCCGGTGACACCGACTACGTGCGCTTCGTCAACGCGGCGCTCGAGAGCATCCGCGCCGACGGCCGCTGGCAGAGCATCTACCAGCGCTGGCTCGGCGACCTCGGCACGGCGACGCCGCCCGCCGCCGTGTACGGGCGCTGATGGTGGCAGTGACGGGAGCGCAGGCGGGCGTCTCGGAGGGGACGCCCGTCGCTCCGGGGCGCCTGGGCGAGGCGATCCCGCAGCGGGCGCTCTTCGACTACCTCGCGCAGATCGGCCGCTGGCTGGAGCGGACGACCCGCGAGCTCTCGCGGCTCGACGCCGCGGCGCTCGCCTCGCCGCAGGCCGACAGCTACACCGCCGACGTCGTGCTCGCGCAGTCGCTGCGCGAGTCCGTCACCCGTCGGCTGGCCGAGCTCGAGGTCGTCTGGGACTCCGGCCGGGTGGACACCGTGGCCCGCGAGCGGATGTCGCAGCTGATCTGGGGGCGGCTGGACTCCTCCGGCTCGGGCGGCAGCGCCGCCGTCTCGCTGGTCGAGGCCGTGCGGCTCTGCGACGCCGTCATCGGCCAGCTGAAGTCGCGCCTCGAGCTCGACCCGAGCGGCACCGACGTTGCCGGCCGGATCGTCGGGGTGCGCGCCGAGATCGAGCGCTGCCGCGACCTCACCCGCGATGCGCGCGGCACCGTCGACCAGGCCGCCGCCCAGCGCGTCGCCGTGCTCCGCTCGCGGCTCGACGCCCTCGCCGAGAAGGCCGGCCGCGGCGCCGACGTCTCCGGGCCGCTCGGCCAGCTCGAGAGCGACTCCGCCCGGCTCGAGCGCGACCTGATCATCGCCGCCTCCGAGCGCCGCGGCCTCGAGCACGACCGGGTCCGCGCCCGCGAGCTGGCCGCTGCGGCGGAGCTGCGCGAGGCGCCACTGCGCGAGCTGGTCGCCCGCTGCCGCCGCGAGATCGCGGATCCGCCCCGCCTCGCGGTGCCCGACGTCTCGCGTCTCGGCGAGCCGCCGACCGGTCGGGAGGCGCTCGACGCGCACCTCGCCCGCCTCACCGCCGTCGGCCGGGCGTTCGACGCCGTCGAGGCCGCGTACACCTCGCCGCTGCGCGAGCGGGCCGCACTCGGCTTCCGGCTGCGGGCCCTGCGCGAGCGCGCCGCCGCCAACGGCCGGGCCGCCTCCGCCGTCGGCGTCGCAGCCGACGCCGAGGTCCGCGCCGCGCTCGACGCGGTGCCCTGCTCGGTGCCGCTCGCCCGCCACCTGGTGGAGCAGTACGACGTGGTCACCCGCGACCTGCCCACCGCCCCGTCTCCCTCGCACCACCGGAAGGCCAGCTCATGAACGGCGACCCCTGCATCTCGACCCCGGGCTGCACCGGCGTGATCGAGGACGGCTACTGCAACGTGTGCGGGCTGCCGGCGGAGGCGCCGGCGGCTACGGCCTCCGCTCCCACCGCGCGCCGCCCCGCTCCCGCGGCCGGCCCCGCGCCCGCCACCGCCTCCGCCGCCTTCGGCACAGGCTTCGCCGAGGGCGCGCCGAACGCGCAGGTCCCCGTCGGCTCCAGCACCGAGGAGGCGGCGACCGCCCGCAGCGGCCGCACCTCCTCCGCCCGCCTCGCGACCGCCGCGCTCGGCTCGGCCCGCACCGCGCAGACCGGCTCGAAGACCACCCGCCGCGTCGGCACCACCTCCACCCGCCTGCGCGGACCGCGGCTCGGCGCCGGACTGACGACCGTCCCCTCCCGCCCCGCCGCCGACCCGATGGCCGCGCTGATGAAGGAGGCGGTGCTCCCCGAGCGCAAGCGCTTCTGCTCCAACTGCGGCACCGCGGTCGGCCGCGGCCGCGACGGCAAGCCCGGCCGCACCGAGGGCTTCTGCCCCAACTGCCGCACCCCGTTCAGCTTCACGCCGCAGCTCGCGAAGGGCGACGTCGTCGGCGGGCAGTACGAGGTGGTCGGCTGCCTCGCCTACGGCGGACTCGGCTGGATCTACCTCGCCCGCGACCGCAACGTCTCCGGTCGCTGGGTCGTGCTCAAGGGCCTGCTGAACTCCGGCGACCCGGACGCCTACGCCGCGGCGGTGACGGAGCGGCAGTACCTCGCCGAGGTCGAGCACCCGCTGATCGTCGAGATCTACAACTTCGTCCTGCACGAGGGCGCCGGCTACATCGTGATGGAGTACGTCGGCGGTCCGAGCCTCAAGCAGATCCTTCAGGAGCGCCGCGACGCGAACGGCGGCTCCGCGGATCCGCTGCCCGTCGACCAGGCGCTCGCCTTCGTCCTCGAGGTGATGCCCGCCTTCGCCTACCTGCACGACCACGGGCTGCTCTACTGCGACTTCAAGCCGGACAACATGATCCAGGTCGGCGACCAGGTCAAGCTGATCGACCTCGGCGGGGTGCGCCGGGCCGACGACGAGGAGTCGGCGATCTACGGCACCGTCGGGTACCAGGCGCCCGAGGTGCCCGAGCTGGGGCCGTCGATCGCCTCCGACGTCTACACGATCGGGCGGACGATCGCCTCGCTCGTCCTCGACTTCCGCGGCAACCAGACCACCTACGTCGCCTCGTTGCCGCCGGTGTCCGAGACGCCGCTGTTCCAGAAGTACGACTCGTTCTACCGCCTGGTCGCGAAGGCCTGCGCGCCCGACCCTCAGGACCGCTTCGCCACCGTCGACGAGATGCGCGGGCAGCTGCTCGGCGTGCTGCGCGAGGTCGTCGCGACCGACCGCGGACCGGGTCACCCCGCACTGCACTCGACCGAGTCGGCGCTCTTCGAGGCGCCCGTCGCCGACGTGGTCGACCGTCCGCTGCCCTGGGACGCGCTGCCCGGGCTGAAGACCGACGAGTCCGACCCGGCGCGCGCCTGGCTCGCGGGTGTCAACGTCGCCGACCCGATCGTGCGGCTGCGCGCCCTCGCGCTCGCGCCGACCGTCACCGTCGAGGTGCGGCTCGCCCGCGCCCGCGCGGCGATCGAGGCCGAGCGCTGGGAGGACGTCGCCCGCGCGACCGGCGAGATCCTCACCGAGGACCCCTGGGAGTGGCGCGCGGTCTGGATGAGCGGGCTGGCCCAGCTCGCCCGCCACGACGACATCGGCGCCCGCGCCTCGTTCAACACCGTCTACGGCCAGGTGCCGGGCGAGCTCGCGCCGAAGCTCGCGCTCGCCGCGGCCTGCGAGTCGAGCGGCGAGCCCGAGGTGGCGGAGTCGCTCTACGTGATCTGCGCCCGCGCCGACGCCAACTACACCGCGCCGGCCGCCTTCGGTCTCGCCCGAGTCCGGCAGCACCGGGCCGACCTGGACGGCGCGCTCGACGCGCTCGACATCGTCACGCCGACCCGCTCCTCCTACGTCGACGCCCGCCGCCGCCGCGCCGAGCTGCTGGCCGGCTCCGGGCGCGGACTTCCGTCGCTCTCCGCCGCGCTCGCCAGTGTCGACACGGTGGCGATCGACTCGCGGACCCGGCTCGAGCTGACGACGGGGGTGCTGGAGTCGGCGCTCGAGCTGGTTCGCCGCGACGGGCCCGCCGAAGGCGCGACGATCGGCGGGATCGACGCCACCGAGCCCGCCCTCCGGGACGGCCTCGAGACCTCCTACCGCTCGCTCGCGGCCGCCACCCGCGAGAAGGAGGAGCGCCTGCGCCTCGTCGACCGGGCGAACGCCGTGCGCCGCTGGACGCTGACGTGAGCGGGGAGAGCGCCGTGAGCGGGGAGAGTTCCGTGAGCCCCGCGCTGTCGACGCCCTGCCCGAACTGCGGCGAGCCGGTCTCGACCGGCGACGCCTTCTGCGAGGCCTGCGGGACGACGCTGATCGTCCCGGCCGCCGCGGCCGCCCCGCCCGCCGCCGGCTCGGAGGGCCCGACCGCCTGCCTGCACTGCGGGGGAGCGATCGCCGACGACGGCTACTGCGAGCAGTGCGGTCAGCGCGCGCCGACCGAGCGCGAGCACTGGGCGGAGGCGCCGCACCCGCTGGTCGGCGGGGTCTGCGACCGCGGGATCCGGCACGCGGCCAACGAGGACGCGATGGCGCTCGGCGCGACCGCCGGCGAGGACGGCGGCCTGCGGACCGCCCTGCTGGTGGTCTGCGACGGCGTCTCCTCGACCCCCGACTCCGACACCGCCTCCCTCGCCGCGGCCCGAGCCGCGCTGAGCGCCCTGCGCAGCGAGGTCGGCGGCGAGGTGCACGGCGCCGAGCGCTGGGGCGCGCTGCTGCAGATGGCGGTCGCGCGCGCCTCCGGAGCGATCGACGCCGCGGTGCCCGAGAAGCGCGACAACCCGCCCTCCTGCACCTTCACCGCCGCGATCCTCGACGGCGCGCTGCTGGTCACCGGCAACGTCGGCGACAGCCGCAGCTACTGGATCCCCGACGCGGGCCCCGCCCGGCAGCTCACGGTCGACGACTCCTGGGCGCAGGAGCAGATCGCCTCGGGCGTGCCCCGCGCCGAGGCCGAGTCCGCGCCCGACGCGCACGCCATCACCAAGTGGCTGGGCGCCGACGCGCACGACGAGTCGCCCACCCTCGCCTCGACCGTGCTCGACGAGCCCGGCTGGGTGCTCGTCTGCTCCGACGGCCTCTGGAACTACGCCTCGCCCGCGGACGACCTCGCGGCCGTGCTGCACGACGCCGTCGCCCGCGTCGGCGACGACCCCGTCGCGCTGGCGGAGGCGCTCGTCGCCTGGGCGAACGAGCGCGGCGGCCAGGACAACATCACGGCGGCCCTGGCGCGCTTCGCCCCGGCGGCGGAGGCCGCGCCGCCTCCCGAGTAGGCCGCGCCGGCGGCGCCCCATGCTGATCGAGGAGGCCGCGCCTGCGGCGCCCCATGTTGATCGAGGAGGCCGCGCCTGCGGCGCCTCATGTTGATCGAGTAGGCCGCGGAGCGGCCGTATCGAGATCCACCACCCTGCAGTAACCCATGTCTCGATACGCCGCTGCGCGGCTACTCGACCAGCATGTGCGCGCTCCCTGTTGATCGAGGAAGCTGCGCTGCCCCCTTCCATGCTGATCGAGTAGGCCGCGCAGCGGCCGTATCGAGATCCGCCACCCTGCAGAGGGCCGGGTCCCGATACGCCGCTGCGCGGCTACTCGACCAGCATGTGCGCGCTCCCTGTTGATCGAGGAAGCTGCGCCGCCCCCATTCATGCTGATCGAGTAGGCCGCGCAGCGGCCGTATCGAGATCCCCCCGCCGTGCCGCTCCGTCCATCCGCGGCACCGGTGCCTGGACACATCCGCTCCCCGCGTCCGCGCCGTCGCCGCCTACCCTCGTCCCCATGAGCATCGCCGAGTCGCCCGCCACCTCGCTGTCCACCGTCGGCCACTGGATCGACGGCGCAGCCTCGCCCTCGTCGTCCGGCCGCACCGCGCCGGTCTACGACCCGGCGCTCGGCGTCGCGACCAAGGAGGTCGCGCTGGCCGACGCCGCCGAGATCGATGCGGCCGTCGCCTCCGCCAAGGCCGCGTTCCCCGCTTGGCGCGACACCTCGCTCGCCAAGCGCCAGCAGATCGTGTTCAAGTTCCGCGAGCTGCTCGAGGCGAAGAAGGGCGAGCTGGCCGAGATCATCACCTCCGAGCACGGCAAGGTCCTCTCCGACGCGATGGGCGAGATCACCCGCGGCCAGGAGGTCGTCGAGTTCGCGACCGGCCTCGCGCACCACCTCAAGGGCGAGTACTCGGAGCAGGTGTCGACCGGCGTCGACGTCTACTCCGTGAAGCAGCCGCTCGGCGTCGTGGGCATCATCAGCCCCTTCAACTTCCCCGCGATGGTGCCGATGTGGTTCTTCCCCATCGCGATCGCCGCCGGCAACACGGTGGTCGTGAAGCCGTCCGAGAAGGACCCGTCGTCGGCGATCTGGCTCGGTGCCCTCTGGAAGGAGGCCGGTCTCCCCGACGGCGTCTTCACCGTCCTGAACGGCGACAAGGTCGCGGTCGACGGCCTCCTCGAACACCCCGACGTCAAGTCGATCTCCTTCGTCGGCTCCACCCCGATCGCCCAGTACGTCTACGAGACCGGCACCCGCCACGGCAAGCGCGTCCAGGCGCTCGGCGGCGCGAAGAACCACATGCTGGTGCTCCCCGACGCCGACCTCGACCTCGTCGCCGACTCCGCCATCAACGCGGGCTTCGGCTCCGCGGGCGAGCGCTGCATGGCCATCTCGGTCGTCGTCGCGGTCGAGCCGGTCGCGGACGAGCTGATCGCGAAGATCCAGGAGCGCGCCGCGACCCTGCGCATCGGCGACGGCCGCCGCGGCTGCGACATGGGACCGCTGGTCACCGAGGCGCACCGCGACAAGGTCGCCTCCTACATCGCGATCGCGGAGGAGGACGGCGCGAAGGTCGTCGTCGACGGCCGCGGCATCGAGGTCGACGGCGACGAGAACGGCTTCTGGCTCGGCCCGACGCTGCTGGACGACGTCCCGATCACCTCGAAGGCCTACACCGAGGAGATCTTCGGACCGGTCCTCTCCATCGTCCGGGTGCAGTCCTACGAGGAGGGCGTCGCCCTGATCAACAACGGCGCCTTCGGCAACGGCACGGCGATCTTCACCAACGACGGCGGAGCGGCCCGCCGCTTCCAGAACGAGGTCGAGGTCGGGATGATCGGCATCAACGTGCCGATCCCCGTGCCCGTCGCGACGTTCTCCTTCGGCGGCTGGAAGTCCTCGCTGTTCGGCGACACCAAGGCCCACGGCGCGGAGGGCGTCCGCTTCTTCACGCAGCAGAAGGCGATCACGTCGCGCTGGCTGGACCCCTCGCACGGCGGCATCAACCTCGGCTTCCCCCAGAACTGAGCCGGGCCGCGAGATGCCACTTATGAGCGACTTCTACGGCGTGTCCTGCTCATAAGTGGCATCTCGCGGGGCCACGGCACACCGACCATCGCAAGGTCGAGCGCAACCGGCGAATCGCGTGTCAGCGATTCGTCGTGGGCGGACGTGCGTCGCTCTGTGGGGCGTCCCCCTCTCGCTCGGCCGACCGCGGCCGATCGACGACGGAGGAGGAGACCGGCGCCGAGAAGCACAGCGCCAGCCACAGCTCCGTGCGCGCGTCCACGTCGTCCAGGTCGACACCCAGCGCCCGCTCGACCGCCGTGACGCGGTTCCGCAGCGTGTGCCGGTGCACGCCGAGCTCTCGGGCGGCCGGCTCCCACGCGCCGTTGCAGCGGAGCCAGACGCGGGCGCTCTCGAGCAGCACGCCGCCCTCGGGCGTGAGCAGCGGCGCGAGCAGCCGTCGGGCGAGCGGCTCGGCGCCGGCCGCGGTGAGCAGGCCGCGCATCCCCTGCGCCGTCACGTCCTCGAAGCGGAGCAGCGGATGCTCCGCCGTCGCCCGGTCGGCCGCGCGCCGCGCCTCCACCAGCCCCCGGTCCAGCTCGGCCCAGGCGACCGGCGCCGAGGACCCCGCCTGCGCACCGTGCCGCTCCAGCACTCCCGCGATCAGCTCCAGGTCCTCGGCACCCGTGATCACCACGAGCGCCCCGTCGCGCTCGGCGAAGAACAGCCGCGCCCCGTCCTCCTCCGCGAAGACCTCCAGCTCGTCGAGCAGCGAGTCGCCGCGCACCGGCTCGCTCAGCACGCTCACGCGGACCGGCTCGGCGGGCAGCGTGCCCCACAGCTGTCGCGCGGTGCGGGACGCGACGTCGAAGGCCCCGGCGACGAGCAGCTCGAGCAGACCCGAGCGCAGCTGCCGCCGCGAGGTGTCGAGGGCGCGCCGCTGCTCGAGCGCGATGCTCGCGAGCCCGATGACGCTCGCCACCAGGTCGTTGCCGGCCGGATCCAGGGGAGTGCCGGTGCCGACCGCGAGCACCCCGCGCAGGTGGTCGCGCTGCCCGAGCGTCTGCAGGGTGACGCCGCCGCCGTCGTCGAGCCGGAGCCCCGCGCGGCTGCCCCGGGCGAGCGCCTGGCGCACGGCCGCCGCGACCGAGCGCTCCGCCGCCTCCGGCACGTCGAGCCGGGTCGGCAGGTGCACCCGCTGGCCGACCGCGTCGTAGAGCGCGACCCAGCAGTCCAGCTGGCGCTCCAGCTCCGAGAGGATCGCCGCGAGGCCGTCCGGTCGCAGCGCCGCCCGCGCGACCCGGCGCTGCGCCTCCAGCGACCACTCCAGTCGCTCGCGCTGCTCGCGCGAGATGACGTCGGCGACGAAGCGGATGATCCCCATGAACGGCGTCAGATCGGCGACCTCGAGCAGGGGAAGCCCCTGCCGGGCGCAGGCCGCGATGAGCGGAGCGGGCACCTCGTCGTGAACGATGCCGGTCGCGAAGCCGAGGGCGCGGATGCCCCGGCCGCGCAGGCGGGCCACGTACGCCTCCGAGAAGTCGGCGCCCTGCGTCCCGGGAGCCTGCTCGAAGTGCACCCCGTCGGTGAGCAGCAGCTGCCCCGATTCGAGCCACGGCGTCGGATCGACGAGGTCGGAGGAGTGCGCCCAGACCAGCGGGGCGTCGAGGGCCGCCTCGTCGTGCACGCCCGCGAGGACATGGAGGCGGAAGGCCGGCTCGGCGAGCAGATCGCGGACGGTCGCGGGCACGGGCGGCTCCACTCGGGATCGGATTCGACGTTCTGTCCATCGTAGGACCGACGCTTCGACAAAGCGGGCCGCCCGCGAGTGGCCCCCGCGCGGCACGATGGAGGCATGACGCTCTCGGACACGACTCCTACCGGCAGCACCAACGCCTCCGTCACCGCCGCTGACCGCTCACGGGTCTTCCACTCCTGGTCCGCGCAGGGCGCGCTCAACCCGCTGCCGATCGCCGGCGGCCTCGGCGCCGAGGTCTGGGACGTCGACGGCACCCGCTACCTCGACTTCTCCAGCCAGCTCGTGAACGTCAACATCGGCTACCAGCACCCCAAGGTCGTCGCCGCGATCCAGGCGCAGGCCGCCGTGCTCACCACCGTCGGCCCGGCCTTCGCGAACGAGACCCGGGCCGAGGCGGCGCGTCTGATCACCGAGCGCGCGCCCGAGGGCTTCGAGAAGGTCTTCTTCACCAACGGCGGCGCGGACGCCAACGAGAACGCGATCCGGATGGCGCGCCTCTACTCCGGCCGCGACAAGATCGTCTCCTTCTACCGCTCGTACCACGGCAACACCGGCGCCGCGATCGTCTCGACCGGCGACTGGCGCCGCATCCCCAACGAGTACGCCCGCGGGCACGTCCACGCCTTCGGCCCCTACCTCTACCGCTCCGAGTTCTGGGCCGAGACGCCCGAGCAGGAGTGCGAGCGCGCGCTGCACCACCTCGAGCGCGTCGTGCAGGCCGAGGGCCCCGAGTCGATCGCGGCGCTGCTGCTGGAGACCATCCCCGGCACGGCCGGCATCCTGACGCCGCCGCCCGGCTACCTCGCCGGCGTGCGGGCGCTCGCCGACCGCTACGGCATCCTGCTGATCCTCGACGAGGTGATGGCCGGCTTCGGCCGCACCGGTGAGTGGTTCGCCTTCGACGCGTTCGACGTCCGGCCCGACCTGATCACCTTCGCCAAGGGGGTCAACTCGGGCTACGTGCCGATCGGCGGCGTCCTCATCGACGACCCGATCGCACACCACTTCGACGAGCGCGTCTTCCCCGGCGGGCTCACCTACTCCGGTCACCCGCTCGCCGCGGCGAGCGTCGTCGCGACCCTCGAGGCCATGGCGGAGGAGGGCATCGTCGACAACGCGAAGACCATCGGCTCCGAGCACCTCGCCCCCGGCCTGGCCGCCCTCGAGGCGAAGCACGACCTGATCGGCGAGGTCCGCGGCTCCGGCGTCTTCTGGGCGCTCGAGCTCGTCACCGACCGCGCCACCCGCGAGCCGCTGCCCGCCGCCGCCGTCGGCCGCCTCAAGGCCGACCTGCTCTCCCGCGGCCTGCTGCCCTTCACCGCCGACAACCGCATCCACGTCGTCCCGCCCGCCGTGGTCACCCCCGCCGAGGTCGCCCGCGGCCTCGCGATCGTCGACGACGCCCTGACCGCCTTCAGCGGCTGACCCGTTCCCTCTGCTGATCGAGCGACCCGTGGAGTGGGCGCCTCACATGCTGATCGAGTAGCCCGCGGAGCGGGCGTATCGAGATCCACCGTCCTGCTGACGCCGGGTCTCGATACGCCCCTCCGGGGCTACTCGACCACCATGCTGCGGTCGTGCTGATCACCAGCCCGGGTGGGACATGCTGATCGAGCCGCACGCGCGGCGGGCCTCCCCATGCTGATCACGCCGCACGCGCGGCGGGCTTCCCCATGCTGATCGAGTAGCCCGCGGAGCGGGCGTATCGAGATCCGCCGTCCTGCAGAGGCCGGGTCTCGATACGCCCCTCCGGGGCTGCTCGACCACCATTCATCTCTCCCCGACCATCGGCCGGCGGTCCTCCGAGCCACCCGGCCACGCACGAGCCGTATCCGGGAATCCGCGTGCCAGCGGATTCCCGTCGGCGAACGCACCGGGCTCTGCGAAACGCACTCCGCGCAGTGCCGACCGCGAGACGCCGCCCCGCGGCGTCTCAGGAAACGGAATGCAGCGCGAACGCCGTCACGAACCCGAGGACGGCGTACAGCCCGGTCAGCACGTCGTCCCGGTCGAACGCCTCCGGGATCATCGTGTTCGAGATCATTGCGAGGATCGCGCCCGCCGCGACCGTCGTCACGAACGCCACGACCGCTCCGGGCGCGCTCGCGAAGACGAGGAAGCCGACGAGCGCGGCGATCGCGGAGAGTGCGGCGATGCCGCCCCAGACGGTGAAGACGTAGCGCGCGGAACGACCGTCGGCCTTCATCCCGACGGTGGAGGAGAGCCCCTCGGGCAGATTCGAGATCGCCACCGCGGCCACGATCGGCACGCTGATCGCCGCTCCCGCGCCGCCCTGCGCCACCGAGAGGCCGAGCACGATCGACTCGGGGATCCCGTCGATCAGCGCGCCCGCGGCGATGGCGGTGCCGCCGCCCGCGGAGCCGGAGCCCTTCGCGCTCTTGCGGTTCCCCGCGCCGGCGCGGGTGAGCAGCGCGTCCGCGCCGACGAAGACCACGGCGCCCGCGAGCGTGCCGAGGATCGTCGGCAGGAGTCCGCCGTCGTCGGCCGCCTCCTGCACCAGCTCGTAGGCGAGCGCCGAGATGAGCACCCCCGCGCCGAACGCCGAGATCGCGGCGGTCAGCTTGGGTGGGACGCGGACGAACCAGGCGAGCGCCGCTCCGACGAGGAGGGTCGCTCCGCCGATGGCGCCGCTGAGCAGCGCGAGGGACCAGGGAGGCACGGCGCCCAGCCTGTCAGGCGGACGCGGGCCGCGAACCGGGGTTGACGGACCTCGGGCACGCGCGACTGAGCGCGCTCATGCTGGTCGAGCGCGACTGAGCGCGCTCATGCTGGTCGAGCGCGACTGTGCGCGCTCATGCTGGTCGAGCGCGCGACTCTGCGCGCTCATGCTGGTCGAGTAGCCCCGGAGGGGCGTATCGAGACCCACCGTCGCCAGCACGGTGGGTCCAGGGACTCGTCCTCCGACATGGCCTCCTCAGCACCGCTCCGAGACGTACCCCTCGTCGCCGGGCGTCAGCAGGTCGCGGTCGCGCAGCAGCACGCCGACGCCGTCGCCGCGCGCGCAGGCCCGCGCGAACACCGCGGCCGCGTCGTCGACGTCCGTGTACTCCACCTCGTACACGCGCTCGCCGTAGACGTCGGTGTAGGCGTCGCACTCCGTGAACACCTCGCACTCCTCGGTGATCGCGAAGTCGAAGCCGAGCTCGCGCATCTCCTCCGCCCGCTCCGCGGCGTTCTTCTGGCCGATCGCGAGCCCGGCCCGGTGTGCGGCGTCGACGAGGTCCTGCGCGAAGGCGGCGGTGTCGGAGTCGGTGAGCAGCCCCTCCGAGCGGGTGGCGGAGTCGAGGTTGTCGGCCTCGACGGCGTCGAAGCCGCTCTCGGCGCAGCCCTCCAGCCACGGCCCGACCACGCCGAGCAGCGCGTCCCGCTTCGCCTCCGTCGACACGTCGAGGAGCGTCTCGTCCGGCCAGTCCGGATCGGTGACCGGCTCGCCCGCGGCGTCCCGCAGCAGCAGCTCCGGGCGCGACTCCCACTTCGCCTCCTCGCCGGGCTGCGTCTGGAAGGCGTTGACGTAGCAGACCGAGTACACGCCGGGCGCGGGCTCGGCCTCGCGGTCGCGGACGACGAGGTCGACGCCGTCGGCCGGCGGGTAGCTGCCGCCGAGTTGGTAGTCGAAGCCCGCGCCCGCCGGGGGAGGGGCCGGCTGTCCGACGGTTGCTGCGCATCCGGCGAGGAGGAGGGCCGTCGCGGCCAGGCAGCACAATAAACTGGCCGAATGGCGGAGTTCAGCGCGAGTGTCTTTCAGAACGAGTTCCTCTCGGACGGCGCGACGGATGTGCACGCGATCGTGACGGTGACCGCCTCGGGCACCGGCGCGGCCGGCAGCGACGGAGCGGCCGCCGAGATCATCATCGTCGACTGCTCGGGGTCGATGACCGGCGAGAACATGACCGCGGCCAAGCGCGCCGCCGCCGTGGCGGTCGATCAGATCCTCGACGGCACCTTCTTCGCCGTCGTCGCCGGCTCCGAGCGCGCCGACCGCGCCTTCCCGTACCCCAACGCCTCCGTGTCGATGGTGCGGATGGAGCCGGGCGCCCGCGCGGCCGCGAAGGAGGCCATCGGCTACCTCCAGGCCGACGGCGGCACCGCGATGGGCACCTGGCTGACCCTCGCCCGACAGCTCTTCTCCAGCGTCCCCGAGGCGAAGCAGCGGCACGCCATCCTGCTCACCGACGGCAAGAACGAGCACGAGTCGCGGATGCAGCTCGACGCGGCGATCCGCGCGGCCGGCGGCGTCTTCCAGTGCGACGTCCGCGGCGTCGGCTCCCGCTGGGTCGTCGAGGAGGCGCGCACCATCGCCAGCGCGCTGCTCGGCACCGTCGGACTGATCGCGAACCCGGCCGACATGGCCGCCGACTTCGAGCAGCTGATCCAGGCGTCGATGGGCCGCGGCGTCGCCGACGGCGAGCTGCGCGTCTGGACCCCGCAGGGCTCCCAGCTGCTCTTCGTCCGCCAGGTCGCGCCGAACCTCGAGGACCTCAGCTCGCGCCGCACCTCGGTGAACCCGCTGACCGGCTCCTACCCGACCGGCGCCTGGGGCGACGAGTCGCGGGAGTACCACGTGGCCGTCCGCGTCGCGTCGAAGCCGGTCGGCGCCGAGCAGCTCGCCGCCCGCGTGCAGCTCAGCGTGCGCGACGAGGTCGTCGCCTCCGCGCTGGTGAAGGCCCGCTGGACCGACGACTCGGCGCTCACCGCGCGGATCGATCCCGCCGTCGCGCACTACACCGGCCAGACCGAGCTCGCCTCGGCGATCCAGGACGGCCTCGCCGCGAAGGCCGTCGGCGACGACGCCACCGCGACCGTCAAGCTCGGCCGCGCCGTGCAGCTCGCCGCCGCGACGGGCAACGACGAGGCGACCGCGAAGCTGCGCAAGGTCGTCGAGATCGACGACCCCAACGAGGGGACGGTGCGGCTGAAGCGCGGCGTCGCCCGCCTCGACGAGATGGCGCTCGACACCGCGTCGACGAAGACCACGCGGGTGCGCAAGTGAGCTACCGCTGCCCGGAGGGGCACACCTCCCAGTCCGGCGACTACTGCGACGTCTGCGGTGCGCCGATCGCGCCCGCCGCGCCGTCCGCTCCCGCGCCCCGCGCCGCAGACCCGACCACGGCGATCCCGACCGGTCCCGCCGTCTGCCCGAACTGCTCCTACCCCAACGAGGCCGGCGCGCTGTTCTGCGAGAACTGCGGCTACGACTTCACCACCGGCTCGCTGCCCGAGGCCGACCCGTTCACCGAGTCGGGCGCGGTTCGAGCGCCGGGCGAGGTCGGCGGCTCCGCCACGCCGGCCGGCGATCCGGCCGCCCACCTGGGCGAGGCGCCCGCACCGGCCGCTCCCGGTGCGCCGCCCCCGCTCGTCCCGGAGGAGGAGGCCGGCTTCGACGTGCCCGTCGCCACCGCGCCGCCCGCCGCGCCTGCCACGGAGGTCCTCGCCGAGGTCACCGGGAGCACGCCGACGGCCGCGCCCGCCGTGCCCGCGACCGCGGAGGAGGACGACCCCTGGATCGCCGAGATCTGGGTCGACCCCGACTGGTACGCCGAGCAGCGGGCCGAGGACCCGATGCCCTCCGCCGGCCCGCCGACGATCGTCGTGCTGCGCGAGCGCTCCGTGCTCGTCGGCCGGCCCTCTGTCTCGCGCGGCATCTCGCCGCAGATCGACTGCGGCACCGACTCCGGCGTCTCCCGCCGCCACTGCCAGCTCAACACCGACGGCTACCGCTGGTGGGTCGAGGACCTGCAGTCCGCGAACGGCACCTACCTCGCCGCGGCCGGCGCCCCGCTCCCGCAGACGCCGATCCCCACCGGCCAGCGCCGCGAGATCGAGGAGGGCGACCGCGTCTACGTCGGCGCCTGGACCCGCATCGTCCTCCGCCAGGCCCTCCCCGGCGAGGCCTGACCCGCTCGCATGCTGATCGAGTTGCCCGCGCAGCGGGCCCCTTCATGCTGATCGAGTAGCCCGCGGAGCGGGCGTATCGAGCGGAGGGGGCGCCTTCTGCGCCAGCGCAGGGCGGGGAAGAGACCGACGTCCATGCGGTGGTGGGTCTCGATACGCCCCTGCGGGGCTACTCGACCAGCATGTCAGCGGGCGTCTCTTCCAAGTAGATCCACCGTTGTCGGGAGCTGAGCCGTAGGGCCTCGGTTCTGGAGGGCTGGGTCTCGATCCGCCGCTGCGCAGCTACTCGACCAGCATCTGTCACCGGGCGCGGAGCGCGAGTGCCGGGTCCTGGCGGCTCGCCGTCCACGCGGGGATCGTCGAGGCGGCGAGCCCCGTCAGGAGTCCGACGCCGAGTCCCGCCGCCGGCAGCCAGGGTTCGAGGACCGGCGTCCAGCCCTGGAGCCCGGCGATGACGAGCGTCGCGGCACTCCCGACGGCCACGCCCACCGCTCCGCCGAGCAGGCCGATGAGGAGGCCCTCGGCGAGGAAGAGGCGTCCGACCGCGGTCCTGCTGGCGCCGACGGCCCGGCGCAGTGCGATCTCGTGCGCCCTGGCCTGCACGGAGAGGTGGAGGGTCGTCGCGGCGCTGATGGTGGCGAGGACGAGCAGGATGAGGGAGATCAGCGCGATCAGGGCGCCGAGGTCGCTGCCGATGCCCGTCCGGAGATCGCGGAGGTCGGCGACGGTCTCGACGCCGAACCGCCCGGGGTTCGCGGGATCGAGCCGAAGGGGGACCGCCTCCGCGACGGCGGCGGGGTACCCGGGCTCGGTGCGGATCAGGAGCGCCGTCGTGACATCGGCCGAGCCCTGCAGGACATCGGAGGAGACGATCACCGAGTCGGCGAGGTCGGCCTGCCGAGGCCCGGCGTCGAGGACGCCGATGACGTCGACCGTGCGGCCGTTCACCCAGAGCCGGCAGCCGGGTCCTGGAGGAGGGAGCTCGAGCGTCGCCGCCGCGTCATGGCCGACGATCGCGATCCCCTGCAGCGACCGGTCGTCGAGGAGTCCGAAGGTGTCCGGACCCACGGGCGATGCGCCTGTGAGCCGCAGGTAGTCCGAGGAGGCGGACATCAGCCTCAGCGGCGATCCCCTCTCCGGCTCGGTCGGCGAGAGGCGCTGGATCGAGGCGGCGCCTCCCGACGCCACGGAGGCGGAGCCGACTCCGGCGACTCGCGGCAGAGACCTCGCGGCGTCGATCCACTCGTCCAGACGGTCGTCGTCGTCGCGCAGGAGTCCCGTGCCGCCGGGGACCGAGACGCGCACCTCGTCGAGGGCGGCAGCGCTCAGCCGGTCCGCGACGCTGCCGGAGGCGCTCTCGCTGACCCCGATCGAGGAGACCAGACCGCCGATCCCCAGCGCGAAGGCGAGCAGCAGGAACAGGGTGCGCGCCAGCCGGGTGGTGACGACGTCGACGGCGTCGCCGAGGTCGTCGGCGAGCGCCGTGATCCAGCGGTGAGGACTCCTGCGCGACGGTTCCGCCTCCTCGGCACCCGCCTCCGCCTCGGCCCTCTGCGCTCGCGCTGGGGGAGAGGTGGCCGTCGACGGTTCGACGGTGCCGTCGACGATCCGGATCGTGCGGTCCGCGGCCGCCGCGATCGTCTCGTCGTGGGTGATCAGGACGACGGTGACTCCGCCGGCGTGGAGGTCGCGAAGGTAGTCGAGCACCGCCGTCCCGTTGGCCCGGTCGAGATTGCCGGTCGGCTCGTCGGCGAGGACGATCCGCGGCCGGGTGGCGATGGCGCGCGCGAGGGCGAGACGCTGCTGCTCACCGCCGGAGAGGACCCGCCCGGCGGCGTGCGCCCTCGCCTCCACGCCGAGCCGGGCGAGGGCGTCCAGCGCCCGGGTGCCGCGCTCCGCGAGTGGGACGCGCTGCGTGCGCAGGCCGAGGGCCGCGTTGTGCAGCGCGGAGACGTCGCCGAGGACGAACGACTGCTGGAACACGAATCCGAAGACCCGGGACCGGAGGCGGTCGCGCTCGCGCTCGCGCAGGGAGGCGACCTCCGTCCCGAAGACGCGATAGCTGCCCGCCGTCGGAGTGTCGAGCAGGCCGAGGACGTTGAGCAGCGTGCTCTTGCCCGAGCCGGACGGACCGACGATCGCGACGAACTCCCCCTGCCGCACGGTGATGCCGATGTCCCGGATGCCGGTCGCGGGGTCGGCGCCGAAGGTCCGGGTGATCCCGGTCAGCTCGAGGGCGGCCGGCGCGGGAGGCGTGCCGACGGTCACTGCAGGATCACCTCGCTCCCGGGTGCGAGGACGTCGCCGGCGATCGCGGTCCAGCCGTTCCCCGAGTAGTCGACGGTGACGGGCACGCGCCGGGGCTCCGGCTGCTCGGCTCCGGCGTCCGCCTCGGCGTTGGCCGGCACGAGGACGAAGGTCCCCTCGGCGTCCTGCCGGAGGGCGACCGTCGGCACTGCGAGGGACTCCTCGTGCACGGCCTCCGGAAGGACGGTGACGCTCAGTCCCGGCGAGAGTCCGGCGAAGGCGGGATCGGCCGAGACGACCGTGACGTCCCGGCCCGGTGCCTTGCCGTCCGAGGCCTCGACGAACTCCCCGATCGCCGTGATCGTGCCCGCGAGCTGCCGGGTGTCGGCCTGAATGCTCACCTCCTGCCCGTCGGTCAGCGTCGCAGCGTTCACCGCGTCGGCCCGGAACGAGACGGTGTTCGGCGAGGTGCGGACCCGGACCAGCGGGACCTCAGCCGTGACCGTCGCGCCGAGCGGGAGGGCGCTGGTGACCGTCGCCTCAGCCGCCGCCAGCGCGACGAAGCTCGCGGAGGGGATGAGCGGACCCGGGGGCCGGACGACGCGGGGCTGCTGTACCTCGGTCGTTGGGGAGGAACTGGGCTCCGACGGGTCAGGATCGGTCGGCGACGGTTCCACCGGCTCGGGGGCGGCGGCGGTCGGCGCGGGGAAGCCGTTGTCGACGAAGAGCTCCGTCACTGCGGCGGTGGTCCGCCAGTCCACCCAGCCCGTCACCTCGATGTCCGCCCCGGTCTCGCGGAGCGCGCGCTGGAGGGAGGAGACGTCGTCGCCCTCGTCCTCGGTGCGCAGATCGCGGTAGAGCGCCAGCGGGCCTGGCACGGCGAAGACGGGTCGTCCCGAGACGGCGCCGACGAGACTCCCCGGTCGGACCACGTCGCCGAGGTCGACTGTCCGTCTGGTGACGACGGCTGGGACTCCCGACGGGATCGTGCTGAGCGCCTGCTCGCTCCCGGCGACGACGCTGCCGGCGAACGCCGTGCGGGAGTCGACGACTCGTCGCTCCACAGGCGCGGTGACCTGGATCGACTGCTGCGCCTGCTCTCCGGGTCCGTGGTCCGGCGCCTGCACCAGGAGCCCGGTCAGGAAGGAGGCCGTGATCGAGCCGAGCAGGACCAGGGTCGCGACGACCGCCCGCAAAGGGTGCTCGACGCGCCGGAGCCGCATGCTGCTCGGCTCTGCACCCCCGCCGTCAACCATGCGCGGCGATGTACTCGCGCGCGGCCACGAGGAGCTGCTGCTTGCGCTCCTTCTCCTCGTTCAACGCCGCTTGATTCGCGTCGATCAGTGGCTGCTGGTACGCGGCTTCGAGGTCGGCGAGCGTCTGTGTCAGTCGGCTCTCGGTGTTGCACCGGGCCTCGATCGAGGCGAGCCGGATCCCTTCCTCGCTGCTGCTCCCCCCGTACGACTCCGGCAGGGCGTTCGACTGCTTCGACATGTAGTGCTCCCCGGATTCGGGAGTGAGCCCGGCCTCCTTCAGGCACTGCTCCCACGGTTCGCGGGCGCGCTGCCAGCGTTCGTCTTTCTGCGCTCTCGTCAGCGCCTCGCTCTCCAGGCGGGAGGCGAGACTGTTCAGACGCTCGTCTTGCGGCGGAGTGACGGCATCCATCGTGTCGATCACGGATTCGTCGCCCTGGTTGCAGGCGTCATACGCTGCGGACCACTGCACGCCACCGGCCGCTCGAGCGTTCTCCAGCGCGACGTCCATGGGCGACGCCGCGAAAGCGAAGCCGTAGCGCGCTGCGCGCTGCTCCTCCCAGAGTCCGAATGTCCGATCGTCGAGGTCTGTCGCCGGGTCGGGCTGTGTGCGGGCGGGAGAGGTGGTGAACCCTTTCGACTTCACGCACTCGACGATCACCGCCCGCGCGGCTGCCTTGAAGACCTGGTGGTCGGCATGCCTCCCGTAGAACGCGTACTCGTCCAGCGGCATCACGATCTCGCCGCTGACCGAGTCCAGGTAGGCGTGCGCGGAGTCGTCGGGTCTGATCGCGTCGGCCGTGCACCCGCTGAGACTCGCGACCGCGATGAGACCGCCCACGACACCGCCGAGAACCAGGGTGCGATGGCGCTGCCATCGCTTGGTCGTCTCAACCCCTTCGCCGCCGTCAGCCATGCGCGGCGATGTACGCGCGCGCGGCCTCGAGGAGTTGCTGCTTGCGCTCCTTCTCCTCGTTCAACGCCGCCTGGTTCGCGTCGATCAGCGGCTGCTGGTACGCGGCTTCGAGGTCGGCGAGCGTCTGCGTCAGTCGGGTCTCGGTGTTGCACCGGGCCTCGATCGAGGCGAGCCGGATCCCTTCTTCACTACTCCCCGCTCCTTCGTTCCCCAGCAGCGCGTAGGACTGCTCCGTCAGGTAGTACTCGCCTGTCTGGGGGGTGAGCCCGGCGTCCTTCAGGCACTTCTCCCACGGCTCGCGGGCCCGGTGCCAGCGCTCGTCCTTGCGCGCCTTCGTCAGCGCCTCGCTCTCCAGACGGGAGACGAGAGTGTTCAGGTACTCGTCCTGCGGCGGGTTGACGGTATCGATCGCCGTCCTCACAGATTCGTCGTCTTCGTAGCAGGCGTCCCGCGCCGCGGACCACTGCATCCCGCCGACCGCGCGTGCCTGCCCCAGCGCGACGTCCAGTGGGGAGTCCGCGGAGCCGAAGCCGTAGCGTGCCGCGCGCTTCTCGTCCCACATCCCGAAGGTCCGGTCGTCGAGGTCGGTCGTCGGGTCGGCCGGAGTGTGAGCGACGGAGTAGATGAAGCCCTTCTTCTTCATGCACTCTCCGACGACGGCTTCCGCCGCCGTATCGAAGACCTGCTCGTCGGCGTGCCGCCCGTAGAACGCGTACTCGCTCAGCGGCATGACGATCTCCCCGCTGACCGAGTCCAGGTAGGCGTGCGCGGAGTCGTCGGGTTCGGTCGTGCCGCCAGCGCAGCCGCTCAGAACTGCTAGAGAGGCGAAGGCGCCCAGGGCGCCCCGGAGGATCCGTCCGCCGGGGCGCCGTCGTCGACCGCTCATCAGTCGTAGCTCTGGATCCGGTCGTTCCAGGTCTCCAGCCAGTTCAGGCCTGACGTGAGACTCGACAGGGCTGACACATCTCCCTGCAGACGGATTGAACGCCCCTCATACCCGCGGTTCTCGTAGAAGGTCTTCCGTTCCGGCGTCTTCAACGAAGACGCCTTTCGATTGACCGTGCCTAGACCATCCTTCTTCGCCCATGTCGCCTGGTAGACGTATCCGCGGAAGTCTGCGTCCTCGTAGACCTGGAAGGCCGCCGCGGTTGGCGCGCCTGCGAAGGCGAGTGCCGCGGTGACGGCACCTGAAACGAGAATCGCCCCGTACTTCTTCTTCATGTTCTATCTCCATTGATCGAATCGTGACCCTGCGGTCATCGAACTCTCGAAGCGCGACGGGACGTCACGGTACGTGAGGCTTCGTCGACTCACAAGGTCGTGTCGTCTCCTGCGCGCTCGCTGGCGCTCAGCGAAGGCCCGCACACCAGGCGCCCCGAGATCCGTGCTCTCTCGTGCACGGTGGGCGGGACTGTGCGCTGGAGTCGCGTGGGTCTCGATACGCCGCTACGCGGCTACTCGACCACCATGAGAGGCGGCCGCTGCGTGGCTGCTCGACCAGCATGCAAGGCGGCCGTTGCGCGGCTGCTCCACCGGCATGTGCGGTGGCCGCTGCTCGGCCGGCGGGGGTGCGGCTCAGCGGCCGGCGAGCATCCCGAGCATCCAGGAGAGGGCGGCGACGGCGCCGACGCCGACGACGCTCGAGCCGATGATGACGGCGCGGCGGAGGCGGACGGCGCGGCCGTCGGGAGCGGACGCCACATCCAGCCCGGAGGCGGACGACACGGTCATGCCCGCGCGCAGCCGGTGCGCGACCTGGTCGGCGGTGGGCCGCTTCGCCGGGTCGCGCTCGGTCATCGAGGTGAGCAGCGCGCGCCAGGGCGCGGGCAGCGTAGCCGGGACGACGGGGGAGCGGTTGAGGCGCGCGATGGCCGCCTCGAGGACGGTCCCGGAGTACTCGCGGTGCCCGGTGATCGCCTCCAGCAGCACGAGGCCGAGCGAGAAGACGTCGCTGGCGCCGCTGATCGGCTCGCCGGCGACCTGCTCGGGGCTGACGAAGCTGGCGGTGCCGATCACGATGCCGTCGCTGGTGAGGCGCGAGCCGTCCATGAAGTGGGCGACGCCGAAGTCGGTGAGCTTGGCGGTGCGGGCGTAGCCGCTGGAGGCGACCTCGCTGACCAGGATGTTCGCGGGCTTCACGTCGCGGTGGACGACGCCGCGCTCGTGCAGGTACGCGAGCGCCTCGGCCAGCTGAGTGCCGATCGCGGCGACCTCGTCCGGTGCCATCGGGCCGGGCTCGAGCCGCGCCTCGAGGGTCGGGTCGGCGACGAGCTCCATCACGACGTAGCGGCGCACCTCGCCGCCGAAGTTGTGCAGGCCGGCGTCGAAGAGGTTGACGATCCCGGGGTGCGCGAAGGAGCTGAGCATCCGCACCTCGCGCTCCTGGCGGGCGACGTCCTCGGGGTTGGAGGCCTCGGCGCGGAAGACCTTCACGGCCACTTCGCGCTGCACGGTCTCGTCGCGGGCCCGGTACACCGAGCCCATCCCGCCGGAGCCGATCCGCTCGATCAGGTAGTAGCGACCGGCCACCCGCTGCTGGGCGGCATTGGCGGCGATGGTGCTCACGACGACCCGCCTTCCGCTGGAGCGGAGTGCTCCGTGGCGCTCAGGACGAGCACCTGGGTAGACGGTACCGCGGTGCCGCGACAACGGGGAGCGCAATAGCCGGGATTGACATACGGCCGTGATAGAAGCAGTCGATCCGGCACCGAGCGGGACCGCTCAGCGCAGCCCGCTGCGGGCGAAGCCCTGCACGAAGTAGCGCTGGAAGATCAGGAAGAGCACGACCATCGGCAGCACGTTCACCAGCGCGAAGGCCATCGTTCCGCCGTAGTCGCTGCCGAACTGCCCCTGCAGGTAGAGCAGACCGATCGGGAGGGTGAAGAGGACGTTCTCCTTGAGCGCGATCAGCGGCCAGGCGAAGTCGTTCCAGGAGCCGAGGAGCGACATGAAGAACAGCACGGCGATCAGCGGCTTCGAGAGCGGGAGCACGATCCGGGTGAAGACGCGGAAGTGACCGGCCCCGTCGATCCGGGCCGCCTCGATCAGGTCGCGCGGGATCGCGAGGATGAACTGCCGTGCCAGGAAGAGCCCGAAGGCCGAGGCCGCCGTCGGCAGGATCACCGCCCAGTAGCTGCCGTAGAGGCCGAGGTCGGTGACGAGCCGGAAGAGCGACACCATGATCACCTGCACGGGCAGCGTCAGCGTCGACAGCGCCAGCAGGAAGAGCACCCCCGAGCCGCGGAAGCGCAGCTGCGCGAAGGCGTAGCCGCCGAGCAGGTTGATCGCCACGGTGATCAGCGCGGTGGTGAGGCTGATCGCGACCGAGTTGCCGAACCAGGTCGCGACCGGGAACGAGTCGAAGACGCGCTCGAAGTTGGCCAGGGTGAACTCGCGCGGCCACAGGCGCAGCGTGCCGCCGAGCAGCTCGGCGCGCGAGGAGAACGCGACGACGAGCATCCAGTAGAGCGGGAACAGGATGACGAGGGAGACGAGGATCGCCAGGACGAGCCGGAGCGCGGTCGTCGAGCGGGAGACGCGGTTCATTCGACGAGGTCCCTCGAGCGGTTCGTGCGCCACTGCACGGCGGTGAAGATCATCGTCAGGATCAGCAGCACGATGCCGATCGCCGCCGCGTAGCCCTGATCGCGGGTGACGAAGCCGGTGTCGTAGGCGTAGGTCACCAGCACCGAGGTGGAGTTCTGCGGCCCGCCGCCGGTGAGGACGAAGACGATGTCGAAGACCTGGAACGAGTAGATGACGTTGAGGATGAGCAGGAAGAACGTCGACGGGCCGACCAGCGGCACCGTCACGTGCCGGAACTGCTGCCAGCCGTTCGCGCCGTCCAGCCGCGCCGCCTCGTAGAGCGCGGGGTTCACGCCCTGCAGCCCGGCCAGGTAGATCAGCATGTTGAAGCCGACCCGCCACCACAGGGTGACGAGGATCACGGAGGCGAAGGCCGCCGCGCCGCCGGACTGCCAGGCGATGCGCGGCAGGCCGATCGTCTGCAGCAGGCCGTCGAGCACGCCGTTGTTCTCGTCGAAGATCAGCACGCCCATCAGCGCCGTCGCGACGCCCGAGACGGCCATCGGCAGGATCAGGATCGAGCGGAACACGGGCCGGGCCGGCAGCACCGAGTTCAGCAGCACCGCGGCGCCCAGGCCGAGCGCCATCGAGAGCGGCGTGACGATGAGCGTGAACAGCGCGGTATTGAGGGTCGAGCGCCAGAACAGCGGGTCGCTGAGCAGCCGCGCGTAGTTGTCCAGGCCGATGAAGACGCCGTCGCCGAAGCCGTTGGTGCGCTGGAAGCTGAGCAGGAACGCGCCGACCAGCGGCACGAAGACGAACAGCGCCAGCATCAGCAGGTTCGGCGCGAGGAACCCGTAGGCGGCGACGGTCTCGCGGGCGGCGGGCGCCCGGGAGGTGCGGCGCGGTCGCGCCGTCACCTCCTCGGGCGCGGGGAGGGTGCGGGTCACCGGATCCTGCCGCTCACTGCACGGCGGTGGCGATGCCGGAGCTGAGCTTCGCGATCGTGTCCTCGGTGCTCTGACCGCCGACGAACGCCTGCTCGAGCTGGTCCTTCAGCACCGCGATGATCGCGGCCATGTCCGGCGAGGCGACCTGCGCCGCGTCCTCGGCCTGCACGGTGCCGGCCTGGCCGAGGAAGACCTCGGCGAGCTCGGGGCGCACCTCGAACTCGATGCCCGACTCGGTCAGGTCGCGGCGGGTGGGCAGGAGCGAGGCGCCGGCGCAGAAGTCGCGCATCGACTCCTCCTCGGTCACGAAGGCGAGGAACGCCGCCGCGAGCTCGGGGTTCGCGGTCGCCTTGGTCGCGACGAGCGCGTTGCCGCCGAAGTCGCCGCCGCCGCGCACGTTCCGCGGCGAGTAGGTCGCGCCCCACTCGAAGTCGAGCGTCGACTCCGCGTCCGGGATGAGGAACGCCCCGCCGAAGGTCATCGCGGTCGTCTGCGAGTACCAGAGGTCGCTCGCGTAGGTCGTCGCCTGGATCGAGCTGCTCGGCGGCACGAGGCCGTCGGTGAAGAAGCTGCGGCTGAAGTCGATCGCCGCGCGACCCGCGTCGGAGTCGATGGCCGGGGCGGAGAGGTCCTCGGTGAGGAAGCGGCCGTCGGCCTGGAAGAGCAGGCTCAGCCAGCGGGTGACGCCGTTGCCCTGCCAGTTGTAGGCGAAGGGGTAGCGCTCGGCGGGGAGCGAGGCGCGCAGCGTCCGGCCGACCTCGGTGAACTCCTCCCAGGTCCAGGCCTCCTCCGGCGAGGCCGGGAAGTCGGTGATGCCCGCGGTGGCGAGGGCCTCGGTGTTGTAGAGGATCAGCGAGGTGTCGGTGTGGTGCGGCACGCCGAAGGGGCTGCCATTGCTCTGCACAGCGGCCCAGGCCGGGTCGGTGAAGCGGTCGGCGACGTCCGCCTCGAGGTGCGGGGTGAGGTCGAGCAACTGGTCGCGACCGGCGTAGCTGCCGAAGGTGTAGTACGGCACGCGGAAGACGTCCGGCGGGTTGCCCGCCTGCAGCTGCGCGTCGATGTTGGTGAACATCTGCTCGTACGGGACCGAGTTCAGCGCCACGGTCGAGCCTGGGTTCGCCTCCTGGAAGCGGTCGATCGCGCGCTGGAAGCCGGCCAGCTCCGCGTCCGTGCCCCAGGTGGTGAAGGTCAAGGTGCCGCTGTCGGCGCTCGCCGCGGGGCGGGCCGGTGCGAAGCCGCAGCCGGCCAGCACGGGCACCGAGGCGGCGACGCCCAGCGCGCTGAGGAAGCGGCGGCGGTCCAGCGTCACCCGATCGAAGGCGCTCCTGCGGAGCGAAGTCGTGTCCAGAGCCATCATGGCCTCCCCTCGGGGGCCACCGGCGGGCCCTCCGAGGGGAGGCTAGCTGCGGGCATCGGCGTGCGCCGCTACTGGACGGATCCGCGCTCCTGTGAGAGAAGCGGTGCTCAGCTGCGGCGGCCGAGCATCCCCTCGAACGAGCCGTCGAGCGCCCACGGGTCCGCGGGAGCGCGCGAGGTGCGCGCCGCCTCGGTCGCGAGCTCGCGGCCCGCCCGCTCGATCCGCGAGGGCAGCGCGCGGCCGTCCTCGGTGGCTCCGCCCCAGTCCTCGGTCGCGGCGAAGACCGTCGTCGACAGCGGAGCGGCGTGCAGGTAGCTGAAGAGCGGGCGCATGGCGTAGTCGACCGCGAGCGAGTGGCGAGGCGAGCCGCCGGTCGCCGCGAGCAGCACGGGCAGCCCGCGCAGCGCCTCGGTGTCGAGCACGTCGACGAACGACTTGAAGAGCCCGCTGTAGCTCGTCGTGAAGATCGGCGTCACGGCGATCAGGCCGTCCGCGCCGGCCACCGCGTCGAGCGCGGTCTGCAGCGCCGGGCTCGCGAAGCCGGTGAGCAGGTTGTTCGTGACGTCGTGCGCGAGGTCGCGCAGCTCGACGACGCTGCGCTCGACGGCGAAGCCCTGCTCGGTGAGCGAGGACTCGGCCGCGTCGGCCAGGCGGTCGGCGAGCAGGCGGGTGGAGGACGGCGTGCTGAGGCCGGCCGAGAGGACGGTGATCCTGCGGGTGTCCATGGGCGGGGCCTCCTAGGCGCTGACGGGGACGGGGCTGACGGGGACGGGCTGCTCGGCGCGGGCGGCGACGAGCGAGGAGTGGGTGGGCGCGTCCGGCACGTGTGCCGGGCGGCCCTCGGCGAAGCCGGCGCGCAGAGCGGGCAGGATCTCGCCGAGCATGTCCATCTGCTCGAGGACGGTCTTCAGCGGCAGGCCCGCGTGGTCCATCAGGAACAGCTGGCGCTGGTAGTCGCCGACGTACTCGCGGAAGCCGAGGGTGCGGTCGATGATCTCCTGCGGCGAGCCCACGGTGAGCGGGGTCTGCTCGGTGAAGTCCTCCAGCGAGGGGCCGTGGCCGTAGACCGGGGCGTTGTCGAAGTAGGGGCGGAACTGCGAGACCGCGTCCTGCGAGTTCTTCGCGAGGAAGATCTGGCCGCCGAGTCCGACGATCGCCTGGTCGGCGCTACCGTGGCCGTAGTGCTCGAAGCGCTGGCGGTAGAGCTGCACCATCTTCGCGGTGTGCGAGGCGGGCCAGAAGATGTGGTTCGCGAAGAAGCCGTCACCGTAGTAGGCGGCCTGCTCGGCGATCTGCGGCGAGCGGATGGAGCCGTGCCAGACGAACGGGGCGACGCCGTCGAGCGGGCGCGGGGTCGACTGGAAGCCCTGGAGGGGCGTGCGGAACTGGCCCTCCCAGTCGACGAACTCCTCGGTCCAGAGGCGGTGCAGCAGGTCGTAGTTCTCGATGGTGAGCTCGATGCCGCGGCGGATGTCCTTGCCGAACCACGGGTAGACCGGGCCGGTGTTGCCGCGGCCGAGCATCAGGTCGACGCGGCCGCCGGCGAGGTGCTGGAGCATCGCGTAGTCCTCGGCGAGCTTCACCGGGTCGTTCGTGGTGATCAGCGCCATCGCGGTGCTGAGCTGGAGCCGCTCGGTCTTCGCGGCGATGTAGGCGAGGGTCGTCGTGGGGGAGGAGGACCAGAACGGCGGGTTGTGGTGCTCGCCGAGCGCGAAGACGTCGAGGCCGATCTCCTCCGCCTTCTGGGCGATCGCGACGGTGGCCGCGATCTTCTCGGACTCGGTCGGGGTGCGGCCGGTCGTGGGGTCGGTGGTGATGTCGCTGACCGTGAAGATGCCGAACTGCATCGGGCGCTCCTTCTCTCCGTGGCCCCGTCCTGACGAGACCTGATCCATGCATTTGCATGTACATCCTCATCCAACCACGTGCGGCTGGGGATATTCCCACGGATTCGGCCGGACGAGCGGAGGAAGCCCGCTGAACGCTGAACCTGCCATTCAGCGATAGTCTGTTACTTACAGAGATCAGGAGTCTTCGCATGGTCGCACGACGGTCGCCTCGCCGCTCCCTCCAGCTGGCCGAGATCGGCGCCAACATCCGGCGCTGGCGAGCCGTGAACGGGATGACCGCGTCCTCGCTCGCCGAGCGGGCGGGCGTCACCCGCGAGACGCTGCGCCGCCTCGAGGCCGGAGACGGCTCGGCCCGCCTCGACTCGGTCGTCGCGGTCCTCGGGGCGCTCGGCATCGCGGACTCCCTCGTCCAGGCGACCGATCCCTACCGCAGCGAGACGGCACGGGCCCGCATCGACGCGATCCTCGGCGCCGGCGGCTCCCTGTGACAGCCGGGCCGGTCGAGGTCCACCTCGACGACGAGTCGCGGGGACTCGTGCGGGTCGGCACCCTCCATCCGTCGTTCGCGGGGCGCGTCCTGGCCTCCTCCTCCTTCCAGTACGACGCCGACTACCTGTCCTCTCCCGGCGCCTTCGCGATCTCCCCCGATCTGCCCCTCGTCAGCGGCAGGATCTGGACGCCCGAGTCGCACTCGCTCCCCGGTGCGTTCGAGGACGCGTCGCCGGACGAGTGGGGCCGCCGTCTGATCGAGGCGAACCACGGCGCCCTCCGACGGAAGGATCCGGCTGCGCCTGCTCTGCGTGGGGCGTGGGACCACCTGCTGGGCGTCTCCGACGCCGCCCGCATGGGCGCGCTCCGGTTCCGGCTGCCCGGTGCGGCGGAGTGGTCCTCCTCGGACACCGGGGTGGCGAACGTCCACGAGATCGAGCGGATCCTCCACGTGGCGGCGCGCTACGAGGCGGACGACGCCTCCGAGGAGGACGTCGCCTACCTCTCCGGGATCGCGACCTCGCCCGGCGGAGCTCGCCCCAAGGCCAACGTCCTCCGCGCCGACGGCCGCCTCGCTCTCGCGAAGCTCCCGCACTCGAAGGACGAGGGGCTCGACGTCGAGCGCTGGGAGGCGGTGGTGCTCGTCCTGGCCGAGCGGATCGGCCTCCGGACTCCCACGTGGACGCTGCTGCGCGCCTCGGCGGAGAAGAGCGTGCTGCTGCTCGACCGGTTCGACCGCACTGCCGCGGGCGGTCGTCGCGCCTACCTCTCGGCCGCCTCCGCCCTGGAGATCGGCGCGAACGATCTCGGCCGCTACTCGTACGAGCAGTTCTCGGACGTGCTGGCGGACCTCAGCGCCGATCCGCGCACGGATCTGCGGGAGATGTTCACCCGGATCGCTCTGACGGTCCTCGTGAACAACGTCGACGACCACTGGCGCAACCACGGCTTCCTCCGGCAGGACGGAGGCTGGCGTCTCGCCCCGCTCTTCGACGTGAACGCGAGCACGAGCACCGGAGTCGTGCACTCGCGGCCGATCAGCGACCGCGACGACCCCCGCCACCGCGACCTCGGCGAGCTCCTGGCGACGGCCGACGCCTACCGGCTCACCCGCCCCGCCGCCGCGCGGATCGTGCGGGAGACCGCCGAGCAGGTCCAGGCCTGGGAGGGAGTCGCCCTCGAGCTCGGCCTCCCGGACGGGGAGCGGCGGCGGATGGCCCGCGCCTTCGACGCCGACCGGATCGCGCGGGCGCTCACGATCGAGTGATGGGCGGTCTCCTCGCCCTCCGGCCGCCCGAAACATCCCCGCAATCTGCCCCGCACTAGAGTCGTGCCATGGGTGACCTCTTCGACGGATACGGGTCCCAGAAGGTCGAGCGGCCCCGCACGGGCGCCTCACCCTGGGACGAGATGTTCGCCGATGTCGCGGCGACGAGCGGCCCCGCCGGCGTCCGCGACTCCTACCGCGACATCTACTCCTCGCTCGCGCGGATGACGCAGGAGGAGCTGCGCGGTCGCACCGATGCGCTCGCCTCCTCCTACCTCGCGCAGGGCGTGACCTTCGACTTCGCGGGCGAGGAGCGGCCCTTCCCGCTCGACGCCGTCCCGCGCGTGATCGAGAGCGCCGAGTGGAACGAGGTGCAGAGCGGCATCAAGCAGCGCGTCCGCGCGCTCGAGGCCTTCCTCGCCGACGTCTACGGCCCGCAGAACGCGGTGAAGGACGGCGTGATCCCCGCCGCCCTGCTCTCCAGCTCCAGCCACTTCCACCGCCAGGCCGCCGGCATCGAGCCGGCCAACGGCGTGCGGATCCAGGTCTCCGGCATCGACCTCATCCGCGACGAGGTCGGCGACTGGCGGGTGCTCGAGGACAACGTCCGCGTCCCCTCCGGCGTCTCCTACGTCATCTCGAACCGCCGAGTGATGGCGCAGACGCTGCCCGAGCTGTTCGTCTCGATGCGGGTGCGCCCGGTCGGCGACTATCCCAACCGCCTGCTCCAGGCCCTGCGCGCCTCCGCGCCGGAGGGCGTCGACGACCCCACCGTCGTCGTGCTCACGCCGGGCGTCTACAACTCGGCCTACTTCGAGCACACCCTGCTCGCCCGCCTGATGGGCGTCGAGCTGGTCGAGGGCCGCGACCTCTTCTGCACCGGCGGCAAGGTGTTCATGCGCACGACCTCCGGGCCCACCCGCGTCGACGTGATCTACCGCCGCGTCGACGACGAGTTCCTCGACCCGCTGCAGTTCCGCGCCGACTCGATGCTCGGCTCGCCCGGTCTGATGCTCGCCGCGCGCCTCGGCAACGTCACGATCGCGAACGCGGTCGGCAACGGCGTCGCCGACGACAAGCTCGTCTACACCTACCTGCCCGACCTGATCCGCTACTACCTCTCGGAGGAGCCGGTGATCAAGAACGTCGACACCTGGCGCCTGGAGGATCCGGGCGCGCTCGAGGAGGTGCTCGACCGCCTCGACGAGCTCGTCGTGAAGCCGGTCGACGGCTCCGGCGGCAAGGGCCTCGTCGTCGGGCCGGCCGCCTCGGCGAAGGAGCTGGCCGAGCTGCGCTCGCGGCTGCAGGCCGACCCGCGCGGCTGGATCGCCCAGCCGGTGGTGCAGCTCTCGACCATCCCGACCCTGGTCGACGACGGGATGCGGCCGCGGCACGCGGACCTCCGTCCCTTCGCGGTCAACGACGGCAAGGACATCTGGGTCCTGCCCGGCGGTCTCACCCGGGTGGCGCTGCCCGAGGGCCAGCTCGTCGTCAACTCGTCGCAGGGCGGCGGCTCGAAGGACACCTGGGTCGTCGGCCTCGAGGGCGCGCCGCTCACCGAGCCGGACGCCCACGACATCTCCGGGCTCGTCGAGGACCAGGCCGCGGTGACCACCTCGATCCCGATCGTCTATCCGCTGAACCACACGCCCGACCAGTCGCCGCAGGACGCGGCCAACCACGACCAGGACCAGCAGCAGCAGCAGCAGACGCTCGCCGCAGGGGAGGACGCCTGATGCTCTCCCGGATCGCCGAGTCGCTGTTCTGGATCGGCCGCTACATCGAGCGGTCCGACGGCACCGCCCGCATCCTCGACGTCCACCTGCAGCTCCTGCTCGAGGACCCGTGGATCGACGAGGACACCGCCTGCCGCTCGCTGCTGTCGGTGATGGGGTCCACCGCCCCGGACGACATGAAGGAGGTCACCCGCGCGGATGTTCTGACCATCCTCGCGATCGACCGCACGAACCCCGCCTCGATCGCCTACTCGCTCGGTGCCGCCCGCGAGAACGCCCGCCGTGCCCGCGAGATCGTCTCGACCGAGCTGTGGGAGTGCCTGAACACCACGCGCACCCGGATGCCCCGCCGGGTCACGGGGGAGCGGGTGTCGGAGTTCTTCGGCTGGGTGCGCGAGCGCTCGGCGCTCGCCGTCGGCATCATCGAGTCGGCCACCTCGCGCGACGAGGCCTGGCAGTTCTTCACCCTCGGCCGCTCGATCGAGCGGGCCGACATGACGGCCCGGCTGCTGGCCACGCGGTCGCTGACCGAGGCGAGCGGCCCGTCCTGGACCACGATCCTGCGCTCCTGCGGCGCGTACGAGGCGTACCTCCGCACCTATCGCGGCGTGCCGAGCGCCCGCAACGCGGCGGAGTTCCTGCTGCTCGACCGCCTCTTCCCGCGCTCGATCCTCTTCTCGGTCTCGCGTGCGGAGATGTGCATGCGCGACATCGAGCCGCGCACCGGCCGCGTCGGCCACACCGGCGACGCCCAGCGTGTGCTCGGCCAGATCCGCAGCGAGCTGGAGTACCGGCCGATCGCCGAGATCCTCGAGGACCTGCCCCGGCACATGGACAGCGTGCAGGAGGCGACGTCGTCGGCCTCCGAGGCGATCCGCCAGCGCTACTTCCCCACCAACGTCATGCCGAGCTGGATCGGGGAGGCGCTGTGAGCAGGCTGCGCATCACGCACACGACAGGGTTCACCTACCGGGGCGACGTCGTCGCCTCCTACAACGAGGCGAGGATGCTCCCGGCGTCCTCGGACGGGCAGCTCGTGCTCTCGTCGAACCTCGTCATCCGCCCGGTCACCTCCGCGCACACCTACACCGACTACTGGGGCACCCGGGTCTCGTCGTTCGACGTGCTCGATCCGCACCAGGAGCTCTCGCTCACCGCGACCTCGCTCGTCGAGATCCGGCCGAAGGCGCACCCCGACCACCCCGTCGGCTGGGAGCAGCTGGACGACCAGGTCCAGACGCTCACCGAGTACGTCGAGCAGCTCAAGCAGACCAACCGCACGGCGCCGCCCGAGGACCTGGTCGAGCTCGCCCGCCGGCTGGCCGACGCGGCGGAGGGTCCGTGCGACGCGGCCCTGTCGATCGCCGAGACCATAGGCCGGGAGATGACCTACCGCCAGGGCGTCACCGGCGTGCACTCGACGGCGACCGAGTCGTGGACCGCCCGCGAGGGCGTCTGCCAGGACATCACCCACATCGTCCTGGGCGCGCTGCGCTCGACGGGCATCCCCGCGCGCTACGTCTCCGGCTACCTGCACCCCAAGCCGAACGCGGCGATCGGCGAGACCGTCGTCGGCGAGTCGCACGCCTGGGTCGAGTGGTTCTGCGGCGGCGCCTGGCGCGGCTACGACCCGACCAACCTGATCGACATCGGCGACCGCCACGTGATCGTCGGCCGCGGCCGCGACTACAACGACATCGCGCCTCTCCGCGGCGTCTACGCCGGCCCGCACTCCTCGAAGCTGTTCGTCCGGGTGGAGATCACGCGCGAGGCGTGAGGGCGGGGTGCTCGGAGGCTGTGTTCCGCGCCAGTACGGATGGGCTGCGAGAGCGGCGATGCGCCCCGATGGCGATGCGCGAAACGCGGGTGCTAGCGTGATCACCGGTAGCGGGGGATGAAAGAGTTCCTCAGAGCGCCAATTCGAGAAACCCACGCCTTGCGCGTGGGTTTCTGCGTTGGCGGATACTCGTCGGATGCTGCTGGCCTACATCGATGAGATCGGCGAGACCGGTGCGTTCGTCTCGAAGACGGACCCTCGGTTCAGGACCAGTCCTGCGTTCGGGTATGCCGGCTTCATCGTGCCGGACGGTGCCGCGCGCCGCTTCGGACAGCTCTTCGATCGCGAGAAGCGGACCGTCTTCGCTCCGGACATCGCGCGCGCGGAGCATCCGGGGCGGTGGGAGAAGAAGGGCTCGGAGATCTTCCACTCCTTCACCGCCCAGCACCATCCGGAGCAGATCCGAGTCTTCAACGGCCTGGTCCGTCACCTCTGCGAGAGGTTCGGTGGGGCCTTGTTCTTCTACGCCGACGAGAAGCCGATCGGGACGCCGAAGCAGACGCATCTCGACAAGGACGATCGCGAGACCAGGGCCATGCGGGAGGCCCTCAACCGGCTCTGCACCTACTCCGATCGCAGAGATCAGCAGCTCCTCGTCATGATCGACCAGATCAACGAGAAGGACCGCGCGAAGCGATTGCCGCTCATGTACGGACACATCCTCGGACGAGCGGGCGAGCACCCCGAGATGAGGCGGATCGTGGAGCCCCCCATGCACGTCGACAGCGCGCTCAGCGCGAACGTCCAGTTCGCCGACTGGGTCGCCGCGGCGGTGACTCGCGGGATCGAGCGCCAGCTCCTGGTGACCGAGGTCGAACGGAACGCCTGGGTCCCGCTGACCCTGTCGCCGACCCTCAGGCGCGCGTTCACCGGGGAATCGAAGCTCCATCTGCAGCACCGTGCTCACGAGGACCTGCACGGTGCGGCCGTCTTCGCTGCCGTGAGGCCGCTCGCGGGACGAGACGGTGTGCGCCGGATCCTGGAGTCGGTCCCGCCCGAGCAGTATCAGCGGATGCGAGACGCAGCGGAACGCGCCTAGGGACGAGGGAGGCCCTCGTCGCGAGCCGAGTAGCACGCCTCGAAGCTGTTCGTCCGGGTGGAGATCACGCGCGAGGCGTGAGGGCGGGGGTCGTCACGAGGGCGACCTCCTCCTGGGCGGCGGGCTCGCCGGCGCGGGCGCGGCGGCGGGTGCGCAGGTACCAGCCGACGCCGACACCGGCGGCGAGCGCTCCGGAGGCGGCGCCGACCAGCATCGCCCAGCGCGGGCCGTAGGCGTTCGCGACCCAGCCGATCAGCGGGGCGCCGATCGGGGTGCCGCCCATGAAGATCGCCATGTAGAGCGCCATCACCCGGCCGCGCATCTCCGGCGTGGTCGAGAGCTGGACGTAGCCGTTGGCCGAGGTCATCAGCGTCTGCGCGGCGATGCCGACGAAGGGCAGCAGGATCGCGAAGGCCCAGACGGTCGGCATCAGGCCGGCGAGGGCGAGCGCGACACCGAAGGCAGCGGCGGCGCCGACGATCAGGCGCAGTCGCGGGCGGTCGCGACGGGCCGAGAGCAGGGCGCCGACGACCGAGCCGACGGCGATGGCGGAGGAGAGCAGGCCGAACTCGCTGGCACCCATGTCGAACTCGACCGTCGCCATCGTCGACGCGAAGATCGGGAAGTTGAGGCCGAAGGTGCCGATCAGGAAGACGATCGAGAGCACGACCAGGATGTCCGGCCGCCGCGAGACGTAGCGGAAGCCCTCGAGCAGCGCGCCGGGGCCGCGGGTCGCGCGCGGGGCGGAGCGCAGCTGCTCCCGGTGCAGGAAGCGCAGCGAGACCAGCACCGCGATGAAGCTCGCCGCGTTGAGGAGGAAGACCCAGCCGGAGCCGACCGCCGCGATCAGCACGCCCGCGAGGGCCGGGCCGATCATCCGCGCGGAGTTGAAGGAGGCCGAGTTCAGCGACACCGCGTTGGAGAGGTCGCGCTCCTCGACCAGCGCGGAGACGAAGGTCTGGCGCACCGGAGCGTCGATCGCGGCGGCGAAGCCCAGGAGCAGCGCGAAGACGTAGACCATCCAGAGCTGGACGATCCCGGTCACGACGATCAGGCCGAGCGCGAGGCCGAGGACGGCCATCGCGGCCTGCGTCGCCATCAGGAGCTTCCGGCGGTCGAAGCGGTCGGCGATGAAGCCGGAGAAGGGGACCATCAGCAGCTGCGGGCCGAACTGCAGTGCCATCGTCACGCCGAGCGCGGTCGCGTCGTGGTCGGTCAGATCGTTGATGACGATCCAGTCCTGGGACGTGCGCTGCATCCAGGTGCCGATGTTGGAGACCATCGCCCCGGCGAACCAGATGCGGTAGTTCGGCACCGCGAGCGAGCGGAACATCGCGCTCATCGGTCCGCCACCTCGCGCAGGAGCGCGGCGGCGTCGTGCAGCAGCCGGCGCTGGGCGGGATCGAGCTCGCGGAGGCGGGCGATGAGCCAGGCGTCGCGGCTGCGCCGGACGTCGAGGACCAGCTCGGAGCCGCGCGCGGTCGCGCGGATGCGGGTGACGCGGCCGTCGGCCGGATCGGCGAGGCGCTCGACGAGTCCGTCGTCGGCGAGGCAGCCGACGGTGCGGGTCATCGAGGGCGGACGGACGCGCTCCGCCTCGGCCAGCTCGCCGAGGGTGCGCGGTCCCTCCCGGTGCAGGAGGGCGAGGACGCCGAACTGCGCGTCGCTGAGCTCGTGCTCCGCCTTCTCCTGGCGCAGGCGGCGGCCGAGCCGGCCCACGGCGATGCGCGTCTCGCCGGCGAGGGCGGGGAGATCGGTGTCGGCAGGAGTCACATAGTTAGCCTAACAAAAGAGTTGGCCCGCTGCATGCTGATCGAGCAGCCCGCGCAGCGGGCGCCCTCATGGTGATGGAGTGGACCGGAAGCGGGCGCTCCCCATGCTGATCGAGTAGCCCGCGCAGCGGGCGTATCGAGATCCACCATCGTCAGAACGCGGGTCTGCAGACCCGCCCTGCTGGTGACGGTGGGTCTCGATACGCCCCTCCGGGGCTACTCGACCAGCATGAATGCGCGCGCCGGGATCGACCGGAATAAGTGCGTGCAGCCGGGATCGACCGGGCATGAGTGCCTGCAGTCGTTGAGGAGCATGCTGGTCGAGTAGCCGCGCAGCGGCGTATCGAGACCCCGGTCCGCCGATCCCCCCCCCGTTGTGGCCACACCGTTCGCGACAGCTTGGCGGGACGGGCGGCGCTCAGTACCGTCGGAGGCAGACCAGGCCGGGGACACGACGCGTACGGTGACCTGGTCCGATCGGCCGCCCGACCCGAAAGGGCGGCTCCCGCGCCCCGGCCTGGCCTCCGCCTCCCGTCGTTCCGCGACGGCAGCGGGACGGGCGTGTCAGGTCCGACGGGCGGTGCGCACCGCGCCGACGCTCGCCGCGACGACGAGGGCGATGCCGACCGCCTCGATCGCGGTCAGCCGCTGGCCCAGCACCAGGAACCCCGAGAGCGCGGCGGCGCCGGGCGCCAGCGCCATGAGGATCGAGAAGGTCGACGAGCGCAGGCGCCGCAGCGCCAGCAGCTCCAGCGCGTAGGGCAGTGCGGACGACAGCACGGCGACCGCGAGTCCGAGCAGCAGCACCGGCGGCAGCACGAGCGCGGGCCCGGCGGTGGCGATGCCGAACGGCAGCGACACGATCGCGCCGGCGGTCAGCGCGAGTGCGAGGCCGTCGAGTCGCGGGAAGCGCCCGCCGGTGCGCCCGGCGAAGACGATGTAGGTGGCCCAGAGCGCCGCCGCGCCGAGCGCGAAGGCGACGCCGACGGGGTCGAGCGAGGAGAAGCCGCCCTGCGAGAGCACGACCACGCCGCCGAGGGCGAGGGCCGCCCAGAGCAGGCTGACGAGGCTCCGCCCGGCGATCACCGACAGCACCAGCGGACCGAGCACCTCGAGCGTCACCGCCGCGCCCTGCGGGATCCGGGCGATCGCCTCGTAGTAGCAGGCGTTCATCCCGCCGAGCGCGAGGCCGTAGGCGCCGACGGTGGCCCAGTCCGAGCGCGAGTAGCCGCGGATCCGCGGCCGGCAGACGACGAGCAGCACCAGCGCGGAGAAGACCAGGCGCAGGGTCACCGTGCCGATCGGCCCGGCGGCGGGGAAGAGCAGGACGGCGAAGGACGCGCCGAGCTGCACGCTCGCGATCGAGCCGAGCACGAGTCCGATCGATCCCGCGCTCGCCCGGGCGGGCGGGACGGCGTTCAGCTCGAGCGCCGCTGCTTCTGCACGGGAGGGACGTTGTAGCCGAGCAGGCCGACGCCGGTCTCGTCCCAGAGCAGGGTCGTCAGCGAGACGTTGTCGACCGAGGGGAAGGTGTGCCGGTAGGTCTCGGGATTGATGCCGAGGTAGGCGCAGAGCAGCAGCCGGATGAGGGTGCCGTGCGCGACGACGAGCACGCGGCCGTCCGGGTGGTCGCGGTGGATGCGGGCGAGCGCCGTGTTGGCGCGGGCGACGGCGTCGAGGCCGGACTCGCCGCCGGGCATCGGCTGGATCGCGGGCGCGGCCACCCAGGCGCGGTACTCGTCGGGGAAGCGCTTCTCCATCTCGGCGTTCGTCAGCCCCTCGCCCTGGCCGAAGTCGACCTCGACGAGGGCCGGGTCGAGCTGGACCTCGAGGTGGGCGGCCCGGGCGGCGGGCACGGCGGTGCGCACGGCGCGGACGAGGGTGGAGGAGTACACCGCGTCGAGCTCGGCGTCGACGGCCCAGGAGGCGAGCGTCGCCGCCTGGTCCTGGCCGAGCGGGGTCAGCGCGATGTCGGAGGAGCCCGCGTAGCGGTTCTCGGCGTGCCAGACGGTCTCTCCGTGCCGGGCGAGGATCAGGGTCGTCACTCGACGAGCCTACCGAGGCGGCCCCTGGGAGCCCGACCGGTCATGCGGCGCGCACGTCGTAGTGCGCGTCGACCAGCACCGGGAGGTGGTCCGAGACGCCCTGCGGCAGGGTCGAGACCCGCTCGATCCGCACCGAGTCGCTGATCGCGAAGTCGAAGTGCCCGCTGAAGTAGCGGTAGCGCGCGTAGGTCGGAGAATCACTGCGCGACACGAGGTAGCCGTTCCGCGTCATCTTGCGGTCGAGTCCGCGGAAGAACCAGGGGTAGTTGTAGTCGCCGACCATCAGCGACGGGGTGTCCGGGGCGTAGTCGCGGAGGCGGTCGAGCGCCTCGCCGATCTGCTTCCGGCGCAGCGCGTTGCCGGCCGAGAGCGGGGCCGCGTGGAAGGACGAGACGGCGATCGATCCGCCCTCGCGGTCCTCGAGCCGGACGGCGAGCAGACGCTCGTGAGCGGGGGACATCACCCGGTCGTGCATCGACTTGCTGAGCTCGAACGCGGCGCTGCCGAGGAGCTCGAAGCGGGCGTGCGAATAGTAGACGGCGAGCCCGAGGCGGTTGCGCGCGGTCACCGAGGCGAGCCGCAGATCGCCGAGCTCCTGGGGGAGCTTCGTGGTGTCGCACTCCTGGAGGCAGAGGACGTCGACGTCGTGCCGGGCGGCGAGAGGGGCGATCTCGCCGTGCGCCCGGTGCTCCCGGAGGTTGTAGGAGATCACGCGGAGAGCGCGTTCGTTCGGCTGCATTGCGCCAGTGTAGGGCCGCCGGCGTGGGCCTCCGGCGACGTTCCGGCGAACACGGAGGGACGGCGCAGGGCCCCCGCGCTTCCCGGCCGGCGCGGTGCCGGAGGGGAGGTGCGAGGGCCCTGCGGAGGGGCGGTCAGTGACCGGCGGTGCCTGACGCGTCGGTGCCGTCGGCGGTCTCCGCGTCGGTGCCGTGGACGCCGTCGGTGGGTCCCCAGTCGGGCAAGGGCGGGTTCTGCTCCTCGCCCGCGGCATCGACGCCGTCGGGTCCATCGGGGGACGGGCTGCCGACCTCGTCGAGTCCGGCGGGGTTCCCGGTGCCGGCCGTGCCGGTGGTCTCCTCGGGGTCGACGGGGGTGGTCTCGATGTCGTTCTCGGAGCTGCTCATGGGTCAACGCTAGGACGCCTCCTCCGCGCCCGGAAGCCCCTTGCGTCTCGCCCGGAAGCGGCTGCCGACCGGACGCCGTCCCACTGACGGGGGACAGGCTCCGGGCGCTGGCGCCGTCCTGCGCCTCTCGCGAGCATCGAGCCGGACCACCCGTCACCGTCGCCGGTGTGGCGCCGAAGTCCGCGCACCTCCGACCGGAAGGCCACACCGTGACCCACGACTCCTCGCCCCGCTCCGATTCCGACCGCCTGGTCACCCGCCGCTCCGTCACCGCCGCCGCCGCGTGGACCGTGCCGGTCGTCGCCGTCGCCGTCGCCACCCCGTCCGCTGCGGCGTCGATCGTCGATCTCGGCGCGTACGCGCTCCGCGGCACCTGCGGCACCCTCGGTCTGCTCGGCCCCGGCTTCCTGCTGCAGGCGGGCCCCACGGAGCCGCTGCCGACCGGCACGACCATCATCATCACCGGCTCCGGGGTCGCCAACATCGGCGTCTTCTCGGTCTCGGGAGGCACGGCCTCCGTGGCCGTGCTGAGCAACACGTCCCGTCAGATCACCCTGACCGCCCCGCTGGCAGCGGGAGCGACCATCGCCGTCCGCACGACGCTCTCGATCAGCGTCGCCTTCCAGCTGAACGCCGTCTCGACGCTGCCCTCCGGCTACAGCGGGACCGGCTCGAAGACGGCGGCGAACGTGTCGAGCACGCTGATCCTCTGCTCCGCGAACTGACGAGCGGAACGGCGAAGGCCCTCCTCCTCCTTCTCGGAGGGGAGGGCCTTCGTCGTTCGTGCAGTGCGGAGCGGCGGCTCAGCGCCCGTAGGCGCCCGCGGCGGGGCAGTCGAACGGGTCGCCGCCGGCCGAGAGGCCCACGCGGTTGAGGTAGCGGACGACGATGCCGTACGACTCGAGCAGCGAGGTCTCGGTGTAGGGGATCTGGTGCGTCGCGCAGTACTCCTTGGCGATGACCTGGGCCTCGCGCAGGGCGGGGCGGGGCATGTTCGGGAAGAGGTGGTGCTCGACCTGGTAGTTCAGGCCGCCCATGAAGTAGTCGTTGAACCAGTTGCCGCGGATGCTGCGCGAGGTGAGGACCTGGCGGCGCAGGAAGTCGACGCGCGCCTCCTTGGGCAGGATCGGCATGCCCTTGTGGTTCGGGGCGAACGAGGCACCCATGTAGAGGCCGAAGACGGCCATCTGCACGCCGACGAAGGCGAAGGCCATGCCGAGCGGCAGCGCCCAGAAGACGACGGCGAGGTACAGGCCGACGCGAGCGACGAGCATCGAGATCTCGACCCAGCGCTTGTCGACCTTGCCCTTGCCGAAGACGGTGCGGAAGCCGTGCAGATGCAGGTTGATGCCCTCGAGCAGCAGCAGCGGGAAGAAGGCGTAGCCCTGACGGCGGGTGAGCCAGGCGTAGGCGCCGCGCGAGCGGGCCGCGTCCTCCGGGGTGAACGACACGACGTCGCGGACGATGTCCGGGTCCTTGCCGAGCACGTTCGGATTGGCGTGGTGGCGGCTGTGCTTGTTCATCCACCAGGAGTAGCTGATGCCGACGACGAGGTTCGCGAGCGTGCGGCCGGCGACGTCGTTGGCCTTGCCGGACTCGAACACCTGGCGGTGCGAGGCCTCGTGCGCGAGGAAGGCGAACTGGGTGAGGACGATGCCCAGCGCGGCGGCGAGCAGCAGCTGGAACCAGGAGTCGCCCAGCAGGACGAAGCCGGTGACGATGCCGCCGAGGGCGAGCGTCAGCACGGAGAAGAGGATGTAGTAGAAGCCGCGGCGGCGGCGGAGGAGCCCGGCGTCGCGCACGGTGCTCAGCAGACCGGAGTACTCGGTCGTCGGGTTCGTGTTGCCCTCGCCGCGGGGGCGGGTGCGGATCACGCGGGGGGAGGCCTGGACCCGGGGGGAGGTCTCGACCCGGGGGGCGGTGGGGACGTTTCCGTCGGTCAGTGCGGTGGGGGTGCTCATCGGCGCCTCGCTCGTTCGGGGTGGCCGTCCTCGTCGACGGCCGCTCGGTGAGCGATCCCCGGGAGGTCCGGGTCCGCTCATGGTGTTCACCGCGTCGGTAGGGGCCGGACGAGGCTGCGGCCAACCGGGTTCCGGGGCGACCGAGGTCAACACTATGGGGTGCCGCGCAGCCCCGCATCAGGGCGATTGCCAGTCTTCGAGAGGCATGCCGGAGGGGGTATGCGATGAGGAGAACTCCGGGCCGACCAGGCGATCGTCGGCCCGGAGCTCTCCGCCCGGTCAGGAGCCGATCGAGTCCTGCGGACGGCCCGACTTGAGGGCGGCGAGGCGCGCCTCGACCTCGGTCATCTCGCCGAGGTCCTCGAGCGATTCGAACTGCGCGTCCAGGCTCGAGGAGGCGAGCTCCTCGGCGCCGCGGACGCGGGCCTCCTCACGGCGGATCTTCTGCTCGAACCGGCTGACCTCGCTGGTCGGGTCCATGATGTCGATGCTCTTGATCGCGTCCTGGACCTGCGACTGGGCCTCGACGGTCTTCGAGCGCGCGATCAGCTCGTCGCGCTTGGACGAGAGCTGGTTGAGCTTCTCGCGCATCTGGTTGAGGCCCGACTTGAGCTTGTCGACGACCTCGGTCTGCGAGGCGATGGTCGGCTCGGCGTCCTTCGCCTCCTTCTCCGACTGGATCTGGCGGGTCAGGGCGACCTTGGCGAGCGCGTCGAACTTGTCGGCGTCGCCGGCGTTGCCGGAGGTGCGCAGCTCGTCGGCCTTGCGGCTCGCGGCGAGCGCCTTGCCACCCCACTCGTCGGCGTTCTGGACGTCCTCGCGGTAGTCGTCCTCGAGCAGGCGCAGGTTGCCGATCGTCTGCGCGATGGCGGCCTCGGCGTCGCGGATGCTGTCGGTGTAGTCGCGGACCATCTGATCGAGCATCTTCTGCGGGTCCTCGGCCTGATCGAGGAGCGCGTTGATGTTGGCCTTCGCGAGCTGCGCGATGCGGCCGAAGATCGACTGTTTCTGGGCCATGCTGTCTCTCCTTGGGTGAGGTGCTTGCGGGCGGGGGCCGAGCGGATGCGGGCCCGGGGTCTGTGCGCGGGGTCGTCGGGTCGAGCGAGTGGTCCGGAGCGGGTCAGAAGCGTCCGCCGCCGCCGCGACGGCCTCCACCGCCACCGCCGCCGAAGCCGCCCCCGGAGGAGCGACGGGAGCCGCCGCCGCCGAAGCCGCCACCGCCCCCGAAGCCGCCGCCGCCGAAGCCGCCGGAACGGTAGCCGGAGCGCCGGCCGCCGCCGCCGAGGAGCGACTCGACGAGGATGCCGCCGAGGAAGGCGCCGGTCGTGTTGCCGCCGTAGCCGCCGCTGAGGCCGGGGGCGGAGTAGGCGCTCGCGTCGGAGCGGGCGGCCTGGAGTGCCTGCTGCGCGAGGGCGGAGGCGCGCTGGGCGGAGGCGAGCGCCTCGGCCGGGTCGGTGGCCGCGATCTGCGCGGCGTACTCGGCCGAGCGCGCGGCCTCGGCGACACGGGTGCGCGCCTGGGAGCCGACGGCTCCGCGCCGGGCGGCGATGAAGTCCTCCGCGGCGGAGACGCGGCTGCGGGCGGCGCCGATCTCGGCGGCGAGGGCGGCCCGCTGGCGCTCGCGCTGCGCCTGCGCGTCTCGGTAGCCGCCGACCGCGGCGTCGATGGTGGCGTCGGCTGCGGTGAGGCGCTCCAGGAGCGCGAGCGGGTCGCGCGGGCTCGCGGCGGCGTCGCGCTCCACCGAGTCGAGGGCGGCCTCCGTCGTGGCGACCGCGGACTGCACGTTCGCGACGAGGGGTGCGCTCGCGGCGTCGGCGGAGTCGCCCGCCGCCACGATCGTGCGGCCCTGGGCGACGTCGGCGCGGATCTCGGCGACCCGCCCGGCGAGGGTGCGCTCGGCCTCCTGCAGATCGGTGGAGCGGGTGGCGACGGCGTCGAGGAGGCCCGAGGCCTGCTCGGCCGCCTGCTGGCCGGCGCGCAGGAGCACGGCCGCGCGGCCCGAGTCGTCGGCGGTGAGCGCCGTCCGCGCCTCGGTCACCTGGTCGTCGGCGAAGCGGAGGCGGTCCTCGGCCTGGTCGGCGTCGTCCTCCACGTCGTCGATCGCGGTCGGGGCGTAGCGGGTGGACAGGACGGCGAGCAGGGCGCGGGTGGGGGAGAGGCGGGCCCGGACCTCCGCGGTGCGCGTGGTCAGCCGGGCGGCCACCTCCGGGGCGTTCTTCTCGAGGGCGCGGAGCTCCTCGAAGGCCTCGGCCTTCTCGTCGAGCACCTGCTCGGCGTCGGCGCAGAGCTGCAGGATGCGGCCGTAGCCGTCGCGGCGCTCCTGGTCGGTCTCCGGCTCCGCGTCGTCGAGCCGCTGCTGGAGGGCGAAGGCCTCGCCGAGCAGCCGCTTCGCGGTCGTGAGCGCCTCGCGGAAGGGGCCGGTCGCGTCCGAGCCGAACTGCGCCTCCGCGAAGCCGACCTCCTGCTCGCTGGTGCGCACGGCGTCGTCCGCGTGCACGAGGGCGGAGCCGGCGCGGGTGGCGAGCTCGTCGATCGACGCCTCCACGGCCTCGGCGGCCTTCCGGCGGCGCGCGCGGCGGACGAGGAGCCACACGATCACGCCGACGACGACCAGCCCGGCGAGCACGGCGAGGACGACCAGGAGGCCGGAGCCGAGCGACTCGCCCGCGCTCGGGGCGTCGAGGCGGGTGCCGATGCCCTGGGCGGCGGCGACCGCGGCCCCCGCCCAGTCGCCGTCGACGAGCTGGGGCTCGATGTCGTCGGTCTCCAGTGCGGACACCTGGCCGGCGTCGAGGGCGAAGCCGTTGTCGACGGACACCTGGTACTGCCGGGACTCGACCGCGACGGCGAGGAGGACGTCGTTCGTGCCGAGTCCGTTGAGCTCCGCGGTCGCGTCCGACCAGCGCTCGTCGCCGGTCGTGCCGGTGAAGGTGTCGACGTAGGCGACGAAGAGCTGGACGCTGTGCTCCTGGTAGAGCTGGGCGGAGGCGGTCTCGATGTCGCCGATGTCCGCTGAGCTGAGGACTCCGGCCGAGTCGAGGACGACGGAGGAGCCGAGCGTCGCGGGCGGCTCGGCCGCGGCGCCGGCGGCAGGGACGAGCGCGAGTGCGGCGGCGGCGAGCAGGGCGAGGAGCGCTGCGATCGGCGATCGGCGGGCGCCCCGGCGGGCCGCGGCCCTCGTCGGGGATGAATCGTTCGGCATCGCGCACTCCCTCGTCGTTCGCCTCCCGAGTGTAGACAGCCCGGGTGTCACCCGAGCGAGGGCTGTCCGCGAGGGGGAGAGCGGGGGAGTGCGTGACGGAGCGTCCGTGCTGATCGAGTAGCCCGCGCAGCGGGCGCATCGAGATCCACCGGCGCCAGCAGGCGGGTCTGCAGGCCACCCTGCTGAGGACGGCGGGTCTCGATACGCCGCTCCGCGGCTACTCGACCGGCATGACTCGCGCGATCACTCGATTCGAGCGGGGGCCGTCCGTGTCGGCGGCTCCGACCGCCGCCTCGACGAGCAGGTGACCCTACCGGCCGCGCAGGTCCGGATCGGGCGAGACGGAGAACGTCCAGGGCAGGTCGCGGAACTCGCCGTTCTCGAGTACCGCGAGCAGAGCGAGACGCATCCTCTCGACGGTCTCGTCATCGGCCAGGACGCCGATCGTGAACTCGGTGAGCTCTGCGGACATCTGCTCGTCTCCTTCATCCGGCGCAGGGAACAGCAGGACTGTAGGCCGGGCGACGAGCGGCCGTCCCGGATGGCGTGAGGTGCTGTCGCGTCGTGCTCCTCTGCATGCTGATCGAGTAGCCCGCGCAGCGGGCGTATCGAGATCCGCCGGTGTCAGCGGGCCGGTCTGCAGGCTTCTCTGCTGACGGCGTCGGGTCTCGATACGCCGCTCCGCGGCTACTCGACCAGCATGTTCGCGCCCGTCCCGGCGCACCGTGGGTGGGAGAACGCCGGGAGGCGGAATGCGCGCGGCGCGGGCGTCGTTGCCTCCGGGGTGCGTCCCGGGAACGGTGACGCGCCCTCCCCCCGCTCTCCGATCGAAAGGCGATCCGTGGATCCCTTCTCCCCCCTCTCCGCCGGCGACCTCGAGCTGCCGAACCGCCTCGTGATGGCGCCGATGACGCGCCTGCGCGCCGACGAGCAGGGCGTCCCCGGCGCCCTCATCGCCGAGCACTACGCCCAGCGCGCCTCCCTCGGCCTGATCATCAGCGAGGGCGTCTTCCCGAGCGCCGAGTCGAAGGCGTACCCGGGCCAGCCCGGCATCGTCACCGCCGAGCAGGCCGAGGGCTGGAAGGGCGTCGCCGACGCCGTGCACGCCGCCGGCGGCCGCATCGTCATGCAGGTCATGAACGGCGGGCGCGTCACGCACACCGACGTCACCGGCACCGACCGCATCGTCGCGCCGAGCGCCGTCGCGATCGACGGCGAGGTCCGCGTCCCGAGCGGCGAGAAGAAGCCGTTCCCGGTCCCGCACGCGCTGACCACCGAGGAGCTCGCCACCGTCCGCGACGAGTTCGTCGCCGGTGCCCGCCGCGCCGTCGACGCCGGCTTCGACGGCGTCGAGGTGCACGGAGCCAACGGCTACCTGCTGCACGAGTTCCTCTCGCCGGTCTCGAACGTCCGCACCGACGCCTACGGCGGAAGCCCCGCCGCCCGTGCCGCGTTCGTGGTCGAGGTCACCCGCGCGGTCGCCGAGGAGATCGGCGCCGGCCGCGTCGGCATCCGCCTCTCGCCCGCGCACAACATCCAGGACGTCGTCGAGACCGACGAGGCCGACGTGCGCGCCACCTACGAGGCGGTCGTCGACGGCCTCGCGCCGCTGGGCCTCGCCTATCTCAGCGTCCTGCACGCCGAGCCCGCCGGCGAGCTGGTCCAGGACCTGCGCACCCGCTTCGGCGGCGTCTTCGTCGCGAACAGCGGCTTCGGCAGCCCGACCTCCCGCGAGGAGGCGACCGCGCTGATCAGCGACGGCCACGCCGACGCCGTCGCGGTGGGCCGTCCGGTCATGGCCAACCCCGACCTCGTCGAGCGCTGGCAGGGCGGCCACCCCGAGAACGAGCTCGTCCAGGAGACCGTCTACGGCGGCGGCGCCGAGGGCTACACCGACTACGAGCGCCTCTCGGCGTAGTCACCCGCACACGCAGGAAGGCCCCCTCCCTCACCGGGGAGCGGGCCTTCCTGCGTTCTCGTCGCCGGCGCGAATCGCGCCCAGCGCGGGGTTCGCCTTTACAAGCCGCGTTTCGCGACAGCACTCGAAGGAACCATACGCAGATGGTATTCCTTTTCGAGCGGGAGCTTTCTCCCGTGGTGGGGGAGGACTCGAACCCGCCGGCTGCTGACCAGGATCGGGCAAAGATGTCATTCCGTTCACCGCTCAAGAAGACCGTCCTCGCCGCGATCATCGCCGTGGCAGTCCCCGTCGGTGCAGGCACACCTGCGGAAGCGGCGCCGTCGGTCTGCAATCGTCAACTTCCGAGGACGTCGACGGAATCCGATGGCGTCCCCGGAACGAACTTCTGGAAGCTCCTCCAGTGCTACGCCGCCGATGGCGGCTACAGCGGCCCGATCGATGGAGACCTCGGGCGCAATAGCTGGGTCGGCGTGGAGAGGCATCTCAAAGGCCAGCTCTTCTACTCCTCCGGGTCCTTCCCCGGCGTCCTGGATCAGGAGACGACCCGGGGGCTCGAGCGTTTCGGCGGTCACTACGGCAGCGGCCGCGCGACGGTCAACGGCTCGCTCGGCCCGGAGGACTACCGGGACATCGCTCAGGCACTCAACAACAAGTACGGAGCATGAGGCAGAAGTACCCGGACGGCTGGGCCCTCGTTCGAGTTCCGGCTTCTGACGCAGATGCGGTCGAGTGGCGGTCGCGCGGAAGCGCTCGGAAGCGACGGAGTCGCCGCCTGTGAGGCGCTCGAGTGCGGTGCCGGTCCGGCACGGCCGGCTGCGCCGAAGGTCCGCGGCGCGGGATGTGGTGAGGGTCGCGGTCTCCGTGGTCGCCGTGCTCGTCGTGGGCTGCGGGTCCGTGGGCGCCATCGCGGCGGCGAGCATCGGCCGCACCGTCGCGGAGAACGCCGTCGATCTCGACGTCGGAGCGGCACTGTCCGCGTCGGCGACGCCGCGTCCGATCGGCGAGGTGGAGGGCGGCTTCAACCTGCTCGTCGTCGGGGCGGACAACGATGCGGCGCAGGGCGACGAGTATGGCGGCAGGGACGCGACGCTGAACGACGTCAACATCCTCCTGCACGTCGCGCGCGACCACCGGAGCGCGGTCGTCGTCTCGCTGCCCCGCGACCTCCTCGTCAACCGGCCCGACTGCACCGATCCGGAGACGGGGGTCGTCACGGCGGGGGAGGGCGACGTGCCGCTGAACTCCACGTTCTCGGCCGGCGGGCTCGCCTGCGTCAACCGCTCGGTGGAGCAGCTGACCGGACTGGACATCCCCTACGCCGGCTGGATCTCCTTCCAGGGTGTCATCGAGATGAGCGACGCGGTGGGCGGCGTCGACATCTGCCTGACGGGAGCCGTGCGGGACACGGATTCGGGGCTCGATCTCCCCGCCGGGACGAGCACGGTCTCCGGTGCGACAGCGCTCGCGTTCCTGCGGACGCGGCATGGCGTCGGGGACGGCAGCGACCTGGCCCGGATCTCGTCGCAGCAGCAGTTCCTGTCCTCGCTGATGAGGAAGGTGAAGTCGTCCGGCACGCTCTCGGACGCCGGCGCCCTGTACGGACTGGCGCATGCGGCGTCGCACGCGATGCACCTGTCGACGTCGATGACCGAGCCCCGGACATTGATCGGGCTCGCCCTCACGCTGAAGGACGTGGAACTCGATCGGCTGGTCTTCGTGCAGTACCCGGGCAGCACCGGCGACCCCGAGTTCCCCGGGAAGGTCGTGCCGGACCCGTCGCTCGGCCCTGATCTGATGGCGAAGGTGCGCGACGACGTCCCGTTCACCCCGGCGGCGCCGCAGGGAGTCGAGGGGGCGGAGGGCGGCGCCGAAGAATCGCCCGCGGTGCCGGAAGCAGCCCCGCCCGTCGCGACCGGCGCCGTCGCGCCGGACGCCGATCCGCTCCCTGGCGTCACCGGTCAGAAGGCGTCGGACCGCACGTGCGCTGTACCGGCGGAGTGAACTTCGTCGTCGGCTCGGCACGCAGGAAGGCCCGCGCCCTGGAGGGGAGCGGGCCTTCTGCGTTCTGAGTCCGGTCAGTCGAGGTCGAGGCCGCCCTTGAGCTCCTGCTCGACCTGCTCGACGGTCTGCGGGTCGCCGTGCTCGACGTCCGACTCGTCGGCGGCGTCGCCGCGGCGGCCCTCGCCGACGGCGCGGATCGAGGCCAGCTCGTCGGCGAGCGCCGGGTCCACGGCTCGGCCGGTGTCGCCGTCGTCGGCGCTCACGACTCGATCTCTCCCGCGGAGACAGCCTCGGCGTACTTGCGGAGGTCCGGGCCGGGCTCGAAGTCGATGAACTGATCTTTCAGTCGTGCGTTGAGCTCGGCGAAGACGTCCTCCCAGGGCTCGCCCTTCTTGGTCTTCGCGAGGTCGAGCACCGCCTCCCGGAGGACCCTGTCCGAGTCCTCGAGGATCTTGTCGCGGGCTTCGTCGTTCCAGCGGATGTCCTGTGCGTCCATGCCTCGACCGTAGGCGGGCGGCCCGCCCCGACGCAGGGACTTGCGGACCGCGCGGGCGAGGCGTAGGCGCGCTGATCTTCGCGGGTGAAGAGCCGGATCAGCCGCGTGCGCAGGTGGAGACAGGCGTTCTGCGCCCGACCTCGACCGTGCTCGGCGTGACATCTACCATGGGAGTCATGTCCGCCTCGTCTCCTCTGGTCCGCCCCGCCTCAGGTGAGTCCGTCGAGCGAGGAAACGACGGCCTCACGGACCGCGAGCGCGAGACGCTGGCGGCACGCCATCGTTCGGGCGCCGGCTCACCCGTCCTGAGCAGCGCGGAGAAGCGCGCTCTCGCGAAGTGGCGTGAGGCCCGCTGACGACGTCCCGCTCGTCGAGGCGCATCGCGGGCACTCGGGCGCCCTGCAGAGCTTCGTCTGCGCGACCCCGTCGCGTCCCCAGTACAGAGGAGGGCGCGGCACCTTCCATCCGTGCCCCTGGGAACTCGAGGTGCAGTCCCACCTCCGGTCGCTGCGGGTTCCGCTTCCCGCCTCCGAGGCACTGATCGTCGGCATCGATGACGGAGCCCTCGCAGCCGCGTGCCACTTCGGCTACGACCGCGACGGGGAGAACGTGATCGTCTTCGCGATCGGGGTCGCTCCGACCCACCAGCGCCGGGGGCTGGGCACTCGCCTGATCGAGTACGTGCTCCGCTCGGTCGAGTCGGACGACCTCGACGTCCTCGCCAGGATCGACGAGCGGAACGCGCCGAGCATCCGCCTCTTCTCCGCTGCGGGCTTCGTCGACACCGGAATCCGGACCTCGACGCTCTCGGTCTGGGCGCGTCCTTCCGCCGCGGGTCCCGGTTGACCAGCGGCGGGAGGACGGGTCAGGACAGGTGCGGGACGACGTCGCGCTCGAAGAGCGCGAGGCCGGAGCGGTCGTAGGCGGCGTCGGGGAAGTACGTGATCGCGTAGTCCATGCCGCGCTCGCGCATGTCGCCGAGGCGGTCGACGATCTGCGCGGGGGTGCCGACCGCGAGGGCGTCGGGACTGCGGTACTCGGCGACGAACGCCGCGGCCGCCTCGGCGCCGAGCGCGGGGGTGACGCGCTCCTCCAGGCGCTGCAGGCCCTTCGCGACCTCCGCCTCCGTCTCGGCGATCATCACGTTGTAGTTGGAGCTGCGGGTGATCGCGGAGTAGTCGGTGCCGAGTCGCTCGCAGTGGCCGCGGAGGACGGCGCTCTTGTGCTCGAACGCCTCCGGAGCGCCCGCGAAGTTGGTGTACTGCGCGTACTGCGCCGCGATGCGCAGCGTCACCTTCTCGCCGCCGCCGGCCACCCAGAGCGGGATCCCGCCGTCCTGCAGGGGGAGCGGGCGGTTCACCGCGCCGTCGACCTGGTAGTAGCGGCCGTCGAGCGTGGAGACGCCCTCGGTCCAGGCCTGGCGCATGATCTGCACGCCCTCGTCGAGCCGACCGAGGCGCTCGGCGATCGGCGGGAAGCCGTAGCCGTAGGCGCGCCACTCGTGCTCGTACCAGCCGCCGCCGATGCCCATCTCGACCCGGCCGCCGGAGACGATGTCGACGGTGGTGGCGATCTTGGCGAGGTGCGCAGGGTTGCGGTAGCTCATGCAGGTGCACATCTGGCCGAGCCGCACCCGCGAGGTGGCGGCGGCGAACGCGGCCATCAGCGTCCAGGCCTCGTGGGTCGCCTCCTCCGTCACCACCGGGACGGTGTGGAAGTGGTCGTAGACCCACACCGACTCCCACGGGCCGGCGTCGGCGTGCTGGGCGAGGTCGCGCATGGTGCGCCACTGGTCGGCGGGATCGATGCCGACGAGGTCGTGGCGCCAGCCCTGGGGGATGAAGAGTCCGAATCGCATGCCGCCGACCCTAGGGTGGCGCGACGCCCGGGTCGAGGGGGTGGCGGCGGCCGGATACGCTTCCGACCGATGCTGACGTTCACCGAGGACCTCGCCCTCCCCGTCATCCTGCTGATGATCCTGGCCGCGTTCGCCGCGGGCTGGATCGACGCGGTGGTGGGCGGCGGCGGCCTGCTCCAACTCCCCGCCCTGCTGCTCGTGCCGGGCATCTCACCCGTGCAGGCGCTCGCGACCAACAAGCTCGCCTCGATCTTCGGGACCACGACGAGCGCGATCACCTTCTACCGGCGGGCGAGGCCGGACCTGCGGACGGCGCTGCCCATGGCGGCAGTGGCGCTGGCCGGCAGCTACGGGGGAGCGAACCTCGCGGGGCTCCTGCCCGCCTCGGTGTTCAAGCCGATCATCGTCGTCGCGCTGATCGTCGTGGCCGTGGTGACGATCGCACGGCCCGCGATGGGCGCTGTCACCGCGCTCAAGCACGCCGGGCGCCGGCACCTGGTGACCGCGGGGGTGCTCGGGCTCGTCATCGGCTTCTACGACGGGCTGATCGGACCGGGGACGGGGACGTTCCTGATCATCGCGCTGATCACGGCGCTGGGCTACGACTTCCTGCTCGCGAGCGCGAAGGCGAAGATCGTCAACGTCGCGACGAACCTCGGCGCGCTGCTGTACTTCGTGCCGGGCGGCCACGTGATCTGGGTGCTCGGGCTGTTCATGGGGCTGGCGAACGTGGCGGGCGCCTACCTCGGCTCGCGGATGGCGGTGGCGAAGGGCAGCCGGTTCATCCGGATCGCGTTCCTCGTGGTCGTCGGGGCGCTGATCGTGAAGCTCGGCTTCGACGTCTGGACGGAGAACCTGGCGCCGCTGCTGGGCTGACCGGGGGCGGGGCGGACGCAGAACATCAGCCAGGAGGGGCCGTCATCGCTGATCGCGGATGACGGCCCCTCCCGGCTGACGTTCTGCGGGCGGATCAGCCGAACGGGATCGCTCCGACCAGGACGCCGACCGCCAGCATCACCAGCGACACGATCACCGCGCGCCAGAGAACCTTGCGATGGTGGTCGCCCAGGTTGACCGCGGCGAGCGAGACCAGCAGCAGGATCGCCGGCACGAGCGGGCTCTGCAGGTGGACGGGCTGGCCGGTGATCGAGGCGCGGGCCATCTCGACGGGGTCGATGCCGTACTGCGCGGCGCTCTCGGAGAGCACCGGGAGGATGCCGTAGTAGAAGGCGTCGTTCGACATGAAGAAGGTCATCGGGATGCTCAGCACGCCCGTGATCACGGCGAGGAACGGTCCGAGCGCCGGCGGGATGACGTCGACGACCCACTCGGCCATCGCGTCGACCATGCCGGTGCCATTGAGGACGCCGATCAGCACGCCGGCCGCGAGGACCATCGAGACGACGCCGACGATGCTCGGCGCGTGCTTGACGATCTCGGACGCCTGGTCCTTCATCTTCGGGAAGTTGATCAGCAGCGCGACCGCGGAGCCGACCATGAAGACGTAGGGGAGCGGGAGGACGTCGGCGACCAGCAGGGTCATCACGGCGAGGGTCAGCACGAGGTTGACCCAGATCAGCTTCGGGCGGAGGGTCTCGCGCTCGGGGTCGAGCATGGTGTCGGCCATCGCGGTGTCCGCGTCGTCGGCCTGGACGCGGGCGGCGACGGCGACCTGGGCGCCGCGCAGCGACTCCGGGCCGCGCAGGAAGGAGAAGCGCTCGCGGGCGACGGTGCGGATGCCGCCGGTGAGGGCGGCGAGGCCGCCGGTGCGCGAGGAGCCGGAGCGGGCCGCGCCGCCGCGGGACGAGCCGGCGCCGACGAGCTCCTGCTCGAGCATCGGCTCGGCGAGGGCGAGCGAACCGAGGCGGCGGCGCTCGCCGAGTCCGAGGAACCAGGCGAAGACGAGGGTGACGGCGAGGCCGACGGCGAGCGAGGGCAGCATCGGCACGAAGATCTCGCTCGGCGAGACCTGCAGCGCCGCGGCGGCGCGCACCGTGGGGCCGCCCCAGGGGACGATGTTGAGCGTGCCGTTGGCGAGGCCGGCGACGCAGGTGAGGACCACGGGATTCATCCCGAGGCGGAGGTAGATCGGCAGCATCGCGGCGGTGGTCACGATGAAGGTGGTCGAGCCGTCACCGTCGAGCGAGACCGCGCCGGCCAGCAGGGCCGTGCCGAGGACGACCTTGGCCGGGTCGTCGCCGAGCGCGCGGACGATGAAGCGGATCAGCGGGTCGAAGAGGCCGACGTCGATCATGATGCCGAAGTACATGATCGCGAACATCAGCAGGGCGGCCGTGGGGGCGAGGCTGCCGATCGCCTCGAGGACCATGTCGCCGATGCCGAGACCGGCGCCGGCGAAGAGCCCGAAGATCGTCGGGACGACGATCAGGGCGACCATGGGCGTGAGCCGCTTGGTCATGATCAGGGCCATGAAGGCCAGGATCATCGTGAATCCGAGTACTACCAACACTGCTGACTCCTTCGTCGTCGTGCGTCCGGGATCCCGCGGCGGGCTCTCCAGGTCGTGGACACACTAGGCAGCCACCGGCGCCCGGCCCGGGTATCGCTCATAAGCGCGGGATCTGCGCATAGTGTGGGTTCTGCGCATTCTGCGCAGCCCGACCGGCCCGAAGGTCCCCACCGGCCCGACCGTCTCGACGACGAGGAGTTCGATGCGCTTCGCGACCCACGTGCTCGTGCTGCAGCTCGCGACGGTCACGGCGGCCGTCCTGGTCTGCGCGGGCCTCGTCACCGCGCTGAGCGTGCAGCAGCTGCAGGGCGAGGCGGAGGAGACGGCGCTCGCCATCGCCCGCACCGTCGCCGAGGACGCCGACGTGCGCGACGCGGTCGCCGCGTCCTCCGCCGACCCGGCCGTGCCCTCCCGGGCCGAGCTGGAGGGCGGGACACTCGAGACCGCCGCCGAGGCGATCGAGGAGCGCACGGGCGCCCTCTTCGTGGTGATCACCGACGACCGCGGCATCCGGCTGGCCCACCCCGACCCCGAGCGGCTCGGCGAGGTGGTCTCGACGAGTGCGGAGGAGGCGCTCGCCGGCCGGGAGTCGGTGTCCTGGGGCACCGGCACGCTCGGGGAGTCCGCGCGGGCGAAGGTGCCGGTCTACGGGCCGGACGGCGCGCGCGTGGTCGGCGAGGTGAGCATCGGCTTCGCCCGCTCCAGCGTCTTCGACGACCTGCCGACCGCGCTGCTGGGCGTGCTGGCGGCGGCGCTCGCCGGGCTCGTGCTCGCGGCCGTCGCCTCCGTCTTCATCCGGCGCCGGCTGCTGCGGCTCACCCTCGGGCTCGCTCCGGAGGAGCTCACCGCTCTGGTGCAGGACCAGGCCGCGGTGCTCGACGGGGTCGACGAGGGGGTGCTCGCCCTCGACCGCGACGGACGGGTCGGCGTCTGCAACGCCCGCGCCGCGGCGATCCTCGGCTCGGAGGACCCGACCGGGCGGGCGCTGCACGGCCGCGCGCTCGGCGACCTCGGGCTGCCGCAGCCGCTGGCCGACGCGATCGCCGCGGCCCTCGCCTCGACGGAGCCCTCCCGCGGGACCGGCGAGGAGGGCTTCGTCGTGCGCTCCCGCATCGTCTACGTCGACATCCGGAGGGTCACCCGCGGCGACCGCGATCTCGGCGTCGTGGTGGTGCTGCGCGACCGTACGGCGCTCGCCGCGCTCAGCCGGCGGCTCGACGCGGTCGGCGCGATGACCAACGCGCTGCGGGTGCAGCGGCACGAATTCGCCAACCGGCTGCACGTGGTGGCCGGGCTGCTCGACGCCGGCCGGACCGGCTCGGCGCGCGAGTACCTCGACGAGGTGCTGACCCGCGGGCCGCTGAAGTACCCGGTGCAGCACGCCGACCGGCTGCAGGAGCCCTACCTCCAGGCGCTGGTCGGCGCGAAGGGGATCGAGGCGGCCGAGCGCGGCGTGCTGCTGACTCTCGGCGAGGAGACGCTGGTGCGCGGGACCGTGATCGAGCCGGAGGACGTCGCGACGGTGGTCGGCAACCTGGTCGACAACGCGGTGCGCGCGGCGGTCGAGGGGAGCCGGGACGTCCGGTTCGTCGAGGTCGAGCTGCTGGACGACGGGGACGCGCTGTTCGTGACGGTCGCGGACTCGGGAGACGGCGTCGCGGATCCGGAGTCGCTCTTCGCGCGCGGGCCGGGCGCGGTGGACGAGGAAGACGACCGCGTGCACGGCCGCGGCTTCGGGCTGCCGCTCTGCCGCGAGGTCGCGGCGCGGCGCGGCGGCGAGGTCTGGCTGGCGGACGCCGGTGGCGAGTCCTCCGGGGCGGTGCTCTGCGCGCGGCTGCCGGGCGCGGTCCTGCCGCCGGAGGAGCTGCCCGACGAGTCGCCGCTCGAGGAGGAGGACCGATGACCCCGGATCAGCAGGAGCGCACCGTGCTCGTCGTCGACGACGACTTCCGGGTGGCGCAGCTGCACGCCGACCTGGTCGACACCCGGCAGGGCCTGCGGGCGCTGCCGCCGGTGCACACCGCCCGGGCGGCGCGGGCGGCGGTGCTCGAGCACGCGCCGGACCTGCTGCTGCTCGACGTGCACCTGCCGGACCAGAGCGGGATCGCGCTGCTGCGCGAGCTGGAGACGGACGCGTTCGTGGTGAGTGCCGCCTCGGACGGGGCGACGGTGCGGAAGGCCCTGCACGCGGGGGCCCTCGGCTACCTGATCAAGCCGTTCGACGCGCGCCTGCTCGGCGAGCGCCTCGACGCCTACGTGCGCTTCCGCAACGTGCTGCGCGAGGACCGGGTCGCCGACCAGGAGGCGGTGGAGCGGGCGCTGCGCATCCTGCACTCGGGCGATGCGGCGGCGACCCAGCCGTCCCGCTCCGCGACGGAGCAGCTGGTGCTGGCGCGCTTGTCCGAGTCCGGCGCCGAGCTCTCGGCCCTGGAGGTCGCGGAGCGCGCCGGCATCTCCCGCGCGACGGCGCAGCGCTACCTCTCGGGCCTCGCGGGCCGCGGCCTGGTGGAGATGACCCTCAGCTACGGGACCACCGGCCGCCCGGAGCACCGGTACCGAGCGAAGTAGCCGCACGACGAAGGCTGGGACGCACGATCCGGGGGATTCCTCCCCGGATCGGCGTCCCAGCCTCAGTTCTGCAGGTCAGTGCCCGGCTTCGACGTCCGCTCCGGCCTCGGCGGCCACGCGCTTGCGCTCCGCGGCCTCCGCGGCCATGCGGCGGCCCTTCGGGCTGACCAGTGAGGCGATGACCGTGACGGCCAGCACTCCGATGATCACGGTGAGCGAGAGGCCGGTGCCGATCTCGAAGACCTCGACGTGCTCGCCGCCGTTGATGAACGGCAGGTTGTTCTCGTGCAGCGCGTGCAGGATCAGCTTCACGCCGATGAAGGCGAGGATGGCGGCGAGGCCGTAGCTGAGGTAGACGAGGCGGTCGAGCAGGCCGTCGATCAGGAAGTAGAGCTGGCGCAGGCCGAGCAGCGAGAACGCGGTGGCGGTGAAGACCAGGAAGACGTCGCTGGTGAGACCGAAGATCGCGGGGACGCTGTCGAGGGCGAACAGGATGTCCGTGCCGCCGATCGCCGCCATCACCAGGATCATCGGCGTGAGGACCTTCTTGCCGTCGATGTGCGTGTAGAACTTGTCGCCGTCGTACTGGTCGCTCGTCTTGAAGACGCGCTTGGCGAGGCGGACCATCACGTTGTCGCCGGCGTGCTCGTCGCCGGGCTTCACCAGGTTGAAGGCGGTCAGCAGCAGGATCAGGCCGAAGAGGTAGAAGATCCAGGCGAAGGAGTTGATCAGCGCGGCGCCGAGGAAGATGAAGCCGGTGCGGGCGATCAGCGCGAAGACGATGCCGAAGAGCAGCACCTTCTGCTGGTCGGCGCGCGGCACCTTGAAGCTCGCCATGATGATGAGGAAGACGAAGAGGTTGTCGACCGACAGCGCCTTCTCCGTGATGTAGCCGGCGAAGTACTCGGAGCCCGGGGTCGGTCCGCCGAAGACGAGGACGCCGACGCCGAAGAGCACGGCGATGCCGACGTAGAGGGCCGACCAGAGCGCCGACTCCTTGAGGGTCGGCTCGTGCGCCTTGCGCACGTGGAAGAAGAAGTCGAAGAGCAGGAGCAGGACGATGAAGACGATCGTCAGGGTCCAGATCAGGGGCGACACGGTCATGTGGGGGCTGGCCTCGCTCGAGAAGGGGGATGGGGACGGTCGTGGGGGCTCCGCACGGCGGTAGAACGCTAGCGATCAGGCGGGCGGGTGAGACCGTTGTCCGACGGATCGTGAGTATCTTCTCAGTTCTTCCGCTCGTCTTCGCGCTCAGCGGCCGGAGGGCCACACTGGTCCCATGCCCGGCACCGCGGTCGACAGGACCTTCCAGGACGCCTACGGCGTGACGATCCACTGGCGCTGGTGGTCGCACCCGCGCCCGAGGGCGATCGTGCAGATCGCGCACGGCGTCGGCGAGCACTCCGGCCGCTACGTCGAGCTCGCCGAGGCGCTCGTCGCCGCGGGCTACGCCGTCGCCGCCGACGACCACCGCGGGCACGGGCGCACCGGCCTCGAGCAGCACGGCGGCGACGTCGCCGAGCTCGGCCGGCTCGGGCCGGGCGGTCTGCGCGCGGCGGAGGAGGCGATCAACCGGCTCACCCGCGAGCTCGCCGGCGAGAACTGCGGCGTCCCGATCGTCCTGCTCGGCCACTCCTGGGGCTCGCTGATGGCGCAGCGGATCGTCGACCACCGCTCCGCCGACTACGCGGCCCTCATCCTGAGCGGCACGGCCTACCGGCTGCCCGGCTACATGAACGCGGGCGATCTGGCGCGCCGGCACCGGGTGCCCGGCGGGCTCGGGCTCGAGTGGCTCTCGCGCGACCCGGCGGTCTGGCAGCTCTTCCACGACGACCCGCTGACCTTCACCACTCCGCTCGCGAAGCGGATCGGGCTGCGCGAGACGCTCCGCCTGATCGGCCGGCCCGCCCGGCGGCCCGAGCACCCGCTGCCGCTGCTGCTGGTGGTCGGCGCCGACGACACCCTCGGCGGCGAGCGCTCGGTACGGGCACTGGCGCAGGCCTACCGGCGTCGCGCGGGCTACAGAGACGTCAGCGTGCGGGTGTATCCGGAGGCGCGGCACGAGCTGTTCCAGGAGCTCAACCGCGTCGAGGTCACGGCCGACCTGGTCGGCTGGCTCGACGACCGGTTCCCGGCCGCAGGGGAGGACGTCGCTCCTCCGGCCTAGGCTGACGTCATGCATGGCGAGTACAAGGTCCCCGGTGGAAAGCTCGTGGTCGTCGACCTCGACGTGGTCGACGGGAGGTTCGCCGACTTCCGGCTCGCGGGCGACTTCTTCCTCGAGCCCGACACGGCGCTCGACGACATCGACCGCGCGGTGGTCGGGCTGCCGGCCGAGAGCGACGCGAAGACGATCGCCGCGGCCATCCGGCAGGCGCTCCCCGCCGACGCCGTGCTGCTCGGCTTCACGCCCGAGGCCGTCGCGGTGGCGATCCGGCGCTCGCTGCAGCAGGCGACCAGCTGGCGCGACTACGACTGGCGGATCGTGCACGCGAAGGCGGTCTCGCCGTCGATGCACCTCGCGCTCGACGAGGTGCTCACCGCCGCCGTGGGCGAGGGGCGCCGCGAGCCGACGCTGCGGATCTGGGAGTGGGACCAGCCCGCCGTGGTGATCGGCAGCTTCCAGTCGCTGCGCAACGAGGTCGACCTCGAGAACGCGGCGAAGTACGGCGTCGAGGTCGTCCGCCGGATCTCCGGCGGCGGCGCGATGTTCATGGAGGCCGGCAGCGTCGTCACCTACTCGCTCTACGTGCCCGGCGACCTGGTGCAGGGCCTCACCTTCGCCGACTCCTACGCCTTCCTCGACGAGTGGGCCGTCAGCGCGCTGCAGTCGCTCGGCATCGACGCGGTCTACCAGCCGCTCAACGACATCACCTCGCCCTCCGGCAAGATCGGCGGAGCGGCGCAGAAGCGGCTCGGCTCCGGCGCCGTCCTGCACCACGTGACGATGAGCTACGACATCGACGCCGAGAAGATGGTGCAGGTGCTGAGGATCGGGCGCGAGAAGCTCTCCGACAAGGGCATCGCCTCCGCGGTCAAGCGCGTCGATCCGCTGCGCAGCCAGACCGGGCTCAGCCGCGCCGAGATCATCGAGCGGATGAAGGCGACGTTCGTCCAGCTGCACGGCGGGACCGCGGGCGACCTGACGGCCGAGGAGTACGCGGAGGCCGAGGAGCTCGTGGCGTCGAAGTACTCGACGCCGGAGTGGCTGCGCCGGGTGCCGTGAGGCGGGGCGCCCTCGGGGGCGCCGGCTCCGCTCCGCTCAGCTCGCGAGGAGCTCCTGGTAGTCCGGGTGCTCGGCGATGAAGTCGGCGACGAAGGGGCAGAGTGGGACGACGTGCGCTCCCCGCTCGTGCGCGTCGTCCAGGGCCGCCTCGACCAGGCGGTCGCCGAGGCCCTCGTGCCGGTGCTCGGGCGCGATCTCGGTGTGCAGGAAGACCACGTCCTCGCCGCGGACCGCGTAGTCGGCGAGGCCGACGTTCTCGCCGTCGACCCACAGCGTGTACTGGGACCGGTCCTCGTCGTGGCGCACCTCGGAGATCATCGCGTCACTCTACGCCGGGGCCCACGGCGGCCCGGGCACCCGCCCGCCGAGGCGTGTCGGAGGGGCCGGCGCCGTGTCGGAGGGGCCCGCGCCCCCGTGACACCATTGCGGAGTGCCCAGGACGATCCAGATCGCGGACGGCGTCCCGGAGACCCGGAGCGCGGTGATCCACGCCGAGAACCTCGAGGTCCTGCCGCTGCTCGCGGACGGGTCCTTCACCGTGGTGTACCTCGATCCGCCGTTCAACACCGGCCGCGCGCAGGTGCGGACGTCGACCACCTCCGTCCGCTCGGCGACCGGGACCATCTCCGGCTTCAAGGGCCGCAGCTACGAGCGGATCCGCGGCGACCTCCTCCGCTACGACGACCGCTTCGACGACTACTGGTCCTTCCTCGAGCCGCGCCTCGCCGAGGCCTGGCGCCTGCTCGCCGACGACGGGACCCTCTACCTGCACCTCGACTACCGCGAGGCGCACTACGCGAAGGTGCTGCTGGACGCTCTGTTCGGCCGCGAGTGCTTCCTCAACGAGATCATCTGGGCCTACGACTACGGCGCCAAGGCCACCAAGCGCTGGCCCACCAAGCACGACACGATCCTCGTCTACGTGAAGGACCCGCGCGGCTACCACTTCGACTCCGCCGCCGTCGACCGCGAGCCGTACATGGCGCCCGGCCTCGTCACCCCCGAGAAGGCCGAGCGCGGCAAGCGCCCCACCGATGTCTGGTGGCACACCATCGTCTCGCCCACCGGCCGCGAGAAGACCGGCTACCCCACCCAGAAGCCCGAGGGCGTGCTCCGTCGCATCGTCCAGGCCTCCAGCCGCGAGGGCGACGCCGTCCTCGACTTCTTCGCCGGCTCCGGCACCACCGGCGCCGTCGCCCACGCCCTCGGCCGCCGCTTCGTCCTCGTCGACGAGCACGCCGACGCCATCGCCGTGATGCGCCGCCGCTTCGCCGCCCACGACCCGGAGCCGCTGTACCTCTGACGCCCGCCTCGCCACGTGGCACGGGCCCGAGCTCCCCCTCCCATAACTCAAAAGTTGCGGTAGTGGCGCGCGACTACCGCAACTTTCGAGGAGTGGGCGGCGGATCCGGCGCGGGAGGCTCCTCCACAGGGGAGTCGCGGGGGAGCGGGGCTGTGGAGAACCGGTGGGGGTGCGGAGGGCCGTGCACCATCGGGGGATGAGCGAAGCAGTCGGTCCCCTCGGAGCCTTCACCCGCGGTGCCGCGATCAAGGCCGGCTGGACGGAGGATCGGGTGCGGAGCCGCGCTCTCGCCCGTCCGTTCCACGGGGTGCGGACGCTCGTCGAGCCGCGGACCCACCTCCAGCGGGCGCAGGCGTACGTGCCGAGACTGCGTGCCGGGCAGTTCTACTCGCATCTCACCGCGGCTGTCGTCTTCGGGATCCCCGTGCCGCCGCGTGCTGCCGAGGACGATCCGGTGCACGTGTCCGTCTTCGATCCGGCTCGTCCGCCCCGGTGCCGCGGGGTGATCGGGCACGTGATCTCGGCGACCAGGGTGAGCGTGGTCGAGCGACTCGGGCTCCCCGTCACCGATGCCGCCTCGACCTGGCTGCTCCTCGGAGCGGAGCTGCCGCACAAGGAGCTGGTCACGGCGACCGATCATCTCCTGTTCGTCCCGCGGACAGCCTCGGTCGATCGTCCCTTCGCGACGAAGGAGCAGCTCGCGCTCGCGCTCGACGCCTACCACGGGCGAGGGTCACGGGCACTTCGAGCGGCGCTGGCCGTCGCGTCGGACGCCGCCGCCTCGCGACCCGAGACCGACCTGCGTCTCGCCGTCGTCGAAGCAGGTCTCCCCGCGCCGCGGGCGAACGCCCCGATCAGGGCGGGCGGTCGCCTCATCGCGATCGGCGACCTCGTCTTCGAGGAGTGGAAGGTGCTGGCCGAGTACGACGGAGCTCATCACCGCACCGGAGACGCCCAGTTCGCCCGCGACCGGCAGCGCCTGCTCGACCTCCAGCTCGCGGGCTGGATCACCGTCCCCGTCCGCGCCGAGGGCCTGACCCGCGGACGCGCGCGCACGATCGCCGAGATCCGCGCCGCCCTCCGCGCCCACGGCTGGATCGGCTGACGCCGCGCCCACCCTCCAGAAGTTGCGGTAGTCACGCGCCACTACCGCAACCTTTGAGGAGTGGCGTCGGCTGATCGCCGCTCCCGACTCGGTCACTCTCCAGAAGTTGCGGTAGTCGCGCGCCGCTACCGCAACTTCTGTGGAGTCGGGGAGGCCTCAGCCCGCCGCGCCACCGCCCCCTCCCGCCGCACGCCCCGCACCGGTTCGGCCGGTCGCCGCTCCAGACTCGGTCATCCTCCAGAAGTTGCGGTAGTCGCGCGCCACTACCGCAACTTTTGAGGAGTGGGGAGGCGCGGCCACGCGCACCCCACGGCCGGGCCGGCTGCTCGCGGCTCCCGGCTCGGCGACTCCTCGAAAGTTGCGGTAGTCATGTGCGACTACCGCAATTTTTGAGGAATGGGAGGGGGCGGGCGGGAGGGCGGGGGCTCGCGGCGCGGGGAGGTGCGCCGTCCGCGGTCAGGAGCTCGCGCGGACGATCAGCTCGGTGGGCATCAAGGTGCGGTGCTCGACGTCGGCGCCCTCGATGCGGGCGGTCAGCAGCTCGGCCATGCGGGCGCCGAGCTCGACGGGGACCTGGCGGACGGTGCTGAGGGCGGGCACGGCGGAGCGGGCGAAGATGTCGTCGTCGAAGCCGACGACGGCGACGTCCTCGGGGACGCGCCGGCCGGCCTCGCGCAGCGCGGCGTAGGCGCCGACGGCCATCTGGTCGTTCGCGGCGAAGAGCCCGTCGATCGCGGGCTCGCGCTCGAGGAGGCGGCGCATCGCCTCCGTCCCGCTCTCGGGCGAGAAGTCGCCCCACTCGACCAGGGAGTCGTCGAGCCCCGCGTCGGTGAGGGCGCTGCGCCAGCCGATCAGGCGGTCGACGCCCGGCGGCATGTCGGCGGGGCCGGCGATGGTCGCGATGCGGCGGCGGCCGCCCGCGATCAGGTGCGCGGTCGCGACGGCGGCCCCGTCGGCGTTGTCGACGTCGACGAAGTAGGAGTCGCGCTCGTCCGGCGAGAGCGGCCGGCCGCCGAAGACGATCGGCAGCGAGTTCGACAGCGCGGCGTAGGAGTGGTCGCCGGAGTGGTGCGAGACGACCAGGGCGCCGTCGACGTTGCCGCCGAGGAGGTAGCGCCGGGTCTTCTCGCCGCTGGTCTCCGAGGCGATCAGCATCGAGAGCGTGTAGTCGGTGTCGGCGAGGCGCATCGCGGCGCCCTGCACGATCGCGGCGAAGAACGGGTCGGCGAAGACGCGCGCGGTCGACTCCGGCACGATCAGCGCGATCGACTGCGTGCGGCGGGAGGCGAGCATCCGCGCAGCCCGGTTGGGCACGTAGTCGAGCTCGGCGATGGCCTTCTGCACGGCGGCGACGATCTCGGCGGCGACCTGCGGCGCGTTGTTGACCACCCGCGAGACCGTGGCGCGCGAGACCCCGGCCCGCGCGGCGACGGCCTCGAGCGTCGGCGAGCGCCCGCCTCCCCTGATCCCCTCGGACACGGTCTAGTCCAGCGCCTCGGCCGCGGTGCCGCCGATGAGCCGCGAGTAGACGAGTCCCGAGTCCTTGATCAGCCGCTCCTGGCTCGAGTAGTCGACGCGGACGATGCCGAAGCGCTTCTCGTAGCCCCAGGCCCACTCGTAGTTGTCGAGCAGCGACCAGACGAAGTAGCCGCGGACGTCGGCGCCCTGGTCGATCGCGTCGGCGACCTTCTCGACGTGGTCGAGCACGTACTGCGTGCGGTCGACGTCGTGCACGCGGCCGTCCTCGACGACGTCGTCGTAGGCGGCGCCGTTCTCGGTGACGTAGAGCGGCGGCAGGTTCTCGTACTCCAGGCCCAGCCGGGTGAGCAGGTAGCGCAGCCCGTCGGGGTGCACCTCCCAGTCCATCGCGGTCCGGGGGAGGCCGCGCGAGGGGAAGGTGATCGACTCCGAGCCGACCCACGGCGAGCCGACCTCGCGCTCGGTGGCCTGGGCGAAGTCCTCGGCGCCGGCCGGCAGCGGGTGCCCGGAGACGTTGTCGTCGTGGTAGTGGTTCACGCCGAGGAAGTCGAGCGGCTGCGCGATCGTCGCCAGGTCACCGTCCTGGATCAGCTCGTCCAGGCCCAGGCCCGCGACGTCCTCGAGCAGGTCCTCGGGGTACTCGCCGAGCAGCAGCGGGTCGAGGAAGATGCGGTTCTGCAGCGCGTCGAAGCGGCGCGCGGCGTCGAGGTCGACCTCGTCCTCCGGGTCGTCGGGCACCGCATTGGAGAGGTTCAGCGTGATGCCGAGGTTCTGCGCGCCGAGCTCGCGCAGGGCCGAGACGGCGAGGCCGTGCGCGAGGTGGGTGTGGTGCACGGCGGCGAGGGCGGCCTGCTGCGAGATGACACCCGGCGCGTGGATCCCGGCGCCGTAGGAGAGCAGGGTCGAGCAGAACGGCTCGTTGAAGGTGGTCCAGTGCGCCACCCGGTCGCCGAGGCGCGCGTGCACGGCCTCGGCGTAGTCCCGGAAGCGCTCGGCGGTGTCGCGGTTCGTCCAGCCGCCCGTCTCCTCGAGGGCCTGCGGGAGGTCCCAGTGGTAGAGGGTCAGCCAGGGCAGGACGCCGGCTCCGAGCAGCTCGTCGACGAGGCGCGAGTAGAAGTCGAGTCCCTCGTCGTTCACGGCGCGGTCGCCGGGCTTCACCCGCGACCAGCTGACCGAGAAGCGGTAGGAGTCGAGGCCGAGGCGCTTCATCAGCTGCACGTCGGCGGGCATGCGGTGGTAGTGGTCGACGGCGACCTCGGGGGTGTCACCGTTCGCGACGGCACCGGGGACGCGGGAGAAGGCGTCCCAGATGCTGTCCTCCTTGCCGCCCTCGTGGCCGGCGCCCTCGATCTGCGCGGCGGCGGTGGCGGAGCCCCAGAGGAATCCGGCGGGCCAGTCGCGCGCGGCGAGGCGCTCGGCCAGGGCGATCTGCTCCGGCAGGGTCGGCGAGGCGGGGGAGGGGGGAACGGTCACTGCGGACTCCTTCGGCGGCTGTCCCGTCATCCTACGACCATCCCGGTGGAGCGCTCTCTCACCGCGCTGGCGGGGTGGGCGGTGGGCAAGGCGGCACGGCGGGCGGAGGCACGGCTCCGGGAACGCCGACGGCCCGGCACGCCGAGGCGTCCGGGCCGTCGAGGGTCGCGGGGGGTCGACCGGGCACAGTGCTCAGCCGCGTCGGTCGCCGTCCTCCGTGCGCCGGGGCGCCGTGGCGACGGAGTCGGTCCGCACGTCGGGCTCGATGCTCCCGGCGGCGAGATCGGCACCGGCGCGGGCAGCCATCTGCGGGTCGGTGCGGCGCAGCCCGGCCGCGGCGTCCTCGTTCGCGAGGTCGTGCGCCTCCTGCATGGCCGACTTCGCCCGCAGCGGCGGGGTCTTCAGGAACCAGGAGAGCACGAAGGCGAGCAGGACCACGCCGAGCGCGACCTGGAACACGGTGACCGTCGCGTCGTTGAAGCCGGTGAGGAACGGCGCCGAGAGCGCGTCGTTCGCCGTGTTCAGGAACGAGGTGTCGCCGTCGAGCGCCGAGCCGATCGCGGCGGTGTCCTGCGACTGCAGCAGCTTCAGGATGCCGGCGTTGGCCGGGTCGGCCGCGATGGTCGGGTCCGAGGCGGCGGCCTGCAGGTTCGCGGCGATCGTCGGGTTCTTGAACGCGGCGGCGATCGTCTCGGGGATGCGGCTGAACAGCACCGAGAAGATGACCGCGGTGCCCAGCGTGCCGCCGATCTGACGGAAGAACGTCGAGGCGCTGGTCGCGACACCCATGTTCGCGGTGTCGACGGAGTTCTGCGAGGCGAGGGTCAGCGTCTGCATCATCTGGCCGAGGCCGAGGCCGAGCAGCAGCATGCCGCCCATCACGAAGATCACCGGCTTGTCGATCGAGACGAAGGACAGGTAGAAGAACGCCGCCGACATCAGGAAGGTGCCGAGGATGGGGAAGGCGCGGTAGCGGCCGGTGCGGGAGATGATCTGGCCCGAGACGATCGAGGCGATCATCAGGCCGAGGATCATCGGCAGCATCAGGAAGCCGGACTCGGTCGGCGTCGCACCGTTGACGAGCTGCAGGTAGAGCGGGAGCGCCATCATGCCGCCGAACATGCCGAAGCCGACGAGCACGCCCAGGACGGTCGCCATCGAGAAGGTCGGCGAGCGGAAGAGCTTGAGCGGGATGAGCGCGTCGTCGCCCATCATCCGCTCCGCGGCGATGAAGCCGACGATGCCGAGCACGCCGACGACGTAGCAGACCCAGGCGATCGGCGAGCCCCAGCCCCACTCGCGGCCCTGCTCGGCGACGAGGAGGAGCGGAACGGCGGCGACGATGACGAGCGCGGCGCCCCACCAGTCGATCCGGACGGAGCGGCGGGCGGCGGGCTTGGGCAGGTGCAGGAAGCGCACCACGATGAAGAGCGCGACGGCGCCGATCGGCAGGTTGATCAGGAAGACCCAGCGCCAGCCGGTGATGAAGAGGATCTCGGGGGTGCCGGCGAGGAGCCCGCCGATCAGCGGACCGACGACGCTCGAGATGCCGAAGACGGCGAGGAAGTAGCCCTGGTACTTGGCGCGCTCGCGCGGCGGGAGGATGTCGCCCATCACCGTGAGGGCCAGCGACATCAGTCCGCCGGCGCCGAGGCCCTGCACCGCGCGGAAGCCGGCGAGGCCGAGCATCGAGGTCGCGAAGCCGGCCAGGAGGGAGCCGATCAGGAACAGGACGATGGCGATCAGGTAGAGCGGGCGGCGGCCGAAGATGTCGGAGAGCTTGCCGTAGATCGGCGTCGCGATCGTCGAGACGATCAGGTACGCGGTGGTGACCCAGGCCTGCTGCGAGAGGCCGTCGAGGTCGTCGGCGATGGTGCGCATCGAGGTGCCGACGATGGTCTGGTCGAGCGAGGACAGGAACATCCCCGCCATCAGGCCGAAGATCACGAAGAGGATCTGGCGGTGCGTCATGATCGCGCCCGACGGGGAGGCGGCGGTCGCGGGCGGGCGGGCGGAATCGGTCACGGGGGTCCCCTTGTCTGGCGGACGCCGCCAGGGCACGGCGGACCGCCGCAAACGTTGCGTGCTGCGCAAAGTTACACCGCGTGCGAGCTCACCGGCACTGCTTCCGGCGAGCCTGTGGAGGATCTCAGAGGGCGCCGCCCGATCCGGGGTCCGAGGTCGTCGATCAGGGTCCGGGAAGGCTGTCGATCCGGGCGGGGGAGCGCCCCCGATCAAGGGTCGGAAGCGCCGGCGATCGAGGGTCCGAAGCACCGGCGACCGAGGGGCCGGGAGCGCCGCCGATCAGCTGTGCAGCGGCACCCCCGCCTCGGCCCAGCCGGCCTCGCGGAGCGCCGCCCGCGCCTCCGCCCGCGCCGAGTACGGCGTCCGCACGCCCTCGATGTCGCGGTAGTTCTGGTGCCCGGGTCCCGCCCAGAGGATCGAGTCGCCCTCGTGCGCCAGCGACACCGCGACGCGGATCGCGCGCTTGGGGTCGTCCACCTCGTGGATCTCGCCGTCGGGACGCGCCGCCCGGGCCGCCGCCAGCAGCGTGGCGCGGATCGACGCCGGGTCCTCGAAGCGCGGGTGGTGGTCGGTGATCACGAGCACGTCGCTACCCGAGACCGCCGCCTCGGCCATCGCCGGCCGCTTGAGGGCGTCGCGGTCGCCGTCGGCGCCGAAGACCATGATCACGCGGCCGGGGGTGACCTCGCGGACCGCCTCGAGCGTGCGGGCGAAGGCGTCGGCGCTGTGACCGAAGTCGACGTAGACGGTGGGGCCGCGCTCGCCCGAGACGCGCTCGGTGCGGCCGGGGAGCGAGACGTCGAGGCCGCCGTCGCGGTGCAGGGCGGCGCGGATCTCGCCGATCGGCCGGCCCGCCTCGATCAGCATCACGATCGCCAGTGCGGCGTTGGCCGCCATGTGCGAGCCGATGATCGGGACGGAGGTGGTGATCGCCCGGTTCTCCCGGTTCTCGACGCGGAAGTGGGTGCGGCCGAACTCCTGCTCGAGGATGCTCACCCGCCAGTCGGCGTCGACGTCGGGGAGCGAGGTGATCGTGGTGACGGGCACGCCCGCCTCCGCCACGACCCGGTGCCCGGCGGGCGAGTCGAGCGAGACGACCGCGCGGCGGGAGCGGTCGGGCTGGAACAGCTGCACCTTCTGGGCGAAGTAGGTGTCCATGTCGCCGTAGTCGTCGAGGTGGTCGTGGCTGAGGTTCGTGAACGCCGCGACGTCGAAGACGACGCCGTCGACGCGGTGCCGGGTGAGGGCCTGCGCGCTGACCTCGATCGCCGCGGCGCCGACGCCCTCCTCCTGCATGCGCGCGATCAGGGCGTGCAGCTCGGTGGCCTCGGGAGTGGTCAGCCCGCTCGTGACCGAGGTGTCGCCGATGTGGCGCTCCGCCGTGGAGCTCAGGCCCGGCACGACACCGAACTGGCGGAGCATCCCCTCGAGCATGTGCACCGTCGAGGTCTTGCCGTTGGTCCCGGTCACGCCGAGGAGCAGGGGAGCGCGCTCGGTGGTCGCATAGACGACGGCGGCGACGGCGCCGAGGCGGGCGCGCGGGTCGTCGACGACCAGCACGGGCAGACCGGTGGCGCGCGAGGCGGACTCGCCGGCCGGATCGGTGAGGACGCCGACGGCGCCGCGCTCGGCGGCCTCCGCGACGAAGTCGGAGCCGTGGCGGTGGACGCCGGCGAGGGCGACGAAGAGGTCGCCCGGCTCGACGTCCGAGGCGGTGAGCGTGATCCCGGTCACCTCGACGGGCGGGACGTCGCCGTCGGGCAGCTCGATCGCGCGGGCGAGGGCGGGGAGGGGGACTGCTCGGACGTGCAGGGGGCGCAGCATGGGGTCCTCTCGTCATCGGGACCGGTGGGCGGCTCATCCGAGGGGGCGGATGCGCGCGGTCGCCGAGGCTGTCACTCAAGCTAGGGGGTCTGCTTATGTGAATCCTTTGAGGATATTCGACTCCCTCGTGGAGGAGCAGTGCTGAACGGAGACACCCCTCGGTGCTTGACAGCGCTCTCCGTGGGCGCGAACGGGCCCCCGCGTAGGCTCGGAGCATGACCTCGGACGAGAACCCGGCCCCCGACGGGCGCCCCGTACGGCGCCGAGCCCTGGTGATCGGGGGAGTCGCCGTGGCCGCCGGGATCGCCGCCGTCGGCGTGAACGCGGCCCTCGGCGCGGGGCGCGCGAGCGCTCCGACCGCGTCCGCGACTCCGAGTGCCACCCCGGGCGCGTCGGCCGGCGCCTCCGCCACGGCGAGCGCCGCTCCGGTCGAGACCCCGACCGAGACGCCGACGCCGACCGCGACGCCCGGGATCGACCTCTCCGCCCACTCGAACGACGACCCGGCCAGCATCTGGGTGGTCGTCAACAAGCTCCGCACCCTGAATCCGGTCGACTACGTGCCGGCCGACCTCGTCTACCCGGACGTCCCCTACGTCAACCGCCAGCCGATGCGGCAGGCGACCGCGGACGCGCTGGTGCCGATGTTCGCGGCGGCTTCGAGCGAGGCCGGCCTGACGCTCGCGGTGCAGAGCGCCTACCGCTCCTACGACACCCAGGTCAGCGTCTACGCCGGCTGGGTGTCCTCGCGCGGCCAGGCCGGAGCGGATGCGACCAGCGCGCGCCCGGGGCACAGCGAGCACCAGACCGGCTGGGCCGTCGACGTCGTCGGCTCCTCGGGGACCTGCGCCCTCGAGATCTGCTGGGGTGACACCCCCGAGGGCCAGTGGGTCGGCGCGAACGCGCACCGCTTCGGCTTCCTCGTCCGCTACAAGCCCGACACCACGCCGATCACCGGCTACGAGTCCGAGCCGTACCACCTCCGCTACATCGGCGTGGAGCTCGCGCAGCACCTGCACGACGCCGGCATCCCGACGCTCGAGCGCCTGTTCGGGCTGCCGGACGCCCCCGACTACGCGCCGGGCACGGTCTCCTAGCGGCGTTCCGGGTCGGTTGAGCGGCGGGCTCGTGAGCACCCCCTCGCGCCTCCTGGCGCGCCCCGTCGGGCGTCCCACGCCACGCCTTCCGTTCGAAAGAGCGCGTCCCTAACCTCTCCTTCAAAGCGAGGCCGGCTCGCTTTCGATCGAAGGAGATCTGCGTGTTCTGTCGACAGTCGCCGGAGTCGCTTCAACGGCGACTCGAGGCGATCGACGCCGCGATCGCCGGACATCCGTTCTCCTCCGACGTGCTCGTTCGCCTCCAATCGGTCTTCGCCGAGAGCGACGGCAGTGGGAAGGACGGGCAGCGGATCAACGCGCGCCTGGCGGAGGAGGGTCTGCCGACCATGCCGGGGATCTGGATCTTCTACGCCCGGAACTTCTCCAGCTGGGGGTGGCTGCACAATCGGCGGCGTGCGGCCGTGCGGAGGATCGAGCGGCTCCGCGGCTGAACGCGTGTCCGTTCGGACATCCGGATGTGTCCGGAAATCGGTCCGCAAGGGCTTGCGGAGACGGCCGCGATCAGAAGCGGACGTGACAGACGGGCGTTGTTACCGTACCGTTACTCGGAGTGCTTTCGGAGGTCACCCTGAGGGGACTCCGACTCCCGCGTGGTGACATGGCCGCTTCCCCCTGAAATTCCGCACGCCCCCGCCCCCGTGCGCACCGACCCGTGAGTTCCCCTGTGCCCCACAGTTCCACCCGTTCCACCGTGCCCGCTGCCGCCGAGGTCGCCCCCGCCGACGGTCAGCTCGCACCGCCGCTGACCCGCCGTGAGGCGCGCGAGCGCGAGGGCCGCGTCCGCGCGACTCCGGTCGCCGCTCCCGCCGCCCCCGCCGTCGAGCCCCCGGCCCCGGCCGTCCTCGCTCCCGCCGCGCTCGCGCCGGCCGCCGAGGGCATCCGCCCCTCGGCTGGAGCGCCGCTGCACCCCGCGAGCGGCGACGTCTTCCCCTCCCGCCGCGACCGCCGCGCCGCCGAGGGGCACCGCCAGCGCGTCGAGCCCGCTCGTCGCGGCTCCTCCTTCTTCCGCCCCTCGCGCCGGCACCTCGTGCTGGCGATGTCGGGCGGGCTCGTCCTCGTGGCCGCCGCCTCCGGCGTGAGCCTCACCGTCGGCGCCTCCGCCGACGCCGAGTCGGCGACCGCCTCCACCGCCGCCCCGACGGCGACGGCCGCGCCCGTCACCGTGCTGCCGGCCATCACGGCCGACGCCCGCGTGGTGCTCAGCAGCGTCTCGACCACCACCGGCACCGTCGCCGGCGGCACGAGCGTCACCATCGCCGGCTCGAACCTCGACTCCGTCGCCACGGTCCGCTTCGGCGACGCCGAGGGCAGCGTCACCGTCGACAACCCCGACCAGATCACCGTCACCGCTCCGCCCGCGGACGGCGAGACCGAGGGCGTCGTCCCCGTCGCCTTCTTCGACGCCGGGGGAGCGCCGATCACCTTCGACGCCGTCACGGACTCCGTCGCCGCCGCGACCGTGGACGGCACACCGGTCGAGACGGTGCAGCCCGCCGTGGACACCACGACTCCGACCGAGGAGCCGCTGACCGCGACCACGGCCACTCCGGCGGCCGCCGACGCGACCGCCACTCCGACCGCCACTCCGACCGCCACTCCGACCGCCACTCCGACCGCGACGCCGGCCGCCGCCGCGACCGAGGCGCAGCCCGCCGAGCTCGTCGCCCCCACCGCGACCGCCTCGCCCAGCCCGACCGCGACCGGCGTGCTCGCGACCACCAAGGTCGTCGCCTCCGCGATCACCTTCGCCTACACGCCCGACCCGGCGATCGAGGCCGCGAAGGCCGCCGCCGCGCTCGAGGCCAGCCGCCTCGCCTCGCAGCTCGACTATCTGCAGACCTACTGGTCCGACTACAACTCCGCGCAGTACGGCGTCATCGGCGGCAACGACTGCGTCAACTTCACCTCCCAGTCGCTGATCGCCCGCGGCTGGGAGATGGACGGCGAGTGGAGCTACTCGCGCACCGGCGGCTACAGCTCGGCCTGGGCGTCCTCGACCGCCTTCAACTCCTATCTGGCCGCGCACCCGGAGCGGGCGACGCCCCTGACGAACGCGCAGCGCGCGGACGTGAAGCCCGGCGACGTCGTGCAGTTCGACTGGGACGGCTCGGGCGACTGGGACCACACCGGCGTCGTCACGAGCGTGAAGGGGAGCACGATCCTCTACTCCTCGCACACTGCCGACAACCTCGACCAGAGCATCGACTCGGCCTCCGCCGGACGCATCATGTTCTGGAGCGTCTGAGCCGGAACCGGAGCCGCGAGCTCAGAGTTCCGCAGGGAGCCCGGACACAGCGAAAGAGGCCGCCGTCGCATCAGCGACAGGCGGCCTCTTCGTCGTTCGACGCGGGCGTCAGTTCTTGAAGACGTCCTTGACGTCCTCGCCGACCTTCTTGGTGTGCGCCTTGGTCTGGTCGGCCTGGCCCTCGGCCTCGAGCTTCTCGTTGTCGGTCAGCTTGCCGGCCGCTTCCTTGGCCTTGCCGAGCAGGTTCTCGGCCGCGTTGCGGATCTTGTCGTCAGCACCCATGAGGGGCTCCTTCCGTTCGATTCGGTTCGTCCTCCGGCGACGGCCGCCGGAGGAAGTGGTGGGCGAGCGCGGGCGCTCGCGGGTCAGGCGACCCGGTCCTCCTTGGAGAACCCGGCCCGGGCGCTCGAGGCGACCTCGAGCACGACGGGCAGTCGCGCGCCGAGCAGGCGATCGAGCTCCAGGACCTCCTGGTGCACCGCGTCCACGACCGTGCGGGGCGAGACCCCGCCGCGGGGCAGGACCCGGACCTTGAGCGCCGTCGACGAGCCGTGGCGGTAGGCCGAGACGGTGACGTCGATCAGGTCGGTGCGGCCGGCCAGCGCGTTCTCGAGCACGTCCTCGGCGAAGCCGGTGGCGATCTCGACCTCCCCGGCCACGCCGCTGGACGAGCCGGCGTCGGTGAGGACGGTGCTCGTGCGGCCGTGGCCGTGCGCGGAGATCAGGACGATCGCGAGCACGATGCCCAGCAGGCAGATCCCGACGATCGCGTAGAGCGGCCACAGCACGGCCGCGTCGGACCAGGCGGTGCCGTCCTCCGGGGAGATCCGGGAGACGAGGGCGGCGCCCTGGCCGTCCGCGAAGTCGGCGACCGCGTCGCGGACCGGCTGCGAGACGGCGATCAGGACCAGGCCTGCCGTGACGGCGGCGAGGACGAGGCCGACCAGGAAGGGGATCAGGCGGTTCACGAAACGGTTGCTCGTGGTCATCAGATCCTCCCGGACTCGGAGATGCGGACGGTGGCGCGGGTGGCGGGCGTCGCCGCGATGCGGCTCAGCTCGTCGTCGACCGCGGACTGCACGGAGTCGCGGTCGACGGTGATCCCCGAGGAGGGGGTCACCTCGATCACGGCGGTGCGGCGGCCGATCGAGGCGCGGGTGTCCTCGCGGCGCGAGCGGGCCGCCGAGCGGGCCGAGCGGGCGAGCGAGGAGGCGATCACGCCGTCGTCGATCACGACGGCGAGCCGGTCGTCCGCCACGGTGTGGCGGGCGCGGGCCCCCGGGGCGAGGGCGAGGACCAGGAGGATCAGCGCCAGCACCGCGGTGCCGACGGCGATGCCGATGATCGCGCCGGAGGCGAGATCGGTCACGCCCACGATCGCGCCGAGGAGCGCGGACGGGGCGAGCAGCAGCGGAGCGGCTCCGACGATCGCGAGCACCGCCTCCGTTCCGACGTACGCGGCGATCAGGATGATCAGCACGAGCACGACGATCTGGGCGGCCGAGCGCGAGCTGTGGGTCTCGCGGCGCAGGTAGCGGCGGTAGCGCGCGTCCGGTGCCGCGTCGCGCGGTGTGGCTGCGGGGCTCATGCGACTCTCCTCGAGGCTCGGGTCGGGGTGCGGGTGCCGGTCACGCGGATGTCCACGCGGCTGACGGTGCGGCCGGTGAGCGCGCCCATCCGGGAGGCGATGGCCGCCCGGTCGCGGTGGAGGCGATCGAGCAGGCTCCCCTCGGCGGTGGAAGCGCCCTCGGTCAGGACCGGGGCGGAGACGGCCAGCGCGAGGCCGCCGCTGTCGTCCGACAGCCGGACGCGGATCGCGGAGACCTCGACGCCCAGCTCCTCGTGGACGACCGCCACGGCCATCCGCTCGAGGGAGCGGACGGAGATGGTGACGGTGCCCGGCTCCGACGGAGCGGTCCGCTCGCCGGGACGCTGGTCGAGTGCGGTCACGGCGACTCCTAGCGGGAGGTGGTGCGGCCGCGGAACACGTCCACGAGGCTGCGCACGTCGAGCGAGCCGTCCAGCATCCGCGCGATCAGGACGCCGAGCGCCATGAAGACGGCGGTGAGGACGAAGCCCCAGAAGCCGAAGAGCAGGGCGGCGAAGGCGAGGACCGCGCCGACGACGAGGCCGAGCGTGGTGCTGCGGCCGGCCGGGGCGGGTGCGGGGGTGCGGGGGTCGCTCATCGGACGCGGCTCTCGGTCTCGGTGTCGCTCTTGTCCTCGCCGGGGATGTGCACGTCGACGATGGCGACGTTGATCTCGGCGACGGACATGCCGACGAGCTCGGTGATGGCCTCGGAGACCGCGGCGCGGACCTGGTCGGCGACCGACTGCATCGGCACCGGGTACTCGACGACGAGGGTGACGTCGGCGGCGACCTGGGTCTCGCCGACCTCGACGCTGACGCCCTGGGCGTGGTCGTTGCCGCCGACGGCCGAGCGGATCGCGCCGAAGGCACGGGCGGCGTTGTTGCCGAGAGCGAAGACGCCGGGCACCTGGCGCGCGGCGATGCCGGCGACCTTGGCGATCACGGCGTCGTCGATGACGGTGCGGCCCTGAGCCGTGCCCGAGGCGGCGCTGTTGCCGAGGCTGGTGACGGTGTCGACCGACGCCTTGTCGACGCGGGGGGCGGTGGGAGTGGCGGGGGTGGCGGGGGTGCGCGTGCTGTCGCTCATGGTGACTCCTGTGCGTGTCGTCGGCCGCTGGTGGTGCGCGGCCGGGGTCGGGGAGTCCGGCGGATTTCCCGTCGGGCTGTGCTTTCATGAGTGAGACGGAGCCCGACGGGGATTCGTCACGGTGCGATCCGGAGTTTTTCCTGATAGTCACCTGATGGTCGATGCCGGCTCGAGCCGGTGCCCGCTGGAGGAGCCTCATGCCCGGTCTGGAGACGGCGAGCGACGCGCTCCTCGCCGAGCGCTCCGCCGAGGGTGACGTCCGCGCGTTCGAGGTGCTGGTCAAGCGGCACCAGTCGATCCTCCGCGCCTACGCCTGGCGGCTGACCGGCTCGCAGGCGGACGCCTCCGACGCGGTGCAGAACGCGCTGATCACCGTCTGGGCCCAGCTCCCGCAGCTCCAGGAGCCGGCGAGTGTGCGGAGCTGGATGATGCGGATCGTCAGCCGCTCCAGCGTCGACCTGCTCCGCCAGCGCAAGCCGGTCGACGACGTCGACGCCGTCGAGCACCCGCCGGCCCGCGAGCCGGGGCCGTTCGAGTCCGTCGAGCAGAGCGACGCGATGCGCGCTCTCGCCCAGGCGCTGGCCGAGCTGCCCGAGACCCAGCGGCAGTGCTGGCTGCTCCGCGAGGTCGGCGGCGAGTCGTACAGTGAGATCGCCGAGCACCTCGGCATCACCGCCACCGCCGTCCGCGGCAAGCTCGCCCGAGCACGGGAGTCGCTGGTCGTGGCGATGGAGGACTGGCGATGAGGGCCCGCGGAGAAGGAGTCGGCGCGATGAAGGAGTCGGCGCGATGACCCCGGACGAGACGCCCGGCGGGACGCCCGGCCTGCCCGGCACCGGCGAGGACGCCGTGCTGCCGCTGCCCGTGCCGCTGGTCGCGGACCACGCCGACGCCGATCCGGACGCCGGCTCCGCCGACGCGATCGGCATCGACGAGCTCGGCGACTACCTGGACCGGGGCCGCCTGCCCTACGACCCCGCCATCGAGGAGTCGCCGGAGCACCGCCGCACGCTGCGCGCCCTCGAGCGCGTCCGCGCGCTCTCCGGTGCGCTGATCGACGACGACGCGGCGCACCTGCCCGCGCCCACCGAGAGCTGGTTCGGCTCGATCCTCACCCAGGTGCGGCGTGAGGCGCGGGCCGGACGCGACATCCCGCTCGCGAGCACCGACCCCGACGTCGAGCTGACGATCACCGAGGGCGCCGTCCGCGGCATCGTCCGCGAGGCGGGCGACAGCGTCTCCGGAGTCCTCGTCGGCCGCTGCCGGCTGCAGGGCGACGTCGCCGATCCGGATGCCGACATCGCGGTCGAGGTGACGATCTCGGTGTTCTGGGGCGTGCCGATCGCCGACGCGGCGCAGCAGGTGCGCGAGCGCATCCACTCCCGCCTGCTCACCCAGACCGAGCTGCGCGTCTCGACGATCGACGTGCGCGTCGAGGACGTCTACGTGCCGGGAGGGGAGGAGTCGTGAGCGGGTCCGAGCCGATCCCCGTCGCCCCGGCCGTGCTGGTCCCCGCGGTCGCCCCCGGTGGATCCGCGCCGAGTGCGGCCGCCGTGCTCAGCGCCGAGATCCGCGCCCTCGCGGGAGTAGCGATGCTCGTCCCGGCGCGCGGCCAGGTGCGCGACGTCCTCGCGCACGCGGCCGGCGCGCTGACGCCCGCCACCGTCGATCCGGCCGACGGCCCGCTCGGTGCGGTCTCCGGCGGCACCTTCGCCGAGCCGGTGCTCGTGCGCGTCCTCGGCGACGAGGTGTCGGTGTCCGCGGAGGTCTGCGTCGCCGCGGAGTCGTCGGCGCCCGACATCGCCCGCGCGGTCGGCTCCGCGGTGCGCGAATGGTGCCGGCGCGAGCACCCCGGGCGCCGCGCGCGCATCGCGGTCCGGATCGCCTCCGTCGACTGACGCTGAAGTGCGCCGTCCTCGAGGGTGCCGCCGCTAGGCGCCGTGCTCGGCGAGGAACGCCTCCGTCTCGGCCGCCGTCGGCGTCGAGACCGCCGCTCCCGCCCGGGTGACCGAGATCGCCGCGGCGGCGGTCGCCCAGCGGACGAGCTCGACCAGCGCGGCCGGGTCGTCGAGCCTCTCGCCGCCGCTCGCGAGCCGGGCCGCGAAGACGCCGCAGAAGGTGTCGCCCGCGCCGGTCGTGTCGACGACGGAGACGCGGAAGGCGGGCGCGCGCACCGGCTCGCGGTCGCGGACGGCGACCACGACGCCGTCCGCACCGAGGGTGACCAGCACCACCGGGACGAGCGCGGTGAGGGCGACGGCGAGGGCCGTGTCGTCCGCCGCCGCGATGCCGCGCTCGGCGCCGAGCTCGCGCGCCTCGTGCTCGTTGACGATCAGCACGTCCAGCTCGGCGAGCAGCTCCTCGGGCAGCGGGCCGATCGGCGCCGCGTTGAGGATCGTGGTGGTCCCCGCCGCGCGGCCGGCCCGCGCCGCCGCCAGCACGGTCGGGACCGGGATCTCGAGCTGCAGCAGGAGCGCCGAGGCGCCGGCGATCAGCGCCTCCTCCTCCGCGGTGAGGTCGGTGAAGGCGGCGTTCGCTCCGGAGTCGACGACGATCGCGTTCTCGCCCGCGTCGTCCACCGTGATCTGCGCCGTGCCCGTGCGCTCGTCGCCTCGGCGCGCGTGCAGCTCGAGCGGCTCCTCCGCCAGCAGCCCCGCGAGCTCGTCGCCCGCGGCGTCGCGGCCGAGGCTCGTGACGAAGCTGCTGCCCGCGACCGTGCGGGCGGCGGCGACCGCCTGGTTGAGTCCCTTGCCGCCCGGGAAGGTGCGGGAGTCGAGGGCGAGGACGGTCTCGCCGGGCGCGGGGATGCGGGCGACCCGGTGGACGTGATCGAGATTGGCGCTTCCGAGGACGACGAGGCTCATGCTCCGACGGTAGGGCACGCGCAAGGGGCTGCTCGCATCCTCCGGCCGCACCTACGGTGGAGGAATGGAAACTCGAATCTTCGGCCGCACCGGTGCGCCCGTCTCCGCCGTCGGCCTCGGAACCTGGCAGCTCGGTGCCGACTGGGGGGACGTCGCGGAGAGCGACGCCCTCGCGATCCTCGACGCCGCGGCGGAGTCCGGCGTCACCCTCTTCGACACCGCCGACGTCTACGGCGACGGCCGCAGCGAGCGGACCATCGGTGCCTGGCGCGCCGCGCACCCCGACGCGGGCGTCTTCGTCGCGACGAAGATGGGCCGCCGCGTGGAGCAGATCCCCGCGAACTACGTGCTGGACAACTTCCGCGCCTGGACCGACCGCTCGCGCTCGAACCTCGGCGTCGACACGCTCGACCTCGTGCAGCTGCACTGCCCGCCGACCTCCGTCTACTCCGACGACGCCGTCTTCGACGCGCTGGACACCCTGGTCGACGAGGGCGCGATCGCGCACTACGGCGTCTCGGTCGAGCGCACGGAGGAGGCGCTCACCGCCATCGCGCGGCCGAACGTCGCGAGCGTCCAGATCATCCTGAACGCGTTCCGCCTCAAGCCGCTCGACGCGGTGCTGCCGGCGGCCCGCGAGGCCGGCGTCGGGATCCTGGCGCGCGTCCCGCTCGCGTCCGGCCTGCTCAGCGGCCGCTACACGACCGAGACGACCTTCGCGCCCGACGACCACCGCAACTACAACCGCGACGGCTCCGCCTTCGACGTCGGCGAGACCTTCTCGGGCGTCGACTTCGCCACCGGCGTCGAGGCCGCCCAGGAGTTCTCCCTCCTGGCCGCCGACCACGGCCTCGCCCCCGCCGCCGCCGCGCTGGCCTGGATCATCCAGCAGGACGGCGTCACCGCCGTCATCCCCGGCGCCCGCTCCGTCGAGCAGGCGAAGGCGAACGCCACCGCCGCGGACGCCGCCCCCCTCGGCCCCGCCTTCATGGAGGCCGTCAACGCCCTCTACGACACCCACTTCCGCCCCACGGTCCACCCCCGCTGGTAGGTCGCTTTCCGCGACACGTCGAGCGTCGCGTGAGCATGCTGATCGAGTAGCCCGCGCAGCGGGCGTATCGAGATCCGCCGGCGTCAGAAGTCGTGTCTGCCACCCCGCCCTGCGGACCACGGTGGGTCTCGATACGCCCCTGCGGGGCTACTCGACCAGCATGCGTGCGCGCGAGTGGGCCTTTCCGATGGGCAAGCGGGTGGCGAATCCATGCTGATCGAGTAGCCCGCGCAGCGGGCGTCTCGGGATCCCGTGGTTCCTGCCGTGCTGACCACGGTCGGTCTCGATACGCTCCTGCGGAGCTACTCGACCAGCATGCGTGCGTGCATGCATGCATGCGTGCGTTTGTGCGGGCCTCTCCGTCGTGCAGGCGGGTGGCGAGTCCATGCTGATCGAGTGGCCCGCGCAGCGGGCGTCTCGAGATCCACCGGCGCCAGAAGTCGGGTCTGTCGGCCCGCCCTGCTGACCACGGTGGGTCTCGATACGCCCCTGCGGAGCTACTCGACCAGCCTGGATTTGCGCGAGGAGACCTCTCCGATGAAGCACACGGGTGGCGAACTCTTGCTGATCGAGTAGCCCGCGCAGCGGGCGTCTCGAGATCCCGTGGTTCCTGCCGTGCTGACCACGGTGGATCTCGATACGCGCCTGCGGAGCTACTCGACCAGCATGCGTGTGTGCGAGTGGACCTCTCCGTCAAAGCAAGCGGGTGGCGAAATCTTGCTGATCGAGTAGCCCGCGCAGCGGGCGTATCGAGATCCACCAGCGCCAGAAGTCGTGTCTGCCCGCCTGCCCTGCGGACAACGGTGGGTGTCGATACGCCCCTGCGGGGCTACTCGACCAGCATGCGTGGGTGCGTGGATGCGTGCGAGTGGGCCTCTCCGATGGGCAGGAGGGTGGCGGGTTCCTGCTGATCGAGTAGCCCGCGCAGCGGGCGCATCGAGATCCCCGTCATCAGGAGTGGGAGTGCCCACTCGCCCGAGAAGGCTCGTTCTCGGGGTGGAGAACGAGCCTTCTCGGGCGACTCGGCGGGGGCAGCGGGCTAGGAGCCCAGGGCGGCGTCGACGATGGTACGGGCCTCGGCCTGCACCTCGTGCAGGTGGTCGAGGCCGCGGAAGGACTCGGCGTAGATCTTGTAGACGTCCTCGGTGCCGGAGGGACGCGCGGCGAACCACGCGTTCTCGGTGACGACCTTGACGCCGCCGACGGCCGCGTCGTTGCCAGGGGCCCTCGAGAGCTTCGCGACGATCTCCTCGCCGGCCAGGGTGGTCGCCGAGATCGCGTCGCCGTCGAGCTTGCCGAGCGCCGCCTTCTGCGCCTTCGTGGCGACCGCGTCGACGCGCTCGTACACCGGGTCGCCGAAGCGCTCGGTCAGCTCGCGGTACAGCGCCGAGGGGCTCTTGCCCGTGACGGCGACGATCTCCGAGGCGAGCAGCGCCAGCAGGATGCCGTCCTTGTCGGTCGTCCAGACGGTCCCGTCGAAGCGGAGGAACGACGCGCCAGCCGACTCCTCGCCGCCGAAGCCGACCGAGCCGTCGACCAGCCCGGGCACGAACCACTTGAAGCCGACCGGCACCTCCCAGAGGCGGCGGCCGAGCGACTCCGCGACCCGGTCGATGATCGAGGAGGACACCAGCGTCTTGCCGATCGCCGCGTCCTCGCGCCAGCCGGAGCGGTGGCGGTAGAGGTAGTCGATCGCGACCGCGAGGTAGTGGTTCGGGTTCATCAGGCCGCCGTCGGGCGTGACGATGCCGTGGCGGTCGGCGTCTGCGTCGTTGCCGGTGAGGATGTCGTAGTCGCCCGCGCGGGCGACGACCGAGGCCATCGCGCTGGGGGAGGACGGGTCCATCCGGATCTTCTCGTCCCAGTCCAGGGTCATGAAGCCCCAGGCCGGGTCGACCTCCCCGTTGACGACCGTCAGGTCGAGCTCGTACATCTCGGCGATCAGCTGCCAGTAGTGCACCGAGGCGCCGCCGAGCGGGTCGGCTCCGATCTTCACGCCGGCCTTCTTGATCGCCTCGATGTCGATGATGTTCTTCAGGTCCGCGACGTAGTGGGTGCGGTAGTCGTAGGTCTCGACGGCGCTCGGCTCGGCCGACTTCACGTCGCGGTTGCCGTCGGCGATCAGCTCGTTGGCGCGGTTCGCGATCCAGGAGGTGGCGTCGGAGTCGGCGGGGCCGCCGTGCGGCGGGTTGTACTTGAAGCCGCCGTCGCGGGGCGGGTTGTGCGAGGGGGTGACCACGATGCCGTCGGCCCGGTCGGTGTGCGACGGGTCGTTGTTGTAGCGGAGGATCGCGTGGCTGAGCGCCGGCGTCGGCACGTAGTCGTCGAACTCGTCGACGAGCACGCGCACCTCGTTGGCGACCAGCACCTCGAGCGCGGTCGTCAGCGCCGGGCGCGAGAGGCCGTGGGTGTCGGCGCCGATGAAGAGCGGCCCGGTGATGCCCTCGTTCGTCCGGTACTCGACGATGGCCTGCGTCACCGCCGCGATGTGGTCCTCGTTGAAGGCGGTGTCGAACGACGAGCCGCGATGCCCGGAGGTGCCGAAGACCACCTTCTGCAAGGGGTCGGACACGTCCGGCTTCTTCTCGTAGTACGCCCTCACGAGGGCCTCGACGTCGATGAGATCGGAGGCCTCTGCCGGCTTCCCTGCGCGATCGGTCATGGGGTCCATAGTGGCAGTCGCGCCGGGGCCGCGATACCGGCTGGACAGGCGCTGGCTAGGCTGTCCGCCATGCCCGACCGCGCCTCCGACGGTGTCCCCGACACCGCCTCCGCCCCCCGCACCTACAGCTATCTCGGGCCCTCCGGCACGTTCACGGAGGCGGCGCTCGCGCAGGTGCCCGAGGCGCGCGGGCACGTCTGGCGGAGCGTCGGCAACGTCGGCGAGGCGCTCGACGACCTGGTCTCTGGGCGCAGCGACGGCGCGGTGATCGCGATCGAGAACTCCGTGGAGGGCGGAGTGACCGCCGCGCAGGACGCGCTGGCCAGGATCCCGGGCGTGCGGATCGTCGGCGAGTACCTCGTGCCGGTGTCCTTCATCCTGGTCGGCCGCCCGGGCGCGCGGCTCGAGGACGTGCGGATCGTCGCCGCCCACCCGGTCGCCTACGGGCAGTGCCGCGGGTGGCTCGACCGGACGATCCCGAGCCACGAGCACCTGCCCGCGTCGAGCAACGTGCAGGCCACGATCGATCTGCTCGCGGGCTCGCCCGCCCAGGCCGCCATCGCGCCGCCGGGCATCGTCCGCCACCACGACGTCGAGGTGCTCGCGGAGCGGATCGGCGACAACCCCAACGCGGTGACCCGCTTCGTGCACGTCTCGCGCTCGCGGGAGCTGCCCGAGCCGACGGGCGCCGACAAGACCAGCCTGATCGTCGAGCTGCCCTCCGACGCCCCGGGAGCGCTGCTCGACATGCTGGAGCAGTTCGCGACCCGCGGAGTGAACCTGAGCATGATCCAGTCGCGGCCCATCGGCGACGCCCTCGGCCGCTACCGCTTCGTGATCGACCTCGACGGCCACGTGCACGACGAGCGGGTCGCCGACGCCCTGCTGGGCCTCCGCCGATTCAGTCCGCGGGTGATCTTCCTCGGCTCGTATCCCCGTGCGGATCGCCGTCCGGTCTCGTACGTGCGACGCTACGACGACGAGGTGTTCATCGAGGCCCGCGACTGGCTGCGCGGGATCCTCGGCAGCGAACCGGAGGTCGACGATGACTGAACGAGGCGGAGCCGAGCGCGAGCGCGTCGATCCGCGGTACGACGCCGCCTTCCAGCGGGGCTTCGCCGGGGGAGTGGACCGGGTCCGCGGCGACGAGCGCGCCTTCGCCCGGCCGGGGACGGCGCCGGAGGGGATCGCGCGCCGCCGGCCGCCCGCCCTCGCCGACATCGCGACCACGGCCGACAGCCGGCGCTCGCGGCGCGCGGCCGAGAGCGGCGCTCCGATCAGCGCACCGGCCCGGCTGCCCTCGGACGCGGCGCCGGCCCGGGAGCCGTTCGCCGATCCCGCGCCCGAGGAGGCGGCCGTCCGCCGAGTCGAGGTCGCCGTGGAGCCGTCGGCGCCGCTCTGGCGGAACCCCTGGCTGCTCGCGCTGCTGCTCGCGGGGCTGGCCGGCAGCGTGCTCGGCGTCGCGCTGCTCTACAGCGGCTACTCCTCGCCGCCCGCGTCGTACTACGGCGACTCCGACACCCCGTCACCGGAGTGGATCCAGCGCCAGATCACCTACTACGCGTCGATCCCGCTGCTGGGCAGCCTGCCGTTCGCGCTGCTGCTGGCGATGGGCGTCGCCGCACTGCGCTGGCGGGCCCGGCCCGCCAAGCAGGCGCCCTCCGACGACGTCGAGACCGAGTCCGAGGCGACGCCCGTCTGACGGCGAGACCTCCGGCGGCGGGGGGATCTCCTTGGAAGAGACGCCCGCAGCCATGCTGGTCGAGTAGCCCCGCACGGGCGTATCGAGACCCACTGTCGCCAGCACGTCCGGCGGAAGTGGATCTCGATACGCGCGCTGCGCGCGCTACTCGATCAGCATCAAATTGCCGCGGCGCGCGCTGCTCGATCACCATGGGCATGCCGCTGCGCGCGCTGTCCCATCAGCAGGGACGCCTCTCGTCGGCGAAGGCCTGGGATCGCTGCATCATGCTGGTCGAGTAGCCCCGCAGGGGCGTATCGAGACCCGCGACCGCCAGCACTTCCCGCGGAGGGTGGATCTCGATACGCCCGCTGCGCGGGCTACTCGATCAGCATGAGCACGCCGGCTCCGGCAGGCCGCTCACACCCCCGACGCGCCGAACAGCAGCCCGAGCAGGTACGTGACGAGCGCCGCGCCGTAGCCGATGCCGAGCTGGCGCAGGGCGCGGGCGAGGGGCGGCGCGCCGGAGAGCAGGCCGACGATCGCGCCGGTCGCGAGCAGCGCCAGGCCGACGAGGACGGACGCGAGGACCACCGCGGCCAGCCCCGACATCCCGAGCAGGTAGGGCAGCACCGGGATGATCGCGCCCGAGGCGAAGAAGCAGAAGCTCGACAGCGCCGCGCCCATGCCGGTGCCGATCGACTCGTACTCGTCGACCGACGGGTCGGCCTTCACTCCGCCGATGGTGATCGGCGAGGTCGGCGCCGCGCCGCCGCGCAGTCCCGCGAAGACCCGGGCGGCGCGGGCGTCCGCGTCCTCCTGCGAGAGCCCGCGGGCGCGGTAGACGAGCGAGAGCTCGTTGGCGTCGACGTCGAGGTCGGGGACGACATGGTTGGTGTCGAGGTCGGGGGAGGAGGCGGAGAGCAGCTCGCGCTGCGAGCGCACCGAGACGAACTCGCCGGCTCCCATCGAGAGCGCGCCCGCGAGCAGCCCGGCGATGCCGGTGAACAGGACGACCCCGGTGCCGACTCCGCTCGCGCCGACGCCGAGGACGAGCGCCAGGTTCGAGACCAGGCCGTCGTTGGCGCCGAAGACCGCGGCGCGGAAGGTGCCCGAGAGCCGGTTGCGGCCGCGCTCGGCGAGCCCGCGGACGACCTCGCCGTGGATCCGCTCGTCGGCGGCCATCGCCTCCGTCGCGTCGTCGTCGTCGGCGTAGGGCGAGCGGGCCTCGGCGCGCTGGATCAGCGCGAGCACGAAGACCGAGCCGAACTGCCGGGTCAGGAAGCCGAGCAGCCGTGTGCGCAGGTCCGGCCGCGGCTGCGGCTCGGCGGCCGGCCCGAGCAGCTCGCGCCAGTGCTCCTCGTGCCGGCCCTCGGCGGCGGCCAGGGCGAGCAGGATCTCGCGCTCCTCGCCGGAGCGGCGCTCGGCGAGATCGCGGTAGCTCGCGGCCTCGGCGAGCTCGTCGGCGAGGTAGCGCCGCCAGCGGCGGATCTGCACGGGAGTGGGGGAGGAAGGGGTGTCTCGGGCGGTGGTCGCCATGGGATCTCCTGGGCTTCGGCACCCCGGCCGACCCGCGCGAGAGGACCGGCCAGGACACGTGTCGACTGGCCGAAGGTCTCGTTCGCCCGGTTCCGCGAGGATCCGGGTGGCGCGCCGGGTCCGGGACTCTCCGGACCAGCATGTCGACGCGCCTCGTCGTCCGCTCGGCGGACGGTGGGAACTACTCCCCTTCGCAGGGACCACCGTAGCCGAGAAGGCAGCGCGGCGCCCCTCCGATCGCGGGGGCTGCGCCCGCGGGTACAGTCGAGCCGCGGCGGAGCCTCCCGGCCCGCCCCCGCGCCGCACCGGCGCCCTCGAAGGGGAGGCCGCCCATGACCGCCGACAGCGCACCGACCCGCCGGCTCGTCGCGGAGCTGGAGGAGCGCGCCCGCGAGGTGCTGCCCTGGTTCGTCGCCGACTACTACGGCGCCGTCGCGGGCGGCCGCTCGGAGCGCGACGCCGATCTCGCGGCCTGGGACGCGATCCGCTTCCGGCCGGCGGCGCTGCGCGGCGAGCTCGACGGCGACACCACGACCACGGTCCTCGGCACCGAGGTGCGGGGCCCGGTGCTGATCGCGCCGATGGCGCAGCAGAACGCGGCGGATCCGCGGGGCGAGATCGCGATGGCGGAGGCGGCGGCGCGCGCCGGCACCCTCCTCGGCGTCTCGACGAACACGGCACTGCCCTTCGAGCGGATCGCCGCGGCGGGCGCGCCGTGGTGGTTCCAGGTCTACCTGCTCGCGGACCGCGACGTGACCCACGCGCTGATCGAGCGGGCCGCGGCGCACGGCGCCCGCGCGCTGATGCTCACGGTCGAGATGCCGGTGCTGCGCGGCGAGCGCCCCGGCATCGAGCCGCTCACCTGGCCGGAGATCCCCGGGAAGGCGAGGCTCGGCAATCTGACCGAGCAGGAGCGCGCCCGGGTCCTCGGCCGTCCCGTGCCGAACCCGGGACTCGACGACATCGGCCGGCTCCGCTCGGTCAGCGGTCTGCCGGTCCTGGTGAAGGGCGTGCTGCGCGGCGAGGACGCCCGTCGCGCGGTCGACGCAGGCGCCTCCGGGGTCGTCGTCTCGACGCACGGCGGCCGGCGGATGGACGGCTCGATCACCGCGGTCGGGGCGCTCGCCGAGGTGGTCGACGCGGTCGGCGCCGACGCCGAGGTCTACATCGACAGCGGGGTGCGCACGGGCCGGCACGTGCTCGCGGCGCTCGCGCTCGGGGCCCGCGCGGTCTTCGTCGGGCGGCCGCTGATGTGGGCGCTCGCCGTGGGCGGCGCCGACGAGGTCGCCGGACTGCTCGGGCTCCTCGACCGCGAGTTCCGGGTCATGCTGCAGCAGTCGGGGGCGGCGTCGATCCGCGATCTCGGCGGGCTCGTCGCCCGGTCCTGACGGGGGTCCCCGGTCAGGCCGCGATGCTGCTGCGGGCGCGGCGGCGTTGCTGCCGCTCGTGCTCGGCCTCGAGCAGCGCGCGGGTGCGCTCGGTCGCGAGCAGCTCGACGAGGGTGTCGGTCTCCTCCTCGATCCGTTCGCGCAGGTCGAGCGGCTCGGTGGTCAGCAGTCGCTTGGCGGCGGCGGCCACCAGCGGCGGGCGGGCCGCGAGCGCCCGGACGCGCTCGTCGACGCGGGCCGCGAGCTCGGCGCGGGGGACGATCTCGGTGACGAGCTGCCACTCGAGCGCCTCGGCGGCGCGGACCGAGCGGCCGGAGAGCACGAAGTCCAGGGCGCGGCGGCGGCCGATCGTCGCGGGCAGGGTCGCCGTGACGCCGCAGTCCGGCACGAGCCCGACGTCGCCGTAGGCGCTGACGAAGGTCGCGGCGGGCGTCGCGACGACGATGTCGGCGGCGAGCGCGAAGGCGATCCCGGCCCCCGCGGTGATGCCGTCGATCGCGCAGACGACGACGGCGCTGCTCTCGCCGAGGAGGCGGAAGGCCTCGCCCGCGGTCGTCGCCAGATCGCGGAGATACTGGTCGGGCCGGTCGGCGCCCAGGATCGCCGAGACGTCGCCGCCGGTGCAGAACGCGCGACCCGCGGACTCGACGACGAGGACGGTGCAGCCCGCGTCGGCGTTCAGCGTGATCAGGGCGCGGACCAGCTGCAGGGCCGTGTCGAGGTCGAGCGCGTTGAGAGCGTCCGGCCGGTCGAGGATCAGGCGGGCGACGGGGCCGGAGCGCTCGACGCGCACGGTCGGGGGTCGGGGAGTCATGGCGGGGCCTCTCGGGCTGAGGTCGGGGAGCTGCGATGGAGCGCTGCGGCCCTCTCGCGGGGGAACGGAGGGGGCCGGCGCCGTCCGTCGGGGGAGGTGGCGCAGAAGTGGTTCGCAGCCCCGGCCCCGCCGGTTCGGTCCGCCCGGCCGATCCTCAGGCGCGCCTCCCGGCCCCTCTAAACTGCTCTGGTGATTGATCCCGTACTTCTCCGCGAGAACCCGGACGTCCTCAAGCGCTCGCAGCAGGCGCGCGGCGACTCCGTCGAGCTCGTCGACGACGCCCTCGAGGCCGACCGTGCACGCCGGGCCGCGATCACCGAGGCCGAGCGCCTCCGCGCCGAGCAGAACGCCTTCGGCAAGACCGTCGCGAAGGCGCCGAAGGACGAGAAGGCGGCCTTGGTCGCCGAGGCGCAGCGCCTCGCCGCCGCGGCCAAGCAGGCGCAGCAGGAGGCCGCCGAGGCCGACGAGCGCTTCGGCTCGCTCGTGAAGCGGCTGGCCAACCCGATCATCGACGGCGTGCCCGCCGGCGGCGAGGACAAGTTCGAGCTGGTGCGCACGGTCGGCGAGCGCCCGGTCTTCGACTTCGCGCCCCGCGACCACCTCGAGATCGGCGAGCTGCTCGACGGCATCGACATGCAGCGCGGCGCGAAGGTCAGCGGCGCGCGCTTCTACTTCCTCAAGGGCCTCGTCGCCCGCCTCGAGATCGCGCTGATGAACCTCGGCCTGGAGCGCGCCCTCGAGGCCGGCTTCACTCCGCTGATCACGCCGACGTTGGTGCGCCCCGAGATCATGGACGGCACCGGCTTCCTCGGCGAGCACGACGACGAGGTGTACCGCCTCCGCGACGACGACCTGTACCTCACCGGCACCAGCGAGGTGGCGCTCGCCGGCTACCACGCCGACGAGATCCTGGATCTCGCGGGCGGCCCGAAGCGCTACGCCGGCTGGAGCACCTGCTATCGCCGCGAGGCCGGCTCGGGCGGGCGCGACACCCGCGGCATCATCCGCGTGCACCAGTTCAACAAGCTCGAGATGTTCGTCTACACGCTGCCCGAGGACGCGGAGGCGGAGCACGCGCGCCTGCTCGCCCACCAGGAGGGCGTGCTGCAGAGCCTCGGCCTGCACTACCGCGTCATCGACGTCGCCGCGGGCGACCTCGGCCAGAGCGCCGCGCGCAAGTTCGACGTCGAGGCCTGGGTGCCCACCCAGGACGCCTACCGCGAGCTGACCTCGACCTCGAACTGCACCACCTTCCAGGCCCGCCGCCTCGACACCCGCTACCGCACCGAGTCGGGGAAGACGGCGCCCGTCGCCACCCTGAACGGCACGCTGGCGACCACCCGCTGGATCGTCGCCCTGCTCGAGACGCACCAGCAGGCCGACGGCTCGGTGCTCGTCCCCGAGGCGCTGCGCCCGCACCTGGGCGGCCTCGAGGTCCTCGAGCCGGTCCGCACCGCATGAGCGCCGGCCGCCGCCTCATCGCCCTCGACATCGACGGCACCGTCATGCACGAGGACGGCACCATCACCGACGCGGTCGTCGAGGCGATCGCGGGCGCGGTCGCCCAGGGCGACGAGGTCATGCTCGCCACCGGCCGCTCGCCGTCGACCACGCTGCCCGTGGTCGCGCGCCTGGGCATCTCGCCCGAGTTCGTGATCTGCTGCAACGGCGCCGTCACCCTGCGCCGCGACCCCGAGGCGGAGGGCGGCTACCGCCCCGACGTCGTCGAGACCTTCGACCCCACCGAGGTCCTCGAGACCATCCGCCGCCACCTGCCCGACGCGCACTACGCCGTCGAGGACGCCGACGGCGCCTTCTCCTACACCGAGGCCTTCCCCGGCGGGGCGGTGATGGGCGCCGAGACGGTGCACGTCCCGTTCGAGGAGCTGCTGGGCGTGCAGTCCACCCGCGTGGTCGTCATCTCGCCCGGCACCGGCATCGAGGAGTTCACCGAGCTCGTCGAGCGGATGGGCCTGCACCAGGTCAGCTACGCCATCGGCTGGACCGCCTGGCTCGACATCGCGCCGCACGGCGTCAACAAGTCGACCGCGCTCGAGCTCGTCCGCGACCGCCTCGGCATCGAGCGGAGCGACGTGGTCGCGCTCGGCGACGGCCGCAACGACATCGAGATGCTCACCTGGGCCGCCGAGCACGGCGCCGGCCTGGCGATGGGGCAGGCGCCTGCCGAGGTCCTCGCCGTCGCCTCCGCGATCCTTCCCGGCGTGCACGAGGACGGCGTCGCCGTCGCCCTCGCCGACCTGCGCTGACCCGACGCGGCGCCCGCCGCTCCCGCGCCGCGCGGGCCGTCGGTTACCATCGACTGTCTCTCCCCGCGGGGAGTGACAGGGAGGGCTGTCCGAGCGGCCGATGGAGCCAGTCTTGAAAACTGGTGGGCAGAGATGTCTCTAGGGTTCGAATCCCTAGCCCTCCGCCACCGCGATCGAGCGGCGAACCCGCCGCTCTGGCGACGAGGACGAGAACGCGATTCTGCCGTCATGCTGCCGTGGTGAGGGACCGGACGCGGCGGCGTCCCGTCGTGCTGGTAGTGAGGGAGAGGACGCGGCGGCGTCCCCTCATGCTGGTCGAGTAGCCCCGCAGGGGCGTATCGAGACCCGCCGTCACCAGCAGGGCAGGTCTGCAGACTCGGCTTCCGACGGTGGTGGATCTCGATACGCCCGCTGCGCGGGCTACTCGATCAGCATGGGGTCGTCCTCACATCGACAAGATGATCTTTCCGAAGAAGAACGCGGCGGCGTCCCTCCATGCTGGTCGAGTAGCCCCGCAGGGGCGTATCGAGACCCACCGTCATCAGCAGGACGGGTCGGCAGACTCGTCCTTCTGACGTGGGTGGATCCACTTGGAAGAGACGCCCGCGCACATGCTGGTCGAGTAGCCCTGAAGGGGCGTATCGAGACCCACCCACCGCGAGGACGTCGGTCTCTTCCCCGCCCTGCGCTGGCGCCGAAGGCGCCCCCTCCGCTCGAAACGCCCGCTGCGCGGGCTGCTCGATCAGCAGGGAGGGCCTGCCGCGTGTCCCTGGCGCGCAGCGATCTCGTCGTCGGGCCCCGACGGCTAAAGTGACGTTCTGTCGATATTCGAGACGGGTCGCCTCCGCCGGGACGCACCTTCTGAGCTTCGGGCCGCCCGCCTCTCGATGGAGAAGGAGCCGTCATGAGCGACGAGAACGTGCCGGGACCTCGCACTGAGCGCCTGCGAGCGGGGGTGCACGCGACCCGGGACGGCAGAGGCACGACCGTGATGGCGTGGCCGCGAGCACTGGCGCTCGGCGACGGCGCGGATGTCGACGAGCGACTCGGGCAGCTCGTCGAGGGCGGGCCGGGCGGTGCCGACGATCCAGTGACTGCGCGACTGCGCGAGGACGGCTGGCTCGTCCAGGAGTTCGGCGACGACGACGGTCCCGGCTTCGTCGTCCGCCCGCTGCGAGCCGCGGTCGAGCGCGTTGCTGCGCCGTCCGCCGACCTCGACCTCGACCTCTCGAGGTTCGCCGTGGTCCGCCGCGACGGCGCCGACCTGCTCGTCGAGTCCCCGCTCGCCAGCGCCGAGATCGTGCTGCACCGGCGGTCGCTGCTCGCCGACGCGCTCTCGGGCTCCGGCGGTCTCGCCGCCGCCCTGCGCCGCGAGTTCCAGCGGCACGGGTTCCTCGCGCTGCCGGGCGGACCGGAGGACACCGAGTTCCGCTACCGGCAGTGGGCACCCCACGAGCTGCTCTTCCACGACCGCAGCCGGCAGGGCTACCGCGGCCCGGCCGCCGACTTCGGCGGCACCTGGTGGGGTGGGAAGGCGGGCTTCGCTCCGGAGGGCGCCGCCCCGGTTCCGTTCGGCGGCCGCCGGGTCGCCCTCCCCGCGGTCGATCTCGCAGCCCTGCGCGCGAGCGACCCGCCCTACGCCGAAGTCGTCGAGCGCCGGATGTCCCTGCGCGACCACGACGATGCCGCGCCGATCGACGTCGCCGAGCTCGGCGAGCTCCTGTTCCGGACGGATCGGGTCCGCGGGCTGCGCGTCGACCACGGGACGGAGGTGGTCAGCTCTCCGCGTCCGTCCGGCGGCTCGCTCGCGGAGCTCGAGCTGTACCTGGCCGTCTCGCGCTGCGCCGGGCTCGAGCCGGCGTTCTACCACTACGACGCGCACCGCCACGAGCTCGAGGAGGTGTGCGGCATCGGCGCTCCCGCCGTGCGCCGGCTGGTCCAGGTCGCGAGCGGGGTCGCGGCGACGGGGGTCGCCCCGCAGGTGCTGATCGTCGTCTCCGCCCGCGTCGGCCGCGTGATGTGGAAGTACCAGAGGATGGCGCTCGAGCTCGTGCTGAAGGACACCGGGGTCCTCTACCAGGCCCTCGCCGGGGCGTGCAGCGCGATGGGGCTGGCGGGCTGCCCGCTCGGCACCGACGACCCCGTCGCCTTCGCCGAGGCGACCGGTCGCGACCCGCTCCTCGAGTGCAGCGTGGGCCAGTTCATCGTCGGCTCGATTCCGAGACCGATGCCGGCGGTGACGCGATGACCCTCACCGTGGACACCAGCGCCTGCGTGATCGACCACGAGGGCCGCACCTACGGCATGACCGCCGCCGGCGACATCGAGCTCACCGGCGAGGTCGCGGGCTGGATGCGCGCGATCGCGGCCTGGATCGTCGCGGGGGAAGACATCGAGGAGCGCGCTCGGTCGCTCGATCCCGCCCGGGCGGATCAGGTCCGGCGCGTGCGGAGCGCGATGCTCAGCCTCGGCCTCCTGCGCGAGGCTCGGGTCGCCGGTCGCGTCCGATTCCTCGGGGAGACAGAACTCCTGCAGCGCGCAGTGGCGATGAGCGGCCGTGCGCTCCCCGAGTCCTGGCTCGCCGTCGGCCCGATCGAGGGGCGGTGGCTGATCGACGAGGTCCGCGAGCACCCGGAGCGGACGTACGGGGCGGTGCTCCTGCGTGACGGCGCGGCGCTCGTCGTTGGTCCGGCCCCCGGGTCGGAGCTGCTCCCGGCGCTGGTGGCGGTCGCGGAGCGCGGGGCCGCGGCGGGCAGGCCCGAGGAGCGCGTGCTCCGGCTGGCCGTCGCCCAGCTGGTCCGCCGGACAGCGTCCGGCCGCACGGATCCGTGGCGGGCCACAACGGTCACTGCGGACGGAACCGTGCTCACCCGGGTCAGCCCGCACCCGTGGCAGGCCGGGCAAGCGGAGGCCACCGGCCCGTTCGAGGAGCGCGCGATGACGCTCGTCGATCCCGACTTCGGGGTGGTCCGGCTGATCGAGGAGGCGGACCTGCCGCAGGTGCCGCGGCACCACTCCCGAGCACTGGTCGCCTGCGACGCCGTCGTCGACCGGCGCGACGTCGAGGTCGTCGGCGAGGGCGCCGACTTCGCGGAGGCACGGGCGGACGCCGTGCGCCGGGCACTCGCGATCCGCGCGGAGTCGGTCCTCGATCCGCGCCGGGTGCTCGACGCCGCAGGACGTGCCGTCGCCGCGCCGACCGCGACCCTCGAGGAGCTGCGCGCGGCGGTCCGCGACGTCGTCGCCGCACCCGCGGAGTACTCCGTGCCGGGCCGGCGCCTGGCCGACAGCGCGACCGTCCGGGTACCGGTCTCCCTCGCCCTCCGCTGCTCGGACGCCGAGCCGGCGACCGGCGACCTCGGGGTCGCCGCCACGAAGGAGGAGGCGCTGAGGCTCGCCGTCGAAGCGGCTCCCGTCTCCGATCCGCGGGCCGTCGTGGTCGACCTCGACCACGATCCCGTCGTCGCGCGACTCGGGCTCGTCGTCCGGAAGGTGGTGATCCTGCCGTGAGCGCGGGTGAGATCGACGCTGCGGAGGCTGCGGACGGACTGCTCCGGCGCGCGCTGACCGGCATCGGCGCGGCGAGCGGGGTCGTCGTCCGAGCGTCCGACACCTGGCGGATCCCGAGCCGTCCCGCCGCGGACGTCCCCTGGCTGCCCGTGCACGTCGAGGTGAACCGCATCGTGATCGGGCCCCTCGTCCGACCCGGAGTCCCGGGCTGCCCGCGGTGCCTGGCGCTCCGGCGGGAACGCCTCGGCGGCGCGGAGCCGTGGCGGGTGCGGCTGACGGCGGAGTACGCGGAGCAGCTCGAGGGCCGCCGCCCCGAGGCGCTCGACGAGCTGGCCGCAGACGTCGCGGCGATCGCGCTCGAGCGACTCCTGGCGCAGGAGCACGAGGCTGCGAGTGCCCAGCGCCGCGTCGCGGTGGTCCGCCTCGACACCCTGGAGGTGGAGCACCACGCCTTCCTCCCCGAGCCCCTCTGCGAGCTCTGCGGCGACCTCCCGGAGGACACCGCCGGGGCTGCCCAGCACGTCCTCGCGCCGCAGCCCAAGACCGTCCCGTTCGGCGCGCGGATTCGCGACGTCGTCGGCGAGGCCGACGCCCTCCGCTCCCTCTACATCGACCCGTTCTGCGGCACGATCGCCGCCACGCGGCGCGGGGACGAGGGCGGGCTGGTCATGGCGGCCGCGCCGATGCCGATTCGCCTGGACGGCTTGGTCGAGCCGGGCTACGGCCGCGGTCGCGACTACCGGTCCGCCGAGGTCACCGCGGTGCTGGAGGCGCTCGAGCGCTACGGGGGAGTCGCGCCGGGCGGACGCCGGTCGACGGTGCGGGGGAGCTACCGGGAGCTCGCTGCCGAGGCCGTGCACCCCGACGTCTTCGGCCGGCACCCGGACGAGTCCTACGACGACCCTGCCTTCCGCTACCGGCGGTTCGACGAGGACGTGCCGATCCAGTGGGTCTGGGCGCACTCCTTCGCCGAGGGCCGCGCGCGCCTGGTCCCGGAGGCGCTCGCCTACTACTTCTCGCAGCGACTGCGCGGGGACGACCCCGTCTCGTACTACGAGGTCTCGAACGGCTGCGCGCTCGGCTCCTCCTGGGAGGAGGCCGCCCTGCACGGTCTGCTGGAGACGGTCGAGCGCGACGCGTTCCTCTGCACCTGGTACACCCGCACCACGCCCGCCGCCATCGACCTGAGCAGCTGCCGCGATCCGCTCGTCGCGGGCCGGGCGGCGGCGATCACCGCGGCCACCGGCTACGACATCGCCGCCTTCGATGTCACGACGGACTGGGGCATCCCGGCGGTGTGGCTGCTGGCGACGCGGCAGGGCGGCTCCGGACCGGCCGCGCTCTGCACCGCCGGGGCGGGCCTGGACCCCGAGCGCGCCCTGCTCGGCGCGATGAACGAGCTCGGCCCGATCCTGGCGGACCTCCTCCGGCGCTACCCGAGCGAGGAGGCGCACGCCGCGGAGATGGTGCGCGACCCGCTCGCGGTGCGGACGATGCTCGACCACTCCGCCCTTCACGCGCACCCGGACGCCCGCCACCGCCTCGACTTCCTCCGCGGCGGTCCGACGATCCGCGCCGACGACATCGGTGGCGCGGACCGCGTGCGCCCGGACGCCGCGGACCTGGCGGTCGATCTCCGCGCCGCGGTGGACCGGATCGGCGAGGTGCTCGTCGTCGACCAGACCACGCCGGAGCACCGTGCGGGCGGATTCGCCTGCGTGAAGGTGCTCGTGCCGGGCGCCGTGCCGATGACGTTCGGCCACCGCAACCGCAGGATCGACGGGCTTCCCCGGCTCCTCGAGCTGCCGCGGCGGCTCGGCCGGCTCGACCGCGATCTGCGCCCGGACGAGCTGAACCCCGACCCGCACCCGTTCCCGTGACGCCGTCATCGGGGAGCGGAGCAGACGCGTCGACCGACCCGGGTCTCCGCCGGGGCTCGGAGGTCGCCCACCCGCGCCGACCCGAGACCGCCGACCCGCGGCGGCGAGAGCGCATCCTCGACGCGATGCGCGATCTCGTCCTCCGCTGGGGCTACCGCAAGGTCTGCATGCAGGACGTGGCCGACGCCGCGCACGTCGGCAAGGGCACGCTCTACCTGCACTGGAGCAGCAAGGACGAGCTCCTCGACGCCGTCCTCGTCCGCGAGGCGGGCCGGATCGACGCCGAGCTCGGGGCGGCCCTCCTGCGCCGGCCAGAGCTGGTCGCGTTCGGCCTCACCGCGGCGATGCTCTACCACGGGACCATGGCGGTGCCGTTGCTCGGCGCCTACAACCGCGGGGACAGCGCGGTCCTCGGCACGCGCGGCGCCCGGCCCGGAGCGCCCGACCGGCTCGGGCTCTCGCTCGTCTCCCGGCTCTCCGATCCGGGCTACCTCGGCGCCCTCAGCCGGCACCACCTCGTGCTCGGCGACGCGCGCTCGGAGTCCGGGCGGCTGGCCGTCGGAGCGGTCGTCGGCGGCTTCGTCCTGCGGCCAGAGGGCGCCGGCGACGCGGATCGCAACGGCGACTGCGCCCGGCTCCTCGGCACGGTCCTGCAGCGGTCCTTCGGGCAGCCGACCCACGACCGGCACGCCGAGTACGCGGCGGCGGTCGCCGAGACGGTCTCGCCGGAGGGCCGGTGGACCGCTCCTCCGGCGTCGCCGCGGACAGCAGAAGGCTCCCGTCCTGCGTGAAGCGGGACGGGAGCCCGGTGCGGCACGCGGAGGGACGCGTGCTCGCGAGCCGCGTCGAGGGGGCGACCGGCGCGCACTCGGCGCTCAGGCGGCGGGTCCGCCGCAGCAGATGTAGCAGACGCAGTTGGAGTCGGCGAGCTCCTTCATGCCGTGACCGGCGGTGAGGGACTCGACCACCCCGCCCTGGTCCGCCACCTCGAACACGGTCATCGGCAGGTCCCGGACGTCCGTCAGGTGCTTCTCGTTCATGGTCTCTTCTCCTTCACTCGGTGCGCGTCGCGCCCGGGTCGATCCCCGAGGCGTCTCCCCGACTCTGCGCCGGTCAGCGTCGAGCCCGCCCCTCCGATGAACGGGTGACCGGGATCCGCGCCCGGTCACCGTTCTCGCCGGCGGTACCTCGCCGGTGCAGGCCCGGGATCACCCGTCCGCCGTTCGTGCAGCGGCCGCGGCTCGCGCGGCCAGGTCCGCGAACGCCTCCCGCAGCTCGCGGGGCTCGACGCCGCTGATCGGCGCGTCGAAGCGGGCGATCGACGCGGCGACGCCGGGCCAGGACCAGGACCCGATGCGGATCCGGCAGCGGCCGTCCGGCTCGACGGTCAGCGTCCCGTCGCCGAGGTAGGGCGCGACCTGGGAGGCGCCGGCGTCCACGATCGCTGAGCCCCGGCACGGCCAGGTGTCCGCGCCGGTCGAGCCCTTGAATCGGGCGGAGAGGAACGCCGCGGGGTCACCGCCGGGCACTGTCCGCGGGGTGAAGGCGGCGCCGGTGTGACTGCGGAGCCGGATCCGGTCGACCCGGTAGGTGCGCCAGTCGTCGCGCTCGGGAGTCCAGCCGATCAGGTACCAGCGGCCGCCGGCGAGGACGAGGTGGTGCGGCTCGGTGGCGCGCACGGCGGGCGCGGCGTCGGTCGGTCCTGCGGGGGAGTCGTAGTCGAAGCGGAGGGTCAGCGCGTCCCGGATCGCGTCGCCGATGCGCAGCAGCACGCCGGCGTCGGCGCGCGCCTCGGCCGGGCGGGTCGCGGTGCCGGCGCTCGCCGCGAGCCCGTCGATCCGGTGCGCGAGGCGGCTCGGCAGCAGTCGGCGGATCGTCAGGAGCGCCCGCTCGGCCGCCTCGTCGAGGTCGGTGCCGAGGGCGCCGGCGGTCCGCAGCGCCAGGGCGATCACGACGGCCTGCTCGTCGTCGAAGAGCAGCGGCGGCAGCTCCGTGCCGGCGGCCAGGCGGTAGCCGCCGTCGGGGCCGCGCGTGGTCTCGATCACGTAGTCCAGCTCGCGCAGGCGCTCGACGTCGCGCCGGACGGTGCGCTCGCTCACCTCCAGCCGCTCCGCCAGCACCGGAGCGGACCAGTCGCGGCGCGACTGCAGCAGCGACAGGAGGGCGAGCAGCCGCTTGGAGGTGGAGGGCGACGAGGAGGTGGGCACGGACCGATCCTCGCGCGCGAAGCGGACGTTCCCTGGCCGGTACCGACGAGATCGTGTTTCTCAGCCCCGGAGGAACGGGGAGAACCGCGGCCCACCCGCCGCGCAGCGAAGGAGCACACCATGACCGCAGCAGTCGTCGCCCACCTCAACTTCAGCGGAGAGGCCCGCGCCGCCCTCGAGTACTACGCCGCCGTCTTCGGCGGCCAGGCCGTCGTCCGGACCTACGGCGACTTCGGGATGCCGGCGGGCCTGCCCGACACCGGTCGCGTCGTCCACGGCCAGGTCGTCGGCGCGGGCGGCTTCACCGTGATGGCGTACGACGTCCCCTCGAGCGAGGCGGACCTGCAGGCCGGAGCCACGCGCCGCGAGAACGGCACGACGATCACCGACCGTCCCTTCTTCCTGGCGCTGCAGGCCGAGACCCTCGAGGAGGCGACCGGCCACTGGGACGCGCTCGCCGGGGGAGCGAGCGTCGTCGAGCCGCTCGCGGCGTCGGCCTGGTCGGCCGGCTTCGGCATGCTCACCGACCGCTTCGGGGTCGTCTGGGCGATCAGCGTCGTCGAGCAGCAGGGCTGAGCGCGGGGCGGGTGGCCGTGTGGCGCGGCCGCCCCTGCCCTCCGGCGCGGATTCCGGGCAACGGATGGCTTTCCGGAGCGCTCTGGGTACTATGTCCCGACGCGGTGGGAGTCCCCTCCTCCGCGCCCGCGGGTCCCAGGCCCGCCCCTCAGCTCCACAGCCCAGCCCCACCAGCCCCAGCCCACAGACGAACGGGAGACGGATGCGCACGACGCGCCCTTCGACGGACCACTCCGCCGTGGACGAGTCGGCGCGCACGCCGCGACCCCACGTCCGGCACGGACGGCAGAAGCGCCACAGCCTGCCGCGGACCCTCGTCAAGGCCGCTGCGACCGTCTCGGGAGTGGGCCTCGTCGCCTCGATCTCGATCGTCGCGATCGCCGCCACCCTGCTCGTGCAGTCCGCCCAGCCGTCGGTCAGCCTGCACCCGGTCGCCGCCGGCTCCGAGGTCGCGGCCGGCTCGGTCCCCGAGATCGGCGCTCTCGAGGGCGGCTTCAACGTCCTCGTCGTGGGCAGCGATTCGCGCCAGGGTCAGGGCGACGCCTACGGCGATCCGGACGAGGAGACCAGCGTCCTCAACGACGTGAACATGCTGATGCACGTGTCGGCCGACCACAGCAACGCGACCGTAGTCAGCTTCCCCCGCGACATGTACGTCGACATCCCGTCCTGCGTGAACGCGGTGACGGGGGAGACCATCCCCGCCCGCTACGACACCAAGATCAACGAGGCGATGGGCAAGGACGTCAGCCTCGGCTGTGTCGCCGGCGTCGCGGAGGAGCTGCTCGGCGTCCGGGTCGACTACGGCGCGGTCGTGCAGTTCAACGGCGTCATCGAGATGTCGAACGCGATCGGCGGAGTCGACGTCTGCGTCGCGACCGAGATCGCCGACCCGTACACCAACACCTATCTCGAGCCGGGCGTGCACTCGCTCGAGGGCATGGCCGCGCTGCAGTTCCTCCGCAGCCGGCACGGCATCGGCGACGGCAGCGACCTGACCCGGATCAGCAACCAGCAGGTCTTCCTGTCCTCGCTGGTCCGCCAGGTCAAGAGCGCCGACACGCTGCTCAACCCGGTCGCGCTCTACGGACTCGCCAAGGCCGCCCTGGGCAACATGACGCTCTCGGACGAGCTGAACAACGTGAACACCCTCGTGCAGATGGGCCTCGCACTGAAGGACGTCGACATCGCGAACGTGGTGTTCGCCCAGTACCCGACGGGCGCGACCTCGGGCGGCGTCGTCCCCGACCGCACGGCCGGCGACGTGCTCGCCACCGCCCTGCAGACCGACCAGCCGATCGCCCTCACCGGCGGCACCGGCGCCGGCGCGACGACCACGGGTGAGCCCGCGGCTCCTGCGGTGACCGAGGCCCCCGCCGCCGGTCCCGCCACGACCGATCCGCTCGCGACCGCGGAGGCCACTCCCGGCGCCACCGCCGCTCCGGGCACGCCCGCGGCCGGCGCACCGGTCGAGCTGCCCGAGGCCATCACCGGCCAGCCCGCCGATCAGCAGACCTGCTCGGTCGGGTTCTTCGGCTGACGCCGGAGGTGGATCCGATGACCGACCCCGTCGTCTCGCGCCGGACAGCGGCCCGTCACGGGCGGCTGCGACCGCGCAGCGGGCTCCGGTTCGCCGGGCGGATCCTCGCGGCCTGCGTCGGCGTCGGCGTGCTCAGCACGATCTCGATCGTGGTGATCGCGCTCTCGATGATCGCGGGCAGCGCGCGTCCCTCCGTGGATCTCGGCATCGGCTCGACGGACGCCGGCTCTGCGATCCCGGAGATCGGTGCGATCGAGGGCGGCGTCAACATCCTGCTCGCCGGCAGCGACAGCGCCGAGGGCTCCGCGGCGGGCGCGTACGGCGACCGCTCGGAGAACCTCAACGACGTCACGATGCTGATGCACATCTCGGAGGACCACTCCACGGTCGAGGTGATCAGCTTCCCCCGCGACATGTACGTGCCGATCCCGTCCTGCACCGACCCGGCGACCGGCGCGGTCTCGGACGCGCTGCGCTCGGCCAAGATCAACACCTCGCTGAGCTACGGCGGGCTCGCCTGCACCGTGCAGACCGTCGAGCAGCTCACCGGCCTCGACATCCCCTACGCCGCGCTGATCCAGTTCGACGGCGTCATCGAGATGTCGAACGCGGTCGGCGGGGTCGACGTCTGCGTCGCCACCCCGATCGAGGACGAGTACACCGGCCTGAACCTCACCGCCGGCACGCACACGCTGGTCGGCGCCGAGGCGCTCGCCTTCCTGCGCACCCGGCACGGCGTCGGCGACGGCAGCGACCTCACCCGCATCTCCAGCCAGCAGGTGTACCTGTCGTCGCTGGTGCGCAAGGTGAAGGACGCCTCGACGCTCTCGAACCCCGTCGCCCTCTACGGCCTCGGCAAGGCGGCCGTCTCCAACATGCAGCTCTCGACGTCGCTCGAGAACGTCAACACGCTGGTCTCGATCGGCCTCGCGGTGAAGGACGTGGACCTCGCCAGCGTCGTCTTCGTCCAGTACCCGACCTTCATCGACGGCGACGGCGTCTACCCGAGCGAGGAGGCGTCGGCGACGCTGAACGCCGCACTCCTGGCCGACCAGCCGATCGCCCTCACCGGCACCACCGGCGGCGGCTCGGAGTCGGCCGACGGCTCGACGCCCGCCGCGACCGACTCGGCGGCTCCCTCGGATCCGGCCACCTCGGACCCCGCTGCGACCGCGGACCTGGCGACACCGGCTCCGGGCGAGACCGCCGTCGCCCTCCCGAGCGACGTCACCGGCCAGACCGCCGACCAGCAGACCTGCACCGTCGGCCGCACCCTCGACGAGCAGTAGCGCCGCAGCGCCGGGTGTCACGTCCGGCTCCCGGGTGCGGTTATAGTGGTCGTCGTGCGTTCGCCTGGCGGGCGCTCAGGAGACGTCGCATAGTCCGGTCGAGTGCACCACCCTGCTAAGGTGGAGAACCCTTTATTGGGTTCCGTGGGTTCAAATCCCACCGTCTCCGCACTCCTCGAGAGCCCGCTTCCCCACGGGTCGATCGCCTTCTGCTCCTCCGGTGCCCGCATCGTCGAGGGTCGTGCAGCACTCGTCTCAGCGCATCTTCGTCGCTCGACCGGCTAGCCTGGCGGGATGTCCAGTGCGATCCTCGAGGCCCTGTCCGCTGCTCCCGCCCGGCGGGACGTCGCGTCGATCCGCGGGGCCCTCGCGGAGGTCTCGATCGGCGACTCGGTGCGGGTGCTCGTCCGCTCGCCGCGCTACGGGCTCTACGGCATCGAGGGCGTCGTCCGGCAGGCGGTCGGCGGGGAGCTCGTCGTCGCCGACGTCTTCCTCAACACGGGGACCGAGATCCAGAGCATCGCGCTCGCGCCCGAGCCGGAGGCGGGCGCCGACGGCGACCGCTCGGTCGACGGCCTCGCGCACGGCGAGCCGGTGCGGGTGACCTTCTCGACGCCGACGATCGGCTCCTTCACGGTGACCGGGCCGCTCACCGCCGGCGGCCGCGACCCCTACCTGCTCGTCGGCAGCTGGATCGTCGCCGAGGACGCGAGCGCCGCCCGCCACGTCGACCGGATCGAGCGGCTCAGCGACGTCGCGCTGCACGTCAAGCACGTCCCCGGGTACCGCTCGGCGGCCGTCGAGGAGTAGCGGGCACGCAGCGCGACAGCGTCGGGCATCAGGTCTGGCAGCGCGGACACCAGTAGGTGACCCGCAGCTGCAGCTCGTCGTCACCGAGCTCGCCGCGGCGGATCGCGGTGCCGCAGCGCCGGCACGGCTTGCGGTCGCGGCCGTAGACCCAGAGCTGCTGGCCGGGCCGGAGGTTGCCGGTCGTCGTGCGCTCGATGCGCTCGCGGTTGACGGTGATCAGCTTCTTCGCGAGGGCGATGGTGCGGACGAGGTCGCCGCTCTCGCCGACGGGACGCGTGGGCAGCACGCCGCGGAGGAAGCAGAGCTCGGCCCGGTAGACGTTGCCGAGCCCGGCCATGATCCGCTGGTCGAGCAGCGCCAGGCCGATCGGCCGCTCCGGGTCGGCGGTGAGGCGCCGCAGCGCCTCGTCCGCGTCCCAGTCCGCACCGAGCAGGTCGGGGCCGAGGTAGCCGACGACGTCCTCCTCCGCGGCGCGCGGCACGATCTCGAGCAGGCCGAGTTCGAAGCCGACGGCCTGCCACTCGTCCGTCTCGAGCACGATGCGCGCCTGGAAGGCGGGGCGGTGCCACTTCGGCCGGTCGCCGGTCAGCGAGTAGAGGTGCCAGCTGCCCTCCATCTTGAGGTGCGAGTGGATCACCGCGTCGCCGATGCGCATCAACAGGTGCTTGCCGCGCGGGACGACCGAGTCGATGGTCTCGCCGGTGAGGTCCACCGTCGCGAACTTCGGCACCCGGACGTCGCAGCGGGTCAGCACCTGCCCGTCGAGAGCGTCGGCGAGGTTGTGGGCGGAGCGGTAGACGGTGTCACCCTCGGGCACGGGCGCTCCTCTCGTGGCGGCCGGCGCTCACGCGCGCAGCCTCAGGCCGCGCGGGTTCGCGACGAACCCGGCGGCGGTCAGGGCGTCGCCGAAGGGCGTGCCCAGGGCGAAGACGCCGTCGATCTTCTCGACGGTGAGCTTCTCGACCCCGCGGGAGCGGACCAGCTGCGCGAGCGCGCCTGCCGCATCCGCGAGGACGGTCTCGTCGGAGGAGAAGGTGAGCGCCGTCTTGCCGCCGCGCTCGAGGTAGACGGCGAGCTCGCCGTCGACGACGGCGACCAGAGCGCCCGCCTTTCGACCGGGCCGGTGGCCCTCGCCCTGCGGCCACGGCAGTGCCGCGCCGAACGGGTTCGCCGGATCGGTCGCGGCCAGCGCGAAGACCGGCCGGGCGCGCTGCTGGGCCTCGTCCTGCGGCGCGAAGGTGCGCAGACGGTCGACGCTGCCCGCCGTGCCGAACTGCGCGGCGCCGAGCTTCTCGATGAAGTAGCCGCGGCGGGCGCGGCCCTGCTGCTCGAAGCCGCTGAGCACCTTGTAGGCGAGCGCGAAGCCGCCGAGCACCCCCTCCGCCTGGACGGAGCCGCGGGTGACGATGCCGTAGCGCTCGAGCAGCGTCTCGCCGAGCGCGTGCCCGCGGATCGTCGCGTCCGACTCCGCCAGCGGCACGATCGACCAGCGGCCGCCCGCGGTGGGCGGGCCGACGCGGGTCGCCATGGTGGGCCGGGCGGTCATCCGGCCGCGCGGCGCCCTGGCGCGGGCGGGGGCGCGCGGCTGCCGGTGCGCGCCGCCGGTGGAGCCGACGAGGGTGCGCAGCGGAGCGAGCGTGTCGTTCGTGAGCAGGCCCGCCCAGACCAGCTCCCACAGCGCCTCGACGAGGGTCTTGTCGTCGGTGGAGCCGACCGCGTCGGAGAGCTGCCGGAAGAAGTAGCCGCCGCCGGAGCCGAGCACGCCGACGATCTCCTGCTGCAGCTCGCCGAGCGGCACCGCCTCCGCCGCGGGGACGGGCAGCGTGAGACCGGCGGTGTCGGCGAGGTGCAGGCTCACCCAGCCGTCGTTGCCGGGGAGGGTGCCGGCGCCGGCCCAGAGGACCTCGCCGGTCGCGGTCAGCTCGTCGAGCATGGCGGGCGAGTAGTCGCGCACCCGGGCGGGGAGGATCAGCGACTCCCAGGCCGAGGCGGGGATGGGCGCACCCGCGAGCTGGTCGATGACGGAGGCGACGCCGTCGATGCCGCGCAGCGAGCCGCCGAGGTGCTGCCAGGCCGGCAGGAAGCGGCCGTAGGCGGCGGCGTCGACCGGCTCGACCTCCTTGCGGAGCGCGGCGAGCGAGCGGCTGCGCAGGCGCCGCAGCACCTCGCTGTCGCACCACTCGGAGCCGGTGCCGTTCGGGCGGAACTCGCCCTCGGAGACACGCCGCTCGCCGGAGAGCCGGCGGAGCGTGTCGTTGACGACCGCGACACCGAGCCCGAGCCGCTCGGCGACCGCGACGGCGGTGAACGGGCCGTGGGTGCGGGCGTAGCGGGCGACGAGGTCGCCGAGCGGGTCGCGCACCGGGTCGATGAAGGCGACGGGGACGCCGATGGGCAGCGGCACGCCGAGGGCGTCGCGCAGGCGCGAGGCGTCCTCCATCGCGGCGTAGCGCTGCTCGCCCGCGAGGCCGACCGGCAGGACGCGCTTGGCGCGGACCAGCTCGGCGACGATCGCGTCGAGCGTCTCGCGCGCGATCGGCGCGGCCTTCGCGACGTCGGCCGACGTCACCGACTCGTCGACGAGCCGCTCACCGAGCTCGTCGACCGTCAGCGGACCGAGCAGGCGGAGCAGATCCGCCGCACCCTCGAGGCCGCGCAGGCGCCGCTCCGGCTCGACCCGCTGCAGCTCGCGCTCGATCTGCGCGAGGACGAGCGGGTCGAGCAGCTCGCGCAGCTCGGCGCGGCCCAGCAGCTCGCCGAGGAGCGTCGCGTCGACCGAGAGCGCGGCCGCGCGGCGCTCGGCGAGCGGGCTGTCGCCCTCGTACATGAACGCGGCGACGTAGCCGAACAGCATCGAGCGCGCGAACGGGCTCGCCGTCGGCGTCTCGACCTCGAGGATCTGCAGCTCGCGGCCGTCGAGCCGCGCGGCGAGGCGCAGCAGCGCGGGCAGGTCGTAGACGTCCTGGAGGCACTCGCGCACCGTCTCGAGGATGATCGGGAAGGTCGGGTAGGTGCGGGCCACGTCGAGCAGCTGAGCGGCGCGCTGGCGCTGCTGCCAGAGCGGTGAGCGCTTGCCCGGGTTGTAGCGGGGGAGCAGCAGCGCCCGCGCCGCGCACTCGCGGAACCGGGCGGCGAAGAGCGCGGAGCCGCCGACCTCGCTGGTCACCAGCTGCTCGAGCTCGTCGCGGTCGAAGAGGAAGAGCTCGGCGCCGGGCGGCTCGGACTCGGTGTCGGGGATCCGGACGACGATGCCGTCGTCGCCCGCCATCGCGGCGCCGTCGACCCCGTGCCGCTCGCGGACCCGCGCGCCGATGGCGAGGGCCCAGGGGGAGTGCACCTGCATCCCGTAGGGCGAGTGCAGCACCAGCCGCCAGTCGCCCAGCTCGTCGCGGAAGCGCTCGAGCACGAGCGTGCGGTCGTCCGGGATGCGGCCGGTGGCCAGGCGCTGCTCGTCGAGGAAGGAGAGCAGGTTGTTGGTCGCGTACTCGTCCAGGCCCGCGGCGGTGCAGCGCTCGCGCGCGGTCTCGACCGCCGCGCCGCCGATCTCGCGGGTGAAGGCGCCGATCGCCTCGCCGAGCTCGGCCGGCCGGCCCTGCGAGTCGCCCTTCCAGAACGGCAGGCGCCCCGGCTCGCCGAAGGCGGGCGTGACGATCACGCGGTCGTAGGTGATCTCCTGGATCCGCCAGCTGGTCGCGCCGAGGGCGAAGACGTCGCCGACGCGCGACTCGTAGACCATCTCCTCGTCGAGCTCGCCGACCCGGTTGCCGGTCGAGCCGGGCTCGCCGACCATGAAGACGCCGAACAGCCCGCGGTCGGGGATCGTCCCGCCGCTGGTCACCGCGAGGCGCTGCGCTCCGGGCCGGCCGGTGAGGGTGTTCTCGTCGCGGTCCCAGACGACGCGAGGCCGCAGCTCCGCGAACTGGTCGGAGGGGTAGCGGCCGGAGAGCAGATCGAGCGTCGCCTCGTAGGCCGAGCGCGGCAGGGCGACGAAGGGGGCGCTGCGGCGGACGGTGTCGAACCACTCGTCGACGTCGAGTGACTCCAGTGCCGTGGCGGCGACCGTCTGCTGCGCGAGGATGTCGAGCGGGTTGGCGGGCACCATGATCGCCTCGATCAGGCCGGCGCGCATCCGCTCGGTGGTGACGGCGGAGTGCAGCAGGTCGGCCCGGTGCTTGGGATAGAACGAGCCGCGGGAGACCTCGCCCACCTGGTGGCCGGCCCGGCCGACGCGCTGGAGCGCGCTGGCGACCGACGGCGGCGTCTCGACCTGCACGACGAGGTCGACGGCGCCCATGTCGATGCCGAGCTCGAGGCTCGAGGTGGCGACCACGCAGCGCAGGCGGCCCGACTTGAGGTCGTCCTCGATGATCGCGCGCTGCTCCTTGCTGACCGAGCCGTGGTGCGCGCGGGCGAGCAGCGGCTCGTCCTCGGGTGCGGCCTGACCGGTTCCGCTGGTCGCTCCGGCGGCGCCCATGGTGGCGGCCGGAGTTCGGCGGGCGGAGGCGCCGACCGCCTCACCGAGGAGCGCGCCGACCGCGACCGGCTCGCCGGCCTCGCGGGCGCGCTCGGCCTCGGCCTCACGTCGCTCCGCGTAGATCTCGTTGAGCCGCGCCGTCAGCCGCTCGGCCAGCCGCCGCGAGTTCGCGAAGACGATCGAGGAGGTGTGCGCGAGCACGCGGTCGACGATCGACTCCTCCACGTGCGGCCAGATCGAGCCGCTCTGCGGGCCGGTGGCGCCCATCGTCGAGCCGTCCTGCGAGGCGGTGGAGCCGAGCTCGGACATGTCCTCGACGGGGACGACGACGCTGAGGTCCCACTGCTTCTCGGAGACGGGGGCGACGATCGTGACGGGGGAGCGGCCGGCCAGGAAGCGCGCGACCTCCTCGCGCGGACGGACCGTGGCCGAGAGCCCGATGCGCTGCACGGGCTTGGGCAGCAGCGCGTCCAGCCGCTCGAGCGAGACCGCGAGGTGCGCGCCGCGCTTCGTGGAGGCGACCGCGTGCACCTCGTCGACGATGACCGTCTCGACCCCGCGCAGCGACTCCCGCGCGGCCGAGGTGAGCATCAGGTAGAGCGACTCGGGGGTGGTGATCAGGATGTCCGGCGGCGTCTTCTGCAGCACCCGGCGCTCGGCCGCGGGGGTGTCTCCGGAGCGGACGCCGACGGTCACCGTCGACGGCGCGCTGCCGATGCCCTCGGCGCTCAGCCGGAGCGCGGTCTGCGTCACGCCGACGAGCGGCGAGCGGAGGTTGCGCTCGACGTCGACGCCGAGCGCCTTCAGCGGCGAGACGTAGAGCACGCGGGTGCGGTGCTGCGGGTCCTCCGGCGGCGGGCCCTGCACGAGCCGGTCGATCGCCCAGAGGAACGCCGACAGCGTCTTGCCCGAGCCGGTCGGAGCGACGACGAGGGCGTGCGCGCCGCTCGAGATCGCCGACCACGCGCCCTCCTGGGCGGCCGTCGGCGCGGGGAAGGCGCCCTCGAACCAGGCCCGCGTGGCGGGGCTGAAGCGATCGAGGACGTGCGGCATGCGTGAATCCTCCCTGCCACCACCGACATTGCCGTGCGCGGGCCCCGCGGGCGAGCCCTTGACGAGCGGTCGCCGCGGCGGGACCTCGTCGGGCGGCACCGGAGTCAGGCGAAGCCCAGCCGCACGAAGGTGCCGATGTCGGCGAGCTCCGCCTGGCTCACGCCGTGGGCCACGCCCTCGTAGACCCTCGCGTCGAGCGCGGTGTGCGCCGGGAACCACTCCGCCGCCGCCGCGACCAGCTCCGGCGGGATCACGGCGTCCAGTGTGCCGCGCCCCCAGAACACCGGCGGACGCTCCTCGGCGAGGACCTCGTCGGCCGCGTCGCCCTCCGCCAGCGGCACCACGAAGCCCGAGAGGGCCACCGCGAACGCGAACCGCCCGGGGGCTCGCCGCAGCAGCTGCACGGCCAGTGCCGCGCCCTGCGAGAAGCCGAGCAGGCCGACAGGACCGTCGTGCTCGAGCGCGTCGAGCCAGTCGAGGACGCCCTGTGCGGCCTCCTCGACCGCGACCGGGTCGGCCCGGGGCTGATCCGGATCCAGCGGCACCCGCAGCGGCCACCAGGCGTTGGCGCCGCCGTCCAGGGCCAGTGGCGCCCGGAGCGAGGCGAGCACCGGCTCCAGCGGCAGGTAGGCGCCGAGCGAGAACAGGTCGCCCTCGTGCGAGCCGTAGCCGTGCAGGAGCACCAGGAGGGGCCGCCCGGCCCGGTCCTTCGCGGAGGAGGACCACAGCACCGCGTTCGCGTCGATTCCCATCCGACCATCATCGCCGAGCCCGCCGGGTGCGAGCCGAAACCGGACTGACATGAACGTCGGGTAAGAATGGCCCTATGAGCGTGCGTACCCCTGATCCCAACTCCGGGTGGCTGTCCGACGATGAACTCGCCGAGATCCGCCGTCGGCTCCCGCTGCTGTACGTCGAGGCGGTGCCCGTCCGCGTCGACGGACTCGGCCAGGTGACCGAGGTCGGGGTGCTGCTCCGGGCGACCGCCTCGGGGCAGATCACGCGCACCATCGTCTCCGGCCGGGTGATGTACGGCGAGACCCTCCGCGACGCGCTCTTCCGCCACCTCGAGAAGGACCTCGGCCCGATGGCGTTCCCGCTGCTGCCGGCCAGCCCCCTGCCCTTCCACGTCGCCGAGTACTTCCCCATGCCCGGCATGGGCCCCTTCACCGACGACCGGCAGCACGCCGTCTCGCTCGCCTACGTCGTCCCCGTCACCGGCACCTGCGACCCCCGCCAGGACGCCCTCGAGCTGACCTGGATGACCCCCGACGAGGCCTGCTCCGACGCCGTCTCCGCCGAGATGGAGGGCGGGCGCGGCGCCTTGCTGCGGGCAGCGCTCGCATCCGTAGGGAAGCTCCGCTGAAGGAAGGCCCGCAGCGTGCCTTCTCGCGCGCCGCGGGGCGGCGCGCCGCGGTCGGCTCTCGCAGATGGTCGGGTTCCGCAGAGCGTCCGACGTCCGCCTAGCGGAATTCGCTGGCACGCGAATTCCGCTTACGGCTCGAAGCGCGCTCTCGCACCGGTACTCGGGGTGAGGGGCTTCGCGTACGCCGGCACGAATGATCCGCCTCCACTGAGTCGTCCGGTGCGGCGCGGGGCGGCGCGCGACATGCTGGCCGAGTAGCGCGGAGCGCGTCTCGAGCGGCGAAGCCGCTTCGCGTCTCGGGGCGCACGGAAAGGACGCGCCGCGCCCCTTCTCATGCTGGTCGAGTAGCCCCGCAGGGGCGTATCGAGACCCGCCACCACCAGCAGGGCGGGTCTGCAGGCTCGCGTTCTGACGGTGGTGGATCTCGATACGCCCGCTCCGCGGGCTACTCGATCAGCATGGTCATCCCCTCACTCATCAGGTGAACTTTCCTAGGAGACCCGCCGTGACCTGGCAGGCATCGTCCGCGGTCCTCTGGTCTCAGAGGTCTCGGTGCGGGCGGGCCGCGCTTGCGCGCGAGCATTCCGACGAGAGGTGCGCCTCAAGCGGGCGACCCGTACACAACGAAGGCTGAAGAGCGTTCTCACGTCCTTTTTCGTGCGGAGCGGGCGGTTTAGCCTGAGTTGTGCACACCGCTGACGACTGAGAGACGACGAAGGCCGGGAGCCCGACCCGCGACTGCGTCGCGGGAGGACTCCCGGCCTTCTTCATGTCTCTTCGTGCAGTCGTCCCGGCACGCGCACGTCGTCAGACGCTGCGCCCCGGACCAGCCGCCCCTCACGAGGCGGAGCGGCGATTCGCGTGCCAAGCGAATCGCCGTAGCCGGTGCCGAGACGCTCCAGGGAACGCAACCACCCGCCCTGCCGACTGCGGCGCGCCGCCACGCGGCGCGCAAATCGGCTCAGCCCTGCGCGCGTCGCGCAGGGCGGCGCTCGGCGCCGGCCGGGGCGGAGCTGCTGGAGCCCGAGCCGGTGCTGTAGTACGAGCGCGAGCCGCCCGAGGTGGTCGCTGCGGCGGCGGAGCGGCCGCGGCCGCCGCGCTGTCCGCCGCGAGCGGCGCCGTCGGAGCTTCCGCCGGTGCCGCGGCGGGGACGGTCGGAGCCGGCGCCGGCGGGAGCCGCCGAGCGCTCACCGCGTCCGCCGCGGGGGGCGGTGCCGCCGTCGGTGCGTGCGGCGCGCTTGCGCTGCGCGTTGGCGCCCTGCGAGCGGCCGCCCTGCGACTGGCCGCGGACGGGCTCGACGACGGCGGTCGGGGTGACGTACGCCGCGACGTCGCCGACGAGCTTCGACACGGCGGCCGAGTCGGCGGTGACGAGCTGCGGGGTGACCTGGATGGCGGCCTTGCGCAGGAGCGTCTTCACGTCGCCGCGCTGGCTGGGCAGCACGACGGTGACGACGTCGCCCTCGCTGCCGGCGCGGGCGGTGCGGCCCGAGCGGTGCAGGTACGCCTTGTGCTCCATCGGCGGGTCGACGTGGATGACCAGCTCGACGTCGTCGACGTGCACACCGCGGGCGGCGACGTCGGTCGCGACGAGCACCTTGACGGTGCCGGCGCCGAAGGCGGCGAGGTTGCGGTCGCGGGCGACCTGCGAGAGGTTGCCGTGCAGGTCGACGGCGGGGATGCCCTGGCCGGTGAGCTGCTTGGCGAGCTTCTTCGCGTGGTGCTTGGTGCGCATGAAGAGGATGCGGCGGCCGGTGCCGGACGCGAGGGTCTTCACGAGGGCGTTCTTGGCGTCGAGGCCGTCGACCTCGAAGACGTGGTGGGTCATCAGCGCGACGGGCGAGTTCGCCTCGTCGACCGAGTGCAGCACCTCGTTCTGCAGGTACTTCTTGACGAGCTTGTCCACGCCGTTGTCGAGCGTGGCCGAGAACAGCAGGCGCTGTCCGCCGCGGGGGGTCTTGTCGAGGATGCGCGTGACGACGGGCAGGAAGCCCAGGTCGGCCATGTGGTCGGCCTCGTCGAGCACGGTGATCTCGACGGCGTCGAGGTTGACGAAGCCCTGCTTCATGAGGTCCTCGAGGCGGCCGGGGCAGGCCACGACGATGTCGACGCCCTGCTTGAGCGCGGCGACCTGGCGCTGCTGCGAGACGCCGCCGAAGATCGTGGTGGTGACGATGCCGTAGGCGTCGGCGAGCGGCTGCATGGCCGCGGTGATCTGCGTGGCGAGCTCGCGGGTCGGCGCGAGGATCAGGCCGAGCGGGCGGCCCGGGCGGTGGCGTCCGCCGGCGAGGGCGCCGCCGAGGCGGGCGACCATCGGGATGGCGAACGCGAGAGTCTTGCCGGAGCCGGTCTTGCCGCGGCCGAGCACGTCGCGGCCGTTCAGGGTGTCGGGGAGCGTGTCCACCTGGATCGGGAACGGCTCGGTGATGCCGTTCGCGGTCAGGGCGGTGACGAGGGGTGCGGGGACGCCGAGAGCGGCGAAGGTGGGGATGGTCGACATGGATGGTGCCTTTCGGGGCATCATGCCGATCTGACAGCGCAGGCGGTGGCCGGGCGCGGGTGATCGGCTGTTCGGGCGAAGGTGACGGTGGTCACATCCGTTCGCCGTACGAAGCGGTGCGCGCGGCCGGGGGCCTCATGCACGTGCGCCAGATGGTCGGGATCCAGAGGGATCCGCAACGGAAAATGGGCGTTCTACGACGCGGGGGAGCGCAGTCGTCGCGCTCGCACCCTTCCACCCTAGTGGGTGCCGATCCATCCCCGCATGGTCGACTGCACGCGGGAGCCGTCGAGGTCGGCCAGCTTCAGACCGACGAAGTCCCGCGCCCAGTCCGAGGTCTGCACCCGGAAGGGCGGCTCCGGGTCGCGCAGGGTCTGCAGGATCACCGCGGCCACATCGGCCGGCTCCTGGGCGTGGGTGGAGGAGAAGGCCGACGCCGTGCGGTCGAGGTAGGCGCCGAGCGCGCCGGCGTAGGGGCCGGCCTCGGCCGTCAGTGCGGAGGAGTCGATGCCGACCTTCTCGACGAAGCTGCTGCGGACGGCGCCCGGCTCGATCAGCGAGACGTGCACGCCGACGGCCGCGGCGACGGGCGCGAGCGCCTCGAAGAAGCCCTCGATCGCGAACTTCGCGGCGCAGTAGTCCTCGTTGAAGGGCTGGCCGACGGCGCCGCCGACGCTCGACACGGTCACGATCCGCCCGCGCGAGGAGCGCAGCAGCGGCAGCGCGGCGCGGGTCACGGCGACCGTGCCGAAGAAGTTGACCTCCATCACGCGGCGCAGCTCCGCCGGGTCCTCGAGCTCGGTGATGCCGACGTGGCCCGCGCCGGCGTTGTTCACCAGGACGTCGAGTCCGCCGTGCACGGACTGGATCCGCTCGAGGCACGCGGTGACCGAGTCGGCGTCGGTGACGTCGAGCCGCTGCACGTCGAGCTCCACCCCGGCACCGCCGATCGCCTCGCGGAGTCCGTCGGCGTGCTCCACGTCGCGGACCGTCGCGACCACCTGCCAGCCCGAGCGGGCGGCCTCGATCGCTGTCGCGCGGCCGATGCCGGTCGAGGTTCCGGTGACGAGGAGGACGGGTCGGGGCATGCTGATTCCTGCTTTCCGGCGCGGGGACGCGCCGCCCGGAGGCTATCGGCGGAGCCTCCGAGAACGGTCAGCATCGGCGGGCGGGATCTCGATGCGCCCTCTCCGAGGGCTACTCGATCAGCATGTCGCCGCGCCGTCAGCCCTTGTAGCGCTCGCCCACCGGCACCTCGACCGGCAGCGTGTTGCCGGCCTGCGCGAGCGGGCAGGCCCAGGCCGGGTCGTACGCGCAGGAGGGGTTGTAGGCGAAGTTGAAGTCGAGCACGAGCGTCGACGGCGTCGCTCCGGTGCCGAGGTCGGCGCCCTTCACGGTGTCGAGCAGGTAGCGACCGCCGCCGTAGGTGCCGCCCGGAGTGCCCGCCAGCGCGTCCTTGACGGGCACGAAGAGCCCGCCGCCGTAGGAGCCGAGCTTCCAGACGTCCAGGGTCCCTGCGGAGGGGACCTCGACGGTCCCGACCAGCTCGAACGGCACGACGCCGTCCGTCCCGGTCTCCACGTCCATCCGCCGCGCCTCCTCGGCCGGCGCGACCTCGAGCTCGAACCGCCAGGCCGCGTCGTACGGCGCGATCGGCAGCGAGCGGAAGTGCGCCCGGTCGGCGGGCAGCAGGGGAGTGGCGGGGTGGCGGTCGAACAGCGCGTTGCGCGCCCGGATCCACGACGCGTGCGCGGCCAGCAGGTCGACGTTCGACAGCCTGCGGACCTCGGCGTACATCGCCTGGACGTGCCGGCGCCAGTCGGCGACCTCGATGGCGGAGGCGAGCCGGCGCCGCGGCGACACGGCGTCCTCGTCCTCGCTGCCGTCGTCCTCGCCGGAGGGCCAGCGGAAGCGCAGCAGGTCCGCGCGGGACAGCTCGACGGCCTCCTCGGCCGATCCGTCGGGGCTCACGGTGCGTCCTCTCCTCGGGGGCGGGTATCGGCGCCGACGTCATGGCGCCAGGTCGGAGCCAGCGCGCGGATGCGGATCCCGCGCCACTGCCAGAACGCCCACATCGACGGCCAGAGCGCCGGCGAGGCGAGCCCGGCGCTAAACTCCAGCCGGTCGCGGAAGAGCGTCCGCCCGTCGGGGAGCGGCGCGACGGCCATCCGGTGGTCCCACGCGGTGATCAGCCGCAGCGCGCCCGAGAGCGGAGCGCCGTTGTCGCGGAGGATCCGGACGTCGGGCATCGACGGGACACGGCGGTAGGAGAGGTCGATCTCCTGCGCGCCCATCGGCACGATCCCGAGGGCGTCCATCGCGACGTCGTGCGGCCCGAGGCCCCAGGTCGGCCGGAAGCCGCCCTCGTCCAGGGACGCGGCGGTCAGGAACGGGGACATCACCTCGCGGAACACGGCCGGACTCTGCAGGGCGCGCCAGGCGGAGTCGGGGTCGGTGTCGAGCACGTGCTTGAGCATCACCTTCACGGAGTCCATCCTCCTCCGGGTTCTCCCGGGCGGGAACCGGGTGCGCGCCGGGCCGCGGGCGTGTAGGCGGCGGCGGAGCGGTCGGTACCGTGGAGGAGTGAACGCCGCGCTCCCCGACTCCGACCGCACTGCCGCCGCCCCGGCCGCCGCCCTCGACCAGGGCTCGTACCAGATCCGCTTCGACTGGGGCGCCCGCGGCCTCCGGGCCCTCGCCCCGGCGCACATCACCGTGCTGGTCGACGCGCTCCCCGGGGGAGCGGACGACGCGATCGACGCCGACGGGATCGACGGCCACGTCGTCCGCGCCGGCCTCGCCGACCGCACCGCCGTGGCCCGCTGGATCCTCGAGCGCCAGCACGAGAACGGCGGCCGGACCAGCGTCAACGTCGTCGCCGTCGGCGAGGTCGACGCGGCGGGCGAGCCGCGCTTCGCCGTGGAGGACCAGCTGGCCGCGGGCGCGCTGATCGACGCCCTGATCGGGCTCGGCATCGACCACGTCTCACCCGATGCGGCCGTCGCGTCCGCGTCCTACGAGGGTCTCCGCCGCGCCTGCGTCCACCTGCTGACCGCCTCCGCCACGGGCCGCCTGCTCACCGCGCGCGGCCGCGGGGCCGAGATCGCCGCCGCCGCCCGCGTGGACACGGTCGACACGGTGACGGTCCTGCGCTCCCCGCGCTGACGGACCGGACCTGAGCGTCTCCGCAAGGGCCCCGGCCGCGCTCGACCCGCGGGGGCGGGGCGGCGTAGCGTTCCCCGGGAGCGGAGGACCGCCTCCGCCGACCGTCTCCGCGACAGGAAAGCTGGCCCGAATGAAAGCCGTCCTCAACGACGTCGTCATCGCCGACGCCCCCGACTCCGATCTCATCTCCATCGAGGGCAACTGGTACTTCCCGCCCACGAGCGTGAACAACGACTACCTGGTGCCGAGCAGCACCCAGTACACCTGCCCGTGGAAGGGCGAGGCCCAGTACTACGACGTGAAGTCCGACGACGGGATGCTCAAGGACCGCGCCTGGTCCTACCCGACGCCGTACCCGACCGCGTTCGACCGCGTCGGCAAGGACTTCTCGGGCTACCTCGCGTTCTGGAAGGACGTGAAGGTCGTCGACTAGCCCTCGGCGCGGTCCGCGCGCTCGGCGCTCCGGCGCCGGTGCGCGCGGACCTTCGCCCGGTTGCCGCAGCGCTGCATCGAGCACCAGCGCCGCGAGCCGGCCCGGGAGGTGTCGAGGTAAAGGATCCGGCAGTCCTCCGCGTCGCAGCGGCGCAGCCGCCCCGGAGTGCCGCCGCCCAGCAGATCGACCGCCTCGCGGGCGAGGGTCGAGAGCGCCTGCCGCGCCGCCGCGTGCGAGCGGCCCGCCTGGCGCGAGCCGCCGGAGAGCGACGGCGGCACGTCCGGCATCGCGGCGAAGAGGTTGACGACGTCGACGTCCGCCGGGTCGCCCGCGGCACCGCGTTCAGCGGCGACGGCCAGCCGCGACACCGCGCCGCGGAGCATCAGCGCGTCGTCGAGCCGCGCGTCGCGGGCGGAAGCGTCGACGGCGTCGAAGCGCTCCGCGAGCCACGCCGCCAGGGCCTCGTCGGAGTCGAGGCGCTCGCCGGCGATCCCGCGCATCGGTCCGGTGCAGGCGAAGTCGAGCGCGAGGCTCCCGGAGTCGAACCACCAGCGCAGTCCGCCCGCGTCGACCAGCCACTGCCCGGTGCTCGGCACCCGGCCGCGGACGACGCGGTGCGGTGCGCCCTCGCTCACGCCGAGCGCTCGCTCGCGGCCGGTCGCGCCGGCACCTCGCGGCGCCGCCACTCGATCGCGTTCGCGGGCTCGAAGCGCCGGGCGCACTTCCCGCAGGCCAGCGGCCGGCTCGGCCTGCGGTGCCGGTAGAAGAGGTGCCCGCTCGGGCAGCTGCCGACCCACGGCGCCAGCTCGTCCGCGGTCGGATTGCTGTGCGTGCGGTCGCCGGTGTAGCCCAGTGCCGTCGCCGCCCGCCGCCAGGCCGGACCGTGCCCGGCCTTCGGGCCGGCGAGCGCGTGCGCGACCTCGTGCAGCAGGGTCTGGTGCACCTCCTCGTCGCTCCACCGGGCGGCGAGGTGCCGCGAGACGGTGATGCGCCGGTCCTTCCAGTGGCAGGCGCCGCCGCGGGTGCGGGCGTGATCGAAGGCGAAGCTCCACGAGTCGTCCAGGTGCTCGCGCAGCAGCGCGTCCGCCCAGCGGGCGACCTGGTCGAGCTCAGCCATCGGTCGGATCGGCTCCGGGGCTCAGGCCTCGTCGCCCTCGGCGCGGCGGCGGCCGCGCACGGCGCCGTCCGCCCGGGGGCCGCGGGTCGACTCGTCCTGGAACTCGGAGGCGGCGGCGAAGCCGAGGCGCGCGACCTCGAGCTCCTCCTCCTCCACGCCGACGCGCTCGCCGAGCGCGGTCGCCGCGTCGAAGTCGCGCGCCGCCTGGCTGTACTCGCCGCTCTCGAAGAGCGCGAGTCCGCGGTGCTTGAGCGCGAAGGAGTGCTCGACGTGCCACTCGTGCGTGCGCGCCTCCTCGACGCAGAGGGTGAGCTCCGAGAGCGCCTCGTCGGAGCGGTCGCGCAGCTGCATCAGGCGCGCGCGGCGGACGCGCGCGGTGAGCAGCTCGGCGCGGTCGCCGGAGAACCGGGTGCGGCGGACGGCCTCGGTGGCGATGTCCCAGGCCTCGTCGAGGCGGCCGAGCAGGCGCAGCAGCTCGGCCTTCTCGGTGAGCGCGGCGAGGGAGCGCAGCGCGCCGATCTCCTCCAGGCGGTCCTGGGCGGCGTCGACGTCGATCTCCTCGCGGAGCGTCGCGGGGTCGTGGCGGATGATGATGCTCAGGGCGGTTCTTCCTCGTGGATGCGGATCCGGATCGGCGCACGCGGCGGCGAGAGGACGGAGGGGGCTCTGGCCCCCGTCCACTGTACGGGCAACCGGGCCGGGGCGCCCGGCCCGGGCACGCTCAGCCCCGGCGACGCTCCTCAGCCCCGGCGACGCTCCTCAGCCCCGGCGGACCTGGAAGATGCTGCGCGCCGGCAGCGGCGAGGGCGTGGCGGTGTCGTCGGTGACGACCGAGGCGCCGCCGAGGAAGTTCTCCAGCTCGCGTCCCTGCACCAGCTTCGCGGGCGCGGGATCGGAGGCGAGCCGCCGCGGCAGCCCGTCCACCGGCAGCGGGGAGGGCGAGGCGAGCATCACCACGTTGCCGAAGCGCTTGGCCTTCAGCATCTGGGTGTCGGTCATGATCGCCGTGTGCGCGAAGACCGCCGCGAGCGTGGCGGCCTGCGCCCGGGCGAAGGCGAGCGCCCCGCCGTCGGCCACGTTCACCGCCACGACCCCGGTGGGCGCGAGCAGCGGAGCGATCTCGCGGTAGAACTCGGCGCTCGTGACGTGCGCGGGCGTCCGGGCCCCGGAGAAGATGTCGACCACGACGACGTCGACGGTGCCGAGCAGCCCCGGCGGCAGCTTGCCGAGCACCTCGCGGGCGTCGCCCTGGCGGATCCGGATCTGCGCGCCGCGGGGCAGCGGGAGCGCCTCACGCACGAGGTCGACCAGCGCCGCCTCGATCTCGACGACCTGCTGGCGCGAGCCGGGCCGGGTCGCCGCCACGTAGCGCGGGAGGGTCAGCGCGCCGGCGCCCAGGTGCAGCGCCGTCACCGCTTCGCCCTCGGGCGCGAGCAGGTCGATCGCGTGGCCGATCCGCCGCACGTACTCGAAGGAGAGGTGCGTCGGGTCGGCGAGGTCGACGTGCGACTGCGGGGTCCCGTCGACGACGAGGGTCGCCGCGTCGGCGGAGTGCCGGTCGGGCTCGATCTGCGCGAGGAACCCGCTGGCGAGCACGGCGCGGGGGTGCTCGGAGTCGTCGCCGCGTCGGCGACCGGTGCGTTCGGCCATCCGACCAGTCTGCCGTGCCGCGCAGGAGAGGAGGCGGAGGGGAGAGGCGGAGCGGGAGAGGCGGGGAGGGCGGGACCCTCGACCCGGCCGTATACCCGAGGCCCGTGCCGGACGCAAGCACCTGCACTTGCGCGGCGTGGCGCAGTGCATCTATAGTTGTACTTTGCGCTCCCGAGTGCCGAGTCGTCATATTGCGGTCGACCAGCCATCGGAACCCGGCATCAGATGGTGGATGCCGATGCCACACTCTAGCCCCCGCCCCGAAGGCCGCGTCAAACCGGTCGCTTCGTCGCTGCGGCCGCGTCACCGCGGTCACGGAACGGGGAGCAGGACGTGTCGGCCCGCCCGGCGGGAGCCCACTCCACACATCCCACAGATTGAGACCCGCGAGGGTCTACGGAGGTTCCTTCCTTGGCTGCTGCGCCCAACGCAACCACCACCTCACCCAAGAACGGACGCGGAGCTTCGCGTCTCTCGTTCGCCAAGATCAGCGACACCCTGACGGTTCCGGATCTGCTCGCGCTGCAGACCGAGAGCTTCGACTGGCTCGTCGGCTCGGAGGCGTGGAAGACCCGCGTCGCTGAGGCGAAGGCCGTCGGCCGGGAGGATCTCCCCGCCAACTCCGGACTCGACGAGATCTTCGAGGAGATCTCCCCGATCGAGGACCTCAGCGAGACGATGCAGCTGAGCTTCACGAACCCGTACCTCGAGCCCGAGAAGTACACGATCGAGGAGTGCAAGGAGCGCGGCAAGACCTACGCCGCTCCGCTGTACGTCGAGGCCGAGTTCATGAACCACCTCACGGGTGAGATCAAGACCCAGACGGTCTTCATGGGCGACTTCCCCCTGATGACCGAGAAGGGCACGTTCATCATCAACGGCACCGAGCGTGTCGTCGTGTCCCAGCTCGTCCGCAGCCCGGGCGTGTACTTCGAGCGCCAGCAGGAGAAGACGTCCGACAAGGACATCTACTCCGCCCGCGTCATCCCCAGCCGCGGTGCCTGGCTCGAGTTCGAGATCGACAAGCGCGACCAGGTCGGCGTCCGCATCGACCGCAAGCGCAAGCAGTCGGTCACCGTCTTCCTCAAGGCCCTGGGCCTGACGAGCGAGGAGATCCTCGAGCAGTTCGCCGGCTACGAGTCGATCGAGCTGACCCTCGAGAAGGACAACATCCTCACCAAGGAGGACGCCCTCCGCGACATCTACCGCAAGCTCCGCCCGGGCGAGCAGGTCGCCGCCGAGGCCGCCCGCGCGCTGCTGGACAACTTCTACTTCAACAGCAAGCGCTACGACCTCGCCAAGGTCGGCCGCTACAAGATCAACCGCAAGCTCGGCATCGACAAGGCGCTGTCCGACTCGGTGCTCACGGTCGAGGACATCATCGCGACCATCAAGTACCTGGTCGCGCTGCACGACGGCCGCACCAACCTGCCCGGTGTGCGCGACGGTGCCGCGGTCGACCTCCGCCTCGACGTGGACGACATCGACCACTTCGGCAACCGCCGCATCCGCGCGGTCGGCGAGCTCATCCAGAACCAGGTCCGCACCGGCCTGTCCCGCATGGAGCGCGTCGTCCGCGAGCGCATGACCACGCAGGACATCGAGGCGATCACCCCGCAGACCCTGATCAACGTCCGCCCCGTGGTGGCCGCGATCAAGGAGTTCTTCGGCACCTCGCAGCTGTCGCAGTTCATGGACCAGAACAACCCGCTCGCGGGTCTGACCCACAAGCGCCGCCTGTCGGCGCTCGGCCCCGGCGGTCTCTCCCGTGAGCGCGCCGGCGTCGAGGTCCGCGACGTCCACCCGTCGCACTACGGCCGCATGTGCCCGATCGAGACCCCGGAAGGCCCGAACATCGGCCTGATCGGCTCGCTCGCGTCCTTCGCGCGCATCAACTCGTTCGGCTTCATCGAGACGCCGTACCGCAAGGTCGTCGACGGCGTCGTCACCGCGCAGATCGACTACCTCACCGCGTCCGAGGAGGACGAGTACCTGGTCGCCCAGGCGAACGCCCCCCTCACCTCCGACATGCGCTTCGCCGAGGGCAAGGTCCTGGTCCGCCCCAAGGGCGGAGAGGTCGAGCTCGTCGACGCCGAGCGCGTGCACTACATGGACGTCTCCCCGCGCCAGATGGTGTCGGTCGCGACCTCGCTGATCCCGTTCCTCGAGCACGACGACGCGAACCGCGCGCTCATGGGCGCGAACATGCAGCGTCAGGCCGTCCCGCTGCTGCGCAGCGAGTCGCCCGTCGTCGGAACCGGCATGGAGGGCTTCGCGGCCATCGACGCCGGCGACGTCATCACGGCCGACAAGGCCGGCGTGGTCCAGGAGGTCTCCGCCGACTCCGTCACCGTCCAGCTGGACGAGGGCGGCACGCAGACCTACTTCCTGCGCAAGTTCGACCGCTCGAACCAGGGCACCTCGTACAACAACCGCGTGGTCGTCTCCGCCGGTGAGCGCATCGAGGTCGGCGAGATCGTCGCCGACGGTCCCGCGACCGAGAACGGCGAGCTCGCGCTCGGCAAGAACCTGCTCGTCGCGTTCATGCCGTGGGAGGGTCACAACTTCGAGGACGCGATCATCCTCAGCCAGAACCTGGTGAAGGACGACGTCCTCTCCTCGATCCACATCGAGGAGTACGAGGTCGACGCCCGCGACACCAAGCTCGGCAAGGAGGAGATCACCCGCGACCTCCCCAACGTCAGCCCGGAGCTCCTGGCCGACCTGGACGAGCGCGGCATCATCCGCATCGGCGCCGAGGTCCGCCCCGGCGACATCCTCGTCGGCAAGGTCACGCCCAAGGGCGAGACCGAGCTCTCGGCCGAGGAGCGCCTGCTCCGCGCGATCTTCAACGAGAAGAGCCGCGAGGTCCGCGACACGTCGCTCAAGGTGCCCCACGGCGAGCAGGGCACGATCATCGGCGTCAAGGTGTTCGACGCGCAGGACGGCGACGACGAGCTCGGCTCGGGCGTCAACCAGCGCGTGGTCGTCTACATCGCCCAGAAGCGCAAGATCACCGAGGGCGACAAGCTCGCCGGCCGCCACGGCAACAAGGGCGTCATCTCGAAGATCCTGCCGGTCGAGGACATGCCGTTCCTCGCCGACGGCACCCCGGTCGACATCGTGCTGAACCCGCTCGGCGTCCCCGGCCGGATGAACTTCGGCCAGGTCCTCGAGATCCACCTCGGCTGGATCGCGAAGCAGGGCTGGAAGGTCGACGGCAAGCCCGAGTGGGCCAAGCGCCTGCCCGAGCACGCCCGCGAGGCCGCTCCCGGCACCAAGGTCGCCACCCCGGTGTTCGACGGTGCGGCGGAGGAGGAGCTCGCAGGGCTCCTCGACTCCACCACCCCGACCCGCGACGGCGAGCGCCTGATCGGCTCGTCCGGCAAGACGCAGCTGTTCGACGGCCGCTCGGGGGAGCCCTTCCCGGACCCGGTCTCGGTCGGCTACATGTACATCCTGAAGCTGCACCACCTCGTCGACGACAAGATCCACGCGCGCTCGACGGGCCCGTACTCGATGATCACCCAGCAGCCGCTCGGTGGTAAGGCGCAGTTCGGCGGCCAGCGCTTCGGCGAGATGGAGGTGTGGGCCCTCGAGGCCTACGGTGCCGCCTACGCGCTGCAGGAGCTCCTCACCATCAAGTCGGACGACATCCTCGGCCGCGTGAAGGTGTACGAGGCCATCGTCAAGGGTGAGAACATCCAGGAGCCGGGCATCCCGGAGTCCTTCAAGGTCCTCATCAAGGAGATGCAGTCCCTGTGCCTGAACGTCGAGGTCCTCTCGGCCGACGGCACCGCGGTCAGCCTGCGCGACACGGATGACGAGGTCTACCGCGCCGCGGAGGAGCTCGGCATCAACATCTCCTCCCGGTTCGAGTCGTCCTCCGTCGACGACATCTGATCCCGCGCCAGCATCTGACGACTCCCCGTCTCTGACGAGACACCCTGTTTTCCGACAAGGAGAAAACATTGCTCGACGTAACAACTTTTGACGAGCTGCGCATCGGCCTCGCGACGGCCGATGACATCCGTCGCTGGTCGCACGGTGAAGTGAAGAAGCCCGAGACCATCAACTACCGCACCCTCAAGCCCGAGAAGGACGGTCTGTTCGGCGAGCAGATCTTCGGACCCTCGCGCGACTGGGAGTGCTCCTGCGGCAAGTACAAGCGGGTCCGCTTCAAGGGCATCGTCTGCGAGCGCTGCGGCGTCGAGGTCACCAAGTCCTCGGTCCGCCGCGAGCGGATGGGCCACATCGAGCTCGCCGCCCCCGTCACCCACATCTGGTACTTCAAGGGCGTCCCCTCGCGCCTCGGATACCTGCTGGACATGGCGCCGAAGGACCTCGAGAAGGTCATCTACTTCGCCGCGTACATGATCATCGACGTGGACGACGACGGCCGTCACGCCGACATGCCCGGCCTCGAGAACGAGCTCCGGCTCGAGATCAAGACCCTCTCGGACCAGCGCGACTCCCGCATCGCGGACCGCCTGGCTCGCCTCGAGACCGACCTCGCCGCCCTCGAGGCGGAGGGCGCGAAGAGCGACCAGAAGCGCCGCACCAAGGACGGCGCCGAGAAGGAGATGGGCCAGATCCGCAAGTCCTTCGACGAGGACATCGCGCGACTGGAGAGCGTGTGGGAGCAGTTCCGCACCCTGAAGGTCGGCGACCTCAAGCCCGAGGACGCCGTCTTCAACGAGCTCGTCGACCGCTACGGCGTCTACTTCGAGGCCTACATGGGCGCCGAGGCGATCAAGAAGCGCCTCGAGCAGTTCGACCTCCAGGCCGAGGCCGAGACGCTGCACCTGCAGATCGCCGAGGGCAAGGGTCAGAAGAAGATCCGCGCCATCAAGCGCCTGCGCGTCGTCAACTCGTTCCTCGCCACCGGCAACTCGCCGGCCGCGATGGTCCTCGACGTGGTCCCGGTCATCCCGCCGGAGCTGCGCCCGATGGTCCAGCTCGACGGTGGCCGCTTCGCCACCTCCGACCTGAACGACCTGTACCGCCGCGTCATCAACCGCAACAACCGCCTCCGCCGCCTGCTCGACCTCGGTGCCCCCGAGATCATCGTGAACAACGAGAAGCGCATGCTCCAGGAGGCGGTCGACGCCCTCTTCGACAACGGCCGCCGAGGCCGTCCCGTCACGGGCACTGGCAACCGCGCCCTGAAGTCCCTGAGCGACATGCTCAAGGGAAAGCAGGGTCGCTTCCGCCAGAACCTGCTGGGCAAGCGCGTCGACTACTCGGGCCGCTCGGTCATCATCGTCGGACCGCAGCTCAAGCTGCACCAGTGCGGTCTGCCCAAGCAGATGGCGCTCGAGCTGTTCAAGCCGTTCGTCATCAAGCGCCTGATCGACCTGTCGCACGCGCAGAACATCAAGGCCGCCAAGCGCATGGTCGAGCGCTCGCGTCCGCAGGTCTGGGACGTGCTCGAGGAGATCATCCGCGAGCGCCCCGTCCTGCTCAACCGCGCGCCCACCCTGCACCGACTCGGCATCCAGGCGTTCGAGCCCCAGCTGGTCGAGGGCAAGGCGATCCAGCTGCACCCGCTCGTCTGCGCCGCGTTCAACGCGGACTTCGACGGCGACCAGATGGCCGTCCACCTGCCCCTGTCGGTCGAGGCCCAGGCCGAGGCGCGCATCCTGATGCTCGCCTCGAACAACATCCTCAAGCCCTCGGACGGCCGTCCGGTCACCCTGCCCACGCAGGACATGATCATCGGCCTGCACCACCTGACGACCATCCGCGAGGGTGGCGCCGGTGAGGGACGCGCGTTCTCCTCCGTCTCAGAGGCGATCCTCGCGAAGGACCAGGGCTCGCTGCACCTGAACTCGAAGGTCCGCATCCGCATGTCGGACGTGTACTTCGCTCAGGGTCAGACCCCCGAGGGCGTCGAGATCGACGACAAGGGCAAGGTCACCGCGCCCGTCCTCCTCGACACGACGCTCGGCCGCGCCCTCTTCAACGAGGCGCTGCCGGTCGACTACCCCTACTTCGAGCAGGTCGCCGACAAGACGACCATCTCCGGGATCGTCAACGACCTCGCGGAGCGCTACCCGAAGGTGGAGGTCGCCGCCTCGCTCGACCGCATCAAGGACGCCGGCTTCTACTGGGCCACCCGGTCCGGTGTGACCGTCGCCCTCTCGGACATCCTCACCCCGCCCTCGAAGCCCGTCATCATCGCGGGCTACGAGAAGAAGGCGGCCAAGGTCGAGTCCGAGTACGACAAGGGTCTGACCACTCAGGCGGAGCGTCGCCAGGAGCTCGTGAAGATCTGGACCGAGGCGACCGACGAGGTCGCCAAGGCGATGCGCGCGAACTTCCCGATCGACAACACGATCAACCGCATGGTCACCTCCGGTGCCCGTGGTAACTGGCTGCAGGTGCGCAACATCGCCGGCATGCGCGGTCTGGTGAACAACCCGAAGGGCGAGATCATCGCCCGCCCGATCATCTCCTCGTACCGCGAGGGACTGTCGGTCGCCGAGTACTTCATCGCCACGCACGGTGCCCGCAAGGGCCTGGCCGACACCGCGCTCCGCACCGCGGACTCGGGCTACCTGACGCGTCGACTCGTCGACGTCTCGCAGGACGTCATCATCCGCGAGGACGACTGCGGCACGACCAAGGGCCTCGACCTGCCGATCATGCTCCAGGACGCCACCGGCGCCTGGATCCAGGACTCGAACGTCGAGAACTCCGTCTACGCCCGCTCGCTCGCCACCGCGGCGACGAACGAGGCCGGCGAGGTCGTGGCCGAGGCCGGCGAGGACGTCGGCGACGTCCTCATCGAGAAGCTCGTCGGTGCCGAGGTGCGTCACATCAAGGTGCGCTCGGTCCTGACCTGCGAGTCGGCCGTCGGCGTCTGCGCGGCCTGCTACGGCCGCTCGCTCGCCACCGGCAAGCTCGTCGACATCGGAGAGGCCGTCGGCATCATCGCGGCCCAGTCGATCGGCGAGCCCGGCACGCAGCTCACGATGCGCACCTTCCACACCGGTGGATCGGCCTCGGCCGACGACATCACGCAGGGTCTGCCCCGCGTGCAGGAGCTCTTCGAGGCCCGCACCCCCAAGGGTGCGTCGCCGATCGCGGAGGCCGCCGGTCGCATCACGATCGAGGACACCGACCGGGCCCGCCGGGTCATCCTCCAGCCGGACAACGGCGACGAGGCGGTCATCTACCCGGTGCTCAAGCGCTCGCAGCTCCTCGTCGAGGACGGCCAGTCGGTCGTGCTCGGTCAGCAGCTGCACGTGGGAACGGTCGACCCCAAGGAGGTCCTGCGCGTGCTGGGCGTCCGCGAGGTCCAGAAGCACCTCGTCGGCGGCGTCCAGGGCGTCTACCGCTCGCAGGGCGTCCCGATCCACGACAAGCACATCGAGGTCATCGTCCGGCAGATGCTCCGCAAGGTCACCGTCGTCGACCACGGCGACACCGACCTGCTGCCGGGTGAGCTCGTCGACCGCTCGCGCTACAGCGAGGTCAACCGTGCGGCTCTGACCGAGGGCAAGCGGACCGCGTCCGCTCGCCAGGAGGTCATGGGCATCACCAAGGCCTCGCTCGCGACCGAGTCGTGGCTGTCGGCCGCGTCCTTCCAGGAGACCACCCGCGTCCTGACGCAGGCGGCCATGGAGGGCAAGCGCGACCCGCTGATGGGCCTCAAGGAGAACGTGATCATCGGAAAGCTGATCCCGGCCGGAACGGGCCTGCCCCGCTACCGGAACGTGTCGGTCGAGGCGACGGAGGAGGCGAAGGCCGAGCGGTACCCCAACCGCATCTTCGCCGACGACGCCGCGTTCAGCGACGCGGACCTCTCGTTCGTCGACTTCGACTCGTTCTCGAGCGACGGCTACGAGCCCGGCAACTACAGCTGAGCACGGTCTGAGTGACGAAGGGCCCCGCCGGGAGACCGGCGGGGCCCTTCGTCGTCCGCGGCACCGTGAGGGGACGACGACGCACGACGGCGGCCTGCGCGGCACGCGGTGAGGGCACCCTGACTGGGGGTCCGTCGATTCCCGACAGAGAGCCCGAACGGGGGCGTCCGGGTGATTGACTTCTGGGACGTTCGTCCGGACGATCCCCTGAACCCGCTCAGCAGGGGTCGCGGCGGTGAGGAAACGCGCGGATGAGAGTCCTGATCGCCGTGCTGGCCGCCCTTCTCGTGGTGGTCGGTGCCGTCGTCGTGCCGTCGGGCTCCGCGGTCGCCGCGGCCGCCGCCACCGCCCCTCCGCCGGCGAGCTGCGGGATCGCCGAGCTCGCCCCGGTCCTCCCGGGCGACGACGTCGAGTCCACGGCGGCGGCCTCGCTGGTGCCGATCCTGGTGCTGCACGGCTGGCTCGGCACCGCGACGCACGACGAGTCGCGCACGGGCGCGTTCTCGCACCTGGTCGACCTGATCGCCACCAACGGCGTCGACCAGCCGGTCACCACCTCGCAGCGCTCGCTCATCGGCGCGTTCCAGGACACCGAGGGCGCCGTCGTCTACACCTTCGACTACCGCGATCTCGCGGCCCGCTGGGTGACCGATCCCGGCATCGCCGACGCCCTGGCCTCCTCGATCGCCTGTCTCACCGCGGCGACCGGCCACCGGGCCGTCGTCGTCGCCCACTCGATGGGCGGCCTCGCCGCGCGCCAGGCCCTCAGCCAGAGCGTCGACGGAGTGCCGGTGGAGTCGATGGTGCGCGAGGTCGTCACCTTCGGCACGCCCAACACCGGCTCGGACCTCGCCCTCCGCCTCGGCCAGATCATCGACTCGACCGGCACGGTCAGCCCCGCGGTGGTCGGCGGACTCGAGCCGCAGTCGCGCCTCGGCATCTCGGCGCTGCTCGCCTCCTGCGGCGCGGCGGCCTCGGAGGACGCGGGCAACGCGGGGGAGTGCACGGGCATGCCCATGATCGACGCGCTGTCGTCGCAGGCGGGGATCGCCCTGCGCACCGGCTCCACGCAGCTCGCGGCCCTGCCGCCCTGGCCGGAGAGCGTCCGCGTGGTCTCGCTCGCCGGCGACATCCGGGTGACCATCGCCTCGGTCCTGGGCTCGCGGACGGGCTCGGTGTCGCTCGGCGACATCATCGTCGCGCCGCCGTCGGCCGAGGCGGGCGTCGACGACTACGTCGTGTCGACCTGCTACTACACGCTCCTGTCGATGCCGGACGTCCCGTCGGTGCTCGCCGAGCTGAACCCGATGGCGCGGCTGGGCGACGCGCTGCGCTTCTCGGCGATGGTGGTCGCCATCGACGCCAGCCCCTGCCACCACGCCAAGCTGATGCGCAACGTCGAGCTCGCCGGCCACGCCGAGGCGGAGGTCGCCGGTGCGGTGGCGGACGAGCTCGGCATCCCGCGCCTCGGCGCCGTGCGCGCGGGGCAGCACCTCCTGCCGCCGTCGGACGAGCCCCGCCGGCCCTTCCGCCCCTGATCGGCGGGACATCATGTCCGGAGTTTTGACGCGGCCCTGATCGAGCGCCTACGGTCGAGATCGGCCGAAGGGGCGGCCGCCTGGGGGACAGGCAGCGCGGCTCGCGCGGCTCGCACGCCGAGCGCGAGCCGCGCCCGTCCCCGCGCGTCCGGCTGCCTCTGTGACCTCCCGAGTAGCCGATGTGCGCGACGACTGTCGGCGATCGTCTACGCTCGGGTGCACCGGGGACGCCGAAGCCGCCCCGCTCACCCGCCTCCGGAGGCACGATGGGCACCGACACCCCGCCCGAGGTCCCGCCGCGACCGGCCCGACTCAGCCGCGAGCAGGTCCGGACCCGGCTGCTCGACGCCGCCCTCGCGGTCGTCCGCGCGGAGGGCCTGCGCGTCGGCGTCTCGCACCTGCCGCTCGAGGACGTCATCCGCTCCGCCGGCGTGCCGCGCAGCACGGTCTACCGGATCTGGCCCACCCGCCAGGCGTTCTACGACGAGCTGGTCGCGGCGATCCCCGAGCGGATCCTCACGGCCCGGCTCGACCCCACCTCGCTCACCGCGGGGGACGCCTACCTGCACCGCCGCCTCGCCGAGCAGCCGACTCCCGAGCAGATGCGCGAGATCCTCGTCGCCTCGCTCACCGTCGCGATCGAGGCCAACTACGACAACGTGTTCGCCTCGCAGCACTGGCGCAACTTCGTCGCCCTGATCGGCGCGGTCGACTCGCACTCGGAGTCGGCCCGCGTCGCGATCCACGAGGCCCTGCACTCGCGCCAGGTGCACTTCATCGAGAACATGGCGAAGTACTACCGGCACACCCTCGCCGAGGCGGGCCTGCGCCTGCGCTCGGGGCGGGAGGAGGAGTACGCCGTGCTCGCCTCCGCCATCTCCTCGTTCATCGAGGGACTCTGCGTCGCCCGGATCGCCGCGCCCGAGCTGGTGACCGGACCGATCGATCCGGGCCGGCCCGGCTCGCCCTCGCTGGTGGTGGCGGGTGCGCTGATGCTGATCGACGGGTTCTGCGAGCCCGTGCCGCCGGAGCCCGCGCCCACCGGGTCCGCATCGGCGGAGGACGCCGCGCTCTAGCGGTCGGCGGGCGGCTCGTCCTCGGCGACCGGCTCGAGCATCCCGTCGACGATCGAGCGGATCGTCCAGGCGGTGAGGCTCCACTCGACCGGCTCGCCGTCCAGGCCGGGCGCCGTGACGACCGCGTCGAGCTCGTCGTCGAGGAGCCGTCCGCGGTGCACCAGCCCGTCCGTCACGATCGCGGTGAGGTGCGCCAGCTGCAGCGTGGTGAAGCCGGGCCGGAGCGAGGCGCTGAACTGATCGAGGACGTCCTGGTAGTAGTCGCGCAGCCGCTGGCTGAGCATCGTCTCGAGCCGGCGGGCGGTCGCGCGCACCGCCTCGCGCGCAGGGCCCTCCTCCATCGAGAAGGTGCAGGCCAGCAGCGCGTTGTAGGAGGACCAGTCCACCGAGGCGCGGAGGGTCTCCACGCTGGAGTTCGCGCCGATGCGGATCATCTCCCAGGCCACCTGACGGCGGCCCGCCGCGGTGCCGAGGTGGGCGGAGGAGCGCTCGTAGACCTCCGTCATCGCCCGCTGGGCGTCGGGATCCGCGCCGTCGGCGAAGCGGTCAGCGACGAAGATCTCGCCGATGAGGTCGGCGACGAACTCCTCCCGCGTGCTCCAGATCCGGTAGACCGAGCTGCGCGGCACGGCGGCCAGGCGGATGTACTCCTCCATCGGCAGGTGGGCGAAGCCGACCGTGAGCCCGTGGGCCGAGATGACCTCGCGGGCGGCGCGGAGCATCCGGGTCCGCACCTGGTCGGCGGGGATCCGGGTCGAGCGGAGGGCGGTCTCGTCGGAGTCGTTCATCGTCACGGAGACTAGCCCTCCTGGGCGGAGTGCGAGCAAGGAGCGGGCCCGGCGGGGATGCGCTGATCGCTGTCGGGACGGAATGTCCCGTGCGTGGCTCGGCCGGTCCTCCTTTCGCTACGGTTCGATCCAGGACGGACCCGACCGTCCTTGCAAGGGGTTTCCGTGGCGGAATTCGAGAAGTTCGCTGTGACCGTGGTGAGCGGTCTGTCCATCGAGCGCGCAGCGCTCGCAGCCCTCCTGGCCGACGTCCTCCCGCACCTCGGTGCCGCGGACCCGGACGCCGCCGAGGCGGACACGATCGCGGTCCTCGACCTCGACCGGGTCGCGCCCGAGGTGCTGACCAGCACGCTCGCGGCGGTCAGCGCGCGGCATCGCGGCCTGGTGGTGCTGTCCGCGTCGGACTCGCTCGAGGCCGTCCGCGCGGTGCTCCGCCTCGAGCGCACCGCCTTCGTCTGGAAGGGCGACGAGCCGAGCGAGCTCGTCGCGGCGCTGGTGTCGGTCGCGTCCGGCCGCTCCTGGATCTCGGAGGCGGCGCGGCACCGCTTCCTCGCCGCCGGTGAGCACCGCCGGCCCGTGCTCAGCCGGCAGGAGAGCCGCGTCATGCGCTCCTACGGGTCCGGCACGGCGGTCAAGGACGTCGCCCTCGACATGCGGATCGCCGAGCACACCGTGCGCACCTACATCAAGCGGATCAAGGCCAAGTACCTCGACGCCGGCATTGCGCTGGAGTCACGGGTCGACTTCTACCGCCACCTGGACGGGCACGACGTCGCGATCCGCAACGGCCGCGACCGGGTGCGGCCCGGCCTGCAGGAGGCGGGCGGCGGCGCGCGAGGCGAGGTCGCCTCGTGAGGCGAGCAGGATCGCGTTGCCGCTCCCGCGCCCCTCGGCGTAGCTGAGCGGACCGACGGCGGCGACCACCGGGAGCACGCGCTGCACCTCCCGCCGGAGCCGCCGCAGCCGCCGGTGATCGGCGTCGTCGGCGACGTTGACCGCGAGCAGGCCGCCGCCCTCGACCAGCCCGGCGAGACGGCGGAGCACCTCGGCGCGGTAGAAGGGCTCCGGGATCTCGTCGCCGTCGTAGACGTCCAGCACGACGAGGTCGGCCGGCGGCACGGCGAGGGGTCCGGCGGCGTCCGCGGTGACGCTGCGCAGCCGCGTCCCGCTGGGGAGCGGTGCGTGCGCCAGCACGAACTCGACCAGCCCGGCGGCGCGCTCGACGACCGTCTGCTCGGAGCCCGGCCGGGTCGCGGCGACGTGGCGCGCCAGGGCCAGCGCCCCGGCGCCGAGGTGGAGGACCGTCACGGGGACGCCCGGTGGCGCGAGCGCATCGACCACGGCGCCGAGCCGGGCCAGGTACTCGAGGCCGAGCTGCTCGGGCGCTCGGAGGTCGATCAGGGACTGCTCGAAGCCGTCGATCTCCAGCACCAGCGAGCCCTCGCGGATCGGGTCGGGCTCGAGCGAGACCAGTGCCCCACCGGGGAGACGGGCGGAGGGAGGCACTCGCCCACGCTAGCGGGCGCTCCCGCCTCGCGCCGGACCGCGGCCGCGGCTACGGTTGCAGCCATGGCCGCCCTCATCCTGCTCGACGTCGACGGCGTCCTGAACCCGTCCGTCTCGAGCGACCGCGCGGCGGGCGGCCACCGGCTGATGCTCGAGCCCGAGCGCGAGGAGCTGGTGCGCCGCCTCGCCGCCGTCGGCACGATCGTCTGGGCGACCACCTGGCCGCCGAAGCTCACCTCGGTGCTCGCGGGCGATCTCGGACTGCCGGCCGGCACGGAGGCCATCGTCTTCGGCGGCGGACTCCCGCGCGACCCGCGCTTCCCCGGGCAGACCGGCAAGCTCCAGCCCGTCGCCGTCTGGCTCGAGCAGGCACGGGACAGGTTCGCGATCGACGCCGTCGTCTGGATCGACGACAACCTCCGCGGCGACGCCGTCGACTGGGCGCGCGAGCAGGAGACGCCGTTCCACCTGATCGTGCCCGAGTCGGCCGCCGGTCTGACGGCGGACGAGGTCGCCGGCGCGGAGTCGTTCCTCGCGGATCTCGGTGTCCGGCCGGCGTCACACGGCGACATCCGGGAATAGCGGTCCCCCTCCCGCTGGTTGGGTGGAGGGTGCGGACGCGTGCGATCGATCGCCGTCCGCTCCTCCCCACCCCACCGAACCGTGCGCGGCTCCGGCCGCGATCCGGTCGTGAGACACCGCGATGCACCGAAGGAAAGACACTGTGACGCTCCTCCCCGCCCGCACCTCGCTGCGCGTCCTGCTCGGCACGACCGCGGCCGCCGCCGCCCTCGTCCTCGCCGGCTGCGCCCCCGCCTCCACCGACGACGTGGTCTCCGGCTCCAGCGACGACAGCACCGCCTCGACCGCCTCCGGGCTGACGCTCGCCGAGGTCGAGGAGTCCGGGAAGCTGACCATCGGCACCGAGGGCACCTACTCCCCGTTCTCCTTCCACGCGGACGGCGGCACGGGCGACCTCACCGGCTACGACGTCGAGGTGATCACCGCGGTCGCCGAGAAGCTCGGCGTCGAGCCGGAGTTCGAGGAGACCCAGTGGGACGCGATGTTCGCGGGTCTGGACGGCGGTCGCTTCGACGTGATCGCCAACCAGGTCTCGATCAACGACGAGCGCAGCGCGAAGTACGACTTCTCCGAGCCGTACTCGGTGAGCCCCGGCGTGGTCGTCGTGCCGGCCGATGACACCGAGATCACCTCGCTCGACTCGCTCTCGGGCAAGACCACCGCGCAGTCGCTCTCGAGCAACTGGTACACGCTCGCGCAGGACAGCGGCGCGACCGTCGAGGGCGTCGAGGGCTGGGCCCAGGCCGTCGCCCTCGTCGAGCAGGGCCGCGTGGACGCGACCCTCAACGACCGCCTCACCTGGCTGGACTGGTCGACGACCTACCCCGACCAGGCCGCGGGCCTCAAGGTCGCCGTGACGACCGACGACAGCTCCTCCAGCGCCTTCACCTTCCCGAAGGGCTCGGACGACCTCGTCGCCGCGGTCGACGGCGCCCTCGACGAGCTGCGCGCCGACGGCACCCTCGCCTCCATCTCCGAGCGCTACTTCGGCGCCGACGTCTCCCAGTAGGAGCATCATGCTGATCGAGTAGCCCGCGCAGCGGGCGTATCGAGATCCACCGTCACCGGGACGCGAGTCTGCAGACCACCGTCCCGGACACGGTGGGTCTCGATCCGCCCCTCCGGGGCTGCTCGACCAGCATGTGGACTGCTCGCCGCAAGGCCGAGCGGTTCCGAGAAATGCGTGCCAGCATTTCTCGGAAGCGGACGCGACACGCTCCACCCACGCCTCCACCTCGACAAGCCGACCGCGGTCTTCTTCCGCATTAGCGGACGAAGACACTGCAGCACCGCATGCTTGCCAGCATTTCTCGGAAGCGGACGCGACTCGCTCTGCCCCACGCATCCACCTCGACATGCCGACCGCGGTCTTCTCCCGCCTCCGGCGGGAGAAGACAAGATGGAACTGTTCTTCAGGTCGTTCTGGCCGATCCTGTCGGGCGGCATCGTCGGCACGATCCCGCTGGCGCTGTCGAGCTTCGTGCTCGGCCTGGCCCTCGCGCTGGCCGTCGCGCTGATGCGCCTCTCGCGGGTGAAGGTCCTGGCCTGGATCGCCCGTGCGTACATCTCCGTGATCCGCGGCACGCCGCTCCTGGTGCAGCTCTTCGTGATCTTCTACGGCCTGCCCAGCCTGGGCGTGAAGATCGACCCCTGGCCGAGCGCGATCATCGCCTTCGCGCTCAACGTCGGCGGCTACGCGGCCGAGGTCATCCGCGCCGCGATCCTCAGCGTGCCCAAGGGGCAGTGGGAGGCGGCGCACACCATCGGGATGGGCCGCGGACTCGCGCTGCGGCGGATCATCCTTCCGCAGGCCGCTCGCGTCTCGGTGCCGCCGCTCTCCAACACGTTCATCTCGCTGGTCAAGGACACCTCGCTCGCCTCGCTGATCCTGGTGACCGAGCTCTTCCGCCAGGCGCAGAAGATCGCCACCGCCTCGAGCGAGTTCATGCTCCTCTACCTCGAGGCCGCCCTCATCTACTGGCTCATCTGCCTCGTCCTCTCCAGCGGCCAGAGCCTCCTCGAGAAGCGATTGGACCGCTATGTCGCCCGTTGACGCCTCCTCCGGCACCGCAGGCCGCCCCGCGGACGGCGACCGCCCCGTCCTCCGCGCCACGGGGCTGCGCAAGTCCTTCAGCGGCGTCGAGGTCCTCCGCGGCATCGACCTCGAGATCCGCCGCGGCGAGGTGATCGCGCTGATCGGCCCGTCCGGCTCGGGCAAGACGACGGTGCTGCGCTCGCTGAACAGCCTCGAGGTCCCCGACGGCGGCCTGCTCGAGCTCGCGGACGGCTCGGTGCTCGACTTCGGCGGGCCGGTCGGCAAGCGCGCGCTCACCGCGCTGCGCGACCGCTCGGCGATGGTCTTCCAGCACTTCAATCTCTTCCCGCACCTCACCGTCCTGCAGAACGTCACGGAGGGCCCGCTGCGCGTGCAGCGCCGCCCGGCGTCCGAGGTGGTGCCGGAGGCGGAGGCGCTGCTCGAGCGCGTCGGTCTCGGCGGCCGCGGCGGCGCCTACCCCTTCGAGCTCTCCGGCGGCCAGCAGCAGCGCGTGGGCATCGTCCGCGCCCTCGCGCTCCGGCCCGATCTCCTGCTCTTCGACGAGCCGACGTCGGCGCTCGATCCCGAGCTGGTCGGCGACGTCCTCTCGCTGATGCGCGAGCTCGCGGGCGAGGGCTGGACGATGCTCGTCGTCACGCACGAGCTGGAGTTCGCCCGGCAGGTCGCCTCCGAGGTCGTCTTCATGGCCGACGGCGTGGTCGTCGAGCGCGGCGCCCCCGCGCAGATCCTCCGCGAGCCGCAGGAGCCGCGCACCCGGCAGTTCCTGCACCGCCTGCTGCACCCGCTCGAGTAGCGCACCGGCCCGCGGCGGCGTCCCCCGTCCCGGGGTGGGCGCGGCGGTCGCTCGTCCCGCGCAGACCCGTGCCTAAGCTGTCGGAGTGACGGGGAACAGCGAAGCCGAGACCACGCGGATGCCAACGACGGGCGACGGCACCGAGCCGACCCGGGAGTACGTCTGGCCCGAGCCGGAGCCGGGCGGCCGACGTCCCGCGACCGGCGCCACCGCCGTGCAGGAGGCGCAGCCCGCGTCGCCGTCCCCGCTCGGCTCCGTCGAGCCGGAGCCGGAGCCCGCCCGCCGGAAGGGCAACCGCCTCGCCGGCCTGGCGATCGCCCTGCTCACCACCGCGGTCTTCGCCGCCCTGTACCTCGTCGCCCTCACCGCGATCCGCGTGCTGATCGACGCCGTCGAGGGCGACCCCGTGGCGATCGCGCTCGCGCAGGGCCCCACGGCCGTCTTCCTCCTCCCGGTCGCCGCCTTCTTCGCCGGACTCGCCCTCATCGTGCTCGCGGTCAACCGCGCCGGCTGGTGGGCCTACGTCCTCGGCGGCTTCTTCGTCGCGCTGCTCGCCGGCGCCGCCGCCCTCGTCGGCGCCTGGTCCGCGGTCGGTGGCTTCGCCGTGCCGCAGGACCGCACCGCCGTCGTCGACTTCCTCCGCGACCCTGCGACCCTCCTCGCCGTCGCCGCGGCCGCCGTGCTCGCCCGGGAGGTCAGCGTCTGGGGCGGGAGCCTCATCGCCGGCCGGGCGCGCGGGGTGAAGCGCCGCAACGCCGAGCGCGACGCCGCCGCGCAGTCGTGACGGCCGCCGGCCCGGGGGAGCAGGGCCGCGGCGCGGGCCTGGGCTACGGCATCGCCCTCGCGGCGTTCGCGTCCTTCCTCTACCTCGCCCTGGTGGTCTGCGCGTTCGGCGTGCTCAGCCTGCTGCTCGATCAGGACGTCGTCCCCGAGCGCGACGCCGGCCCGATCCTCGGCCCGGTCGTGGTGGCAGTCTGCGTCCTCGCCGTCCTCGTCTCGATGATCACGCTCGCCGCCCGGCCCGGCGTCAGCCGACTCGTCGGCCCCTCGCTGCTGACGGCGGTCGTCGTCTACGCGCTCTTCCTCCTGGTCGGCGGCGCGATCTACGGCCTGGGTCTGGGGGAGCCGGGCGCCATCCTCCGCTTCGTCGTCGACCACGCCGCGACGCCGTTCGCGATCGCCGCGGGCGTGCTGGCCGGAGCGGTGCAGATCCTCTTCCTCGCGATGCTCGCCCGCCGCGACGCCGGCGGCGGGACCCCCCACTGGGGCTGGGAGGGCGACGAGCGCGAGTGAGGCTCCCGGGCCGCGTTCTCTCCCAGGGCGAACGCCGTACGGTTGACCGCCCCCGTCACTCCCCGTAATATTCTTCGGGTGTGCGCTTTGTCGTGCGCTCGTGTCGTGCCTCCGGGCCGGCGCAGTGCCGCGCTTCGCTCCACCGGGTCCGCGAGGACCCGCGGGTTCGTCCGATCGGGCGGCCCCCACGGCATACCCCTCCTCCTCCAGGTCTCCGCTCGTCGGCGCCGAGAGGGAGTCGGGTCCAGATGAACTCGGCCGTCCCGGAGACGGGCAGGTCGAATGTCGACCATCGATCCGCTGTCACCGTGCAGCATTCAAGGAGCAAATCAGTGCCAACGATTCAGCAGTTGGTCCGAAAGGGACGCACGCCGAAGGTCACCAAGACCAAGGCGCCCGCCCTGAAGGCCAACCCCCAGCAGCGCGGCGTCTGCACGCGCGTCTACACGACCACGCCCAAGAAGCCGAACTCGGCCCTCCGCAAGGTGGCCCGCGTGAAGCTCTCCAACGGCACCGAGGTCACGGCCTACATCCCCGGTGAGGGCCACAACCTCCAGGAGCACTCGATGGTGCTCGTCCGCGGCGGTCGTGTGAAGGACCTCCCCGGTGTCCGCTACAAGATCGTTCGCGGCGCCCTGGACACCCAGGCCGTCAAGAACCGCAAGCAGGCTCGCAGCCGGTACGGCGCGAAGATGGAGAAGAAGTAATGCCTCGTAAGGGACCCGCTCCTAAGCGCCCCGTCGTCGCAGACCCCGTCTACGGCGCCCCGGTCGTCAGCCAGCTCGTGAACAAGATCCTCCTGGACGGCAAGAAGGGCCTCGCCGAGCGCATCGTCTACGGCGCGCTCGAGGGGGTCTCGACCAAGAACGGCCAGGACGCCGTCGTCACGCTCAAGAAGGCGCTCGACAACGTCCGTCCGACCCTCGAGGTCCGCAGCCGCCGCGTCGGCGGCTCGACCTATCAGGTCCCCGTCGAGGTCAAGCCGCACCGCGCCAACACCCTCGCCCTCCGCTGGCTCACCAGCTATGCGAAGGCCCGTCGCGAGAAGACGATGACCGAGCGTCTCATGAACGAGATCCTCGACGCGTCGAACGGTCTGGGCGCCGCTGTCAAGCGTCGCGAGGACACCCACAAGATGGCCGAGTCGAACAAGGCCTTCGCGCACTACCGCTGGTAGCGCACCCCGCGCCCGCCCCCGGCGAGCGCGACCCCCGGTCCCGCGGCGCGCGCCTCAGTGCGCGCGCCGCGGTCCCGGACCCGGCGGCGGATCCTCGGATCCGGCGTGGACGGGCGACCGCCACCATCACGATCCCAGCCGATCGGCCATGAACCCGTTGCGCTGGCTCCATCACCTATCGGAGGAACTCCGTGGCACAAGATGTGCTCACCGACCTGAACAAGGTCCGCAACATCGGCATCATGGCCCACATCGATGCCGGCAAGACCACCACCACCGAGCGCATCCTGTTCTACACGGGTATCACGCACAAGATCGGTGAGGTCCACGACGGCGCCGCCACGATGGACTGGATGGCGCAGGAGCAGGAGCGCGGCATCACGATCACGTCCGCCGCGACGACGTGCTTCTGGAACAAGAACCAGATCAACATCATCGACACCCCCGGTCACGTCGACTTCACGGTCGAGGTCGAGCGCTCGCTGCGCGTCCTCGACGGCGCCGTCGCCGTCTTCGACGGCAAGGAGGGCGTCGAGCCCCAGTCCGAGACCGTCTGGCGTCAGGCCGACAAGTACGACGTCCCGCGCATCTGCTTCGTCAACAAGATGGACAAGCTCGGCGCCGACTTCTACTTCACCGTCGACACGATCATCAACCGCCTCGGCGCCAAGCCGCTGGTCATCCAGCTGCCCATCGGCGCGGAGTCCAGCTTCGAGGGCGTCGTCGACCTCGTCGAGATGCGCGCGCTCACGTGGCGCGGCGACTCGAAGGGTGACGTCGCGCTGGGCGCGAAGTACGAGATCGAGGAGATCCCCGCGGACCTGGCCGACAAGGCCGCCGAGTACCGCGAGAAGCTGCTCGAGACCGTCGCGGAGACCTCCGACGAGCTGCTCGAGAAGTACTTCGGCGGTGAGGAGCTCACGGTCGCCGAGATCAAGGGCGCCATCCGCAAGCTGACCGTCAACTCGGACATCTACCCCGTGCTCTGCGGCTCCGCGTTCAAGAACCGCGGCGTCCAGCCGATGCTCGACGCGGTCGTCGACTACCTCCCCTCCCCGCTCGACGTCCCCGCCATCGAGGCGCACGACGTCCGCGACGAGGAGAAGGTCATCATGCGCCACGCGGACTCGACCGAGCCCTTCTCGGCGCTCGCGTTCAAGGTCGCGGTGCACCCGTTCTTCGGTCGCCTCACCTACGTCCGCGTCTACTCGGGCAAGCTCGACTCCGGCGCCCAGGTCATCAACTCGACCAAGGGCAAGAAGGAGCGCATCGGCAAGATCTTCCAGATGCACTCCAACAAGGAGAACCCGGTCGACTCGGTCACCGCCGGCCACATCTACGCCGTCATCGGCCTCAAGGACACCACCACCGGTGACACCCTGAGCGACCCGACCGCGCAGGTCGTGCTCGAGTCGATGACCTTCCCGGAGCCCGTCATCGAGGTCGCCATCGAGCCCAAGACGAAGGCCGACCAGGAGAAGCTCGGCACCGCGATCCAGAAGCTCGCGGAGGAGGACCCCACCTTCCGCACCGAGCAGAACCAGGAGACCGGTCAGACGGTCATCAAGGGAATGGGCGAACTGCACCTCGACATCCTGGTGGACCGCATGAAGCGCGAGTTCAACGTCGAGGCCAACGTCGGCAAGCCGCAGGTGGCCTACCGCGAGACGATCCGCCGCACGGTCGAGAAGTACGACTACACCCACAAGAAGCAGACGGGTGGCTCGGGCCAGTTCGCGAAGGTCCAGATCTCCATCGAGCCGATGGAGGTCGAGGCCGACAAGACCTACGAGTTCGTCAACGGCGTCACCGGTGGTCGCGTCCCCCGCGAGTACATCCCCTCGGTCGACGCGGGCATCCGCGACGCCATGCTGGTCGGCGTCCTCGCCGGCTACCCCATGGTGGGCATCAAGGCGACCCTGACCGACGGCGCGGCGCACGACGTCGACTCCTCGGAGATGGCGTTCAAGATCGCCGGCTCCATCGCGTTCAAGGAGGCCTCGCGCAAGGCGCAGCCGGTCCTCCTCGAGCCGCTGATGGCCGTCGAGGTCCGCACGCCCGAGGAGTACATGGGCGACGTCATCGGCGACCTCAACTCGCGTCGCGGGATGATCCAGTCGATGGAGGACGCCGCGGGCGTCAAGGTCATCAAGGCCAACGTCCCGCTGTCCGAGATGTTCGGCTACATCGGCGACCTGCGCTCGAAGACCTCGGGCCGCGCGGTCTACTCGATGACGTTCGAGACCTACGCCGAGGTCCCCAAGGCCGTGGCTGAGGAGATCGTCCAGAAGAACAAGGGCGAGTAGCACTCGTCCCACCCCCGCCGCGGTTCTGCGGAACCGCGGCGGGCCTGGTAGTGTCGTGCGGGTTTGCTGCCGCGTTCTGCGCGCCTCGGATCCTCATCGGATGGCCCGCGCGACCACTGCCGGTAACATACCTACACAAAACCCCCGCAAGTCCTCCTGTCCTCGTGCCGCCCCGTGCGGCGTCGGATGCGGATGCTTGCACCTAAGTCCTGAGGAGGACCCACAGTGGCTAAGGCCAAGTTCGAGCGGACCAAGCCGCACGTCAACATCGGAACCATCGGTCACGTCGACCACGGAAAGACCACCCTCACCGCGGCGATCTCGAAGGTTCTGGCGGACAAGTACCCGTCCGCGACCAACGTCCAGCGTGACTTCGCGTCGATCGACTCCGCTCCCGAGGAGCGCCAGCGCGGCATCACGATCAACATCTCGCACGTCGAGTACGAGACGCCGAAGCGCCACTACGCGCACGTCGACGCCCCCGGTCACGCCGACTACATCAAGAACATGATCACCGGCGCGGCGCAGATGGACGGCGCGATCCTCGTGGTCGCCGCCACCGACGGCCCGATGGCTCAGACCCGTGAGCACGTCCTCCTCGCCAAGCAGGTCGGCGTGCCGTACCTCCTCGTCGCCCTGAACAAGGCCGACATGGTGGACGACGAGGAGATCCTCGAGCTCGTCGAGCTCGAGGTCCGCGAGCTGCTGTCCTCGCAGGGCTTCCCCGGCGACGACGCCCCCGTGGTCCGCGTCTCCGGCCTCAAGGCCCTCGAGGGCGACGAGGCGTGGACCCAGTCCATCCTCGACCTCATGGACGCCGTCGACGCCTCCGTCCCGGACCCGATCCGCGACAAGGACAAGCCGTTCCTCATGCCGATCGAGGACGTCTTCACGATCACCGGTCGTGGAACCGTCGTCACCGGTCGCGCCGAGCGCGGCACCCTCTCGCTGAACTCCGAGGTCGAGATCGTCGGCATCCGCCCGACGCAGAAGACCACGGTCACCGGCATCGAGATGTTCCACAAGCAGCTCGACGAGGCCTGGGCCGGCGAGAACTGCGGTCTGCTCCTCCGCGGCACCAAGCGCGAGGACGTCGAGCGCGGCCAGGTCGTCGTCAAGCCGGGTTCGGTCACGCCGCACACGGACTTCGAGGGCACCGCGTACATCCTGTCCAAGGACGAGGGTGGGCGTCACAACCCGTTCTACGGGAACTACCGCCCCCAGTTCTACTTCCGCACCACCGACGTCACCGGCGTCATCACGCTGCCCGAGGGCACCGAGATGGTCATGCCCGGCGACACCACCGACATGACGGTCGCGCTGATCCAGCCGATCGCCATGGAGGAGGGCCTCGGCTTCGCCATCCGTGAGGGTGGCCGCACCGTGGGTGCCGGAACGGTCACCAAGATCGTCAAGTAGGTTCTCCTGCTGATCTCTCGAGAGGGGTCGTCCGCTTCGGCGGGCGGCCCCTCTCGTCGTTCCCGGTGCAGGTCGGCCCCGGTCTCGATCCGCTCGGCGGAGGCTGACTAGCGTGGGAGGCATGCCCTTCGTGAAGACGAACCCGTCCGCTCCCGCGCAGTTCTTCGAGTGGGAGGCGGCGGGACTGCGCTGGCTGGCCGAGGCCGAGGAGGCCGGGGGAGCGCGCTGCGCCGAGGTGCTGCTCGTCGAGCCCGGCCGCATCGAGCTCGAGGAGGTCCGCTCCGCCCGCCCGACGCGGGAGGCCGCCCGGCGCTTCGGCGGCGCCCTCGCGCGCACGCACGACGCGGGAGCCGCCGCCTTCGGTGCGCCGCCGGCCGGCTGGTCCGGCCCCGCCTTCATCGGGCGCCGCGCGATGCCCTGCACTCCGGAGGACTCCTGGGGCCGCTTCTACGCGGAGCAGCGGGTCCGGCCCTTCCTCCGCCCGGCCGTCGAGGCGGGCAACCTGTCCTCTGCCGACGCCCGCACCGTCGAGAGCGCCCTCGACCTCGTCCGGGCCGGAGCCTTCGACGACGACGACGTCCCCGCGCGCCTGCACGGCGACCTCTGGAACGGCAACGTGCTGTGGTCGGACGAGGGCGCGGTGCTGATCGATCCGGCCGCGCACGGCGGCCACCGCGAGACCGACCTCGCGATGCTGGCGCTCTTCGGGCTGCCCCGGCTCGACGACGTCCTCGCCGGCTACGAGGAGGTCCACCCGCTGCGCCCGGGGTCCGAGGACCGCGTGCCGCTGCACCAGCTCCATCCGCTCGCGGTGCACGCCGCCGGCCACGGACCCTCCTACGGCCGGGCCCTCGCCGATGCCGCGGCCCGCGTCCTCGCTCTCTGATCTCCCCGGCGCGTCCCGCACCGTTCGTCCAGGCGGTGTCGCCACACTGAGGCTCGCGCGGCCCCCTGCCCGCACGGATCAAGGAGGAACCATGGTGGACTTCGGCAAGCTCGGACGACAGGCCGGCGAGCTGCTCAACAGCAAGAAGGTCCAGGAGACGCTCCGCAGCGAGAAGGCGGAGGGCGTCTCGGACCAGGTGCTCGAGAAGACCGGCGACATCGCGAGCCGCCTCACCAAGGGCAAGTACGACGACCGCATCGAGGACCTCAAGCGCCAGGCCGACAAGCGCCTCGGCAACGAGTAGCGCAGGGCCGGGGGCGCCCGTCAACCCGCTGACGGTGCCGGAGCCCCCGCCCTATCGTCGGGTCGATGGCCGATCCGCTCACCCAACGACTCCGCCGGACCGACTCGAGCGGTCGCGGCTACAGCCGGGTCCGCTCCGGTACCGGCTTCAGCTACCGCGACCCCAAGGGCGCCACGGTCACGGACCCCGAGCTGCGGGCCCGCTTCGACCACCTCGGCATCCCGCCGGCCTGGCAGGAGGTCTGGATCGCGCCGTACCCCAACGGGCACATCCAGGCCACGGGCGTCGACGGCGCCGGCCGCCGGCAGTACATCTACCACCCGACCTGGCGCGAGCAGAAGGACCGGATCAAGTTCGACCGGGCGCTCCGGCTCGCGGAGGCCCTTCCCGGTGCCCGCCGCCGGGTGACGATCGCCCTCCGCGACGACGGGCCCACCCGCGAGCGCGCGCTGGCGACCGGCTTCCGGATGCTCGATACCGGCTCGCTGCGGGTCGGCAGCGAGCAGTACGCGAAGGAGCACGGCAGCATCGGCCTGACGACGCTGCTCTGCTCGCACGCGACGACGCACGGCGACCGCGTCGCACTCGCCTTCCCCGGCAAGAGCCACCAGGCCTGGACGAGCGAGATCCTCGACCACGACCTGGCCCGCGTGGTCCGGGCGCTGAAGCGCCGCGGCCCGAACGCCCGGCTCCTGGCCTGGAAGGACGGCCGCGTCTGGCGCCCGGTCTCCGCGGCCGACATCAACGACTACGTGCGCGAGCGCGCCGGCGACGACTTCACGGCGAAGGACTTCCGCACCCTGCACGGCACGGTCGCCGCGGCGCTGAGCCTCGCGAAGGCGGGACCGCAGCCCACCCAGCGACTGCGCACGAGGGCGATCTCGCAGGCGATGAAGGACGCGTCCGAAGTGCTCGGGAACACGCCGACCGTGGCTCGCGCGAGCTACGTCGACCCCCGCGTGCTCGATCACTTCCGGGCGGGCGAGACGATCGATCCGTCCCGTCCGGGCTCTGCCGAGACGACGCTGCGGGCGCTGCTCTTCGAGTGAGCGGTGGGCGTCGCCCGGGTCCGGTGAGACCCGGGATTCCGCGGCCGGAGACCGGCGGCGGTGGAGCTCGACAGCGCGACACGCCCGGGTTGCACGGGTGCTGGATCCGTGAGAGACTCTTCTAGTTCAAAATTTCCGCCTGCGCAGCGTGCTGCGAGGGGGTGGAACACTGCCAGGCAGTGCCGAGACGGCGCCCCAGCGGCTCGACCCGAGAGGGCGGCCCCGCGAGTGCGACGTCGAGGCGGCGGGTAGCAGAACGACAACAACCGACAACTCAACGGGCTCTCCGTGCGTCGTGCGTTCTGCACGGCTCTCAGAGCGCCTCGAGCGCGGTGCTTTTGACAGAAGAACACTGGTGCACTTCCTCCGGTTCTCCGGATGTTCCTTCGCGAGCGCGTCCTATGCGACACGAGCCCGGCTCCGGCCGGGGGAGTGGCGTACGACGCAATAACAAGAGAGTGAGAGATCACACATGGCGGGACAGAAGATCCGCATCCGACTGAAGTCGTACGACCACGAGGTCATCGACACGTCGGCGCGCAAGATCGTCGACACGGTGACCCGTGCCGGTGCAACGGTCGTCGGCCCCGTGCCGCTTCCGACCGAGAAGAACGTGGTCTGCGTGATCCGTTCTCCCCACAAGTACAAGGACAGCCGCGAGCACTTCGAGATGCGCACCCACAAGCGCCTCATCGACATCATCGACCCGACGCCCAAGGCCGTCGACTCGCTGATGCGCCTCGACCTCCCGGCCGACGTCAACATCGAGATCAAGCTCTAAGGAGGAGTGCCACCATGTCTGTCACTGTTTCCCCCACGCTGAAGACCAGCAAGGGCCTCCTCGGCACGAAGCTCGGCATGACCCAGGTCTGGGACGAGAACAACAAGCTCGTCCCCGTCACGGTCATCGAGATCAGCCCCAACGTCGTGACCCAGGTCCGCACGGAGGAGAAGGACGGCTACACCGCCGTCCAGCTCGCCGCCGGTGCGATCGACCCGCGCAAGGTGAACAAGCCCGCCGCCGGTCACTTCGACGCCGCGGGCGTCACCCCCCGCCGCCACCTCACCGAGGTCCGCACCTCCGACGCCGCCGACTACTCGGCCGGCCAGGAGCTGACCGTGGACGCCGTCTTCGAAGCCGGCACCAAGGTCGACGTCGTCGGCACCTCCAAGGGCAAGGGCTTCGCCGGTGTCATGAAGCGTCACAACTTCAAGGGCGTCTCGGCTTCGCACGGTTCGCACCGCAACCACCGCAAGCCCGGCTCCATCGGCGCCTCCTCGACCCCCAGCCGTGTCTTCAAGGGCATGCGCATGGCCGGTCGCATGGGTGGCGAGCGCGTCACCGTGCTCAACCTCAAGGTGCACTCCGTCGACGCCGAGAAGGGTCTGCTGCTCGTCAAGGGCGCCGTCCCCGGCGCGCGCGGTCGCCTCGTGTTCGTTCGCAACGCCGTGAAGGGAGCGTAGTTCCATGGCTACCTCTGTCGACATCATCGACGTCCAGGGCAACAAGTCGGGCGCGTTCGAGCTCCCCGCCGAGCTCTTCGACGTCCAGACCAACATCCCCCTGATCCACCAGGTCGTCGTGGCGCAGCTCGCCGCGGCGCGCCAGGGCACCCACTCCACGAAGAACCGTGGCGAGGTCTCGGGAGCCGGCCGCAAGCCGTTCAAGCAGAAGGGAACCGGTCGCGCTCGTCAGGGCTCGATCCGCGCCCCGCACATGACCGGTGGTGGCGTGGTCCACGGACCGACCCCCCGCAGCTATGCGCAGCGCACCCCCAAGAAGATGATCGCCGCGGCTCTGCTCGGTGCTCTCTCGGACCGCGCCCGCGGCTCGCGCGTGCACGTGGTCGAGTCCCTCGCCCTCGGCGAGACCCCGAAGACGAAGGACGTCCTCGTCCTGCTCGACGCCCTCTCGGTGTCGCGCAACGTCCTCGTGGTCCTCGAGCGCGACGACTTCATCGCCGAGCTCTCGCTCCGCAACGTGCCGTTCGTGCACATCCTGCCGTCCGACCAGCTCAACGCGTACGACGTGCTCGTCTCCGACGACATCGTCTTCACGAAGGCCGCACTCGACGCGTTCGTCGCCTCGAAGTCCGGCGCCAAGAAGGAAGAGGTGAACGCATGAGCCAGTCCGCCGCGTTCAACAAGGACCCCCGCGACGTCATCATCTCGCCGGTGGTCTCGGAGAAGTCCTACGGCCTGATCGACGAGGGCAAGTACACCTTCGTCGTCGACCCGCGCTCCAACAAGACCGAGATCAAGCTCGCCATCGAGAAGATCTTCGGTGTCCAGGTCGCGTCGATCAACACGCTGAACCGTCAGGGCAAGACCCGCCGCACGAAGTTCGGGGCCGGCAAGCGCAAGGACACCAAGCGCGCGATCGTCACGCTGAAGTCCGGCTCCATCGACATCTTCACGAGCGTCGGCTGAGCCGAAGAAGCGTAGAGGAAACAGACAATGGCTATTCGTAAGTACAAGCCCACGACCCCCGGTCGCCGCGGCTCCAGCGTTGCCGACTTCGCCGAGATCACCCGATCGACGCCCGAGAAGTCGCTCCTTCGCCCGCTGTCCAAGACCGGTGGCCGCAACAACTCCGGTCGCATCACGACGCGTCACATCGGTGGTGGCCACAAGCGCCAGTACCGTCTGATCGACTTCCGTCGGAACGACAAGGACGGCATCAACGCCAAGGTCGCTCACATCGAGTACGACCCCAACCGCACGGCGCGCATCGCGCTGCTCCACTTCGTGGACGGCACCAAGCGCTACATCCTGGCTCCGAACAAGCTCTCGCAGGGCGACGTCGTGGAGTCGGGCTCGGGTGCCGACATCAAGCCCGGCAACAACCTGCCGCTGCGCAACATCCCGACCGGTACGGTCATCCACGCCATCGAGATCAAGCCGGGCGGCGGCGCCAAGCTCGCCCGCTCGGCCGGCACCTCGGTCCGCCTCGTCGCCAAGGACGGCCCCTACGCGCAGCTCCGCCTGCCGTCGGGCGAGATCCGCAACGTCGACGCGCGCTGCCGCGCCACGATCGGCGAGGTCGGCAACGCCGAGCAGTCGAACATCAACTGGGGCAAGGCCGGCCGCATGCGCTGGAAGGGCGTCCGCCCGACCGTCCGCGGTGTCGCGATGAACCCGGTCGACCACCCCCACGGTGGTGGAGAGGGCAAGACCTCCGGTGGTCGCCACCCGGTCAGCCCCTGGGGCCAGTCCGAGGGACGCACCCGTCGCCCCAACAAGGAGAGCGACAAGCTCATCGTTCGCCGCCGCACCGCCGGTAAGAAGCGCAAGTAGGAGTTGTAGAAGATGCCTCGCAGTCTCAAGAAGGGCCCCTTCGTTGACGACCACCTGCTCCGCAAGGTGTTCACGGCCAACGAAGCCGGCAACAAGAACGTCATCAAGACCTGGTCGCGCCGCTCGATGATCATCCCGGCGATGCTGGGTCACACCATCGCGGTCCACGACGGTCGCAAGCACATCCCCGTGTTCGTGACCGAGACCATGGTCGGCCACAAGCTCGGCGAGTTCGCCCCCACTCGGACCTTCCGCGGTCACGAGAAGGACGACAAGAAGGGCCGTCGCCGCTGACGCGGCGACGAGAAGGAGGAGAGAAATGGTGGAGTCGATCGCACGCGTGCGACACATCCGCGTCACCCCCCAGAAGGCTCGCCGTGTCGTGAACCTGATCCGCGGGAAGCAGGCGGAGGAGGCCCTGGCCATCCTCAAGTTCGCCCCGCAGGGTGCGTCCGAGCCCGTCTACAAGCTCGTCGCCTCGGCGATGGCCAACGCTCGCGTCAAGGCCGATGCCTCGAACGAGTACCTCGACGACCAGGACCTGTTCGTGTCCCGCGCCTTCGTCGATGAGGGAACCACCCTCAAGCGATTCCAGCCCCGTGCTCAGGGTCGTGCCTTCCGCATCAACAAGCGCACCAGCCACATCACCGTCGTGCTGGCCACTCCTGAGGAGGGGACCAAGTAATGGGTCAGAAAGTAAACCCCTACGGTTTCCGTCTGGGAATCACCACCGACCACGTGTCGCGCTGGTTCTCCGACAGCACCAAGAAGGGCCAGCGGTACAGCGACTTCCTCGCTGAGGACGTCAAGATCCGCCGGCTCCTCGCCACGCAGCTCGACCGCGCGGGAGTCGCCCGCATCGAGATCGAGCGCACCCGTGACCGCGTCCGCGTCGACATCCACACCGCCCGCCCGGGCATCGTGATCGGTCGCCGCGGCGCCGAGGCCGAGCGCATCCGCGCCGACCTCGAGAAGCTCACCGCCAAGCAGATCCAGCTGAACATCCTCGAGGTGAAGAACCCCGAGGCCGAGGCTCAGCTGGTCGCGCAGGGCATCGCCGAGCAGCTCTCCGCCCGCGTGGCCTTCCGCCGCGCGATGCGCAAGGGTCTGCAGGGCGCGCAGCGCGCCGGCGCCAAGGGCGTCCGCATCCAGGTCTCCGGCCGCCTCGGCGGCGCCGAGATGAGCCGCTCGGAGTTCTACCGCGAGGGACGCGTGCCGCTGCACACCCTCCGCGCGAACATCGACTACGGCTTCTACGAGGCGAAGACCACCTTCGGCCGCATCGGCGTGAAGGTCTGGATCTACAAGGGCGACATCACCAACAAGGAGCTCGCTCGGGAGCAGGCGAACAGCAAGTCGTCGCGCCCCGAGCGCAGCGACCGTCCGCGTCGCGCCCCCCGCCAGCAGAGCGAGGCGCCCGTCGCAGCAGGAGTTGAGGCATAACCATGTTGATTCCGCGTCGAGTCAAGCACCGCAAGCAGCACCACCCGGGCCGTTCCGGCCAGGCCACCGGTGGCACCAAGGTGTCGTTCGGTGAGTACGGCATCCAGGCCCTCACCCCGGCCTACGTGACCAACCGTCAGATCGAGTCCGCTCGTATCGCCATGACGCGCCACATCAAGCGCGGTGGAAAGGTGTGGATCAACATCTACCCCGACCGCCCGCTGACCAAGAAGCCCGCCGAGACCCGCATGGGTTCCGGAAAGGGCTCGCCGGAGTGGTGGGTCGCGAACGTCAAGCCGGGTCGCGTCCTCTTCGAGGTCGCCGGCGTCGACGAGCAGCTCGCTCGTGAGGCCATGACCCGTGCCATCCACAAGCTGCCCCTCAAGGCACGCATCATCAAGCGCGAGGAGGGAGACGCATAATGGCGATCGGATCCAAGGAGCTCGTTCCCACCGAGCTCGACACCTTCGAGGACGAGCGTCTCGTCACGGAGCTGAAGAAGGCCAAGGAGGAGCTGTTCAACCTCCGCTTCCAGTCGGCCACCGGCCAGCTGGACACCAACGGCCGCCTGCGTGCCGTCAAGCGCGACATCGCCCGCATCTACACGGTCATCCGTGAGCGCGAGCTGGGCATCCGCGCCACCCCCGCACCCGTCGAGGCCCCGGCCAAGGCGGAGAAGAAGCCGAAGACCAAGAAGGCCGCCAAGGCCGAGGTCGCGGCGACCGAGTCGAACGAGGAGGCCAAGTAATGGCAACCGTCACTGACAGCGCCGGCCACGAGTCGGCCGCCCACGACATCAAGGAGGCGGGCGCTCGCGGTTACCGCAAGACCCGTCGCGGCTACGTGACCAGCGACAAGATGGACAAGACCATCGTCGTCGAGGTCGAGGACCGGGTGAAGCACCCGCTGTACGGCAAGGTCATCCGCCGCACGTCCAAGGTCAAGGTCCACGACGAGCTGAACTCCGCCGGCATCGGCGACTCCGTCGTCATCAGCGAGACCCGTCCCCTCAGCGCCACCAAGCGCTGGCGCCTGGTCGAGATCCTCGAGAAGGCCAAGTAGGCCACGGCCCGCTTGAGTTAGCAGGAGAGACACATGCTTCAGCAAGAATCCCGAGTCAAGGTCGCCGACAACACCGGCGCCAAGATGCTCCTCACCATCCGCGTGCTCGGTGGCTCCGGCCGCCGCTACGCCGGCCTCGGTGACGTCATCGTCGCGACCGTCAAGGACGCGATCCCCGGCGGAAACGTCAAGAAGGGCGATGTGGTCAAGGCCGTCATCGTCCGGACCATCAAGCAGACCCGTCGTCCCGACGGCTCGTACATCAAGTTCGACGAGAACGCCGCCGTGATCCTGAAGAACGACGGGGACCCCCGCGGCACCCGCATCTTCGGTCCGGTCGGTCGCGAGCTCCGCGACAAGAAGTTCATGAAGATCGTCTCGCTGGCACCGGAGGTTATCTAGTCATGGCCAAGATCAAGAAGGGTGACCTCGTGCAGGTCATCTCGGGCGCGACCCAGGCCCGCGGCGGAGACCGCGGCAAGCAGGGCAAGGTTCTCGAGGTCCTGGTCGAGAAGAACCGCGTCGTCGTCGAGGGTGTGAACTTCGTCAAGAAGCACAACCGCGTCGGCCAGTCGCAGCGAGGCTCGAAGGAGGGCGGCATCGAGACCATCGAGGCCCCCCTCCACATCTCGAACGTCGCGGTCGTCGACCCGAAGACCAAGAAGCCGACCCGGGTCGGCCACCGCAACGTGGCCGTCACCAAGGACGGCGTGACCAAGACGGTTCGCGTTCGCTACGCGAAGGCGTCGGGTGAGGAACTGTAATGACTGACACCACCGCAGTGGCTGCGAAGGTTCAGCCGCGGCTCAAGGCCAAGTACCAGGCCGACATCATCCCCGCTCTCAAGGAGCAGTTCGGCTTCTCGAACATCCACCAGGTCCCCGGCCTGGTCAAGGTGGTCGTGAACACCGGAGTCGGCGAGGCTGCCCGCGACGGCAAGATCATCGACGGCGCCATCAAGGACCTCACCGCGATCACCGGCCAGAAGCCCCAGGTCACGAAGGCCCGCAAGTCCATCGCGCAGTTCAAGCTGCGCGAGGGCCAGGCCATCGGCGCGCACGTCACCCTCCGCGGTGACCGCGCGTGGGAGTTCCTGGACCGCCTGCTCTCGGTGGCGCTGCCGCGCATCCGCGACTTCCGCGGTCTCTCGGACCGCCAGTTCGACGGCAACGGCAACTACACCTTCGGCATCACGGAGCAGTCGATCTTCCACGAGATCGACCAGGACCGCATCGACCGCGTCCGCGGCTTCGACGTGACCGTGGTCACCACCGCGAAGACCGACGACGAGGGTCGCGCGCTGCTCAAGCAGCTCGGGTTCCCGTTCAAGTCGGCGGACAACGCGTAGCACGACCCCCGAGGCCGGAGGGCGGATCACCCGCCCTCCGGCCTCGCTGTGCACCCGCCCGCCCCGCGGCGCGGAAGCACTCTCAGAGCTCCGGTCCTCTCCCGGGAGGATCGGCCGTCGGCCCTCGACCGCCGGCCCTCAGCCGTGTACCATGGCTCGTTGGCCTGCGCTCGCGCGGCCGCATGGGCGTCGACGTCGTCGGCGCCGTCCCACACCACAGGTCGTCACTCTTGTAAAGGGTGCCGAAACCAGGCGAGAAAGGCACCATCAGCCATGACCATGACTGATCCGGTCGCAGATCTGCTGACCAGAATCCGCAACGCGAACTCCGCGCACCACGACTCCATCGCCCTCCCCGGCTCGAAGCTCAAGGCGAACATCGCCGAGATCCTCAAGCGCGAGGGCTACATCTCCGACTGGAAGGTCGAGGAGGCGCGCGTCGGCACGACGCTCTCCATCTCCCTCAAGTACGGACCGAACCGCGAGCGCTCCATCGCCGGCATCAAGCGCGTCTCGAAGCCCGGCCTGCGCGTCTACGCGAAGTCGACCGAGATCCCCACCGTCCTCGGTGGCCTCGGCGTCGCCATCCTGTCCACGTCGAGCGGTCTGCTGACCGACCGTCAGGCCGAGAAGAAGGGCGTGGGTGGGGAGATCCTCGCCTACGTGTGGTAACCCCATGTCGCGAATCGGAAGACTCCCCATCGAGATCCCGGCGGGCGTCGACGTCTCCGTCGCCGGATCCCTCGTCACCGTCAAGGGCCCCAAGGGCGAGCTGACCGTCCCGGTCGCCAGCCCCATCCAGGTCGCCGTCGAAGGCGGCCAGGTCCTGGTCTCCCGCCCCGACGACGAGCGCGAGTCGCGCTCGCTCCACGGCCTCACCCGGACGCTCATCGCGAACGACATCATCGGTGTCACGCAGGGCTACTCCAAGGGCCTCGAGGTCGTCGGAACCGGTTACCGCGTGCTGGTGAAGGGCTCGGACATCGAGTTCGCCCTCGGCTTCTCGCACCCGGTCGTCGTCACCCCTCCCGCGGGCATCTCGTTCACGGTCGAGGGCAACAACAAGGTCACCGTGCACGGCATCTCCAAGCAGGCCGTCGGTGAAGTGGCCGCCAACATTCGTAAGATCCGCAAGCCCGAGCCCTACAAGGGCAAGGGCGTGCGCTACGCCGGCGAGGTCGTTCGCCGCAAGGCCGGAAAGAGCGGTAAGTGATCATGGGACTCGGAACCAGAGGAAAGAGCAAGTCCGCTGCGCGCGGTCGTCGTCACGACCGTCTGCGCAAGAAGGTCGTCGGCTCCGCCGAGCGCCCCCGTCTCGTCGTCAACCGATCGGCCCGTCACGTCTTCGTGCAGATCGTCGACGACTCGCTGGGCCGCACCCTCGCGTCCGCGTCGACCCTCGAGGCCGACCTCCGCGTGTTCGACGGTGACAAGACCGCCAAGGCCCGCCGGGTCGGCGAGCTTCTCGCCGAGCGCGCGAAGACCGCAGGAGTCGAAGCGGTCGTCTTCGACCGCGGAGGCAACAAGTACGCCGGTCGCGTCGCCGCGATCGCCGATGGAGCACGAGAGGCAGGGCTCAACCTGTGACCGCCGCAGAGAGCAAGGAACCCGAGGTCGCCGCCGTGTCGGAGGCCCCCGTCGAGACCGCTGCGTCCACGCAGCCCCAGCAGGAGGCTCGCGAGCCCCGTCGTGGCGGCCGTGACCGCAATCAGGGTGGCCGCGACCGCGGTGGCCGCGACTCCGAGAAGAGCCAGTTCCTCGAGCGCGTCGTGACCATCAACCGCGTGTCGAAGGTCGTCAAGGGCGGTCGTCGCTTCAGCTTCACCGCGCTCGTCGTGGTCGGCGACGGGAACGGACTCGTCGGAGTCGGCTACGGCAAGGCCCGCGAGGTCCCCACCGCCATCTCCAAGGGCGTCGAGGAGGCGAAGAAGAACTTCTTCCGCGTCCCGCGCGTCGGCTCGACCATCCCGCACCCCGTCCAGGGTGAGGCCGCTGCCGGTGTCGTGCTCCTGCGCCCCGCGTCGTCGGGTACCGGTGTCATCGCCGGCGGTCCCGTCCGCGCCGTGCTCGAGTGCGCCGGCATCCACGACGTCCTGAGCAAGTCGCTCGGCTCGTCGAACACCATCAACATCGTCCACGCGACGGTGACGGCCCTGCAGCAGCTCGAGGAGCCGCGCGCCGTCGCCGCTCGTCGCGGGCTCGACTTCGACCAGGTCGCGCCGCCCCGGCTCGTCCGTGCCGAGGCCGACGCCCTCGCCGCCGCGTCCAAGTCGAAGGCAGGTGCCTGATGGCCCAGCTCAAGGTGACCCAGATCAAGTCGAAGGTCAGCGAGAAGCAGTACCAGCGCGACACGCTGCGCTCGCTCGGCCTCAGGAAGATCGGTCAGAGCGTCGTCCGCGAGGACAACTCTCAGAACCGCGGATACGTGAAGACCGTCGCCCACCTGGTGAAGGTCGAGGAGATTGACTAATGGCTGAGAAGAACCAGGCCGTCGCGGAGTCCACGACTCCCGCGCAGGCCTCGACCAAGGAGCACGTGCTCAAGGTCCACCACCTCCGACCCGCAGTGGGCGCCAAGAAGGCGAAGACTCGCGTCGGCCGCGGTGAGGGATCCAAGGGAAAGACCGCCGGTCGCGGCACCAAGGGCACCAAGGCCCGCTACCAGGTGCGCGTCGGCTTCGAGGGTGGGCAGATGCCGCTGCACATGCGCACCCCGAAGCTCCGCGGCTTCAAGAACCCGTTCCGCGTCGAGTACCAGGTCGTGAACCTGTCCGCTCTCGCGGAGCTCTACCCTCAGGGCGGCGACGTCACCATCAGCGACCTGGTCGCGAAGGGTGCCGTCCGCAAGAACGAGAAGGTCAAGGTTCTCGGCGACGGGGACATTGCGGTTACGCTGAACGTCGCGGTCGACAAGGTCTCCAGCTCTGCCGAGCAGAAGATCGTCGCCGCGGGCGGATCCATCAAGTAGCACCAGCAGCTTGTCGGTCGGGCTTGCCACGACGACTCCCCACGGGCACCTCGCCCCTGGAGAGCGCGTGGCAAGCTCGACCTGTATCCCGCACCAAGAACTGAGCAGGAGACCCTAGGTAGATGTTTGGCGCCGTAGCGCGGATCTTCCGCACCCCCGACCTCCGCCGCAAGATCGGCTTCACCCTCGCGATCGTGGCGATCTTCCGGCTGGGATCCTTCATCCCCGCTCCGTTCGTCGACTTCGAGGCCGTCCAGGCCTGCCTCGCCGGCAACCAGGGCACCTCGGGTCTCTACGAGCTCGTGAACCTCTTCAGCGGTGGAGCCCTGCTCCAGCTGTCGATCTTCGCGCTCGGCATCATGCCGTACATCACGGCGTCGATCATCGTGCAGCTCCTGCGCGTGGTCATCCCGCACTTCGAGACCCTCTACAAGGAGGGCCAGTCGGGCCAGGGCCGTCTGACGCAGTACACCCGCTATCTCACGATCGCGCTGGGCGTCCTGCAGTCGACCACCCTCATCACCGTCGCCCGCTCGGGCGCGCTGTTCGGCAACTCCGGTGTCCCGGAGTGCTCGGCGCTCATCATCACCGACGAGTGGTACTCCATCCTGCTCATGGTCATCACCATGACCGCGGGCACCGGCATCATCATGTGGATGGGTGAGCTCATCACCGAGCGCGGCATCGGCAACGGCATGTCGCTCCTGATCTTCACCTCGATCGCCGCCCAGTTCCCCACCTCGCTCTGGTCGATCGCGCAGTCGCGCGGCTTCGAGACCTTCCTCCTCGTCCTCGCGGTCGGGCTCGTGCTCGTCGTCGCGGTCGTCTTCGTCGAGCAGTCGCAGCGGCGGATCCCCGTGCAGTACGCCAAGCGGATGGTCGGGCGCAGAACGTACGGCGGCAACAACACGTACATCCCGATCAAGGTCAACATGGCCGGCGTCGTGCCCGTCATCTTCGCCTCGTCGCTGCTGTACCTGCCCGCGCTCATCGCGCAGTTCAACCAGCCCGCGGCCGGCCAGGAGGCGCCGTTCTGGGTGACCTGGATCACGAACTACCTCACCAAGGGCGATCACCCGCTCTACATGGCGCTGTACTTCCTGCTGATCGTCGGCTTCACCTACTTCTACGTCGCGATCACCTTCAACCCGGACGAGGTCGCCGACAACATGAAGCGCTACGGCGGCTTCATCCCCGGCATCCGCGCCGGCCGTCCGACCGCCGAGTACCTGAACTACGTGCTGACCCGGGTGACGCTCCCCGGCTCGGTCTACCTCGGTCTGATCGCGCTCGTGCCCCTCGTGGCGCTCGCGCTCGTCGGCGCCAACCAGAACTTCCCGTTCGGCGGCACGTCCATCCTGATCATCGTCGGAGTCGGACTCGAGACGGTGAAGCAGATCGACTCCCAGCTGCAGCAGCGCCACTACGAAGGGCTCCTCCGATGACCTCGACCCCGGTCGGCTTCCGTCTGCTGCTGATCGGCCCTCCGGGTGCCGGCAAGGGGACCCAGGCCGCTCGGCTCAGCGAGGTCCTGAAGGTCCCCGCGATCTCGACGGGAGACATCTTCCGCGCCAACGTCGCCAACGAGACCGAGCTCGGCCTGCAGGCCAAGTCCTACCTCGACGCCGGCCGCTACGTGCCCGACGAGCTCACGAACGCCATCGTGCACGACCGGCTGCAGGAGGCCGACGTCTCGACGGGCTTCCTCCTCGACGGCTACCCGCGAACGACGGAGCAGGTCGATGAGCTCGATCGCATCGTCGCGGCCGACGGCAACCGGCTCGACGCGGTCGTGCAGCTCACCGCCGATCCCGACGAGGTCGTGGCGCGTCTTCTCAAGCGCTCCGCGGAGCAGGGTCGCAGCGACGACACCGAGGAGGTCATCCGGCACCGTCTCGCCCTCTACGAGGAGCAGACCGCGCCGCTGATCGACATCTACGCCGCGCGCGGGCTCGTCATCGTCGTCGACGGCCTCGGCCCGGTCGACGAGGTCACCGAGCGCATCGTCGTCGCCCTCGAGGGCCACCGCGTCGGGCGCCTCGTCGGCGACTCGCCGGCCGCCTGACCCGTGGCGCTGCGCTCCTCCCTCTACAAGACGCCGGCCCAGCTGCGATCGATGATCGCGCCCGGGCTGGCGACCGCCGCGTCTCTGGACGCCGTCCGTGCCGCCGTGCGTCCCGGCGTCAGCACGCTCGAGCTCGACGCGATCGCCGAGGCTGCGATCGTCGCGCTCGGCGGGCACTCGAACTTCCAGCTCGTTCCGGGCTACCGGCACACGATCTGCGCCTCGGTGAACGAGGAGGTCGTGCACGGGATCCCCGGCGGCCGCGTCCTCGAGCCCGGTGACATCGTCTCGATCGACAGCGGCGCCGAGATCGACGGCTGGAACGGCGACTCCGCCATGACGATCGTCCTGCCCGACGCCGAGCGCCCCGACGAGGTCGCGCGCCGCGAGGCGCTGTCCCGCGTAACCGCGGGCTCGCTCTGGCGGGGCATCGCGGCTCTCGCGTCGGCGCGGCACCTCAACGAGGTGGGCGCGGCGATCGAGGAGTACATCGAGGACGAGGCGGAGGCCTCGGGCGCGGTCTACGGCATCCTCACCGACTACATCGGCCACGGCATCGGTCGCACGATGCACGAGGCACCGCCGGTGTTCAACTACCGGGTGCGCCAGCGCGGCCCGGAGGTGAAGCCCGGCCTCGTCGTCGCCATCGAGCCGATGGTCGCCGCGGGCAGCGCCGAGACGGTGGTCCGCGAGGACGACTGGACGGTGGCGACCATCGACGGCAGCATGTCGGCGCACTGGGAGCACTCCGTCGCGGTCCACCGCGACGGCATCTGGGTGACGACGCTCGCCGACGGCGGCGCCGCGGGCCTCGCGCCGTACGGGATCGTGCCGACGCCGATCGTCTGAGGCGCTCCGATGTCCGGCCGTGCCCCCGGTGAAGTCACGCCGGGGGAGCGCCGGCCGCCGCGCGGACGGCGGCGACGCTCGTGGCGACGTCGGCCGCATCGGTCGACCAGTTGCTCACCGAGATCCGCAGCACGTCCCGACCTCGCCAGTGGGAGCCGGACATCCAGACGGTCCCGTCCTCGATCAGCCGGCGGGTCACCTCCCGGGTCCGCTCGTCGGACTCGAAGGCCAGGCAGACCTGGGTGAAGACGACCTCGTTCAGCACGGTGACGCCCGGGATCGCCGAGAGCTGATCCGCCAGCTCCCGCGCGGTGGCGACCAGTCCGTCGACCAGGGAGACGAGGCCGGTCCGGCCCAGCTGGCGCAGGGCCGCCCACACCGGGACGCCGCGTGCTCGGCGGGACATCTCCGGTGTCAGGTCCATGGGGTCCGGCTCGTCGCCGTCGGCGCGGATCAGGTAGGCCGTCCGCGTCCCCAGTGCCGCGCCGGCGGCGCCGCTCCGCGCCACGACGGCGACTCCGCAGTCGTACGGCACGTTGAGAGTCTTGTGCGCGTCCGTCGCCCAGGAGTCCGCCGTCTCGATGCCGCGCAGGAGCGGACGGAGCGCGGGGCTGGCTCCCGCCCACAACCCGAAGGCGCCGTCGACGTGGACCCATGCGCCGTGCCCGTGCGCGACCGCGATCGCGTCGGCCATCGGATCGAAGGCGCCGGAGTGCAGGTTCCCCGCCTGGAGGCAGACGATCACGGGGCCGTCCGCACGCTCCAGCGCGACGCGGAGGGCGTCGACGAGGAGGCGGCCCTGGTCGTCGGTGTCGACGACAGCGGGTGCCCCGAGCCCCAGGTAGCGCAGGGCGAGGTCGACGGAGGTGTGCCGCTCCGCTCCGGCGAGCACGGTGAGCCGCGGTGCTCCCTGCAGGCCGTGGGCGTTCACGTCCCAGCCGACCCGATCCAGTGCGAAGGCGCGGGCGGCGGCCAGCCCCACGAAGTTCGCCATCGTCGCCCCGGTGGTGAAGCCGACGTCCGCCGTCGCCGGGAGCCCGAGGGCGGCGAGCAGCCACTCGCCGGCGACCTGCTCGACGGCGGCGGTCGCCGGTGAGGCGTAGCGCATGGCGGCGTTCTGATCCCAGGCGCTGACCAGCCAGTCCGCGCCGAGTGCGGCGGGCAGGGTGCCGCCGATCACCCAGCCGAAGAAGCGCCCGGAGGGCATCGCCATCAGTCCGGGCTCGGCGAGCGTCGCGAGCTCCTCCACCACGGCGGCGGGCTCGAGCGGGCCCTCCTGCCACGGCCCGCCGAACCTCTCCGCCATCTGCTCGACGGTCCTGGACGGCGGTATCGGCCGACCCGGAAGGGACTCGATCCACCGCATCGCGGCGGCGGACGATCGGTCCAGCGCAGAACGATAGACCTCGGGATCGACAGACATGGGATGCTCCTTCGTCGCAGCGATCGGGGGCGCCCCCTGCCGAGTCTGGCCGCCCACCCCCGGCAGGGACAGGGGCACACGCGGATCGGGTTCCACGGAGCGGCGGATCGGGTGCTGCGCATTGTGCAGGGGCGTGTGGAGACCCGGCGTGCTCGCGGGGGCGGATCTCGATACGCCCGCTGCGCGGGCTACTCGATCAGCAGGGGCGCGCGGGCTACTCGATCAGCACGGGTGCTCGGGTGCGCTGCTTCCGGAGGGGGCGGCCGACACATGCTGGTCGAGTAGCCCCGCAGGGGCGTATCGAGACCTGCCGTCGTCAGCAGGGCGGGTCTGCAGACTCGTCTTCTGACGCGGGTGGATCTCGATACGCCCTCTGCGAGGGCTACTCGATCAGCATGAAAGGACATGCTGGTCGAGTAGCCGCGGAGCGGCGTATCGAGACCCGCGTCAGCTGTCGATCACGCGGACGAGCTCCTCGATGAAGCCGCCGAAGTCCGCGGAGCGGCGGATCAGGCGCTGCACCTCGGCGCGGTCGGCGAAGACCTCGACGAACTGGTCGAAGACCGACTGGAAGCTGCTGCGCCCGGCCGAGGCGAAGGCGATCATCGCGATCACGTTCACCCGCTGCTCGCCCCACGCCATCGGCACGTCGTTCACGACGATGGCGATCGCGGTCCGGCGCGCGCTCATCGCCATCGCGTGCGGGACGGCGAGATTGTCGGTGAACGCGGTGGAGCTCATCCGCTCGCGCTCGATCGCCCCGTCGACGTAGTCCTCGTCGATGATGCCGCCGGTGATCATCCGCTCGCCGAGCAGCCGGATCATCGCCGGCTCATCGCGGGCATGCACGTTCCGGAAGAAGAGCGACTCGTCGAAGAACTGCAGCAGCTCGTCCTTGATCCGCGCGCGGCGCCGGTGCCGGCGCACGCGCGCGATCGCGCGGCGCACGGCGTCCACGTCGTGGTCGGTCAGGAACGGCTGCACCACGACGACGTCCTCGGACGCGGGCCGCTCGTCGATCGTGGTGATCACCAGATCCGCGGTCAGGCGGTCCCAGTCGACGTCGCTCCGGGTGATCAGCGAGCGGACCTCCACCTCGGTGCCGAGCGAGCGCTCGACCCGCAGCCGCAGCATGTGCGCGAGGTCGTAGTAGTTCGGGCAGACGATGACGCAGGAGAGCCGCTCCTCGCGCCGGGACACCCGCTCGAGGAAGGAGCCGACGTGCAGGGCGATGTAGGCGATCTCGTCCTCGTTGACGGTGATCCCGCGCAGCCGCTGCAGTCCGCTCGCGAGGAACACCGCGATCTCGTAGGTCATCGGGAAGCTGGTCTTGATCGAGCGGGTGAGCGGGTTCCGCGAGTAGCCGCCCTCGGCCGCCCGCGCGACGAGGTTCCGCACGTGCAACGCGAGGCGGACGATGAAGCCCTCGTCGTCCAGGTCGACGAGGTAGGCCTCGTTCACATCGGCGACGAGCTCGCGGACGACCGCGACGTCCTCCGGATCGAGGTAGTTCTCGACGACGGCGGCGACGGGCTCGTTCTGCCCCGGCGTGGCCACCCGCGTGGTCATCAGGATCGCCAGCTGGGCGAGCTCGGCGTCGGTGAGCCGCGTGGCGAAGTGGCGCTCGACCAGCTCGGCGAGCAGCGCGGCGAGCTCGCCGTGCACCGCGGGGGAGGGGCGCGAGCCGGACGGGTCGCCGATGCCCCGGGAGACGCGGTCGACGGCGATCGCGATGTGCAGCAGCACGCTGTTCACGCCGTAGTCGTTGATGTAGTAGCCGCGGGTCTCGAGCTCGGCCAGCAGCTCGGTCTTGAACGCGCCGAGACCGGGGGAGGCGAACTCGCGCTGCACGTCGTCGAGCGTGAAGACGCCCTGCGCGCTCTCGTCGCGGAACATCCGCGAGATCAGCCGGCGCCGGGCCTCCTCGCTGCCCTCGAGTCGCACTGCCGGGCCGCGGCGCACGAGGGCCAGGCCGGACTCGTCCGCCAGCGCCTTCACCCGGCGCAGATCGGCGTCGATCGTCGACTCGCTGACGGAGAGCGTCTCCGCGAGCGCCGCGACGTCGAGTCCGTCGTCGGAGTCGACCAGGCGCCGGACGATGCTGTACAGCCGGTCGCGCGGGGTGTCCGGCTCGTCGTCGCGGAGCAGCCGGGTCTCGAGGAACGCCGTGTACGCGTCGCGCGCGAGCCGGTAGCCGTTGGCCGACGACTCCACGGGCTCGAGCGGGGCCGCCTGGGCCTTCACCGCCGTCACGTAGCTGCGGACACTCCGGGTGGTGACTCCGAGCCGGTCGGCCAGCTCGTGCGCGGTCACCCAGCCGTCGGCGCGGGAGAGGTACTCCAGCAATCGTTCGCGGTTGTCAGGCATCGGTCTTCCAGTCAACCATCTCCGGGTCGGCGGGGTCGGACCCGCGCCGAAGCCGCCGGGAGCGCTCTTCCGCCCCCGCGGAAGATTGTCTGCGGGGGCGGACGCGCGGCCCCCGAGATGCTTGGATGAGGCAAGACCCGGACGCGAGGAGGCGAACGAGGTGCGCACGATCCTGATCGTCTGCGGTGCAGGCGCGTCGAGCACGTTCCTGGCCCACCGGCTGCGAGCGGGCGCGAAGCAGCGCGGCATCGATGCCGTCTTCCGATCCGAGACCCTTCCCGGTCTCGCGGACGCTCTGCCCCAGGCGGACGTCCTCCTGGTCGGACCGCACCTCGAGCCGCAGTTCGACGAGCTCCGCCAGCGCGCGGTGCACGTCGGCGCCGCGGCAGCACTCCTCCCGCACGACGTCTTCGGGGCGCACGGTGCCGATGCCGTGCTCGACACCCTTCCCGTCCTCTTCGCCGCTCGCGCGGTCGTCGCAGGATCGGACGGGGACGCCCCACCTCCCGCCCCGGGCCTCGCGCCCGGCGCCGGGAACCACTGACGCAGTTCCGACTGCAGGATCAAGGAGAAACGTTCATGGTCGAGCGCACCGTGCAGGTTGCATCGTCGAAGGGCCTCCACGCCCGCCCCGCCTCGCTCTTCAGCCAGGCTGCGGCGAAGTCGGGTCAGAAGGTCCTGGTGAAGAAGGGCGAGGGCACCGCGGTGAACGCGGCCTCGATCCTCGGCATCATCTCGCTCGGCATCGAGCACGGCGACTCGCTGACCCTCTCGGTCGAGGGCGACAACGAGCAGGCGATCCTCGACGAGCTGTCCGAGTTCCTCAGCACTGATCACGATGCGTGACGCATAGCGTCACGAAAGGCGGCAGCCCCGGCGCACACGGCGCCGGCAGCCGCGGAAGACCGCGAGTCGTGACGGCGACCCTCAATGGGTCGCATCAGCTCCTCCTGACTTCCACCCCCTCGCCCCCACCGCCCTCTCACCGACGAGACGCACGACAGGAACCGGGAACCCATGACGCTGTCCACTCCTTCCACCGCCTACGCCTCCGCGAAGCTCCAGGGCACCGGAGTCGGCCGCGGCCTGGCCCTCGGGCCGGTGCTGCGCATGCCCGACCCGCTCCCCGAGCCCGAGGACACCACCAGCGCCCGCTCCGTCGCCCAGGAGGAGGAGCGCGCGGTCGCCTCGCTGTCGGCGACGGCAGCGACCATCCGCCACCGCGGTGAGCGCGCCGGCGGCTCGGCGAAGGACGTCCTCGACGCCCAGGCGCTGATGGCGGAGGACCCCTCGCTCGCGGACGACGTCAAGACCCGCCTCGCCGCGGGCAAGACCGCCGAGCGCGCGGTGCACGAGGCGTTCGCCGGCTTCCGCGACCTGCTGGTCGCGATGGGCGGCTACATGGCCGAGCGCGCGACCGACCTCGACGACGTCTCGCAGCGGGTCGTCGCCCACCTGCGCGGCGTCCCGGCGCCCGGCGTCCCGGAGTCGGACGAGCCGTTCGTGCTCGTCGCCCGCGACCTCGCGCCAGCCGACACCGCGCTGCTCGACCTCGAGAAGGTCCTCGGCCTGATCACCAGCGACGGAGGCCCGACCTCGCACACGGCGATCCTGGCCCGCGAGAAGTCGATCACCGCCATCGTCGGCACCACCGGCGCGCTCGACCTGCGCGATGGCCAGCTCGTCATCCTCGACGCCTCCTCCGGCGTCGTGACGGTGAACCCGTCCGACGTCGAGATCGGCGACGCGAAGTCCTCGATCGCGGAGCGCGCCGAGATGCTCGCCGCACCCGTCGTCCCCGGCGCCCTCGCCGACGGTCACGCCGTGCCGCTGCTGGCGAACCTCGGCTCCGCCGACGGCGCCGAGAACGCCGTCGAGCTCGGCGCGGAGGGCGTGGGCCTGTTCCGCACCGAGTTCCTCTTCCTCGACGCGAAGGAGGCCCCGACCGTCGCCGAGCAGGCCGAGCAGTACACCCGCCTCCTCGCCGCCTTCCCCGGCCGCAAGGTCGTAGTGCGTGCGCTCGACGCCGGCGCCGACAAGCCGCTCGCCTTCCTCAACGACAACCACGAGGAGAACCCGGCGCTCGGCCTCCGCGGCCTCCGCGCCCTGCGCGCGAGCGAGCAGATCCTCCGCGACCAGCTCACCGCGCTCGCCCAGGCCGACGCCGCGACCGACGCCGACCTCTGGGTCATGGCGCCGATGGTCGCGACGGTCGACGAGACCCGCTACTTCACCTCCATGGCCAAGGAGCTCGGGATCCGCACCGCCGGCGTGATGGTGGAGGTCCCCTCCTCCGCTCTGCTCGCCGACCGGATCCTCGGAGTCGCCGACTTCGCCTCCATCGGCACCAACGACCTGACCCAGTACACCCTGGCAGCGGACCGGATGCTCGGCACCGTGTCCGCCTTCCAGGACCCATGGCACCCCGCCGTCCTCCGCCTCGTCGGCGAGGTCGGCCGCGCGGGCGCCGCACTGGGCAAGCCCGTCGGCATCTGCGGCGAGGCCGCCGCGGATCCGCTGCTCGCCGTGGTCCTCGTGGGCCTCGGCGCGACGACCCTCTCGATGTCGCCGTCGGCTCTCGCCGACGTCCGCGCCGAGCTGGCCGAGCACACCCTCGAGGACGCGAAGCGCTACGCCGAGCTCGCCCTCGCGGCCGACAGCGCGGCGGACGCCCGGTCCGCCGTCACCGAGGCGATCGCCGCCTCCTGATCCCGGGGATCGCGCGGCCCGCATGCGCACGATCCTCCGCAGCACCACCCCGCACCACCGCACCACCCCTGCACCACCCCGTCTCGTCCCGCCCCGCGGGAGCCCGGTCCGCCTCAGGAGCGACCGGATCTCCCACCCTCAGAATCGGAGAACACACCACATGACAACGACGTCAGCGACGTCGACGCGCGGAGGTACGCGCGTCCACGTCCAGCGATTCGGCACCTTCCTCTCGGGGATGGTCATGCCGAACATCGCGGCCTTCATCGCGTGGGGTCTCATCACCTCGCTCTTCATCGCCGCGGGCTGGCTGCCCAACGGCATCCTCGGCGGCTTCGGCGACGCGGCCCAGATCGGCTGGGAGGGTGCTCGCACCCAGCTCGCCGCCGGTGAGGACGGCGCGACCTTCCAGCAGTACGTCGGTCTCGTCGCCCCGATGATCACCTACCTGCTCCCGCTGCTCATCGCGAACACCGGTGGCCGCATGGTCTACGGCCAGCGCGGTGGCGTGGTCGCCTCGATCGCCACCATGGGCGTCATCGTCGGCGCCACCATCCCGATGTTCCTCGGCGCCATGATCATCGGCCCGCTCGCCGCGTGGCTGATGAAGAAGGTCGACTCGATCTGGGACGGCAAGATCAAGCCCGGCTTCGAGATGCTGGTCAACAACTTCTCCGCCGGAATCCTCGGCATGCTCCTCTCGCTGGGCGCGTTCTTCGGCATCGCGCCGATCATCTCGTTCCTCACCAAGATCCTGGGCGACGGCGTCGACCTCCTGGTGAACGCGGGCCTGCTGCCGCTGACCTCGATCTTCATCGAGCCGGCCAAGATCCTGTTCCTCAACAACGCCATCAACCAGGGCGTTCTCACCCCGCTCGGCACCGTCATGGCGCAGGACCAGGGCAAGTCGTACCTGTTCCTGCTCGAGGCGAACCCCGGCCCCGGCATGGGCGTGCTGCTCGCCTTCGCGATCTTCGGCGTGGGCATCGCCCGCGGCTCCGCCCCCGGCGCCGCGCTGATCCACTTCGTCGGCGGCATCCACGAGATCTACTTCCCCTACGTGCTGATGAAGCCCGCGCTCGTCGCGGCCGTCATCCTCGGCGGCATGACCGGGGTCGCGACCAACGTCGCGTTCGACTCCGGCCTCGTCGCCCCGGCGTCGCCGGGTTCGATCATCGCGGTGCTCCTGCAGACCTCGCGTGACAGCTACCTCGGCGTGATCCTCTCGGTCCTGCTCTCGATGGCCGTGTCGTTCGTCGTCGCGTCGTTCATCATCCGCGGCAGCCGCAAGCGCGACCTCGACGCCATGGAGGCCGGAGACGACAAGCTCGCCGCCGCCGTCGCCGCCAACTCGTCGAACAAGGGCAAGGAGAGCGCCGTCGGCTCGCTCCTCAACGCGAGCGGCGCGTCCAACCAGGACGGCGCCTCGGCGACCGCCACCGCCACGCAGGTGCGCAACATCGTCTTCGCCTGCGACGCCGGGATGGGATCGTCCGCCATGGGCGCCTCCGTCCTGCGCAACAAGATGAAGAAGGCGGGCTTCGAGGACGTCACGGTCACCAACAAGGCGATCGCGGCTCTCGAGGACGACGTCGACCTGGTCATCACCCAGGCCGAGCTGACCGAGCGGGCGCGCCAGCGCACGCCGGGCGCGATCCACGTCTCCGTCGACAACTTCATGAACAGCCCCAAGTACGACGAGGTCGTCTCGCTCGTCGCGGAGCAGCACGGCAAGTAGTCGGGAACACCCCTGAGGGAGCCCGTAGGGTGCGACGTGGCGGAGACGCTCCGCTCGCCCCTGCGGGTTCCCTCATTCGTTCACCACCCACGGAAAGGACGCACGCCATGAGCGATGTGCTCACCATCGGACAGATCAACGCCTCCGGCACCGCCACGTCGAAGGAGACCGCCATCAAGGAGGCCGCCGACATGCTGGTCGGCGTCGGCGCCGTCACGCCCGCCTACCACGAGGCGATGCTCGCCCGCGAGGCGACCGTCTCCACCTACATGGGCAACCTGCTCGCCATCCCGCACGGCACGAACGACGCGAAGGACGAGATCCGCTCCTCGGCGCTGTCCTTCGTCCGCTACGCGCAGCCGATCGACTGGGACGGCAACGAGGTCCGCTTCGTCGTCGGCATCGCCGGTGTCAACAACGAGCACCTCGAGATCCTCTCCAAGATCGCGATCATCTTCTCGGAGGAGGACGAGGTGCAGAAGCTCCTCGACGCCCCCGACGCGCAGTCGCTCTACGCGCTGCTGGGCGAGGTCAACTCCTGATGCCCACCGCCGTCCACTTCGGCGCCGGCAACATCGGCCGCGGCTTCGTCGGGCTGATCCTGCACGGTGCCGGCTACGAGCTGGTCTTCGCCGATGTCAACGCGGCGCTGATCGACCAGCTCGCCGCCGCCGACAGCTACGAGGTGCACGAGGTGGGGGAGTCGTCCGCGACGCACGTCGTCGACGGCTTCCGCGCGATCAACTCGGCGAGTGACGAGGAGGCCCTCGTCCGCGAGATCGCCGCCGCGGACCTCGTCACCACCGCGGTGGGGCCGAACATCCTGCGCTTCGTCGCGCCGGTGATCGCGAAGGGCCTCGCGGCCCGCGCGGAGTCGGCGCCCCGCCTCGCCGTGATGGCCTGCGAGAACGCGATCAACGCGACCCGGCTGCTGCAGACCGAGGTCGCCGCGAGCCTGGGCGCGGACGAGTGGGAGCGCCTGCGCACCCGCGCGGTCTTCGCCGACACCGCGGTCGACCGCATCGTGCCGAACCAGGCGGCCGGCCAGGGTCTCGACGTCACGGTCGAGAGCTTCTTCGAGTGGGTCGTCGACCGCACGCCGTTCGAGGGCTCCGAGCCCGAGATCCCCGGCGCCACCTGGGTCGACGACCTCGAGCCGTTCATCGAGCGCAAGCTCTTCACGGTGAACACCGGGCACGCCACCGCGGCGTACGTCGGCTTCGCGGCCGGCGCGCACAAGCTGTCGGACGCGCTCGCGCTGCCCGAGGTGCACGACGCGGTGAAGGCCGCGCTCGAGGACACCAAGACGCTGATCGTCGAGAAGCACGGCTTCAGCGACGAGGAGCAGGAGGCCTACCTCCAGAAGACGCTGAAGCGCTTCGCGAACCCGGGTCTCACCGACACGGTGGACCGGGTCGGGCGCCAGCCGCTGCGCAAGCTCTCGCGGCACGAGCGCTTCATCGGCCCGGCGGCCGAGCTCGCCGAGCGCGGGCACGTGCCGAGCGGACTGCTGACGGCGATCGGCGCGGCCCTCCGCTTCGACGTGCCGGAGGACCCGCAGAGCGTCGAGCTGAAGGAGAAGCTGGCGGCGCTGTCGCCGGAGGAGTTCGTCGCCGAGGTGACCGGCCTCGGCGCGGACCACCCGCTGTTCGAGCAGGTCGTCGCGGTCGTCCGCGGCTGACCTCCGCGAGGCTTCGTCCGGAGGGGCGGGATCGGGTGTTCCGGCATCCGGCCCCGCCCCTCCGCGGTTCCCGGCGTGATCCGGAACGCGACCCGGGCTAGAAGAGGCGCCAGCGGGTCAGCGGCCAGGCGACGGCGAAGACGCGCCCGACCACGCGCTCGATCGGCACCGTCTTCACGCAGGAGTCGATCGGACCCGGGGCTCCGCGGCAGTCGCCGAGCGAGTCGTTGGAGTTCGAGCGGTGGTCGCCGAGGACGAAGAGCGTGTCCTCCGGCACCGTGTACTCCTGGAAGCAGCGGGTGGAGGCGGGCTGCGAGTCGCAGTCCTGGGTGCCGGGGGCGAACGGGAAGTCCTCGAAGACGTAGTCGCCCGCGAGCGGCTGCCCGTCCACGAGCACGTGCCCCTCGGCGTCGCAGCAGGAGACCGTCTGGCCGGCGGTCGCGATCACGCGCTTCACGAGGAACTCCTCGTGCGACGGGCCGATGCTCGTGACGTCGCCGAAGTACTTGACCGCCTCGGAGAGCGGGTTCCCGACCGCGTCGGTCGCGCCCCAGCGCGCGTCCCGCGAGAAGACGACGATCTGCTCCGACTCCGGCTCGCCGTGCAGCGCCGCGGTGCGGTCGACGAGGATGCGGTCGCCGAAGAAGCCGCCGCCCTGCAGGGTGTTCTCCATCGAGCCGGTCGGCACGGTGTACACCTTCACGAAGAACGTCTGCACGAGGGCGATGACGACGATCGCGACGAGCACGGTCACCAGGGGGTGCGAGTACCAGCTCCGCCGACTCCTCGCCGTGCTGTCCGTCGTCTTCTCCGTGCGCGCCATCCGCGGTCCCTTCGACGAGGGAGAGCCTAGGCGGCGGCCGTCGCGCTCGCGCTCCGCGGCGCGCACACCGCCGTCCCCGGCGGGTGCCCGCCCCCGCCCTGAGGCGACACGCCCGGGCTGGCGGAGAAGCGGGGATTCGCGTAGTATCGACCCTTGGTGTTTGCGCGTGCTCCGGCACGCCCGCGCACCGCTCCCCAGGCTCCGCCCGGGGGGAGGATCGTCGCGGAAGCATTCGCACGACCAGTACACACACTACTTCCGAACGACAGTGAGGCTATGGCCAAAAAAGACGGTGTCATCGAAATCGAAGGTGCGGTTGTCGAGGCGCTCCCCAACGCGATGTTCCGCGTGGAGCTCACCAACGGACACAAGGTTCTCGCCCACATCTCGGGCAAGATGCGTCAGCACTACATCCGCATCCTCCCCGAGGACCGCGTGATCGTGGAGCTCAGCCCCTACGACCTGACCCGCGGCCGGATCGTCTACCGCTACAAGTAGACGTTCGCTCCGCTCAGTTCGCGACGTGCGTGTCCTGTAAGGAACGGCCCCGGCATCCGCCGGGAGCACGACGCCAGCGAAAACAAGGAACAGAACAATGAAGGTCAACCCCAGCGTCAAGCGCATCTGCGACCACTGCAAGATCATCCGCCGCCACGGCAACGTGATGGTCATCTGCAGCAGCAACCCCCGCCACAAGCAGCGCCAGGGCTAGTCCTCCGGGACTACCGGCGCTCCTGCGAGGAGCGCGGGCGGGAAACCGCCCAGCAGCACGGCAACACACCACCCCGCAACGTCAGAAATCGCGCAGCACCCCGGGTCACCCGGAGTGAACGGCGAGGACACCTTCGGTCGGAGGCCGAGGCACCGACGTTGCTTCACACCTCCACTCACTCACAGGAGAAGCCACCATGGCACGTCTGGCAGGAGTAGACATCCCGCGCGAGAAGCGCGTGGAGGTCGCACTGACCTACATCTACGGAGTCGGCCGCACCAGCGCGCTGAAGACGCTGAGCGACACGGGGATCGACGGCGACATCCGCGTCAAGGACCTCACCGACGACCAGCTCGTCGCGCTCCGCGACTACATCGAGGGCAACTACAAGGTGGAGGGAGACCTCCGCCGCGAGGTCGCCGCCGACATCCGCCGCAAGGTCGAGATCGGGTCCTACGAGGGCATCCGCCACCGTCGCGGCCTCCCGGTCCGTGGACAGCGCACCAAGACGAACGCTCGCACCCGCAAGGGCCCGAAGCGCACCGTCGCCGGCAAGAAGAAGGCCGGCCGCAAGTAACGCGGGCGACACGGACCTAGAGGAGATAACAAGTGGCTACCCCCAAGTCGGCCGCGCGCAAGCCGCGCCGCAAGGAGAAGAAGAACATCGCTGTGGGCCAGGCCCACATCAAGTCGACGTTCAACAACACCATCGTTTCGATCACCGACCCCGCCGGGGCCGTCATCAGCTGGGCCTCGTCCGGTGGAGTCGGCTTCAAGGGCTCGCGCAAGTCGACGCCGTTCGCCGCCCAGCTCGCTGCCGAGTCGGCCGCGCGTCAGGCGCAGGAGCACGGCATGAAGAAGGTCGACGTCTTCGTGAAGGGCCCGGGCTCGGGTCGCGAGACCGCGATCCGCTCGCTCCAGGCCGCAGGCCTCGAGGTCGGCTCGATCAACGACGTCACCCCGCAGGCGCACAACGGCTGCCGCCCGCCGAAGCGCCGTCGCGTCTAACGCAGCACTCGCAGCCGTCGGCCGGCCGAACGAAGCGCTCTCCAGCGCGACGTGAGGCCGGCCGGCGGATCGCGCATTTCTTTCACAACTTCAGACTCGCAAACGCACGTGTCATATAGCGGACACGTGATCGAAAGGAATCAACAGTGCTTATCGCACAGCGTCCGACGCTCACCGAGGAGAACATCTCGGAGTTCCGTTCCCGCTTCGTCATCGAGCCCCTCGAGCCCGGCTTCGGCTACACGCTCGGCAACTCGCTGCGTCGCACCCTGCTGTCCTCCATCCCCGGCGCCGCTGTCACCAGCATCCGGATCGACGGAGTCCTGCACGAGTTCACGACCGTCCCGGGCGTCCGCGAGGACGTCACCGAGATCATCCTGAACATCAAGGGACTCGTCGTCTCCTCCGAGCACGACGAGCCGATCACCGCCTACCTGCGCAAGCAGGGCGCCGGCCAGGTCACCGCCGCCGACATCTCGGCTCCGGCCGGTGTCGAGATCCACAACCCGGACCTCGTCATCGCGACCCTGAACGACAAGGCGAAGTTCGAGCTCGAGCTCACCATCGAGCGCGGCCGCGGCTACGTCTCGGCGACCCAGAACCGCAGCGAGTTCTCCGAGGCCGGCCAGATCCCGGTCGACTCGATCTACTCGCCCGTGCTCAAGGTCACCTACCGCGTCGAGGCCACCCGTGCCGGCGAGCGCACCGACTTCGACCGCCTCGTCGTCGACGTCGAGTCGAAGCCGGCCATCACGCCGCGCGACGCCATCGCGTCGGCCGGTCGCACGCTGACCGAGCTGTTCGGACTCGCCCGCGAGCTGAACAACGCGGCCGAGGGCATCGAGATCGGCCCCGCGCCGGTCGACGCCGTCCTCTCGACCGAGCTGTCGATGCCCATCGAGGACCTCGACCTCTCGGTGCGCAGCTACAACTGCCTCAAGCGCGAGGGCATCAACAACGTCAACGAGCTCGTCGCCCTGTCGGAGACGCAGCTCATGAACATCCGCAACTTCGGTCAGAAGTCGGTGGATGAGGTCAAGGAGAAGCTGACGGAGCTGGGCCTGTCGCTGAAGGACTCGGTCCCCGGGTTCGACGGCGCCCACTTCTACAGCTACGACGACGAGAGCATCTAGGTCTCCGCTCCGGCGTTCGACCTTCTGACACCCCTTTAGTACTGGAGTAAAGCCATGCCCAAGCCCACGAAGGGCCCCCGCCTCGGAGGCGGTCCCGCACACGAGCGTCTGCTGCTCGCGAACCTGGCCGCGGCCCTGTTCACGCACAAGAGCATCAAGACGACCGAGACCAAGGCCAAGCGCCTGCGTCCCCTCGCCGAGCGTCTGGTGACGTTCGCGAAGCGCGGCGACCTGCACGCCCGCCGCCGCGTCCTCGCGACCATCGGCGACAAGAGCGTCGTGCACGAGCTCTTCACCGAGATCGCGCCGCTCGTCGCCGAGCGTGAGGGCGGCTACACCCGCATCACGAAGATCGGTCCCCGCAAGGGCGACAACGCCCCGATGGCCGTCATCGAGCTCGTCCTCGAGCCCGTGACGCCGAAGGTCAAGAAGTCGCGCACCGGCGCCGCTCCCGTCTCGGCTCCGGTCGAGGACGAGACCGTCGTCGCGGACGCCCCCGCCGAGGACGCCACTGTCGAGGAGGCGCCCGTCGCCGACACGACCGAGGCCGACGCGACCGTCCAGGACGCGCCCGTCGAGGACGCCCCGGTCGAGACGACCGCCGAGACCAAGTAGTCCCGAGCACGTCTCGAGAGCCCTCCGCCCCCTCGGGGACGGGGGGCTCTCGTCGTTCCCGCCCGTGGCACTCCTGAGTGCTCGGTGGCGCGGAACGTCGCTTACGATGGCGGGATCGTCCCGACAAAGGGTCGGGATGCGTCCGGTACCCGGACCCCCGTCCCCGTCGGCCAGCAGGAGGAGTTCCGTGCGCGCGCACCATGCGGTCCTGCTCCTCGCCGCGACGGCCCTGCTGGCGGGCTGCTCCTCCACCGGGGTCGTCGACGTGCCGGAGTCGGCGCGCACGACGGCGCCGAGCGCGGTCGCCGCCGCCGAATCCGTCCCCAGCGAGACCGCTGCGACCGTCGCGCCGGCTCCCGAGCTGGACTGCTCCGCGGCACTGCCCGCCTCGGCGGTCGAGACGGCGGTCGGACTGCCCGCCGGGACGGCCGTGCTCGTCCAGGCGGGGGACACCTGCTCCTACGGCATCGCCGGCAACCCGTCGGCGGTCCTCGTCAGCGTCGGGCCCGCGCGGCTCGCCGAGACGTTCGCCGGCGCGGGCGAGGCCGTCGGCGCCGTGCCGGCTCCGCTGGGCGAGGCCGCCTACCGGCTCGAGGGCTCGCCGACGACGCCGTCCCAGCTGGCCGTGCTGGCGGGCGGCTACGAGCTGCACGTCGAGTCCTTCGTCGGGGACCAGGACGTCCTCGCCGACTGGGCGGTGGCCGTCTTCGACTCACTCGGCGTCCGGCTCTCGGCCGGCTGATCCGGCGATCCGGAACGGCGCGGCGGACGACCTAGACTCGTCGGGTGCTCCACCGCGTCCGCCTCGATCTGGCCTACGACGGCACCCACTTCGCGGGCTGGGCGCTCCAGCCCGGCCTCCGCACGGTGCAGGGCGTTCTCGAGGACGCGCTCGGCGTGCTGCTGCGCTCGGAGGAGCGGACGGTGGTCACCGTCGCGGGCCGCACCGACGCGGGCGTGCACGCGAGCGCTCAGGTGGCGCACCTGGACCTCACGCCCCAGCAGTGGTCGCGCCTGAACGGCAGCCCGCGGGCCGGCACCGAGAAGGTCGCGCCCGAGGTCGTGCTCCAGCGCAAGCTCCAGGGGATCCTCGGTCAGTACTCGGACCTGTCCGTGCACCGGGTGACCCGGGCGCCCGAGGGCTTCGACGCGCGCTTCTCCGCGCGCTGGCGGCGCTACGAGTACCGGCTCGCCGACCGCACCTCGCTCCGCCGGCCGCTCCAGCGCGGCTTCACGACCTGGATCAACGAGGCGGTCGACGAGGGCGTGATGGCGCTGGCGGCCGAGTCGCTGCTCGGCCTGCACGACTACGCCTCGTTCTGCCGCGCGCGCGTCGGAGCCACCACCATCCGGAGCCTCCTCGACTTCACCTGGGAGCGCGACGAGGACGGCGTGCTGCACGCGCACCTGCGCGCCGACGCCTTCTGCCACAGCATGGTGCGGGCACTCGTCGGCTCCTGCGTGGCCGTGGGGATCGGCAAGCTGGACGCGGGCGAGCTCCCGCTGCTGCGCGACGCCGCCCGCCGCACGAACGCCTTCGCGGTCATGCCGGCGCGCGGCCTCATCCTGCGCGAGGTCGATTACCCTGAGGACTCGGAACTGGCCGAGCGGGCCGTGCTCACCCGGGTGAAGCGCACCCTGCCCGGCGGGGACGCCCAGGGGGAGGACGACGAGTGATCCGCAGGAACCACCGCGTGTGGGCGCTCGTCGCCGCGCTCGTCCTGCCGGCGGCGCTGCTGCCTGCCGGCTGCTCGTCGTCGGCGATCGACGTGCCGGACCGGGCGCCCGCCGCCGCGGTCGACTCCACCGCGCCGACCGCCGTGCCCACCGCGGTGCCCACCGCTCCCGCGGCCGAGCCGACCGCCGGTGCGACGGTCGAGGTCCTCGACTGCGCCGCGGTGCTGCCGGTGACGGCGATCGAGGCGGCCCTCGAGCTGCCCGAGGGCTTCGTCACCGCCTCGGACCAGGGCTCGGGCTGCGCCTGGGCGTTGGCGGGCAACCCCGCCGCGCTCGTCCTGCGGGCGGCGACCGGCGCCACCACCGCCGACGTCGCCGCGCAGGAGTCCGAGGCCCCCGTCGAGCCGAGCGGGCTCGGCGACGCCGCTTTCTTCCGCGCCGGGGACCCGGCGGTCGACCCGGCCGCCACGGTGGTCGTGCTCGCCGGGGACCGGCTGCTCTCGCTCCGCTCCTACGTCGGCGGCCAGGCCCCGCTCGAGGAGCTGGCGACCGAGGTCCTGGCCGCGCTGGGGCAGGACGACTCCTGACCCGGACCGCCCGGGGGAGCGCGGCGGCGAGCCCGTGAGCTTCCGCTCCGGTCCGGATTGCTGTACTGTCGACCCTTGGTGTTCTCGGCCGCGTGCCGGCACCCGAAGTTGAGCCCTCCACCGGATCGGTTCGGCCCCCTCGCGGGTCGAACGGCCACGGAGCGGGATTCACGAACTCCTCACTCCGATCAGAAAGCAGCACTCACGTGACTCGCACTTTTTCTCCGAAGCCGGCTGACGTCCAGCACGATTGGATCGTCATCGACGCGTCCGACGTCGTGCTCGGTCGTCTGGCCACCCACGCCGCTGCGCTCCTGCGCGGCAAGCACAAGCCGACGTTCGCGCCGCACATGGACATGGGCGACTTCGTCATCATCGTCAACGCCGAGAAGGTGGCCCTCACCGGCCAGAAGCTCCTCCAGAAGAAGGCGTACCGCCACTCCGGCTACCCGGGCGGCCTCACGGCCACCACGTACGCCGAGCTCCTCGAGAAGAACCCGATCCGCGCCGTCGAGAAGGCCATCCGCGGAATGCTCCCCAAGAACTCCCTCGGTCGTGCGCAGCTGCGCAAGCTGAAGGTCTACACGGGCACCGAGCACCCTCACGCGGCTCAGCAGCCCAAGGCGTACGCCTTCACCCAGGTCGCCCAGTAGGCTCCGGCCCTCCCCGACACCCCAGACTTCGAAGACAAAGGATCACCTACACCGTGGCGAAGATCGCAGACCAGATCGACGTGGCTCCCGAGAGCTACTCCACCGAAAGCCCGGCCACCGAGGCGTCCTCGACGCCCCGCGCCGTCCTCAACGTCTCCGGCGCAGCCGTGGGCCGTCGCAAGCAGGCCATCGCCCGCGTGCGCCTGGTCCCGGGCTCCGGCAGCCTGACCGTGAACGCCCGCGAGTTCGCGGAGTACTTCCCCAACAAGCTGCACCAGCAGCTGATCAACGACCCGTTCAAGGTCCTCGACCTCCTCGGCTCGTACGACGTCGTCGCGAAGATCACCGGCGGCGGCCCCTCCGGCCAGGCCGGTGCGCTCCGCCTCGCGATCGCGCGTGCGCTGAACGAGATCGACCGCGAGAACAACCGCGCCATCCTGAAGAAGGCCGGCTTCCTCACCCGCGACGCTCGCGTCATCGAGCGCAAGAAGGCCGGTCTCAAGAAGGCCCGCAAGGCGTCCCAGTTCTCGAAGCGCTAGTCGCTGCGGCCCCCGTGGCCGCCGATCAGCAGCTTCAGAAGGGGACTGGCATCATGCCGCGCCTGTTCGGAACAGATGGCGTCCGTGGCCTCGCGAATCGCGACGTCACGGCCGACCTGGCCCTCGGCCTCGCTCAGGCGGCCGCCCGTGTACTCGGTGCGGCCGCCCGGGCGGAGGGCCGTCGGCCCCTCGCCGTCCTGGCCCGCGATCCTCGGATCTCGGGCCAGTTCATCGGTGCCGCCGTCGCGGCCGGCCTCGCGAGCGCCGGTGTCGACGTGCTGGACGCGGGAGTCATCCCGACGCCCGCCGCCGCCTACCTCATCGCCGACGAGAGCGCCGACTTCGGCGTGATGATCTCGGCGTCGCACAACCCCGCTGCCGACAACGGCATCAAGTTCTTCGCGGCCGGCGGCCGCAAGCTCCCGGACGAGCTCGAGAACCGCATCGAGGCGGCTCTCGGGGTCCCGCCGCTCACGCCGCTCGGCCCGGACGTGGGCCGCATCCGCCGCTTCGCCGATGCCGAGGACCGCTACGTCCTCCACCTGCTCGGCTCGCTCGGCAGCACCCGCCTGGACGGACTGCACGTGGTCATCGACTGCGCGCACGGCGCCGCCGCGGGGATCTCGCCGGAGGTCTTCACCGACGCCGGCGCGACCGTCACCGTGATCGGCAACGATCCGGACGGCATCAACATCAACGACGGCGTGGGCTCGACCCACCTCGACCACGTCGCCGAGGCGGTCCGCGAGGCGGGCGCCGACCTCGGCATCGCGCACGACGGCGACGCGGACCGCTGCCTCGCGGTCGACGCCGAGGGGCGCGTCGTCGACGGCGACCAGATCATGGCGATCCTCGCGACCTCGATGGCGCGGCGCGGCGTCCTCCGCGACAACGTGCTCGTCGCCACGGTGATGAGCAATCTCGGCCTCAAGACGGCGATGGCGGATGCCGGCATCCGGGTGATCGAGACCGGCGTGGGCGACCGCTACGTGCTCGAGGCGATGAACGAGGGCGGGTACTCGCTCGGCGGCGAGCAGTCGGGCCACGTGATCATGAGCCGCTTCGCGACGACCGGCGACGGCGTTCTCACCGGGCTGCAGCTCGCGGCCGAGGTGGCGCGGACCGGGAAGTCGCTCGCCGAGCTCGCCTCGGTGATGCGGGTGTTCCCGCAGACGCTCGTCAACGTCCGCGGCGTCGACCGCGAGGGCGTGCACGACGACGCCGTCATCGCGGCCGCCATCGCCGAGGCGGAGCGCGAGCTCGGCACCGGCGGGCGCGTGCTGCTCCGCCCCTCGGGCACCGAGCCGATGGTCCGCGTCATGGTCGAGGCCTCCACCAAGGAGACCGCCGACCGGCTGGCCGAGTCCCTCGCCGCGGTCGTGCTCGAGCAGCTGCGCGTCGCGGCCTAGCGGCCTCACCCGCCGCTGGCCCGGGGATCTCGATACGCCCCTGCGGGGCTACTCGATCAGCATGGTTCCGCCTGCTCGCTGGGTGAGGCCGGCATGACTCGGCCTGCCCGCCGCATGCTGGTCGAGCAGCGCCGGAGGTCCATATCGCGACCTGCCGCCTTGCATGCTGGTCGAGTAGCGCCGGAGGCGCGTATCGAGACCCGCCGTCGTCAGCGCGTCAGCGGCCGGGCCCCCACGTCAGATCTTGCGGAGGAGCACCGAGGAGACGGTGTGGTCGGCCTGCTTGCGCAGGACGAGGCTCGCGCGCGAGCGGGTGGGCCGCACGTTCTGCAGCAGGTTCGGCTCGTTGATCGAGGACCAGATGCTCCGGGCCCGCTCGCGCGCCTCGTCGGGCGTCAGCGAGGCGTAGCGGTGGAAGTAGGAGTTCGGGCTCGCGAAGGCGCCCTGCTGCAGCGCGAGGAACCGCTCCTCGTACCAGCGCGCGATGTCGCTCGTCCGCGCGTCGACGTAGACCGTGAAGTCGAAGAGGTCGCTGACCGCGAGGCCGTGCCCGGGCGCGGGCGGCTGCAGGACGTTCAGGCCCTCGACGATCAGCACGTCGGGCCGCCGCACCACGATCTCGGCGTCGCGGACGATGTCGTAGGAGAGGTGCGAGTAGAACGGCGCACGCACCTCGGCCGCCCCGCCCTTCACCTCCGAGACGAAGCGCAGCAGCGCGCGGCGGTCGTACGACTCCGGGAAGCCCTTCCGGCTCATCAGCCCGCGCCGCTCCAGCTCGCTGTTGGGCAGGAGGAAGCCGTCGGTCGTCACGAGCTCGACGCGCGGGGTGTCGTCCCAGCGGGCGAGCAGCTCGCGGAGCAGGCGGGCGATGGTCGACTTGCCGACAGCGACGGAGCCGGCGACGCCGATCACGAACGGGGTGGGTTGCGCGCGTTCGCCGAGGAAGGTGCTCGTCGCCCGGTGCAGCTGGCGCGCGCCGCCGGCGTAGAGGGTGAGCAGCCGGGACAGCGGGAGGTACACCTCGGCGACCTCGGTGAGGCTCAGCCGGTCACCCAGCCCGCGCAGCTGCACGACCTCGGTCTCGCTCAGCGGCAGCTCGGTGCTGCGGGCGAGCTCGGCCCAGTCGGAGCGGACGATCTCGACGAACGGGGAGGGGTGCGCCTCGCGCCCGGGTTCGCGAGCTGACGAGGACATCTGCACGATCCTAGCGGCCGCCGCGGCTCGGCCCCGTCGCCGCAGGAGCGCCCCCGCACGCGATTAGGATCGAGCGCATGTGTGGAATCGTTGGATACGTCGGCGCGCGCGACAGCCTGGCCGTGCTGCTCGGGGGACTGAAGCGACTGGAGTACCGCGGGTACGACTCCGCCGGTGTGGCCGTGATCGACGCCGACGGCCGGATCGACAGCCGCAAGCGCTCGGGCAAGCTCAGCGTCCTCGTCGACGACCTCGAGGCGCACCCGATCGCGCAGGGCACCACCGGCATCGGGCACACCCGCTGGGCGACGCACGGCGGCCCGACCGACCGCAACGCGCACCCGCACCTCGCGGACGACGGGCGCCTCGCCGTCATCCACAACGGCATCATCGAGAACTTCCAGCCCCTCAAGGAGGAGCTGCTCGCCGAGGGCGCGGTCTTCGAGAGCGAGACCGACACCGAGGTCGCCGCGCACCTGATCGCCCGCGAGCACCGCCGCACCGGCGACCTCGTGCTCGCGTTCCAGGCCGTCGTCGCGCGCCTCGAGGGCGCCTTCACCCTGCTCGCGCTGCACCAGGACCAGCCCGGCGTCGTCGTCGGCGCGCGTCGCAACTCGCCGCTCGTGATCGGCCTCGGCGACGGCGAGAACTTCCTCGGCTCCGACGTCGCCGCGTTCGTCGAGTTCACCCGCCGCGCGGTCGCGATCGGGCAGGACCAGATCGTCACCATCACGCCGGACGAGGTCACCGTCACCGACTTCTTCGGCAACGCCGTCGAGACCGAGCCGTTCGAGATCGCCTGGGACGCGTCCGCCTCCGAGAAGGGCGGCTGGTCGAGCTTCATGGCCAAGGAGATCAGCGAGGGCCCGGAGGCCGTCGCCAAGACGCTCCTCGGCCGCATCCAGGACGGCGCGATCGTCCTGCCGGAGCTCGCGTCGCTCGACGCGACCCTCACCGACATCGACCGCATCACCGTGATCGCCTGCGGCACCGCCGCCTACTCCGGCATGGTCGCCAAGTACGCCATCGAGAAGTGGGCGCGCGTGCCCGTCGAGGTCGAGCTGAGCCACGAGTTCCGCTACCGCGACCCGGTGCTGACGCCGCGCACCCTGGTCGTCTCGATCAGCCAGTCCGGCGAGACCATGGACACGCTGATGGCCGTCAAGTACGCCCGCGAGAAGGGCGCGAAGACGCTCTCCGTCTGCAACACCCAGGGCGCGACGATCCCGCGCGAGTCCGACGCCGTGCTCTACACCCACGCCGGCCCGGAGGTCGCGGTCGCCTCGACCAAGGCGTTCGTCGCGCAGATCGCGGCGCTCTACCTCTTCGGCCTGCACCTGGCCGCGGCGCGCGGCGCGGCCACGCCCGAGCTGATCGCCTCGCAGGCCGCCCAGCTCGCCGCGATCCCGGAGAAGCTCTCGCGCGTGCTCGACGCCTCCGAGGCGATCGCCCAGCTGGCCGGCTGGATGGCGGACACCCGCGCGGTGCTCTTCCTCGGCCGCCACGTCGGCTACCCGGTGGCGCTCGAGGGCGCGCTGAAGCTCAAGGAGCTCGCCTACATCCACGCCGAGGGCTTCGCCGCGGGTGAGCTCAAGCACGGGCCGATCGCGCTGATCGAGCCGGGCCAGGTCGTCTTCGTCATCGTGCCGAGCCCGAGCGAGTCGTACGAGCTGCAGCGCAAGGTGATCTCGAACATCCAGGAGATCAAGGCGCGCGGCGCCCGGGTGATCGCGATCGCCGAGCAGGGCGACGCCGCCGCGATCCAGATCGCCGACGAGGTCGTGCCGATCCCGCTGGCCGACCCGCTGTTCGAGCCGCTGCTCGCGGTGACGCCGCTGCAGATGTTCGCGATGGAGCTCGCCTCGGCGAAGGGCCTCGACGTCGACCAGCCGCGCAACCTCGCCAAGTCGGTCACGGTCGAGTGACCCTGCCGTGATCGTCGGGATCGGCGTGGACGTGGTGGATCTCGCGCGCTTCGAGCGGGCGATCTCCCGCACGCCCCGGCTCCGCGAGCGGCTGTTCGCCGAGAGCGAACGTGACCTGCCGACGGCCTCGCTGGCCGGACGGTTCGCGGCGAAGGAGGCGCTGATCAAGGCGCTCGGCGACTCGGCCGGCGCGCGCTGGCACGACATGGTGGTCGAGCGGGACGAGCACGGGAATCCGTCCTTCGTCCTGCACGGCGCGGCGCGCGCGGCGGCGGAGTCGCGCGGGATCGCGCGGGTGCACCTCTCGATGAGCCACGACGCCGGCGTCGCTTGCGCGTTCGTGGTGGCCGAGTCGTGATCGCGCCGCTCGCCTTCCGCGAGGCGCTGATCGATCTGGACGCCGTCGCGGCGAACACGGCGCGGCTCCGCGAGCTGACCGCTGCGCCCCGGCTGATGGCGGTCGTCAAGGCGAATGCGTACGGGCACGGCGCGCTCGCCGTCGCGCAGGCGGCGCTCGCCGGCGGCGCGGACGCGCTCGGCACGGCCGATCTCGACGAGGCGGTCGCGCTCCGCGAGGCCGGGGTCCTGGCGCCGGTGCTCTGCTGGCTGCACGACCCCGAGCAGGACTTCGACACCGCCCTCGAGCACGGGATCGAGGTCGCCGTCTCCTCGGTCGGTCAGCTCGACCGGCTGGCGCAGGCCGCTGAGGACCGCGGGGTGCGCGGGGCGGTGCAGCTCAAGGTCGACACCGGTCTCAGCCGGAACGGCGCCGCGGAGGCGGAGTGGGGGCCGCTCGCGCAGTCCCTCTTCCGCCACGCGGCGCGCGGCTCGCTGCAGCTCACCGGGCTGTTCTCGCACCTCTCGAACACCTCGCGCGAGGAGGACCTCGCGCAGCTCGCACTCCTGCGCCGGGCGGAGGAGGTGCTGCGCGCGCACGGGACGCCGGCGCCGCTGGTGCACCTGGCCGCCACGGCCGCGGCGCTCCGCCTGCCGGAGGCGCGGCTCGACCAGGTGCGGACCGGCATCGGCGTCTACGGGCTCTCGCCGTTCGACGACGAGACGTCGCTCGGACTCGGCCTCGTACCCGCGATGACCCTGCAGGGGCGCGTCGCCGGAGTCCGGCGGGTGGCCGCGGGGACGGGCGTCAGCTACGACTACGCCTACCGGGCCGCCGGCGAGACGACGCTCGCGCTGGTGCCGTTCGGCTACGCCGACGGGATCCCGCGCGCCGCGTCCGGAGTCGCCGAGGTCTCGATCGGCGGGCGCCGGCACCGCATCGCCGGGAGGGTGGCGATGGACCAGTTCGTCGTCGACGTCGGAGACGCTCCCGTCGCGGTCGGCGACCCGGTGACGCTCTGGGGCGACCCGACCACCGGGGTCCCGTCGGTCGACGAGTGGGCGCGCTGGTGCGGCACGATCAACTACGAGCTGGTCACGCGGATCGGGCACCGTGTTCCGCGCAGGACGGTCGGCGGCGCCGCGGGAGGCGTCCGTGCCTGAGCGCGACCGGTTCGCCGACAGCACCGTCGAGATCGCGGATCCGGAGGCGATGGAGGAGCTCGGCCGCTCCCTCGGCCGGGTGCTGCGCGCGGGCGACCTGCTGGTGCTGACCGGGCCGCTCGGCGCGGGCAAGACGACCTTCACCCGCGGCCTCGGCGAGGGGCTCGGGGTGCGCGGGCCGGTGACCAGCCCGACCTTCGTGATCGCGCGGACGCACCCGCCGATGCACGGCGGGCCGCCGCTCGTGCACGTGGACGCCTACCGGGTCGGCTCCGCGGTTGAGCTGGACGACCTCGACCTCGACCTCGAGCACTCGGTCGTCGTGGTCGAGTGGGGCGCCGGTCTGCTCGACGGCGTCGCCGAGTCCTGGCTCGACATCGTGATCGAGCGCCCGACCGGCGGCTCCGACGCCGAGGACGGCGAGGAGCCGATCGAGCCGCGCACGGTGCGCTTCCGCGGGACCGGCTGGCGCTGAGAGTCTCGCCGACGGGGGTCTCGATACGCCGCTGCGCGGCTACTCGACCAGCATGATCTGCCTGCTGATCGAGTAGCCCTCGGAGAGGGCCGCGGTCATGCTGATCGAGTAGCCCTCGGAGAGGGCCGCCGTCATGCTGATCGAGTAGCCCTCGGAGAGGGCCGCGGTCATGCTGATCGAGTAGCCCTCGGAGAGGCCGTATCGAGATCGATCGAGCGACTGCGGAGCGCCGCGGGCTCCTCGGTCGGTGCCCGTCCGCCCGCGGGTAGCCTGTCAGGGTGCTGCTCGCGATCGACACCTCCTCCGGAACCTCCGTCGCCGTCGTCGGCGCCGACGGGGCGGTCCGCGCCGAGCGCACCGAGACCGACACCATGCGGCACGCCGAGGTCGTCGGCCGGCTGATCCGGGAGGCCCTCGAGGCGGCCGGCATCGGCCCGGACGCGATCGAGGCCGTCGCCGTCGGCATGGGCCCCGGCCCCTTCACCGGACTCCGGGTCGGCATCGCCGCCGCCCGCGCCTTCGCGTTCGGCCGCGGCGTGCCCACCCTGCCGGTCGTCTCGCACGACGCGGTCGCGCTCGGCGCCCTGCGCCACGGCCGCGCCGCCGGCTTCCTCGTCGTCACCGACGCACGCCGCCGCGAGCTCTACTGGAGCGCCTACGCCGGCCTCAACGAGCAGGGCCTGCCCGTCCGCACCGCCGGTCCCGGCCTCGACAAGCCGCCCGCGCTGCCCTTCCCCGAGCTGCCCCGCCTCGAGGCGGAGACGGTGTCCGCCGCCGAGCTGGGCGTCGTGGCCGCGCTCACCCGCGCGGCCGGCCGCGCCCCCGCGGCGGACGAGCCGCTCTACCTCCGCTCACCCGACGTCACGCTCTCCGCCGGTCCCAAGCGGGTCACCGCGTGAGCGCGGAGCTGCGCGACGCCACGGTCCACGACCTCGACGCGATCATGGCGATCGAGGAGTCGGAGTTCACCAGCGACGCCTGGTCCCGCACGATGATGCGCGAGGAGATCCGCAGCCGGCACACCCGCTACCTGGTCGCCGAGGACGCGGGCGAGCTGGTCGGCTACGCCGGGCTGCTCTGCCCGGTCGGCGCGCACGAGGGCGACGTGCAGACCATCGCGGTGCTCGCCTCCGCCCGCCGCACCGGGCTCGGAAGGCGCCTGCTGCGCGCGCTCGTCGCCACGGCGGCGGAGCGCGGTGCCCGCGAGGTCTTCCTCGAGGTCCGCGCCGACAACCCCGTCGCCCAGTCGCTCTACCGCTCGGAGGGCTTCGAGGAGATCGGGGTCCGCCCCGCCTACTACCAGCCCGACGGCGTCGACGCGCTCGTGATGCGCGCGCCGATCGCCGCCTCTCGACAGGAGTCGCCATGACCGCCGGTCCGCTCGTCCTCGGCATCGAGACCAGCTGCGACGAGACCGGGATCGGCATCGTCCGCGGCACGACGCTGCTCGCCAACACCATCGCCTCGTCGATGGAGGAGCACGCCCGCTACGGCGGCGTCGTGCCCGAGGTCGCCGCCCGCGCGCACCTCGAGGCGCTCGAGCCGACGCTGCGGACGGCGCTCGCCGAGGCCGGCGTCTCGCTGCAGGAGCTGGACGCGATCGCGGTCACCAGTGGTCCCGGGCTCTCCGGGGCGCTGATGGTCGGCGTCGGCGCGGCCAAGGCGCTGGCGGTCTCGCTCGGGAAGCCGCTCTACGCGGTCAACCACCTCGTCGGGCACGTCGGCGCCGACGTCCTGCGCGCCGACGGCGGCGAGGGCGGTCCGGTCGAGGTGCCCACCATCGCGCTGCTCGTCTCCGGCGGGCACACCTCGCTCCTGCACGTGCGCGATCTCGTCTCCGACGTCGAGCTGCTCGGCGAGACCATCGACGACGCGGCCGGCGAGGCGTTCGACAAGGTCGCCCGCGTGCTCGGCCTGCCCTACCCCGGCGGCCCGCAGATCGACCGCGTCGCCGCCGGCGGCGATCCGCGGGCCATCCGCTTCCCCCGCGGCCTCACCCTCCCGAAGGACAGGGAGAAGCACCGCTACGACTTCTCCTTCTCGGGGCTGAAGACCGCGGTCGCGCGCTGGGTGGAGAAGCGCCAGGACGCGGGCGAGGCGGTGCCGGTCGCCGACGTCGCCGCGAGCTTCCGCGAGGCGGTCGCCGACGTGCTGCTCACCAAGGCGATCGCGGCCTGCGTCGACCGGGAGGTGCCCCGGCTGCTGCTGGGCGGGGGAGTGGTCGCCAACGCGCGGGTCCGCGAGCTCGCCGAGGAGCGCTGCGCGGCGGCGGGCATCGCGCTGCGGATCCCCCCGCTCTCGCTCTGCACCGACAACGGTGCGATGATCGCGGCGCTCGGCGCGCAGCTGATCGAGGCGGGGCACGCGCCCTCGAGCCTCTCCTTCGGCGCCGACTCCACGCTGCCCGTCACCGAGATCCAGGTGCGCTAGGCGCTCTACCGCAGTGCCGTCGCGCGTCACAAGCGCCGTCCAGGGTTTTGACAGCCCTCCGGGGACGCTGCCACGCTGAGCGCATCCACTCGTTCCTGATCAAGGGGGATCCACCATGACCGCTCCGTACACGCCCGCGTCCGATCGCTACAACATCCTGGCGATCATCGGCTTCATCGCCTCGTTCTTCGTCTCGATCGTCGGCATCGTCCTCGGCTTCATCGCCCTCTCGCAGATCAAGCGGACCGGTGAGCGCGGTCGCGGCCTCGCGATCGCCGCCGTCGTGATCGGCTTCGTCGCGATCATCATCACCATCATCTCCGCCGTCGCGCTGTTCTCCCTCGCGGGCATCGCGAGCACGACGAACTACTGATCCCCACCGCCCCGCCCCGCACGGCGGGGACGGCGGAGCGCTCGAGGAGGGCGACGTGAACGACGAGTCCACCGGCGATCCGGCACCGGGATCGGTGCCGCCCCCGCCGCCGCGGTACGCGCCGCCCTCCGGAGCACCGTCCCCCGCCTCCGCTCCGCCGGCCGCCGGTGCCGCGTCCGGCTGGACCGGGGAGGCCGTTCCCCCCGGAGCCCCGAGCGGCCAGGAGGCCTTCGACGGCTCCGCGCATCCCGGTGCTCCCGCGCCGCGCCCGCCGCTGAACGGCCTCGCCGTCGCGGCCCTGATCTGCGGCATCCTCGGGCTCGCGCCCGCCGCGATCGTCCTCGGGCACGTCGGCTTCGCGCAGGCGCGCCGCTCGGGGCAGCGCGGCCGCGGACTCGCGATCGCCGGCTTCCTCCTCGGCTACCTCGCGCTCGTGCTGCTGCTGGTCGGCGCTCTCGCCTACTCGGCCTTCGTCGGCGGACTCCGGACGGACGGCTACCTCCCGGCCTGAGCCGGTCGGCGGCCTCGTTCTAGACTTCGAGGCATGAGCGACAGCAGCCGGCCCGGGTCCGACGACCGACAGGGCCCTCCCGTCCCCCCTGCTCCCCCCGTGCCGCCGGCGCCCCCGGCCCCGCCGGTGCACTCCGGCGACACTCCGGCGCCCCCGGCCCCGCCCGCGTACTCGGGTGGCACCCCGACGGCACCGGGACAGGGCGCCCAGGACACCCCGCCGCCCGCGTACGGGACGCCGCTCCCGCCGGCCCCGAGCGCCGCGCCGCCGCAGTACGCCTACGTCCCGGCGCCCACGACGGTGCCCAAGACCCTGAGCCTCACCGGCATGATCCTCGGCATCGTCGGCCTGGTGATCTCGATCTTCGGCTGGGGCTTCGGCTTCATCCTGTCCGCGCCCGCGATCGTGCTCGGCTTCCTCGGCCGCCGTCGCGAGCCGGGAGCACGCGGCTTCGCGCTGACCGCGATCATCACCGGCATCGCCGGCGTCGTGGTCTCGCTGATCTACCTGGCCGTCACGATCGTGATCTTCGTGGTCGCCCTCGACGCGGCGACCTCCTCCTCCGGCTACTAGGCGCCGACGGCCGGTCTCAGGAGACGCGCTCGGCGAGCAGGGCGCGGTGGCGCCCCTGGATCCTGGTGAGGATCAGGACGGCGCTACCCCGCCCGGCCAGGCCGAGCTTCCTGCGGAAGCGCGCGGGGTCGACGTCGACGCCGCGCTTCTTGATCTCCAGGACGCCGATGCCGCGGGCGCGCAGCTCGCGCGCGAGGGTGCGCTCGTCCAGGGGCAGCTCCGCGAGCACGCGGAAACTCCGCAGGAACGGCGACGCGGACGGCTCGTCGCCCGTGAGGTAGGCGATGCCGGGCGAGAGCATCCGCGAGCCGCTGGTGCGGGCCAGCTCGCCGAGCAGGCGCGCGCGGATGGCCGACCCGTCCGGCTCGTGCACGAACGCGCCGAGGTCGCCCACCTCCTCGTCGTCGCTGTCGGCCGGGGCGGTGAGCTCCACGGCGCCGGTCGCCGAGAGCAGGAGCGCGGACCGGCGGACGCCCGGCCGAGCGAGCGGACCGAACCACAGGCCCGTCTCGACGAGCTCGCCGTCGACCGACACCCACTGCGCCTCCGCGTCCGCGGGGATCCGCTCGCGGTCGAAGCCAGGCCCGAGCTTCACGCCCACGGGCCGCGCCTCGGCCAGGCCGAAGGCGAAGTCGAGCGAGGGGGAGTAGTCGTCGGGATCGTCGAGGCGCCGGGTCTCCCGGTGGCCGGCGGTGCGGCGGGCCGGGTCGAGGTAGACGGCGTCGAAGCCGTCCAGGTCGAACGCCTCGGCGTCGCCGTGCACGGCCTGCGCGGAGGGGAACGGGGCGAGGTTGAAGCTGGCCAGGGTCGCGGTGATCTCGTCGGCGTCCACCGCGGTCACCTCGAGGTCGATGGCGGCCATCGCGAGCGCGTCGCCGCCGATGCCGCTGCCGAGGTCGGCGATGCGGGTGAGCCCGGCCGAGGAGAAGCGGCCGGCGTGCAGCGCCGCGACTCGGAGGCGGGTCGCCTGCTCGAGCCCGGCGTCCGTGAAGAGCATCGACAGGGCGAACTCGCCGAACTTCCCGGTCGCCTTCGCCCGCAGCCGAGCCTGGGTCAGCACGGCCGACACCAGGCCGGGGGAGTGGCCGGCGGAGCGGAGCGCGGCGACGGCGCGCACCAGGTCGTCCGCGCGGTAGCCGTCGAGCGAGTCGAGGAGCCGGAGGCCCTCGGGGGAGAGGAGCTCGACCAGCTCGGCGCGTTGCATCCGGCCATGCTAGGCCACGCCCTCCGCACGACGCGGCGCGCCTGCCTGGCACTCTGATTGCACGAGTGCCAGCGGAGCCTCTACAGTGGAGCTAGCACTCTCGGAGCGTGTCTGCCAACGGCGGCGCTCCGCCCCCGTCGTCGTCAAGAAAGAGGTCAACCGTGTCGGTGTCCATCAAGCCGCTCGAAGATCGCATCGTCATCAAGCAGGTCGAGGCCGAGCAGGTCACTGCTTCCGGTCTCGTCATCCCCGACACCGCCAAGGAGAAGCCCCAGGAGGGCGAAGTCGTCGCCGTCGGCCCCGGCCGCATCGACGACAACGGCAACCGCGTCCCGCTCGACGTGGCCGTCGGTGACAAGGTCATCTACTCCAAGTACGGCGGAACCGAGGTCAAGTTCGGTGGGGACGACCTGCTGGTCCTCTCCGCCCGCGACGTCCTCGCGGTCGTGGTCCGCTAGAGACGGATCCCCGAAGGGCCCGGCGACGCGAGTCGCCGGGCCCTTCGTCTTCCAGCGCAGTGGGCCCGGCGACGAGAGTCGCCGGGCCCTTCGTCGTGCGCCCGGTCCTCTTCGCGACCGGTGGCCTGATCCTGACGTCCGGTGACCGTTCCGGGCGGTCCGCGGGCGCCGGCCCTGCGTAGCATCGGACGGGTGCCCGCCTCCCGCCTCCCCGCCGATCCCGCCTCGCCGACGACGGGCGACGCCGCGGCCGGCGAGGGCGTCGAGGCCCTGCCCGTGAAGGGCGCCGGCGGCGCGCTGTCGTCGACCGGCCTCTGGTTCGGCTTCGCGGCCTACCTGCTCTGGGGCGCGATGCCGCTCTACTTCATCGCGATGGCCCCCGCCTCGCCGTTCGAGATCGTCGCGCTGCGCGTGCTCTTCTCGCTGGTCTTCTGCCTGCTCCTGCTCACGGTGACGCGCAGCTGGCGCGGCTTCGCGGCGCTCTTCCGCGAGCCGCGGCTGCTCGGCGTGATGGCGATCGCCGGTGTGCTGATCTACATCAACTGGCAGGTCTACGTCATCGCGACGACCACGGGCCACGTGATCGAGGCGGCCCTCGGCTACTTCATGAACCCGCTCGTCACGGTGCTGCTCGGCGTGATCGTGCTGCGCGAGCGGCTGCGGCGGGCGCAGTGGGTCGCGATGGCGATCAGCGCCGTCGCCGTCCTCGTGATCGCCGTCGGCTACGGCTCCTTCCCCTGGGTCTCGCTCGCGCTCGCCTTCTCCTTCGGCCTCTACGGCCTGGTGAAGAGCCGGGTCGGCGGCCGGATGGACGCGGTCAGCGGTCTCACGCTCGAGACGCTCTGGCTCACGCCGCTCGCGATCGTGCAGCTGCTGGTCGTCGGCTCGACGGTCGGGCTGACGCTCGCGACGGAGGGCACGGGGCACGCGCTCATCCTCGCCTCGGCCGGCATCGTCACCGCCGTGCCGCTGCTGCTCTTCGCGGGCGCCGCCCGGCGGCTGCCGCTCTCGATCGTCGGCTTCATCCAGTACCTGACGCCGGTGCTGCAGTTCGTCGTCGGCGCCTTCCTCCTGCACGAGGAGATGCCGCCGGAGCGCTGGATCGGCTTCGCGCTCGTCTGGGCGGCCCTGGCGATCTTCTCAGTCGACCTCGTCTCGGCCGAGCGCCGGAGGCGGCGCATGACGGCCGGACCTGCGGATCGCGTCGCGGGAGAGCGCTCCGACGACGAAAAGTAACGATCAGGTCGCGAAACGCATCTGAAACACCCCCGTATTGTTCACGGCTTCTCCGAAGGTTAGGTTGGCCGAGCGGTTGCCTCCGGCACCGCTCCCACGACAGAACCTCTCAAGGAGAAACATGCGCGTTCACGCGAAGGCCGGGACGGCCCGTACGCGATCCCTCCGGGCGACCCTGAGCGGGGTCGCCTTCCTGGGCGCCAGCGCTCTCGTCCTCGCCGGTTGCGCCAGCGGCGGCGGCGGAGACGCGGGCACCGACGGCGGCGAGTCCGGCGACCTGTCCCTGAAGATCGGCACGATCCTCCCGCAGACCGGCACCCTGGCCGTCCTCGGCCCGCCCGAGATCGCGGGCGTCGACCTCGCGGTCAAGGACATCAACGACGCCGCTGCCGGCCTCACCATCGATGTCGAGCAGAAGGACTCCGGCGACACCACGACGGACATCGCGACGCAGTCCGCGACCTCGCTGATCGCCGACGGCGCGAGCGTCATCATCGGTGCGGCCTCCTCGGGCGTCTCGAAGACGTTCATCGACCAGGTGACCCAGGCGGGCGTCGTCCAGATCTCGCCGGCCAACACCTCGCCGGACTTCACCACCTACGACGACGACGGCTACTACTGGCGCACCGCCCCCTCGGACGTGCTCCAGGGCCGCATCCTCGGCAACAAGATCCTCGGCGACGGCAAGACCAACGTCTCGATCCTGTACCTGAACGACGCGTACGGCACCGGCCTCGAGTCGAACATCAAGGAGACCCTCGAGGCGGGCGGCGCGACCGTCGCGGCCGAGGAGATCTTCGAGCCGGCCTCGACCGACTTCAACTCGGCGCTGACCTCGCTGCTCGCCCCGAACCCGGACGCGCTCGTCGTCATCTCGTTCGACGAGATCACCACGATCGCGGAGCAGCTCGCGGCCAAGGGCTTCGACTTCGCGAACCTCTACGGCACGGACGGCAACTACGGCGTCATCACCGATGCGGACACCAACGTCGACATCGACGGCGCCCAGTTCACCAACCCCGGTGTGCAGGCGTCCGACGAGTTCCAGTCGAACCTCCAGGCTCTCGTCGAGGAGCAGGGGAACGACGCGCTGACGGTGTTCAGCTACGCCCCCGAGTCCTACGACGCCACGGTGCTCGCCGCGCTCGCCGCGCTCAAGGGCGGCGCGACCGACGGAGCGACGATCCGCGACAACCTGCAGGACGTCTCGACCGAGGGCACGAAGTGCACCACGTTCGCCGACTGCGCCACGATGCTCGCCGACGGTGAGGACATCGACTACGACGGCCTCTCCGGCCCGATCTCGTGGGACGAGAACGGCGACCCGACCGAGGCGTCGGTGTCGATCTACAAGTACGGCCCCGGCAACGTCACCTCGTTCGAGGAGACCGTCGACGGCTCGCTGAACTAGCACCCCGCCTGCGGCTCCGGCCGCGACGCGCGAAGGGGCCCGGTCATCCGACCGGGCCCCTTCGTCGTCCCCGGGAGGCCGTCGATCGGCACGGACGCGGCGCTCAGCGCTGCAGGACCGGCGGGTGGGACCTCATGCTGATCGAGTAGCCCTCGGAGAGGGCGTATCGAGATCCACCCGGCTGGTGACGGTGGGTCTCGATACGCCGCTGCGCGGCTACTCGACCAGCATGGTCTCGCTGCGCGAGCATGACTCCGCGGCATGCACGCGGCGCACGCGCGGGTATTCCCTGCTGATCGAGCAGCCCTCGGAGAGGGCGTATCGAGATCCACCCGGCTGGTGACGGTGGGTCTCGATACGCCGCTGCGCGGCTACTCGACCAGCATGCTGGGGCCGCTCGACTCATGCTGAATGAGGGGGCCGCTCGACTGGGAGCTCATGCTGATCGAGTAGCCCTCGCAGAGGGCGTATCGAGATCCCCCCACCGGACGACGGTGGGTCTCGATACGTCCCTGCGGGACTGCTCGACCAGCACGGCCGGAGGGCGTCGGTCGCCGGTAGACCGCCGTACGACGCAGCGAGCGCGCGCCCCCGGGGGGACGCGCGCTCGACGACGTGGCGGTGCGGCCTCAGGAGGCGCGGAGGAGCTCCGCCTCCTGGGCCAGGCGGTAGGTCACGAACGAGCGGCTGTAGTTGCGGCGCTTGCCGCCGGTGGTCTCGGCGATGACGACCTGCGCGTAGACGCCGACCACGGACCAGCGCTCGTAGTCGCCGATCGCACCGGTGCCGAAGGTCGCGCCGAGGGCGACGGGTGCGGGGGTGTAGCTCTTCATGGGTCGGCTCCTTCGAAGACGGGGACCGCGGCGCCGGGAGGGGACGCGGAAGGGGAAGGAATCGGTGCCGAGGGGGGCGGGAATCCGGCCCTGATCAGGGGGAGAGGAGTCCGGTCGAGGTGTCGGCGCCGATGTTTCTTGTCCCCAAAATTACGGCACGGCGGCCGCTGTCCTGACCCTCGGGCGGGGGGTCCCAGCGCAGAGAGAGACTCGATGTCCGTGAGGCGCCGGTGGTCACTGCCAGCGGCAGGAGTCCTCGGCGATGAAGCGGTAGAGCGCCCCGCGCACGGCGTCGGAGACGCCGACCGCGACGACTCCCGACGTGCCGTCGTCGAGCGTGACGGCGACCGGGAGGAACGTGCCGCGCTTGTCCTCCGAGACGGTGTGCGTGTTGCAGTTGCTCGGCAGGATCGCGAGGTCGACGCGGGCGGCGTCCGCGTCGGCGTCCATGCGCACGCCGACGGGCCAGGCGTCCGCTCCCGAGGCGGGCCGGAGCAGGATCGTCCGGCCGATCGCCGCGATCGAGACGCCTCCGTCCGCCCCCGTGGGGGACAGGACGACCTCCAGGTGCGCGACGGGCTCTCCGCCCTCCTGCGCCACCGTGACGGCGTCTCCGGGCACGATCGACACCACCGCCGCCACGCGCTGCGCGAGGCAGTCCTCGGCGTGGATGCGCGGCAGGCTGCCGAGCGGATCGTCCGGCGCGACCACGGCCGTCCCCGACACCCCGCCCTGCGTGAAGGCGAGCCGCACGCGGGCGTCCGCGCCGGGGTCCGCGCAGTCCGGGGGAGCGAGCTGCAGCCGGAGCGCGGTCGTCGTCCCCGGGCGCACCGTGGTCGGGCCGTCGGTGGCGGCCGGGTCGGTGAAGGCGGGGGAGTCGAGCCGCGCCTCCCAGACGTCCAGGGGCTCGTCGGCGGTGTTGGTCACCAGGACCTCGAGCCGGCGGGGACCGTAGTCGTCGCGGTTCTGCTGCACGCCGACGGAGACGCCCGCCGGCAGCTCCGAGACCGGCCCGGGTGCGCAGCCGGAGAGGGGCCCCGCCGCGAGCGCGACGACGATCAGAGCGGCGCGGCGGCGCATCCGGTCCTCCTCCTCGACGACGACGGGCCCGCCCCCGCCTCTCGGCGGGTGACGGGCCCGGGGGTGCGGCGGCCTCAGCCGCCGACGGTGGGCGTGCTCGTGGTGACCTCGTTGGTCGTCGCGAGCGTGCCGAGGTAGAGCTCGATCACCTTCGGATCGTTCATCAGCTCGCGGCCGGGACCCTCGTAGGCGTCGCGGCCCTGGTCGAGCACGTAGCCGCGATCGCAGATCTGCAGCGCGCGGCGGGCGTTCTGCTCGACGATCATGATCGAGACGCCGGCGCGGTTGATCCGCTGGACGTTGACGAAGGTCTCGTCCTGGCGCATCGGCGAGAGACCGGCGCTCGGCTCGTCCAGCAGCAGCATCGACGGGTCCATCATCAGGGCCCGCGACATCGCGACCATCTGGCGCTCGCCGCCCGAGAGCGAGCCGGAGCGCTGCTTGAGGCGCTTGGTCAGCTCGGGGAAGAGCTCCGTCACGAACTCGAGGCGGTCCTTGAACATCTTCGGCTTCTGGTACATGCCCATCTCGAGGTTCTCCTCGATGGTGAGCGACGGGAAGACGTTGTTGTTCTGCGGCACGAAGCCGACGCCCTTGGAGACCAGCTTGTCGGCCTTGAAGCCGGTGATGTCCTCGCCGTTCAGCAGGACCGTTCCCTGGCGGATGTTCACCAGCCCGAACATCGCCTTGAGCAGCGTCGACTTGCCGGCACCGTTCGGGCCGATGATGCCGACGAGCTCGCCCTTCTTCACGTAGACGTTCGACCCGTTCAGGATGTTGACTCCCGGCACGTACCCCGCGTGGAGATCGTGCGTCTCGAGCGTGTTCTGGGTCACTTCTCGTCCTTTCCGAAGTCGACGGCGGGCGCGTCGGTGGTCGGCGCGATGCTCGTCGGTGCGCCGTCCGCGGGGGCGGCCGTCGCGGGGGCGGCGTCCACGGCGTGCGCGACGGCGGGGGAGGGCGCAGCGGCGGGCGCGTCGTCGTGGTGCGGGTGCACGTCGACGCCGGCCGCCTCGGCCCGCTTCTCGACGTCCTCGCGGACGAGGTCCGAGTCCATCTCCTCCGCCACCTCGAGCTGGCCCTCGATGGTGCCGAGGTCGGTGTCGTGGTGCGCGCCGAGGTAGGCGTCGATGACCGCGGGGTCGTTCATCACCGTCGAGGGCGGTCCCTCGGCGACGACCTTGCCCTCGGCCATCACGATCACCCAGTCGGCGATGGTGTTGACCATGTGCATGTCGTGCTCGACGAAGAGCACGGTCATGCCCTCGTCCTTCAGGTTGACGATGTGGCCCAGCAGCGACTGCGTCAGCGCCGGGTTCACGCCCGCCATCGGCTCGTCGAGCATGACCAGCTCGGGCTCCGACATCAGGGCGCGCGCCATCTCGAGCAGCTTCTTCTGACCGCCCGAGAGGCTGGACGCGTAGTCGTCCTTCTTGGTGTCGAGCTTGAACTTCTCCAGCAGCCGGATCGCGCGGTTCTCGATCGACTCCTCCTCCTTCGACCACAGCGGCCGGATGAGCGAGGTGAGGATGTTCTCGCCCTTCTGCCCCTTGGCGCCGAGGAGCATGTTCTCGAGCACCGTCATGCCGCCGAGGGCCTTGGTGAGCTGGAACGTGCGGACCATGCCCATCCGGGACACCTTGTAGGCGGGGACGTTCGCGAGGTTCTTGCCCTTGAAGTTCCAGCGCCCGGTGTTGGGCTTGTCGAAGCCCGTCAGCAGATTGAAGAACGTGGTCTTGCCGGCGCCGTTCGGGCCGATCAGCGCGGTGATCGAGCCGCGCGGGATCTCGACGTGGGCGACGTCGACCGCGGTCAGGCCGCCGAAGCGGCGGCTGACGCCGTCGGCGACGAGGATGGGGTCCTTCTTGACGACCCCGGGGACGATTTCCTGCTCGGTGATGTCCGAGACCGGCGTTTTAGGCAAAGTGCAGATCCTTCTTCTTGCCGAAGATGCCCTGGGGTCTGAAGATCACCAGGAGCATGAGGGCCACACCCACCACGATGAACCGGATCGGTCCGGTCTGCACGGTGGTGAGCTTGATGAGGTCGTTGTTGAGGACCCCGGTGTCGATCCCGAGCGTGAGCAGTCCGTCGGTCAGACCGAGGACGACCCAGAAGATGATCGAGCCGACGACCGGCCCGAAGACCGTCGCGGCACCGCCCAGCAGCATGATCGTGTAGAGGAAGAACGTCAGCTGGGTGCCGTAGTTGTCGGGCTGCAGCGAGCGCGGCAGGATGAACAGCGCTCCGGCCAGGCCGCCCAGCACGCCGCCGAGGATCAGCGCCTGGATCTTGTAGGAGAAGACGTTCTTGCCGAGCGAGCGCACGGCGTCCTCGTCCTCGCGGATGCCCTTGATGACGCGGCCCCAGGGGCTGCGCATCAGCAGGAAGACCAGCAGGCAGGCCAGGAGCACGAGGCCCCAGCCGACGATGCGGACCCACCACTGGTCCTGGTTGTAGGTGAGGATCCCGATCCCGAAGCGCCCCTCCGGCAGCGGGTTGAGGTCGTTGAACGCCTTCGCCGCGCCGTTGATGCCCTCCGAGCCGCCGGTCACCGCCGAGAACTCCGGTGTCTTGACCGAGAGCCGGACGATCTCGGCCGCCGCGATCGTGACGATCGAGAGGTAGTCCGCCCGCAGTCTCAGCGTCGGGATGCCGAGGATGAGGGCGAAGAGAGTCGCCGCGACGATCGTCGCGAGCAGGGAGCCCCAGACGGGCCATTCGAACTTGACCGAGGTGATGGCGAAGGCGTAGCCGCCCACCGCCATGAAGCCGGCCTGGCCGAAGTTGAGGAGGCCGGTGAATCCGAAGTGGATGACCAGGCCGATGGTCGCGAGCGCGTAGGCGGCGACGGTGGGATCGACGATCTGCCCGATCGCCAGCCAGATGAAGTTGAGGTTCATGGTGTCAGCCGATCCGTTCCTTGCGACCGAGGATGCCCTGCGGTCTGACCAGCAGGATGATGATCATGAGGACGAGCGGAGCCACGTACTTGAGGTTCTCCGGGATCCAGATCGTCGAGATGTTCATCATCAGGCCGATGATGAGCGAGCCGACCAGCGCTCCGTAGGCGGAGCCGAGTCCGCCGAGCGTGATCGCCGCGAAGATCAGCAGCAGGATCGACGCTCCGGTGTCCCAGCGCAGCGACTGGTAGTAGCCGATGTAGACGCCGGCCAGTGCGGCGAGGGCTCCGGAGAGCACCCAGACCACGCGGATGACGCGCTCGACGTTGATGCCGGAGGCGGAGGCGAGGGCCCGGTTGTCGGACACCGCGCGCATCGCCTTGCCGATCTTGGTCTTCGTGAGCAGCAGGGCGACGCCGACGATGCAGACGATGCCGACGGCCGCGCCGACGAGGTCGGTGAACTTCAGGCTGATGCCGAGCGCCGGGACCGTGAAGAACGGCGCCGTGCTGTTCGGCAGGGAGAGCCGGTCCGCGCCGAAGAAGAAGACGAAGGTGTAGCGCAGCGCGAGCGACAGGCCGATCGTCACGATCATCAGCGGGATGAGCTGGATGTTCCTCTTGCGCAGGGGCTTCCAGAGGAGTCCGTCCTGCGCGAAGCCGAACACCCCGCCGAGGATCACCGCGATCGGGATCGCCAGCAGCGCCGGCAGCCCGAAGACGCCGGAGAAGAGGTACGCCATCAGCGCGCCGAAGGTGACCAGCTCGCCGTGGGCGAAGTTGTTCAGCCCGGTGACGCCGTAGATCAGCGAGGCGCCGATCGCCGCGAGGGCGATCAGGAGTCCGAAGATCAGGCCGGTGACGACCTTGGGCCAGAAGATGATCCAGAAGGTGTTCGCCGTGACCGGCTGGTTCGCCGCGGTCGAGGTCCCGTCGGGGTTCGTCGCGTCGTTGCCCGTGGTGCCCTCGGTGGCGGGGTTCGTGGGGGCGGCGGAGTCGGTCGGGACCGGAGCGCTCGCGCCCGTGCCGATCGGGTTGGCCGTCGAGACGATGAAGTTCACGATCTGGTTCTGCGAGGAGACGATCGTCACCTGCTTCGGGTTCTGCCCCGCTGCCGGGTAGCCCTTGTCGGCGGGGAGCGTCTCCTCGTCGACCGCCACGCTGAAGGTGCCGGCCTCCTCGAGCGGGAAGACGGCGCGGCCGTCGTCGCCCGTGGTGAGGGTCGCGGTGGCGTCGCCGCCGAGCTCGACGGTCACCCCCACCAGGTTCTCGTTGGTGCCCTGCACGCGGACCCAGGCGATGATCGACTGGTCGGCCGTGGTCTCGGCGGTCGCGGCGGGTGCTGCGGCGGCGACGCCGGTCAGGGTCGCGGCGAGCAGGCCGAGTGCGACCAGGCCGTCGCGGAGCGTGCGGAGTGTGGGGAGCCGCCTAGGCACGGGGAGCCTCCCGGTCCGTCGGATGCAGGGTCGTCGCGCGCTTGTGGCGCGTCGAACGGCTGGCTGTGAGCAAGACGTCTACCTCTCGTCAGGGTGCACAGACGGATGGGGTCCTCGGGCGCGCCCGGATCGCCGTCGTCAAACAACGTTGGTTGACCATACGTTCCGCATGTGTCGGCGGTGTTTCCCCACCTGCACTACTGCGTGACGACATTATGCGGGGCGGAGAGCGCTCCCGTGTCCCCCGCACGGGTCGCGAGCGCGCCCGGAGCACATCGGAGGGACGTCCGGGCAGGAATACCGGGCGCGTCGCCGCGCTTAAGATTGAGCATCCGGGACACCCGTGACCGGATGCGCGACCTCCACCACCGGGCCACCCGCACGACCTGCTAAGGGGCATTGATGGACCAGCCGGATCCCTTCGGATTCCTCGGACTCACCTACGACGACGTCATGCTCCTCCCCGGGCACACCGACGTCATCCCGAGCGAGGCCGACACGGCCTCCCGGCTCACCAAGCGCATCACGGTCGCGACCCCGCTGCTCTCCGCGGCGATGGACACCGTCACCGAGTCGCGGATGGCGATCGCCATGGCCCGTCAGGGCGGGCTCGGCATCCTGCACCGCAACCTCTCGATCGCGGATCAGGCCGACCAGGTCGACCGCGTCAAGCGCAGCGAGTCGGGCATGGTGTCGAACCCCGTCACCACCACTCCCGACGCGACCGTCGCCCAGGTCGACGACCTCTGCGGCCAGTACCGGATCAGCGGCCTCCCCGTCGTCGACGCGAGCGGCGTCCTCGTCGGCATCATCACCAACCGCGACATGCGCTTCGTCTCGCCGTTCGAGAAGGCGTCCACCCTCGTCCGCGACGTGATGACGAGCGCCGGCCTGATCACCGGCCGCGTCGGCATCCCCGACAGCGAGGTGATCGCGCTCTTCGCGCAGCACAAGATCGAGAAGCTGCCCCTCGTCGACGCGCAGGGCAAGCTCGCCGGGCTCATCACGGTGAAGGACTTCGACAAGTCCGAGCAGTACCCGAACGCGACCAAGGACGAGGAGGGTCGCCTGCGCGTCGGCGCCGCCATCGGCTTCTTCGGCGACGCCTGGCAGCGCGCCACCGCGCTCCTCGACGCCGGGGTCGACGTCCTCGTCGTGGACACCGCCAACGGCGACTCCGCGGGGGTCCTCGAGATCATCCGCCGACTGAAGTCGGACCCCGCCTTCGCCGGCGTCGACGTCATCGGCGGCAACGTCGCCACTCGCTCCGGCGCGCAGGCGCTCGTCGACGCGGGCGCCGACGCCATCAAGGTCGGAGTCGGCCCCGGCTCCATCTGCACCACCCGCGTCGTCGCCGGCGTCGGCGTGCCGCAGGTGACCGCCGTCTACGAGGCGTCGGTCGCCGCCCGCGAGTCGGGCGTCCCGGTGATCGCCGACGGCGGGCTGCAGTACTCCGGCGACATCGCGAAGGCGCTCGTCGCCGGCGCCGACACCGTCATGCTCGGCTCGCTCCTCGCGGGCTGCGAGGAGAGCCCCGGCGACCTCGTCTTCCAGAACGGCAAGCAGTTCAAGACCTACCGCGGCATGGGCTCGCTCGGCGCGCTGCAGACCCGCGGCGAGCGGACCTCCTACTCGAAGGACCGCTACTTCCAGTCCGACGTGCCCACCGACGACAAGCTGATCGCCGAGGGCATCGAGGGCCAGGTGCCGTACCGCGGGCCGCTCGCGAACGTGGCGTATCAGCTGGCGGGCGGGCTGCGGCAGTCGATGTTCTACGTGGGGGCGCGGACGATCTCGGAGCTCAAGGAGCGGGGGAAGTTCGTGCGGATCACGGCGGCGGGGCTCAAGGAGTCGCATCCGCATGATGTGCAGATGGTGGTGGAGGCGCCGAACTACCGGCGCTGAGGCTGCTGCTGCTGCTGCTGGTGGCTGGGGTCTGAGGGGGGTCGGCGTCGGGTCGTGAGGGCGGCCCCTCTGCCCGATGGGCCTTCGGCCCATACGCCCACCACACCGGAGGGGCCGCCCTCACGACCCGACGCCTCCCACTCGGGGCACGCGGACCTGGGGGAGACCGAGGGACGCAGCGCGAGCGGCGCTGACGCGCCGCCGCGACTGCGCCTGCTGGCGGCAGCGCGAGCGGGCTGTGCCCGCCGCGACTGCCCTGCCAGGCACGCGCGGCAGCGAGGTCGGAGCGCTATCCGCTGATCCGCGTGCCAGCGGATCGGCGTGCGCGGACTCTCGACGCTCTGCGGGACGCGACCATCTGCCTGAGCCGACCGCGGCCGTGCAACGAGCGCAGCGAGGCGCACGGCGCAGGAAGCACCGCCCGGCGATCCGCGTGCCAGCGGATCGGCGTGCGTGGACGCGAGACGCTCTGCGGGACGCGACCATCTGCTCGAGCCGACTGCGGGCGAGCGACGAGCGGAGGGGCGAGCGCAGCGAGGCACGGAGCGAGGAGCGAGCCACAGTAAACTCGGCCTCATGGAGATCGAGATCGGGCGCGCCAAGCGCGCCCGCCGCGCGTACGCCTTCGACGACATCGCGGTGGTCCCGAGCCGCCGGACCCGCGACCCGGAGGTGGTCTCGGTGAAGTGGGCGATCGACGCGTACCAGTTCAGCACTCCGATCCTCGCGGCCCCGATGGACTCGGTGGTGTCGCCGGCGACGGCGATCACGCTGGGCCGGCTGGGGGCGCTGGGCGTCCTCGACCTCGAGGGGCTGTGGACGCGCTACGAGGACCCGGAGCCGCTGCTGGCGGAGATCCGGGAGCTGCCGGCGGAGCGCGCGACGCAGCGCATGCAGGAGATCTACTCGGAGTCCGTGAAGCCGGAGCTGGTGACGGCGCGGCTCGCGGAGATCCGCGCGGCCGGCGTGACCGTCGCGGGCGCGCTGTCGCCGCAGCGGACCGCCGAGCTGTACCAGACGGTCGTCGACGCGGGGGTCGACGTGTTCGTCATCCGCGGCACGACCGTGTCGGCCGAGCACGTCTCGCGGGACACCGAGCCGCTCAACCTCAAGAAGTTCATCTACGAGCTCGACGTGCCGGTCATCGTCGGCGGGGCCTCGACGTACACGGCCGCCCTGCATCTGATGCGCACGGGCGCCGCGGGCGTCCTCGTCGGCTTCGGCGGCGGCGCCGCCTCGACCACCCGCGCGACGCTCGGCATCCAGGCGCCGATGGCCACCGCGGTCGCCGACGTCGCCGGCGCTCGCCGCGACTACCTCGACGAGTCCGGCGGACGCTACGTGCACGTCATCGCGGACGGCGGCCTCGGCACCTCCGGCGACATCGTCAAGGCCGTCGCGGTCGGCGCCGACGCCGTGATGCTCGGCTCCGCGCTCGCCCGCGCGACCGACGCGCCCGGCGGCGGCTGGCACTGGGGTGCCGAGGCGCACCACCAGCAGCTCCCGCGCGGACGCCGCGTCCAGGTCGGCACCGTCGGCACGCTCGAGCAGGTGCTCTACGGCCCCGCGACCGACGCGAACGGCACCGCCAACCTGATCGGCGCCCTGCGCCGCTCGATGGCGACCACCGGCTACTCCGACCTCAAGGAGTTCCAGCGCGTCGAGGTCGTCGTCGCCCCGTACCAGCCCAGCTAGCCCGCCGGCCGGCCGAGGCGTCCCCGAACGGTCGAGACGTCCCGCAGCAGCTGGACGCTTCGACCGTTCGAGGACGTCTCGGCGGGGCGCACTCCGGCGCGCGCGAGGGCGGCGAGCATCGGGCGCGCGGCGTAGGCGTCCTGCCAGCGCCAGCGGACGACACCGCTGACGAGAGCGCGGAGGCGGTCCTCCCGTCGCTTCTCGTCCAGCAGTGCCTGCTCGGGGCTGCGCCCGCGGAGGAACCGCGGATCCGTGTACTTGTGCGCCCCATCGGCCTCGCCGATGACGTCGGCGTCCTCGAAGAAGAAGTCGACCGGGCCGATCAGGCCCTCGTCGTCGTGGAACGGCCGCTGGAGCACAGGACGGGGGAGCCCCGCGTGGTGCATCGCGACCCGGCTGATCGACTCCAAGGGCGAGTCGGCGCGCTCGTCGGCGAAGTCGATCGCCCGCGCCGCCGCCGTACGGCCGCGGGCCCCGCCGGGAAGGACGGCGAGGCGCTCCCTCAGCTCCTCCAGCTCGAGAAGGTGCTCGCCGTGGCTGCCGCGCATCCGCAGGGCGTGGTCCGCCGCGGTGACGGCGCGCCGGAAGGACGAGAAGCGGCAGAGGTCGAGCACGGTCTGCGCGAGATCGGAGATCGTCAGCCCGTCGACGACCACCACCGAATCGGATGACACGCCGCGGTGCTCCGCGACGCGGTTGCGCGATCGGCTGCCGACCGCCGGCGACGCCGCGACGTGCACGGTCTCGTCGAGCGGCTCGACCAGGGGGAGGTCCCAGACAGCGGCGGCGGATTCACGGAGGAAGACGGGCCGGCCCCACGTCGCGGCGACTGCGTCGATGCGGGCGCGGTGGCGCGCGTCGACTGAGGCGCTCGCCCACTCCGCCGCGCGCACGTGGACCCCGCGACGGAGGCGGACGAACTCCGCCGACCTCCCGCAGGCCCCTCCCCGGAACAGCTCCACCCGTGTCATCCCGGAACCCTCCCACTCCGGGCGCCCTCATCGGCCGGCCTCTCCCCACCTCTGTGGACGGCGCGCGACGCCCTGTGGAGAGCGAGGCGTCCCACTGTGGTCGAGACGTCCTGCTGCGGGTGGACGTCTCGACCGTTCGGGGACGCCTCGGCGGCGGCGACCGGTGGCCGATGGCCGGGTCCTCCGTGGGCGAACGCGGGTCGGGGGTGGGCGGTGGCCGCCTAAACTGGGAGGAATCCCGAGGTCGGAGCGCTGTCAGGCGCGGATGGAGCACGCATGGTCGAGGTCCGCAGGGTCAAGCTGCCCGGTGTCGGTGTCCTGCACACCTTCCTCACCGCCGACGGCGGCAAGGTCGGCGTCATCGCCCACCGCTCGGGTCACAGCGACCTGATCACCTTCGCCGAGGGCGACCAGGACGGCGCGAAGGTCTCGCTCCGCCTCAGCGACGACGAGGCGCACACCCTCGCCGAGCTGCTCGGCGGCACCCAGATCACCGAGTCGCTCACCGCGCTCGACCAGATCCCCGGGCTCTCCATCGACTGGTTCACCGTCGACTACGACGACCACATCGCGGGCCAGCAGCTCGGCAAGCCCGCCGACCGCGGCATCGTCGGCCTCACCGTCGTCGCCGTCGTGCGCGGCGACGCGGCGAACCCCGCTCCCGCCCCCGACTTCCGGGTGTTCCCGGGCGACACGCTCGTCGTCGCCGGCAGCCCCGAGAAGGTCGCCAAGGCCTTCGCCTTCTTCCGCTCCGGCGTCTTCGCCAAGGCTCCCGAGACGCCGCCCGGAGCCTGAGGATGCACCACGGCGAAGACCTCATCGTCCTCGGTGTCCTGTTCGTCGTCGCCTACGTCCTCGGGCGGCTGGGGCGCACGATCGGCCTTCCGGCCATCCCGATCTACATGGTCGTCGGCCTGCTCGCGAGCCCGAACTTCCACCTCTTCCCGCTCGACTTCGAGTCGTCCTACATCGAGCTGACGGCGGTCTTCGGGCTGATCCTGCTGCTGTTCAACCTCGGCCTGGAGTTCGATCAGGACGAGTTCTACGGCAACGCGGCGCGGCTGATCCTCTCCGGCGGCTCCTACATCGCCGTCAACATGGCCGCCGGGCTCGCCTTCGGCTTCGTGCTGGGCTGGGGCAGCCGCGAGGCGCTGATCATCGCGGGCATCACGGCGACGAGCTCGAGCGCGATCGTGACGAAGCTGCTGATCGAGCTCAAGCGCCTCGCCAACCCGGAGACGCCGATGATCCTCGGCGTGACCGTCGTGGAGGACATCTTCATCGCGGTCTACCTGGCGATCGTGTCGGTCGTGCTCTCGGGCGAGACGGAGCCGTGGCCGGTCGTGCTGAAGCTGGTCATCGCGTTCGCGTTCCTCGTGGTGATGTTCGCGATCGCGCGCTGGGGCGGCCGGGTGGTCTCCCGGTTCTTCCGCACCCGCGACGACGAGCTGTTCACGATCCTCTTCTTCGGTCTCGCGATCCTCTTCGGCGGGATCGGCGAGGTGCTCGGTGTGACCGACGCGATCGGCGCGTTCCTGATCGGCCTGGTGATCGGCGCCACCCGCTTCCGCGCGCGGGTCGAGCGGATCGCGATCCCGCTCCGCGACGTCTTCGGCGCCTTCTTCTTCGTGAACTTCGGCCTCGGCCTCGATCCGGGAGCCTTCCCCGACGTCGTCCTGCCGGTGATCGCCGCCGCGGTGATGACGATCGTGCTCAACCTCGGCGCCGGCCAGTTCGTCGCCTGGCTGAACAAGCTGGGTCCGCGCGCCGGGCTGAACGCGGCGTTCATCCTGCACAACCGGGGCGAGTTCGCGCTGATCCTGGCGACGCTCTCGCTCTCGGCGGGGCTCGACGAGCGGATCCAGCCGTTCGCGGGTCTCTACGTGCTGATCATGGCGATCGTCGGCCCGATCCTCGCGTCGCGCTCGGAGAGCATCGGGCAGTTCCTCTCGCGGCGGCGGCACCGGCCGAAGCCGGCCACCCGCAGCGCGATGGCGGAGGAGGACTTCGCCCTGGTCGAGGCGGCGATGGCGGACGGGGCGGCGGACGAGCGTCCGGCGGCCGACCCCGCCGAGGCGCCGGTCGCCGAGCCTGCTCCCCGCCCGCGCCGGCCCGTCGAGCCGGACGAGCTGGACGACGAGTTCCCGGACCCGATGCGGCAGGCCCTCATCGACCAGGCCATGCAGCAGTCCGACGGCATCGACTCCGACCGGCCGCGGCGCCCGCGCGAGCCCGACTACTGATCCACCCGGCGCGGTTGCTCGGCGGACGCCCTCTGCTGATCGAGTAGCCCGCGGAGCGGGCGTATCGAGATCCACGTGAATCAGAAGGACGAGTCTGCAGGCCCGCCGTGCTGATGGCGGTGGGTCTCGATACGCCCCTGCGGGGCTACTCGACCAGCATGGGAGACGCTCCTGCGGGGCTGCCGGCCTGCAGGGGAGACGCCCCTGCGGGGCTGCTCGACCGGCATGGGAGACGCCCCTGCGGGGCTGCTCGACCAGCATGCAAGTGGGCTGCGGAGCAGGCGAGGGCCTCGCTTCATGCTGATCGAGTAGCCCGCGGAGCGGGCGTATCGAGATCCACGTGAATCAGCAGGAGGGATCTGCAGACCCGCCCTGTCGGTGACGGTGGGTCTCGATACGCCTCTGCGGGGCTGCTCGACCAGCAGGAGGGGCAGCGATCCGAGGGTCCTCCCACCCTGGTTCGTTAGGATTCACCGGTCCGCCGCCGCCGAGCGGATCCGCCCCGAACGAGGAACGCATGACGCAGAGCGCCCCGCCGCAGAGCACGGTCTGGCAGGTCGCCCGGCGACCGCGCTGGCTCGCGGCCCTGGCCCTGGCCCTCGTCATCGCGGGGCTCTTCGCGGCCCTCGGCCAGTGGCAGGTGGGACGCGCGGTCGAGGCCGCCGCGCCGGACTCCGGCGTCTCCGAGACGGTGCTGCCGCTCGACGAGGTCGCCGCCCCGTCGCGCCCGATCACCGCGACCGCCGACGGCCAGCGCGTGGCGGGCAGCTCCGAGCTCGTCCTGGGCGGCGCCGAGATCCTCGGCGGGCGCCTGAACGGCGAGCAGCCGGGCTGGTGGGTCATCGCGCGCACCCGCACCGCTGACGCCGACCTCGTCGTCGCCTACGGCTGGACCGCGGACGAGGAGCAGGCGCGGAGCGTCGCCGAGCGCCTGAACGACGGCGCGGAGGCGGCGCCGACCGGCTTCACCGGCCGCCTCGTCGCGAACGAGGCCGCCGAGGTGCCCGCCGAGGGCAGCGATCCGATGACCCTCACCACGCTCTCGATCCCGGCGCTGATCAACCGCTGGCCGGACCCGCCGCTGGACGTCTACCAGGGCTACGTCGTCGTCGACCAGCCGGTCTCCGGGCTCGAGGCGATCGACTCGCCGGCCCGCGTCACCGACGTCTCGCTGAACTGGCTCAACGTCTTCTACGCGATCGAGTGGGTCGTCTTCGCCGGCTTCGCGCTCTACCTGTGGTTCCGCTTGGTCCGTGACGCCTGGGAGCGCGAGACCGAGGAGGCTCTCGAGGCCGCCGAGCTCGCGCAGAGCCCGGTCACCGCCTCCGCCCCGTAAACTGGACCCCATGCCCCTCGAGCCCAAGCCCGCGCAGTTCCCTGCGATCCGGAGCGCGCTGCGCTTCTACCGGGTGACCTCGATCATCACCGGCGTGATGCTCCTGCTGCTCTGCGCGGAGATGCTGCTGAAGTACGTGTTCCACCTCGAGCTGTTCGTCTTCGGGCAGCAGGGGATCGCGCACTTCGCCCCGATGTACGAGGTGCCGGGCGGCGAGTGGAAGTCGAGCGGGACGGGCGCGAACCTGTCCACCGGCATCCTGATCGCGCACGGCTGGTTCTACGTCGTCTACCTCTTCGCCGACTTCCGCCTGTGGAGCCTGATGCGCTGGCCGTTCTCGCGGTTCGTCCTCATCGCGCTCGGCGGAGTCGTGCCCACCCTGTCCTTCTTCGTCGAGACCCGCATCGCCCGCGAGGTGGAGCAGTACCTCGAGCGGCGCACCGCCGCCCTCGAGCCGACGACCCCGACCGACTCCGTGGAGGCCCCCCATCAGTGAGCAGTCCGGCGCCAGCGCGCCGCAGTCCGCCCCGCAGCCGCACCTCGCCGCCCAGCCCGTGCTCGTCGTCGACTTCGGCGCCCAGTACGCGCAGCTGATCGCGCGGCGCGTCCGCGAGGCGAACGTGTACTCCGAGATCGTCCCGTCCGGCACGACGGCCGCGGAGATCGCCGCCAAGTCGCCGGTCGGGATCATCCTGTCCGGCGGTCCCTCGAGCGTCTACGAGGAGGGGGCGCCGCAGCTCGACCCCGCGATCTTCGACCTCGGCATCCCCGTGCTGGGCATCTGCTACGGCTTCCAGGTGATGGCCAAGACGCTCGGCGGCGAGGTCGCGAACACGGGCCTGCGCGAGTACGGCGCGACCGACGCGTCCGTCACGGCCGACGGCGGCGTGCTCCTCGGCGACCAGCCCGTCGACCAGACGGTGTGGATGAGCCACGGCGACCAGGTCTCGAAGGCGCCCGCCGGCTTCGACGTGCTCGCCTCGACCGGCTCGACCGCCGTCGCCGCGTTCGGCAGCGACGAGCGCCGCCTCTACGGCGTGCAGTGGCACCCCGAGGTCAAGCACTCCGCGCACGGCCAGGCCGTGATCGAGAACTTCCTGCACCGCGCCGCCGGCATCCCCGCCGACTGGAACTCCTCCAACGTCATCGACGACCAGGTCGCACTGATCCGCGAGCAGGTCGGCACCGGCCGCGTCATCTGCGGCCTGTCCGGCGGCGTCGACTCCGCGGTCGCCGCCGCGATCGTCCACCGCGCGGTCGGCGACCAGCTGGTCTGCGTCTTCGTGGACCACGGCCTGCTCCGCAAGGACGAGCGCCGCCAGGTCGAGGAGGACTACGTCGCCGCCACGGGTGTGCGCCTGGTGACCGTCGACGCGCGCGAGCAGTTCCTCGACGCGCTCGCCGGTGTCAGCGACCCGGAGCAGAAGCGCAAGATCATCGGCCGCGAGTTCATCCGCACCTTCGAGGGCGCCGCCGAGGCGCTCGTCCTCGAGGCGCAGGGCGAGGGCACCTCGATCGACTTCCTCGTGCAGGGCACGCTCTACCCCGACGTCGTCGAGTCGGGCGGCGGCACCGGCACCGCGAACATCAAGTCGCACCACAACGTCGGCGGCCTCCCCGAGGACCTGCAGTTCGCGCTCGTCGAGCCGCTGCGCACCCTCTTCAAGGACGAGGTCCGCGCCATCGGCCGCGAGCTCGGGCTGCCCGAGGCGATCGTCGGCCGCCAGCCGTTCCCCGGCCCCGGCCTCGGCATCCGCATCGTCGGCGAGGTCACCCAGGAGCGGCTCGACCTGCTCCAGGAGGCCGACGCCATCGTCCGCGCCGAGCTCACCGCCGCCGGGCTCGACGGCGAGATCTGGCAGTGCCCGGTCGTGCTGCTCGCCGACGTCCGGTCCGTCGGCGTCCAGGGCGACGGCCGCACCTACGGCCACCCGATCGTGCTGCGCCCCGTCTCCTCCGAGGACGCGATGACGGCCGACTGGACGCGACTGCCCTACGACCTGCTCGCCCGCATCTCCAACCGCATCACCAACGAGGTGAGCGGCGTGAATCGCGTGGTGCTCGACGTGACCTCGAAGCCGCCGGGAACGATCGAGTGGGAGTAGCCGCGATCGCGGTCTGAGAACGGGCCTCCTGCGGGGGGCCCGTTCCTCGTTTCCGGGCGGGTGGTCCGATGAGCAGGTGATTCCGGCGCGAGAGCGCGCTCGCCCGCGTCGGACGTCGACGGGCGGCCGGATCGCCTGCGAATCGGACGGGGGCAGGCGGGGCGGGCGGGTCAGACGGGGGTGTCGAGGACGCCGACGAAGCGGGTGCCGATGCCGTCGTACTCGTCGCGGCGGTGGCCCTCGGGGTGGTGCGGCCACGCGTCGGGGGAGTGGTCCTCGCAGACGAGGAAGCTGAAGTCGGGCCACCACTTCTTCGGGCGGGCCGACTCGGAGCGACCGCAGATGGCGCAGTCCAGGGTCACCCAGACCGGGCGCTTCCCGGTGCGGTTCTCGCGCGACTGGGCGAGCCAGGCCGGCGGATCCTGCTCCAGGGCGACGAGCTCCTCCTCGGAGAGGCGGGTGGGCAGCCCGTGCCGCGTCGCCATCTCGACCGGGATGTCGAGGCGCTGAGCGGCTTCGCGTCGCGTGATCATCGGATCACCCTAGCCGAGCGCCGGCCGGGCGGCCCGGGTGCGCGGCCGGAGCGACGCCCGCGCGACCAGCCACTCCAGCGGCCCCTGGCCGACGAAGCGACGCCAGAGCAGGGCACCGAACACTGCGACGACAGTGAAGGACGCGAGCAGCGTCCAGCTCTGCCAGGCGGCGAAGTCGAAGGGCTCGTAGGGGATCAGGTAGACCGCCAGCGCGACGAGCTGCACGGAGTAGACCGTGAGCGGCATGGCCCCCACCGCGGCGAGCGGCGCGGTGACCGCGCGGACGACGGCGAGGCGCGCGGCGAGCGCGGTGAGCGCTCCGATCGCGACGGCCGCGACACCGCCGGCGCCGACGATCTCGGCGGTGGTGCTCGAGTGCGCCTCGACGCTCTCCGGCCCGCCGAGGGCGAGGCCGACACCGTAGCCGAGGACCGCGGCGATCGCGCCGCCGATCACGAGCCGGCGCTGCGTCGTGGCCGAGCGGATGTCGCAGCGCGCGATCAGCAGCCCGAGCATCACGTAGGCGAGCCAGGAGGGCACGGGGTAGTACTCGGTCAGCCAGGTGAGCGGCATCCGCGCCAGCAGGGCGTCCTCGGGGGAGAGCGTCGCGATCCAGTCGTTCCCGCCGGTGACGATGCGGTCGACGAGCAGGGGGCCGCCGATCGCGAAGCCGGCGGCGAGGGCCGCGAGCACCGCCCGCGGCAGGAACATCAGCAGGGCCGCGACGACGAACATCACACCGTAGTGCGGCAGGATCACCGCGATCGGCGTGCCGAGCAGAGTCAGACCGACCCCGATGACGAGCAGGTAGAGGCCGCGCAGGAGGATCGACGCGGTGTCCAGGAGCGGCCGGGTCGAGCGCGTCGCCCCGCCGGACATCAGGCCGATCGAGACGCCCGCGAGGACGGCGAAGAGGACGGCGCTGCGGCCGTCCCAGATCATCTCGCGCTCGGCGGGGGCGAGGTGCGCCGCGAACATCCCGAGCACGGCGAGACCGCGCGCGACGTCGAGGCCGACGATGCGGGTCGGAGCGGCGGCCATCATTCCTCCATCGTCTCAAAAGCGGCGGGCGGGGCTTCGCGGCCCGGCCGCAGAACGACGGACGGGCGCCCGACCGGTGAGGTCGAGCGCCCGTCGGGCCGGTCCGGATCGCTCCGGAGCGGATGTGACTACTGGCGGAAGATCGAGATCAGTCGCAGCAGCTCGAGGTACATCCAGACGACGGTGACGAGGATGCCGTAGGCGCCCGTCCAGCCGTAGATGCGCGGGGCGCCGTTGCGGACGCCCTGCTGGATGAACTCGAAGTCCATCACGAGGGAGTAGGTGGCGAGCGCGATGGCGATGAGGCCGATCACGATGCCGATGAAGCCGGTGCGGAGACCGAAGCCGCCGCCCACGCCGAACAGGCCGAGGCCGAGGTTGACCAGCGAGAAGACCGCGTAGCTGATCATGCCGATGAAGAAGATCTTGTTCAGCTTCGGCGAGGTGCGGATCTTGCCGTTCATGAACAGCGCCAGGGTGACGCCGATCACGACGAACGTCGCGAGCAGGGCCTGGACGACCGCGCCCTCGTAGAGGCTCTCGAAGACGCCCGAGATCCCGCCGACGGCGATGCCCTGGAAGGCGGCGTAGCCGAGGATCAGACCCGGCGACGGCACCTTCTTGAAGGCGTTGACGATGCCGAGGACCAGCGCGACGAGCACGGCCGGCAGCATCAGCCCGGGGACGAACCAGCCCACCGCGGCACCCGCGAGGAGCACGACGAAGGCGAGAGCCGTCTTCGCGAGGGTGTCCTCGACGGTCATCCGGTTGGTGTCGGCCGAGCCCGCGGCCGGACGGTTGTACATCTGGTCGAGCGTGCCGGGCGACACGTCCGGGACGTCCTGCACGCGGCCGGCGTAGCCCCGGTTGCTGAACTCCGGACGACCGAACGCCGGGTTGTTGCTTGCCATGGTTCCTCTTCTCTCAGGTGCGCTCGACGGTGACGGACGGATCCGTCGGGACTCGCGGAGCTGAGTCGCTGTGACTGCGGGATCCACCGGCTGCCCTCTCGGGCCACAGGCGGTAGGTCCACAGTATCTGAGAACATCTCTCAGAGTCTGGCTATTCCCTTCGCGGGAGCCCCGGTTCCGCCCGGAGTCGGCTGCCGCCGCCCGTAGGATCGCCGCATGCCGACCCGTCCCGTCCCGCTCGTCATCGGCCACCGCGGGGCCAGCGGCTACCGCCCGGAGCACACCAGATCGGCCTACGAGCTCGCGATAGCGCTCGGCGCCGACGCCGTCGAGCCGGATCTCGTCGCCTCGCGCGACGGGGTGCTGGTGCTCCGGCACGAGAACGAGATCTCCGGCACGACTGACGTGGAACGTCGCCCCGAGTTCGCGCAGCGCCGCACGACGAAGCGCGTCGACGGCAAGGAGATCACGGGCTGGTTCACCGAGGACTTCACCTGGGCCGAGCTGTCGACGCTCCGCGCCCGGGAGCGGCTGCCGGCCGTCCGCGCCTCGAGCGCCACCTTCGACGGGCAGTTCCCGATCCTGCGCTTCAGCGATCTCCTCGCCCTGCTCGACCGGGCGGGGGAGGAGTCGCCCCTGTCGCCGCCGGGGCTCGTGGCCGAGATCAAGCACGCCACGTACTTCGATGCGCTGGGTCTGCCGCTGGACGTCCTCCTCGAGCAGGAGCTGGCCGCGGCGGGCTGGGCGCGCACCGATCCGCGTCTCACGATCGAGAGCTTCGAGAAGACCGTCCTGGAGCGCCTCGCCGTCCGCGGAGTGGGCGCCCGGCGCGTCTACCTGATCGAGTCGCGCGGCACTCCGCCCGACCTCGTGGCGGCGCACGGCTCGCGGGCGACGCCCTACGCCGACTTCGTCACTCCCGCCGGCCTCCGCGGACTGGCGGGGACGGTCGACGGCGTCAGCGTCGACAAGAGCATGCTGTTCGGCCGGGACGGCGCGGGGCGGGCCGTGGGGACGAACTCGCTGGTCGCCGACGCCCACGCGGTCGGGCTGCAGGTCTACACCTGGACGCTGCGCGCCGAGAACCGCTTCCTCGAGAAGGTGCACCGCGTCGGCCGCGAGCCGGAGGCGTACGGCGCCTGGCAGGACGAGTTCCGCGCGATCCTGCGCACCGGGATCGACGGGGTGTTCGCGGACCAGCCGGATCTGGCCATCGAGGCGCGCGCCGCCGAGGACGACGCCTGGGCGGGGTCCGCCGGCTGATCCCGAGCGCGCGGCCCGGCGAGTGCGCAGGCGACCGGGAGCCTCCGCTGGCATCATCGGGCCGACGACCCCGCCGCCCGGCGCCCCCGCCGGTGCCGACCGACCCCGCCCCGCGCATCCCGAGAGGAGCCCGACCGTGAAGACCCGCGCCCGTATCACCCGCCGCTGGATCGTGTTCGCCGTGCTCGCCGCGCTCGGGGTCGCCGTGGTCTACGGGCTCGCCGTGCTCACCCCGCAGGGGCAGGCGGCCGAGAACTCCGGGCTGCGCGGCGCCGACCTGGTCTTCGGCCGAGCCACCGGCACGGCGGCGGGTGCGCTCGCCGACGTCACCCCGGTGTCGATGATCGGCGGTGCGCTGCTGGTCGCGGCGATCGCGCTGATCCGCCGCCGTCCGGCGCTGGCGCTCGCCTCCGTCGGCTCGATCGTGGTCACGGCGGGGCTGACGCAGCTGCTCAAGAACGTCGTGCTCGAGCGGCCGCTGCTCGTGGAGACCGACTCCTGGTACACCGGCGGGAGCTTCCCGAGCGGGCACACGGCGGCGGCGGTGTCGGTGGTCTTCGCGCTGGCGATGGTCGTCCCGGGGCGCGGGCGCACGGTCGTGCTGGCGATCGGCGGCGCCGTGGTGGTGCTGGTCGGGAACCTGACGATGGCCGCCTCCTGGCACCGCGCGAGTGATGTGCTGGGCGCCGATCTGGTCGGTCTCGCCTCCGCCTCCCTGGCCTGCGCCTGGCTGTCGACGCGGGCGCAGGTGGGGCGGGCGCCGCGGAAGCCGCCGCGCCGGGCGGTGCTGCGGGTGCTGCTCGTCTGCTCGATCGTGCTCGTGCTGACGCTCGGGGCGCTCGCCGTGCAGGGCATCCAGTACTACCCGGACGACACCAAGGACCTCACGGCGTTCGTGCTGCTGCAGGTGCTCGCGGTGGCGACCTCCACCGTCGCGGTGGTCGGCTTCGCGCTGGCCTGGCGCGGGCTCGACATCGGCGGGCCGCTCTCCGCGCCCGTGCGGCGGTCGCGCGCCGCCTGATCGGGGCCCGACCGCGCGGCGTCCCGCGGCGGGGTGTCGGAGGCGCGATCTACACTCGGAGGGACATGAGCCTCCTCTTCGATCCGAGCGATTCCCGCGCCACCCCGGTCATCGTCGGCGCGCCCGGCGGGCCCTCCGGCGACTCCGCGCGCACCGACCCCGAGCACGAGCGCCTCGTCGCGGGGCTCAACCCGCAGCAGCGCGAGGCGGTCGAGTACCGTGGCGACGCGCTGCTCATCGTCGCGGGCGCTGGGTCCGGCAAGACCAGCGTGCTGACGCGGCGCATCGCGAGCCTGCTCGGCAGCGGCGAGGCCTGGCCCAGCCAGATCCTCGCGATCACCTTCACCAACAAGGCGGCCGCCGAGATGCGCGAGCGCGTCGAGAAGATCGTCGGCCAGGCCGCCGAGGGGATGTGGATCTCGACGTTCCACTCCGCCTGTGTGCGGATCCTGCGGCGCGAGGCCGAGAACTTCGGGATGACCTCGTCGTTCACCATCTACGACTCGGGCGACCAGCGGGCGCTGCTCAAGCGGATCGTGAAGGACCTCGAGGCGGACTCGCTCGGCATCACGGTCGCGAGCGCCTCCTCGAAGATCTCCAAGCTCAAGAACGAGCTCGCCGACGTCGACTCCTACGCGCGGACCGCGAACATGAGCGACCCGAACGAGGAGATGTTCCTCCAGGTCTTCCGCGCCTACTCGCGCGCGCTCGAGAGCGCGAACGCCTTCGACTTCGACGACCTGATCGCGCAGACGGTCTACCTCTTCCGCGCCTTCCCGCACGTCGCGGCGAAGTACCAGCGCCGCTTCCGGCACGTGATGGTCGACGAGTACCAGGACACGAACCACGCGCAGTACTCGCTGATCCACGAGCTGACCCGGGCCGTGCCGCCGGCCACGATCGCGGCGGCCGCCTTCGACCGGCCCTACCGCGGCCCGGTGACGGCCGACGGCTCGATCCCCGGCGCCTCGCTCACGGTCGTCGGCGACTCGGACCAGTCGATCTACGCGTTCCGCGGGGCGGACATCCGCAACATCGTCGAGTTCGAGCGCGACTTCCCCGGCTGCCGGGTGATCCTGCTCGAGCAGAACTACCGCTCCACCCAGAACATCCTCTCGGCCGCGAACGCCGTCATCTCGAACAACTTCGACCGCCGCGCGAAGAACCTCTGGTCGGCCAGCGGCGAGGGCGAGAAGATCATCGGCTACACCGGGTACTCCGGCCACGACGAGGCGCAGTTCGTCGTTGACGAGATCGCCCGGATCCACGCGGCCGGCACCGGCTACGACGAGATCGCGGTGTTCTACCGCACCAACGCGCAGACCCGCGCGCTGGAGGAGATCTTCATCCGCTCGGCGCTGCCCTACCGGATCCTCGGCGGTACCAAGTTCTACGAGCGCGCCGAGATCAAGGACGCGCTCGCCTACCTGATCACCGTCGCCAACCCGGCCGACGTGCTGGCGCTGCGACGGATCATGAACACGCCCAAGCGCGGCATCGGCCCGGCGACCGAGGCGCAGCTGCAGTCCTTCGCGGACACCAACGCGGTGACGCTGCGCGAGGCGATGCGGAACGCCGGGTCGCTCGGCATGGGCCCGAAGGTGACGAAGGCGATCGTCGACCTCGCGACGCTGCTCGACGAGTGCGCGCTGATGCTCGACCCGGCGCGGCCCGAGGGCGAGGCGAAGGTGCACGAGGTGCTGTCGGCGCTGCTCTCCCGCAGCGGGTACATCGACATGCTCCGCGCCAGCCGCGACCCGCAGGACGAGGCGCGCGCCGAGAACGTCGACGAGCTGATCGCCGTGACGAAGGAGTTCGCGCGCAACAACCCCGACGGCGGTCTGGTCGACTTCCTGACCGAGGTGTCGCTGGTCGCCGCGGCGGACGACCTCGACGACGACTCGGGGACCGTGTCGCTGATGACCCTGCACACCGCGAAGGGGCTCGAGTACGACGCGGTGTTCCTCACCGGCATCGAGGAGGACCTGCTCCCGCACCGCATCTCGGCGAACGAGCCGGGCGGCCCGGCGGAGGAGCGGCGGCTGTTCTACGTGGGCATCACCCGCGCGCGCAAGCGGCTCTACCTCTCGCTCGCGATGACCCGCGCGCAGTACGGCGAGACGTCGGTCGCGATGCCGAGCCGGTTCCTCCAGGAGATCCCGGCCGAGCTGATCGAGTGGCGGCAGTCGCCGGGGGCGGCGACCTCGCGCGGCGGCACGCAGCCGCGGGCGCTGAACGCGCAGCGTCCCGGGTTCGGCCGCTCGAAGTCGAACACCGAGTTCCGCCAGGCGCTCGCCGCGGCGCCGAAGGCGAAGGGCGAGTTCCCCAACCGGATCACCGGGATGGTGCGCGACAACGGCGACCTCGAGCTGATCGCGGGCGACCGCATCCGGCACACCGACTTCGGCGAGGGCCGCGTGAACGCGGTCACCGGCGAGGGCAGCAAGCGGGTCGCGCACGTGCTCTTCGACCAGGTCGGCGCCAAGAAGCTGCTGATCAAGGTCGCGCCCATCGAGAAGATCTGAGCCGGTCGGAATGCCCCGTGCCGGTCGACGAGTCCTGAGCCGCTTCAGAGGCCCTGCGGGCGACTCCGGGTCGAGGGGGCGCGGGCCGCTCGCGGCGCGGGTGGCGACGGAGGCGTTCGCGCCGCCGGTGCTGGCGATGGTCGTCCCGCTGATCGTGGGCGCGCGGGTCGCCGACCCGCCGCTGCTGGGCGTGGCCTGGGGAGCACTCGCGGCGCTGTTCGTCGGCGTGCTGCCGTACCTCGTCGTGCGGCTGCTGATGCGCGCGGGGCGGATCCGCGGCGATCACCACGTGCCGGACCGCCGCGAGCGGGCCCTGCCGATCGGGCTCGCGCTGGTCTCGATCGTGGTCGGGCTCGTGCTGCTCGCCGTGCTCGGCGCGCCCGCCGCGGTCACGACCTTCGGCGTGGTGACGGTCGCGGTGCTCGCGGTGATCGGGATCGTCAACCTCGGCTGGAAGCTGTCGGGGCACGCCGCGGTCGTCGCGACCTGCGCGGTGGTGGTGCTGATCGCCTACGGCCCGTGGTCGCTGCTGATCACCGTGCCGATCGCGCTCTGGACCGGCTGGTCGCGCGTGCGCCTCGGCGCGCACACTCCCGCTCAGGTGATCGCGGGCGCCCTGGTCGGCGCCGTGCTCGCCTCGCTGGTCTGGTCCCTCCTGAGCTGACCCCCTCCGCGAGATGCCACTTGTGCACGCTCGACACGGCGTGTCGCGTGCACAAGTGGCATCTCGCGGCGGGGGAGGGGGTTACTTGTCGCAGGCGATGCCGTCGCCGTCGTTGTCGAGGCGGTAGCTGTCGGGGCCGACGACCGTGACCGGGCCCTGGATGTAGACGGGGCCGTCGCCCTTTCCGGAGGCGCAGTCGCCGTCGGAGGCGATCGGGACGCACTCGCCGGCGTAGCTGGAGTGGCAGTCGGCGTCGGCTGCCGCGGCGACCGGGGCTGGGGCGGGGGCCGGGACCAGCGTGCCGACGCGGGTGACGTCGTCGACCGCGGGTGTGGTGACCGCCTCCGACAGCTGCGCGCGGGAGACCTCGACGCCGTCGTGCTTGACGACCTCGAAGGTGCGGGTGAGCACGCCGTCGACGCCCGCGACGACGGTGCTCGTGCCCTGCGCTGCGCTCGGGTCGTCCTCGGAGCGCGAGGAGCGGGCGATAGGAGCGGTCTCGGTGACCTGCTCGGTCGTGATCAGGACGGTCGGGGTCGGCGTCGGCGTGCGGGTGGGCGCCGGCGTGGTCGTGCGGGTCGGAGCGGCGGCGAACGACGCCGGGCTCTCGGTCCCGGACGCCACCGCCTGCTCGTCGGCCGGTGCCGGCGCGGACGTGGCTCCGAACGCCGAGGTGCTCAGGACGAGCACGAGCATCGCGGCGGCCCCCGTCATGGCTGAGGCGCGGCGGCGGCGCGGCAGTCCGAGCCAGGTCGGCCGGCGCAGGAGCACACCGTAGGCGGCCGTGATCAGCACGACGAGAGCGACCATGATCAGCGCCGACCAGGGCCCGCCCGTCAGCCAGGCGACGAGGGCGAGGAAGGCGGTGACGCCACCGACGACCCACTGCAGCGGCGTGAGGCGGAGGCGGGTGAGCCGCAGCGATCCCGCCCGCAGCGGCCGCCGCCCGGACGGGCTGCGGTCCGCGGAGGCGGGGGCGGCGGGAACGCTGTCCTGCGGCCGGCCCGCGGACCGGAGGAGGGCGGGCAGGGCGGCCGCCCTCCGGCGGACGGCGGACCGCGGATCGGCGGAGCGGGCGTTCCGGCGGGCGCGACCCGGCAGATCGGGCGGGAGGTGCGGGTGGCGGGGGCTCATCGTCGTTTCTTCCTGGTGGCGCGGCGGGACGCCTCAGCATGCCCCACGTGACCCCTCCTCCGTGTCCCCCGTACAGGGCGGCATCCGAAGGACGCCCGCCCCCGCGAGATGCCACTTATGAGCGCGACACGCCGGGAAAGGCGTGCACAAGTGGCATCTCGCGGGGAGGGGCGGACCCGGGCCGGGGTCAGGAGTACTGGGCGACGAGCTCGCGCTTGAGGATCTTGCCGCTGGGGCCGAGGGGGAGAGCGTCGACGAGCTCGATGCGGCGGGGGAACTTGAAGGCGGCGAGGTGCTCGTTGGCGTAGGCGATCAGCTCCTCCGCGGTCGCCGTCGCCGAGGGCAGCAGCACGACGGCGGCCATGATCTCCTGGCCGTGCTTCTCGTCGGGGACGCCGAAGACGGCGGCGTTGGCCACGGCGGAGTGCCCGATCAGGACCTCCTCGACCTCGCGCGGGTACACGTTGTAGCCGTTGCGGATGATCATGTCCTTGGTCCGGTCGAGGATGCGGATGTAGTCCTCGTCGTCCTTGGTGCCGAGGTCGCCGGTGCGGAACCAGCCGTCGACGACCGCGGCGGCGGACGCCTCCGGGTTGCCGAGGTAGCCCTTCATCAGGTTGTGGCCGCGGACCACGATCTCGCCGAGCTCGCCGCGGGGGAGCAGCTCGATCCGGTCGACGACCTCGGGGCGGGCGACCTCGACGTCCACGCCCCAGATCGGCGTGCCGACGGTGCCGGCGCGCGGCGGGACACCGACGTGGTTGAACGTCGCGACGGGCGAGGTCTCCGTGAGGCCGTAGCCCTCGTAGATCTCGACGCCGAACACCTCGCGGAACCGCTCGATCACGGCGACGGGCAGGGCCGCTCCGCCGGAGACCGCGTAGCGCAGCGGCGGGCGGTCCTCACGGCGGGTCGCGGCGTCGAGCAGCGCGACGTACATCGTCGGCACGCCCTCGAACACGGTGCACTCGTGCGCGATCATCGCCTCGAGCGCGGCGTCGCCGTCGAACTTGGGCACGAGCACCACGGTCGCGGCGGTGCGGAACGCGGTGTTCATCGCGCAGACCTGGCCGAAGGTGTGGAAGAGCGGCAGCGCGCCGAGGACGACGTCACCCTGGTGCAGGTCGAAGGTGTTCATCAGGAGCACGTCGGACTGCGAGACGATCGCGAAGTGCGTGCCCTCGGCGCCCTTGGGCCGGCCGGTGGTGCCGCTGGTGTAGAGGATCGTCGCGGTGTCGAACGGCGAGCGCGGCACGTAGGTGTCGATCGGCGTCGCGTCGGCGGCGAGGTCCTCGAGGCGGGGGAACGGGCTCTCCATGCTGTCGGGCACCAGGACGCTCAGCACGGGCACATCGGCCAGGGCCGCTCCGGCGGCGCCCTCGGCCAGCAGCGGGGCGGCGCAGATCAGAGCGGTCGCTCCGGAGTCGCGCAGCACGTAGGCGATCTCGTCGTGCTTGAGCAGCGCGTGCACCGGCACCACGACGGCGCCCAGGGCGAGGACGGCGAAGTAGCCGCGCGGGAAGTCGGGGACGTTCGGGATCAGCAGCGCGACCCGGTCGCCGGGGCCGATGCCCTGCGCGCGGAGAGCACCGGCGTAGGCGCGGGTCTGCTCCCAGAGGGTCCCGTAGTCGATGGCCTGCGGGCCGACCCGGACCGCGATCGTCCGCGGCGTGCGGCGGGCCGCCTCCGCCAGGATCGCCGCGACCGAGACGCTGCCGAACCCGGCCGGGGGCGGGGGTGCGGCGGGTGCCTCGGCGGTTCGCGGTTCGGTGATGCTCATCGGGGCTCCAGTCGTCGTTGACGGCCCTGGCGGTGTGCCGGGTTCTCCACGGTAGATCCGGGGGAGGCGCCGTTCAAGGGCGCCGCACCGGATGCTCAGCGTGCGCGCTCGGGGTGCCGGAGCACGACGAGCGGGCCCGGAACACTCAGCGCCAGGCTGTGGCTGACCGAGCCGAGCAGCAGGCGCAGGAACGCGCCGCGTCCGTGACTCCCGATCACGAGGAGGCGCGAGGAGGCCGCGAGCGCGGTGAGGCGCTCGACCGGGTCGCCGCGGACGAGCGAGCGGCGCACCTCGAGATCGGGGTGCGAGTCGCCGAGGCCGACCAGTGACTCGGCGAGCAGGAGGTTCTCGTCCTCCTCGATCGCCTCGATGACGCGGCGCTCGACGGGCACGGACTCGCTCCAGGCGCCGGGGAGCTGCCAGGCGTGCAGGGCGAGCAGCGGCTCGTGCCGGCGGTCGGCCTCGTCGGCGGCGAAGCGGATCGCCGAGAGCGAGACCTCCGAGCCGTCCGCGCCGACGGCGATTCCCGTCCGGGTCCGCTCCCCGCCGTCGGGCTCGGGGATCAGCGCGACGGCCGAGCGGGAGGCCGCGGCGACCCGCACGGCGACCGGGGCGCTCCGGGCGACGGCGCGGCGGCTGAGCGGATGGGCGCCGAGGACGAGCAGGGCGCCGGCCGGAGCGGCGTCGGCGAGCACGTGGACGGTCGCACCCTCGAGCACCCGCGAGCGCACGGTCACCTCCGGGGCGTCCGCCGCGGCGACCGAGCGGGCCTCGTCGAGGGCCTCGTCCGCGAGCACGCGTTGAGCAGAGCCCGCGCCGCCCAGGCCGGCCCGGGGCGGCTCGACCACGGCGACGAACTCGACGGGCAGGCGATGCGCCCGCGCGAACTCGAGCGCCCAGTGCAGGGCGGCCCCGCTCCGGCCCGCTCCGCCGATCCCGACCACGACCGCGTCCATGAACGCCTCCTCTTCGAGTGCCCGCAGGCGTCATCATCCTCTTCGCACGGCGAGAAGGGCAGTGCCGACTCCGTCGCGCCGGCGCCCGTACAGTCGGTCGAGCCGCCGGGTCGATCGGACGACCGCGCCGGCGAAGCGACGAGCACGGAGGAGGACGGCATGCGCGGCGAGGCCACGCTCTACACCGAGACGATCGCGACGGCGCCGTTCGCGCTGGCCGTGATCGCGGAGGCGACCGGCTCGCGGGTGGTCGGCGCGCGCACCGCGGATGCGCACGTCCCGCTCTACAGCGGGCCGACCAGCGCGCGGGTCTCGGTCGCGGGCTTCGGCGACAGCGTGCCGATCAGCGTCGACGTCCGCGACGAGCGCGGGCAGGACGAGGCGCGCGCCGCGGCGCAGGCGCTCGGGCTGGAGCTCGCCGCCTACGCGGGCTGGACGATCACGGCCGGCTTCTGAGACTCCGGTCGGACTCCGCGCGCACCCGGGCCAGGAAGAACCGGCTCGGCGCGGTGCGCACCGCGGTCGGCAGGACGCGGTAGACGGCGAAGGTGCGGGCGAGCGCCCGGTCGAACCGCGACTGCTGCCGCGCGCTCCAGCGGAAGCCGAACGGCGCGCGGAGCTCCGGTGGCAGGAGGCCCGCCGTCATCAGCCTCAGGTAAGGGCCGACCGGGCGCAGCCACCAGGCGGCGATCCCGCCGTCGAGCAGGTCGTGGGCGACCCGGCGCGCGGCGGGCGTGACCTCGAGCCGGGCGAGCTCCCGCTGCCAGTAGGAGTCGAAGGCCGCGCGGGAGTCGGGCCAGAGCTCCTCGGGCATCTGCAGCGCGGTGCCGACGACGCGGGAGCGGTGCACGATCTCGTCCGCCTCCTCGCGGCCGAGCGGGCCGAAGGCGCCCTCGTGGAGCTGGAGCATCGACTGGGTGATCGTCGCGGCGACCCAGCGCTGGAGCTCCGGATCGAACGCGGTGTAGCCGGGGCCGCGGACCGGCGCGTGCGCGCGGTTCACCCGGCGCTGGACGGAGCGGACGTCCTCGGGGCTGCCGAACTGCAGGGCGTAGAGGTAGGAGAGGGTGCCGAACAGCCGGCCGAGCGCGCGGTGGACGAAGTCGGAGTGCTCGGCGACGCCGGCGCCGACGGCGGGGTGCGCGATCTGCAGGAGGATGGCGCGCGCGCCCGCGACGAGGAAGACGCCCTCGCGGAAGACGTCGCGGTGGACGGGCGCGCGCAGGGGCATTCCTCCACGGTACGCGGGGCAGGTCCCTCCCCACTGCGCGTTCCGGCCACCTCTCCACAGTCCGCGGCTGTGCGCCCCCCGGCGCAGGAAGCGCCCGCGGGGTCCGGAGTAGAGTTGGCGCGGCCCAGGAAGAGTGCCGACACAGAACCGTGCCGAGACTCCGGACAGCGCAGCGGACCACCAGCGCGGATCCGGACAGCACGGACCGCCGGCGCCGTGGGCCGACCTCGGACTCGGAACGCAAGCGCGCTCGGCGCGGAATGGGAATGCAGCGTGGATCTCTTCGAATACCAGGCCCGTGATCTGTTCGAGAAGTACGGCGTGCCCGTGCTCCCCGGCATCGTCGCCGACACGCCGGAGGAGGTGCGCGCCGCGGCGGAGAAGCTGGGCGGCGTCACCGTCGTCAAGGCGCAGGTCAAGATCGGCGGCCGCGGCAAGGCTGGCGGCGTGAAGGTCGCGAAGACCGCGGACGACGCGTTCGAGGCGGCGAAGTCGATCCTCGGTCTGGACATCAAGGGCCACGTCGTCAAGCGCGTCATGGTCGCCGGTGGCGCCCGCATCGACCGCGAGTTCTACTTCTCGGTCCTGCTCGACCGGGCGAACCGCTCCTACCTCTCGCTCACCTCCTACGAGGGCGGCATGGAGATCGAGCAGCTCGCCGTCGAGCGCCCCGAGGCGCTCGCGCGCGTCGAGGTCGTCCCCGGCCAGGGCATCGACCAGGCCAAGGCCGAGGAGATCGCCCGCGCGGCGAAGTTCCCGGAGGAGCTGATCGCCAAGGTCGCCCCCGTGCTCGTGAAGCTCTACGACGTCTACACCGGCGAGGACGCCACGCTCGTCGAGGTCAACCCGCTCGTGCTCACCGAGGAGGGCGACATCGTCGCGCTCGACGGCAAGGTCTCGATCGACGAGAACGCCGGCTTCCGCCACCCCGAGCACGCCGCGCTGGAGGACAAGGACGCGGCCGACCCGCTCGAGGCCAAGGCCAAGGAGAACGACCTCAACTACGTGAAGCTCGACGGCGAGGTCGGCATCATCGGCAACGGCGCGGGCCTGGTCATGTCCACGCTCGACGTCGTCGCCTACGCCGGCGAGAAGCACAAGGGCGTGAAGCCCGCCAACTTCCTCGACATCGGCGGCGGAGCCTCCGCCCAGGTGATGGCGAACGGCCTCGACGTGATCCTCGGCGACGAGCAGGTCAAGAGCGTCTTCGTCAACGTCTTCGGCGGCATCACCGCCTGCGACGCGGTCGCCAACGGCATCCTGCAGGCCCTCGAGATCCTCGGCGACTCGGCGACCAAGCCGCTCGTCGTGCGCCTCGACGGCAACAAGGTGGAGGAGGGCCGCGCGATCCTCGAGGCCGCCGCCAACCCGCTCATCACCCTGGCCGCGACGATGGACGAGGGCGCCGACAAGGCCGCCGCACTCGCCGCCGCGTAACGACCCCCTCGACTCAAGGAATCAGAGAACAAGCATGTCGATCTTCCTCAACAAGGACTCCAAGGTCATCGTCCAGGGCATCACCGGCGGCGAGGGCACCAAGCACACCGCGCTGATGCTCAAGGCCGGCACGAACGTCGTCGGCGGCGTCAACGCCCGCAAGGCCGGCACGACCGTCACCCACGGCGACGTCGAGCTGCCCGTCTTCGGCACCGTCAAGGAGGCCATCGAGGCCACCGGCGCCGACGTGTCGATCGCGTTCGTCCCGCCCGCCTTCTCGAAGGACGCCGTCATCGAGGCGATCGACGCCGAGATCGGCCTCCTCGTCGTCATCACCGAGGGCATCCCGGTGCAGGACTCGGCCGAGTTCTGGGCCTACGCCCAGGAGAAGGGCAACAAGACCCGGATCATCGGCCCGAACTGCCCCGGCATCATCACGCCGGGCGAGTCGCTCGTGGGCATCACCCCCGCGACGATCACCGGCAAGGGCCCGATCGGCCTCGTCTCCAAGTCGGGCACGCTGACCTACCAGATGATGTACGAGCTGCGCGATCTGGGCTTCTCGACCGCCATCGGCATCGGCGGCGACCCGATCATCGGCACCACGCACATCGACGCCCTCGCGGCGTTCGAGGCCGACCCCGAGACCAAGGCGATCGTGATGATCGGCGAGATCGGCGGCGACGCCGAGGAGCGCGCGGCCGACTTCATCAAGGCGAACGTCACCAAGCCGGTCGTCGGCTACGTCGCGGGCTTCACCGCTCCCGAGGGCAAGACGATGGGCCACGCCGGCGCCATCGTCTCCGGCTCCGCGGGCACCGCGCAGGCGAAGAAGGAGGCCCTCGAGGCCGCCGGAGTCCGCGTGGGCAAGACGCCCTCCGAGACGGCCGACCTGCTCCGCGAGGTGTACGCGGCGCTGTAGCGCACTCACGTCCCGCGCGCGCCGCGGGACACGATCGGACGGGATCCTCTGCTCGGCAGGGGGTCCCGTCGGTCGTTCGGGCCCCCGGCGGCGGTAGCGTGCAGGGGTGACCCGCCGCCTCGGACTCGACTTCCTGACCTTCGTGCCCTACCCGGAGGGCCCCGAGCAGCCGGGTGACGCGGCGAGGAGCCTCGAGGACGGCCTCGCGCTGTTCGAGCTCGCGGAGGAGCTCGGCTACGACACCGGCTGGGTGCGCGTGCGGCACTTCGAGCGCTTCCTCGCCTCGCCGATGACCTTCTTCGCCGCCGCCTCGCAGCGCACCCGGCGCCTGCGCCTCGGCACCGCCGTGATCGGCGCGCGCTACGAGTCGCCCGTCCGCCTCGCCGAGGACGCGGCCACCGTGGACCTGCTCTCCGGCGGCCGACTCGACCTCGGCGTCAGCAGCGGATTCGCGCACCTCGCCTCGGTCTTCGACGGCGTCTTCGGGCAGGCAGAGCGGGAGTTCCGCGCCGAGGCGCAGGAGCGGATCGAGCGCCTGCGCGATGCGCTCTCGGGCTCGGTGCTCGGCATCGCGGAGTCGGCACTGATGTCGGTGCCGGTCGGCGATCCGCTCGTGCAGCAGCCGCACGCGCCCGGTCTGGCCGACCGGCTCTGGTACGGCGCCGGCACCACCGCCTCCGCGGTCCGCGCCGGGGAGCAGGGCATGCACCTCCAGGTCTCGACGCTGAACACGGAGGAGACCGGGCTGTCGTTCGCGGAGCAGCAGGCCGCGCAGATCCGCGCCTACCGCGAGGCCTTCGCCGCCGCCCGCCCCGGGCGCACCTCGCGGGTCACGGCGGGGCGCATCGTGCTGCCGCTGACCGGCCCCGCCGACGAGGAGGCGCACCGCCCCTTCATCGAGGGCTACCTCGCGCGGATGGACGACGACGGCCGGCCGCGCACCGCCGACCGCTCGATCATCGCGGCGCCGATGCGCTTCAGCCCGCTGCACCTCGGCACGGCCGACGAGATCGTCGCCTCGCTCGCGGCCGACCCCGCGCTGGCGGAGTCGGACTCGCTCACGATCACGCTGCCCGCGGTCGGCGGGGTCGAGTCGCACCGGCGGATCCTGCGGACGATCGCCGCGGAGATCGCGCCGCGGCTGGGCTGGACGCCGGCCGCCTAGACCCGGCGCAGCAGGAGCAGCGAGAGCGGGCGCTGGGCGATCAGCAGCAGCAGCCACCAGAGCCCGACGGAGGGCACGAGCAGCGCGAGCGCGAGGGCGAGCACGAGGAGCGCGAACGGGACGACGGCGGGAGCGAGCCGGACCGGCCCGGCGCCCTCCCGCAGCAGGTGCGGTCGGCGCCGCAGCCGCAGCTCGATCAGCAGCAGTGCGCCGCTCACCACGACCATCGTGCCGATGTAGAGACCGATCGTCGCGCGCGAGTCGGGCAGCAGGGCGATGGCGCTGGTCGAGAACGGGAAGAACGCGATCGCGACCAGCCAGAGCAGATCGAGCCAGACCAGCCCCGCGTCGTAGTCGCCGGCCAGCTCGAAGACCCGGTGGTGCGGCATCCAGAACACCGCGATCAGCGTGAAGGAGAGCGCGAAGGCGAGCACCGAGTCGAGGTGCCGGCCGAGGACCTCGCCCACGCCGCCGCCGTCGCGGCCGATCTCGGGGGCGAGCTCGACCAGCGGGAGCACCAGGATCGTGATCGCGATGGCCACGGTCGCGTCCGAGAAGTTCACCAGGCGGTCGAGGCCCCGCTCCGTGCGGGTGGGCCGGTGCCGCTCGGGCGCGTGCCCGCGGTGCACCAGGCGCTCGATCGGGCCGGAGAGCAGCAGCAGCAGGAGCGCGAACATGTTGACGCTCGGGACGGTGACGGCGAGCACGAGCGCGGCGGCCAGCAGCGCGAGCACGATCAGCGAGCGCGAGAGCGAGCGGAGCGGGTCCGTGCCGGGCACGAGGAGGGCGGGGTCCCGGCGCAGGATCAGCTGCATCGCCAGGGTCGCGGTGCTCGCGACGATCATGGTGCCGATGTAGAGCGCGAACACGCTCGGGTCGGTGGTGAAGACGTTCGACAGCAGATTGGCTGCGAACGGCAGCAGCACGATCGCCGCCAGCCAGACGAAGTTCACCGCGACCAGCGCGGGGGAGTAGCGGGCCACGCCCTCGAAGACCGCGTGGTGCACCAGCCACAGCCGACCGATCACAGCGAAGGTGATGAAGAAGGCCGAGAGGGTGCCGTAGTGGCCGGCGAGCAGCGCGCCGAGGTCGGTCGCACCGCCCTCCTCGACGACGTCGACGAGGGGGAGCACGAGGAACGTGATCGCGATGGCGACCGTCGCGTCGGTGAAGTTCACCAGGCGGTCGAGTCCGCGCTCGGTGCGGGAGGCGCTGGTCGTCACGGCTCGACCCTAGGGGACGGTCCGTCCCGTGAGGCGGGTGGATCTCGATACGCCCGCTGCGCGGGCTACTCGATCAGCATGCATTCGCCCGCTGCGCGGGCTGCTCGTTCACAGCGTGATGGGGCCGTCCCGACGCGCGTCGATGAGCATGAGCAGCCCATGCTGGTCGAGTAGCCCCGGAGGGGCGTATCGAGACCCGACGTCGTCAGTCGGGCAGGGCTTCCGCTCCTCGTCCGGGGCGTCGCTGAGCGGTGCCGGGCGGGGCCGCCGATAGGCTCGACAGGCTCATGAACCGGATCACCGTCGCACTCCTCGCCGCCTTCGACGCCGCGCTCTCGGCGCTGATCGGGCTCGCGATCCCGCTCGTGCCGCTGACGATCCTCTGGGCCGTCCAGTACGACACGGCGGTCGACTGGAGCGTCTTCTGGCGCGTCGCCGCGGACGCCTGGCTGCTCGGTCACGGCGCGGATCTGCAGGCCGCCTTCGCCCCCGACTCCCCGCTGGCGCTCGGGCTGCCGGACGGCGGGCAGCCGTTCGCGATCACGATCGCGCCGCTCGCCTTCGCGCTCCTCGCGATCCTGCTCGGCGCCCGCACGGGCCGTCGCGCGCAGGAGTCGCCCTACCGCCTGCTCGGCATCGGCTCCGCGATCGCCACCTACCTCCTCGTCGCGCTGCTGGTGACCCTCGGCGCGACCACCGACGTCGCCCGGGTCGACGTCCTGCAGGGCACGCTGCTCCCGCCGCTCGTCTTCGGCCTCGGCGTGGTGATCGGAGCCGCGACCCACTCGGCCAGGAGCGGCGAGCGCGACCCGATCGGCGAGTTCGCCGAGCGGACGCTGCACCGCCTGCCCTACCCGGCCGCGCCGCTCGTCCTCGCCTCACTGCGGGGCGGGACGCTCGCGGCGGCCGGTGTGATCGGCGTCGCCGGCGTGCTCGTCGCGGTGCTGCTGGTCGCCGACTACGCCGCCGTCGTCGCGCTCTACGAGGGTCTCGGCGGGGAGGCGCTCGGCGGCCTGGCGCTGACGCTCGGGCAGCTGGCGATCCTCCCGAACCTGGTGATCTGGGCGGCGAGCTGGCTGATCGGACCGGGCTTCGCCCTCGGCGCCGGCTCGTCGGTCGCTCCGGCCGGGACGCTGCTCGGCCCGATCCCCTCGATCCCCGTGCTCGCGGCGCTGCCGCAGGGCGAGCTCGCCTTCGCCTTCCTCGGTCTGCTGGTGCCGCTCCTGGCGGGCTTCCTCGCCGGCTGGCGGATGCGCGCGGAGGTCGTCGAGGGGCTCGACGGGCGCTCGCTGCTGCGCTGGGGTGCGGCTGCGGCGGGCGGCATCGGTGTGGTCGGCGGTCTGCTGCTCGGGCTGCTCGCCTGGTTCTCGGCGGGAGCGGCCGGGCCGGGGCGCCTCGTCCAGGTCGGGCCCGACCCGCTGCTCGTCGGGGCGTTCGCGGCGCTCGAGCTGGCGCTCGCCGCGGGTCTCGGGCTGGCCGCCGGCCGCATCCGCCGCGGCTGAGCGCCGGGCCCGACCGCCGGTGGTCGCCGCGGAGGCGTCCCCCTAGACTTGCGCAGTGCTGAAGTTGGTCGTCCTCATCTCCGGCGGTGGCTCCAATCTCCGCGCGCTGCTCGAGGCGACGCGCGACGACCGCTTCCCCGCCCGCGTCGTGGCGGTCGGCAGCGACACCGACGCCGACGGCCTGCGCCACGCCGAGGCGCACGACGTCCCCTCCTTCACCGTCACGCCCGGCGCCTTCGCCTCCCGCGACGCCTGGGGCGCGGAGCTGCTCGAGCAGATCCAGGGCTGGCAGCCCGACCTCGTCGTCTGCGCCGGCTTCATGCGGATCCTGCCGCCCGTCGTCGTCGACGCGCTCAGCCCGCGGATGATCAACACGCACCCCGCCCTGCTGCCGCTCTTCCCCGGCGCGCACGCCGTCCGCGACGCCCTCGCCGCCGGCGCCACCGAGACCGGAGTGACGGTGCACGTCATCGACACCGGCGTCGACACCGGCCCGGTCATCGCCCAGGAGAGCCTCGCCGTGCTCCCCGGCGAGAGCGAGCACGCGCTGCACGAGCGCATCAAGACCATCGAGCGTCGCCTGCTGGTGCAGACGGTGCTCGACATCGCCCACGGAACCGTCGACCTCGAGGAGCTCGCCCGCGCATGAGCATCACCGCACACGACCCCAGCAGCTACGACGACCGCGATGTCGTCCCCGTTCGCCGGGCGCTGATCTCGGTCAGCGACAAGACCGGACTGCTCGAGCTCGCCTCGGCGCTGGCCGGCGCCGGCGTCGAGCTGGTCTCCACCGGCTCGACCGCCGCGACCATCCGCGACGCGGGCCACTCGGTCACCGATGTCTCCGCCGTGACCGGCTTCCCGGAGTCGCTCGACGGCCGGGTGAAGACCCTGCACCCCGGCGTGCACGCGGGCATCCTCGCCGATGTGCGCCTCGCCTCGCACCGCGAGCAGCTCGAGCAGCTCGAGATCGCGCCGTTCGAGCTCGTCGTCGTGAACCTCTACCCCTTCCGCGAGACCGTCGCCGGCGGCGCCGACGCGCCGACCGTGGTCGAGAACATCGACATCGGCGGCCCTGCGCTCGTCCGCGCCTCGGCGAAGAACCACGCCAACGTGGCGATCGTCGTCGATCCGGCCGACTACGCCGGCATCGTGGCCGCGCTCGGCAGCGGCGGCACGACGCTCGCCGCCCGCCGCACGCTCGCCGCGCGCGCCTTCGCACACACCGCCTCGTACGACTCCGCCGTCGCCGCCTGGTTCGCCGGGCAGGAGGCGGGCGGCGAGTCGGAGTTCCCCGGCTCGGTCGAGATCCGCGGCACCCGGCAGCAGGTGCTCCGCTACGGCGAGAACTCGCACCAGAAGGCGGCGCTCTACGTCTCGCCCGACGGCACGGGCATCGCCCAGGCGCGCCAGCTGCACGGCAAGGAGATGTCGTACAACAACTTCGTCGACGCCGACGCGGCCGTCCGCGCGGCCTACGACTTCGTCCTCCCCGCCGTCGCGATCATCAAGCACGCCAACCCGTGCGGCATCGCGATCGCCGGCGCGAAGGCCATCGACCCCATCGCGTCCGCGCACCGCCGCGCGCACGAGTGCGATCCGGTGTCGGCCTTCGGCGGCGTCATCGCCGCGAACCGGACCGTCACCCTCGCCATGGCCGAGACGGTGAAGGAGATCTTCACCGAGGTGCTCGTCGCCCCCGGCTTCGAGCCCGAGGCGCTCGAGGTGCTGAAGACCAAGAAGAACCTGCGCCTGCTGCAGCTCCCCGACTTCTACGCCCCCGTCGAGACCGAGTTCAAGCAGATCTCCGGCGGCATCCTGCTGCAGGAGCCCGACCGCTTCGTCGGCGGCCCCGGCGAGGTCAGCTCCGGCTGGGAGCTCGTCGCCGGCGAGCCCGCCGATGCCGACACGATGCTCGACCTCGAGTTCGCCTGGAAGGCCTGCCGCGCCGTCAAGTCCAACGCGATCCTGCTCGCCAAGGGCGGCGCCTCCGTCGGCGTCGGCATGGGCCAGGTCAACCGCGTCGACTCCTGCCACCTCGCCGTCTCCCGCGCCGGCGACCGCGCCCCCGGCTCCGTCGCCGCCTCCGACGCGTTCTTCCCCTTCGCCGACGGCCTCGAGGTCCTCCTCGCGGCCGGCGTGAAGGCCGTCGTCCAGCCCGGCGGCTCGGTCCGCGACCCCGAGGTCATCGAGGCCGCGAAGCGCGCCGGCGTCACCATGTACACGACGGGGGAGCGGCACTTCTTCCACTGAGCGCCGCAGGCGCTCAGTGGGCGCCTTCTTCCACGCCGCTCCTCGCGCGGCGTGGCGCGGTCGGCTCCGCGGGTGGTGCGTTCCGCAGAGCGGGTCGCGTCGGCGCTCTCGGGAATCGCTTGGCACGCGATCCCCGATGAAGCGCCTCTCCCGGTGCTGTCTTCCACGCCGCTCCCTGCGCGGCGTGGCGCGGTCGGCTCCGCGGGTGGTGCGTTCCGCGGAGCGGGTCGCGTCGGCCGCCGCGGGAATCGCTTGGCACGCGATCCCCGCACGCGGCCTCTCCCTTCGGGAGTCGGGGTCTGCCCGCTCCACTCCTCAGAAGTTGTCGTAGTCGAGCGTCGAGTACGACAAGATTTGCGGACTCGGGGTGCGAGCCCGACGCCGCGCACCCACTCTCCAGAAGTTGCGGTAGTGGGGTGCGATTACCGCAACTTCTGCGGACTCGGGGAGCGAGCCCGGCGCCGCGCCGTCACTCTCCAGAAGCTGCGGTAGTGGAGCGCGGGTACCTCAACTTCTGCGGGGTCGGCGGGCGGCGTGCGCGGGACTGGTGCTCCACTCGCGGGAAGTTGCGGTGGTGGCGCGCGACTACCGCAACTTTTGAGGAGTGGCGGGGGAGCGGGCGGGGCGCGGCCCGGGGCGCGGCTCTCAGACGGCTGCAAGGGTCTGGGCAGGGGGCGCAGGGGTGCGGGCGCGTAGGGTCTCCGGGTGCCCTCCGACTCGACGCTGAACGCGCCCACCGCTCCGACCACCGCGAACGCCCCGACCGTGGGGCGGCGCCTGCTGACGGCGCTCGCCGCCGCGGCGGCCACGGCGGTCGCGGCCCACCTCGCCAACCTGCTCGCCTTCTTCATCGGCAACCAGCTGGCGCCGACGTCGATCCCGCAGGTCAACGCCTACTTCCTGCTCTCGAGCGTGCTCGCCTTCGTGGTGGTGCTCGTCCTCGCGGCGGCCGGACTGCTCGCCCGCGCCTGGACGGCGGCGATCGCCGGACTCGTCGCGGGGCTCGTCGGCGCCGTCTTCGGCACGCTCGTGCAGGCGAGCGCGAGCGGCACCCCGATCACCGGGGAGGTCTGGGGATCGATCGTCGCGACCTTCGGCGGGCTCAACCTCGTCTTCCTGCTCGCCTTCGTGATCGCCGCCGCGACCCTCGGCCACCGCATCGCCGTCGCATCGACACCTGCCCGCGCCCGGAAGTCCTCGGCCGCCACCGCCCGTCCGGAGCGCCGCATCGCCCTCATCCGGCAGCCCGCGGACGACCTCGACGCCGGCGAGCTCACCCACCTCGAGCGCGTCCCGGTCGACCGGGTGAAGGCGCTGCAGCAGTGGGAGGAGTACGTCGATGCGCTCGAGGAGGCCGGCTGGGAGACCGTCCAGGTCGCCACGGCGCCCGAGCTGCCCGACTCCGTCTTCCTCGAGGACGCGCTGCTCGTCGTCGACGGGCACGCGGTCCTCACCCGCCCGGGCGCCGAGTCGCGCCGCGGCGAGGTGGACGGCGCGGAGGAGGCGGCTCGCGCTCTCGACCTGATCGTGCACCGGATCGAGGCGCCCGGCACCCTGGAGGGCGGCGACGTCCTCCGCGTCGGCTCGACCGTCTACGTCGGCCGCGGCGGCCGCACCAACGCCGAGGGCGTCGCGCAGCTGCGGGCCCTGCTCCGTCCGCTCGGCCTGAGCGTCGTCGCGGTCCCGCTCACCCGCGCGCTGCACCTCAAGAGCGCCGTCACCGCGCTGCCGGACGGCACCGTGATCGGCTGGGAGTCCGTCGTCGACGAGCCGCGGCTCTTCCCCTCCTTCCTGCCGATGCCGGAGGAGGGCGGCGCCCACGTGGTCGTGCTCGGCCCGGACACGCTGCTGATGGCGGCGTCCGCGCCGCGGAGCGCGGAGCTGCTCCGCGAGCTCGGCTACCGCGTCGTGACGGTCGACATCTCGGAGTTCGAGAAGCTCGAGGGCTGCGTGACCTGCCTGTCGGTGCGGGTGCGCTGACGGCCTCGGCGCCGCTCGCGCGGGTTCGTCCAGCGGGCTCGGTCGTGGAGGAGGGAGGGACCCGACGATCCGCGCCCGCGGTCGCCGAGCGGTGGACGCCGCCGAGGGACCGGGTATAGCCTTCAAGGCTGCCCAGAGGCCCGCAAGGGGCCGGCGGCATCCCCGCCCTCGCGACGCCACGGTGCCGCAGGGCTCCGTCCTCCGTCGCGAAAGCCCAGCACCGTGCTCGCACAGTCCTCTCCGCCCGCCGCTCCGAAGCGCCCGAACACCCTCCGCACTCTGCTGCGCCTGGTCCCGTTCGTCGGCGACGCGCTGCCCCGCCTGGTCGGCGGCATCGCGATCGCCCTCGTGGCCAGCCTCGTCTCGCTCGCGATCCCGATCGTCCTCCAGCAGCTGGTCGACGGACCGCTCGGCGACGGCGCGACCGCCGCCGGCTCCGGCGACCTCGGCCCGCTGATCGGCCCGGTCGTCGTCGTGCTCCTGCTCGGCGTGCTCGAGGCCGCCGCCATCGCGCTGCGCCGCCGGATGGTGCTCACCCCGAGCACGCGGGTCGAGGCGCGGATGCGCACCGCGCTCTACCGCCAGCTCCAGGACCTGCCCGTCTCGTTCCACGACCGCTGGCAGAGCGGGCAGCTGCTCTCGCGCGCGATGAGCGACCTCAGCCTCATCCGCCGCTGGATCGCCTTCGGCTTCGTGCTGCTGGTGGTCAACGCGCTGACGATCGTCGTCGGCTTCGGCGTCCTGGTCTACTGGAACCCGATCCTCGGCGCGCTGTTCGTGGCCTGCTCGATCCCGGTCTGGATCTACGGCTTCGCCTTCGAGAAGCGCTACTCGAGCATCGCGCGCCGCAGCCAGGACCAGGCCGGCGACCTCGCCACGACGGTCGAGCAGTCGGTGCACGGCATCCGCGTGATCAAGGCGTTCGGCCGTCACCAGCACGCGCTCGCCGGCTTCGCCGATCAGGCGGAGAAGCTGCGCGGCACCGAGGTGGAGAAGGCGAAGGCGATCGCGGGCATCTGGGTGGTCCTCCTGCTCATCCCCGACATCGCCTTCGCGCTCTGCCTCCTCGCCGGCGTCTGGCTGGCGGCCGACGGGCAGCTCAGCGTCGGCGAGCTCTTCGCCTTCTTCGCCACTGCGACCGTGCTGCGCTGGCCGGTGGAGTCCATCGGCTTCCTGCTCTCGATGACGTTCGACGCGCGCACCGCCGTCGACCGCTACTTCGAGGTGATGGACAGCCGGAACACGATCACCGATCCGGAGTCGCCCGCGACGATCGCCCGCCCGCTCGGCCGAGTGAGCTTCCGAGACGTGCACTTCCGCTACCAGGACGCGCCCGAGCGCTTCGCCGATCTGCTCGACGGCGTCGATCTCGAGGTCGAGCCCGGCGAGACGATGGCGCTCGTCGGCCTCACCGGCTCGGGCAAGACGACGCTCACCGCGCTGCTGCCGCGCCTCTACGACGTGACCGGCGGGGCGATCGAGATCGACGGTGTCGACGTGCGGCACCTCCGGCGCGACGAGCTGCGCTCCCACGTGGGCATGGCCTTCGAGGACGCGACGCTCTTCTCCACCTCGGTGCGCGAGAACGTGCTTCTCGGCCGCCCGGACGCCTCGGAGGCGGAGCTGCTCGAGGCGCTCGAGATCGCCCAGGCGGACTTCGTGCACTCCCTGCCGAACGGGCTGGACACCACCGTGGGCGAGGAGGGGATGAGCCTCTCCGGCGGCCAGCGCCAGCGGCTCGCCCTCGCGCGCGCCATCGCCGCGCGGCCCGCCGTCCTCGTCCTGGACGATCCGCTGTCGGCCCTCGACGTCGACACCGAGGCGCGGGTGGAGAAGGGCCTGCGCCGCGTGCTCGGCGACACCACCGCGCTGATCGTCGCGCACCGCCCCTCGACCGTCGCCCTCGCCGACCGCGTCGCCCTCCTCGAGGAGGGCCGCGTCACGGCGGTCGGCACCCACACCGAGCTGCTCGCGAGCAGCCCGCACTACCGCTTCGTCATCTCGAGCCTCGAGGAGGACGAGCTCGCCCGTCCCCGGGGCACCGAGCGCGTCGGCTCGCGACCGCGCGCCGAAGCCGAGCTGACGGACCTGACCGACCTCACGGAGTTGGAGACCCGATCATGAGCACTCTCGGATCCACCGAGGAGCGCGACGACCTCACGCGCGCGGAGTCCGCGGCCCTGCGCCGGCGCTCGCTCGCGCTGCTCGGGTCGCTGCTGCGCCCGCTGCGGATGCGGCTGGTGCTGACGGCCGTCGTCGTGGTGATCTCGACCGCCGCGCAGGTCGCCGGACCGGCGCTGATCGCACTGGGCATCGACAACGGGCTGCCGGCGATCCTCGACGGCGACGCGACCCCGCTGGTCCTCACCGTGATCGCCTACGTCCTGACCGGCGTCGTCGGCGCCGTCCTCGTCGCCTGGTACACCGTGCTGTCGGCCCGGGTGAGCCAGGCGATCCTGATCGACCTGCGCAAGCGCGTCTTCCTGCACACCCAGAAGCTGAGCCTGGAGTTCCACGAGAACTACACCTCCGGCCGGATCATCTCCCGGCAGACCAGCGACCTCGACTCGATCCGCGAGCTGCTCGACTCCGGCATCAACCAGCTCGTGCAGGGCGCCCTCTATATGGGCTTCGTCGCCATCGCGCTGGTCTCGCTCGACGGCGTCAGCGGCCTCGTGCTCGCCTGTGCCCTCGTGCCGCTGGCGATCCTGACCCGCTGGTTCCAGAAGCGCTCGCAGTCGCTCTTCCGCGGCACCCGCGTCGCGTCGTCCCGACTGATCGTCCAGTTCGTCGAGACGATGACCGGCATCCGCGCCGTGCAGACCTTCCGCACCCAGCAGCGCAACGAGTCGGCCTTCGGCGTCGTCGTCGAGCGCTACCGGGTCGCCTACAAGAAGGTCTTCGGCGTCTTCGGCACCTTCGACCCCGGTCTCGTGCTGATCGGCAACGTCACGATGGCGGCCGTGCTCATCCTCGGCGGGATGCGGGTGCTCGACGGCGGTCTCGAGATCGGCGCCCTGCTCGGCGTGCTGCTCTACACCCGGCGCTTCTTCGCTCCGGTGCAGGAGATGGCGATGTTCTACAACTCCTACCAGTCCGCCGCGGCCGCGCTCGAGAAGATCTCGGGCGTTCTCGCGGAGGAGCAGAGCGTCCCGGATCCGGCGCACCCCGTCGACCTCCGCGAGGCGCGGGGGGCGCTCGGCTTCGAGGGCGTCCGCTTCGCCTACACGACCGACCGGGAGATCCTGCCGCGCTTCGACCTGCGGATCCCCGCCGGCCAGACGATCGCGCTGGTCGGCTCGACCGGCGCCGGCAAGTCGACGCTCGCGAAGCTCATCTCCCGCTTCTACGACCCGACCGACGGAGTGGTGACCCTCGACGGCGTCGACCTCCGGCAGCTGCACCCGAAGGACCTTCGGCGCGCGATCGTGATGGTGACCCAGGAGGCGTACCTCTTCTCCGGCTCCGTCGCGGACAACATCGCGATCGGCCGGCCCTCGGCCTCCTACGACGAGATCGTCGACGCGGCGAAGGCGGTCGGCGCCCACGCGTTCATCCAGGCGCTGCCGGACGGCTACGACACCGACGTCAACAAGCGCGGCGGACGGGTCTCGGCCGGTCAGCGCCAGCTGATCTCGTTCGCGCGGGCGTTCCTGGCGGACCCGGCGGTGCTGATCCTGGACGAGGCGACCTCCTCGCTCGACATCCCGAGCGAGCGGCTGGTGCAGCTCGGCCTGCAGACGCTGCTCGCGGACCGGACCGCGGTGATCATCGCGCACCGGCTGTCGACGGTCGCGATCGCCGACCGGGTGCTGGTGATGGAGCACGGCCGCATCGTCGAGGACGGGACGCCGGAGGCGCTGATCGCGGGCGACGGCCGCTTCGCCACGCTGCACGCGGCCTGGCGGGACTCCCTGGTCTGAGCCGGAGGGCCCGCCGCCGCGTCAGGGCGTCCAGCGCGCGGCGCGGACGTCCACCCGGTAGCCGCTCGGCGTCGTGACGAGCGGCGTGCCCTCGCGGTCGTAGTGCGCGCGAGCGCGCTCCTCGTGCCCGATCGCGGGGGCGCCGCCGGAGCGGACCACCCGCCACCAGGCGACGTCGGAGCCGTAGCGGGCGAGCACCGTGCCGACGGCGCGGGCGGCCCGGGTGCCGAGCACCGCGGCGATCTCGCCGTAGGCCATCACGCGGCCGGGCGGGATCGCGTCGACGACGGCGAGGACCGCGGAGACGAAGTCGGCGGGATCCGGGTCGGCGGAGGAGGCCGCCGGAGTGCCGGTCAGAGCTTCAGCGCCCCGATGTTCTCGCCGTACGGGGTCTCGCCGATGACCTCGAAGCCGATCCAGCGGAAGAACTGCTCGGGGCCGTCGGCGCCGGACTCCCAGATCACGGTGAGGGTGTCGAAGCCGCGGGCGCGCGCCTCGTCGGCGGCGGCGCGGACGGCGAAGGTGCCGACACCGCGGCCCTGCTTGGCCGCGTCGATGTTGATCCGCCAGATGCAGCTGCGGAACTCCTCCGGCGCCTGCGGGTCGAAGTGCGCGTGGATGAAGCCGACGAGCTCGTCGCCGTCGAGGATCGCCCGCTGCCAGGCGGCGCCCGGGTCGATCACGGCGGCGGCCGCGGAGTACGACTCCGGTGCGACGAACTGCTCCTGACCCGGTTTGAGGCTCAGTCCGTTCACGGCGGAGATGTTCGCGGCCGACAGCTCTTCCAGGCGGAGGTCACTCATGCCGCCCAATCTAGCGGCCCGGCTCGGCGGCGGTCATCCTCCTCGCGGACGAGCGTCGCGGCGCGCACGGTGCGGGGCTCCTCCCCGCGGAGAACTGTCTCGACGTCGAGACAGTTCCGGCCTCGGGTAGGCTGGTCGAGGCCGTCTGGAGCGGCCGCGGAGCCACCCGTCCCTCGCAGCAGCGGGGCGGTGCAACGAGACCCTGGGAGTGCAATGTCGAAGATCAAGGTTGAAGGAACCGTCGTCGAGCTCGACGGCGACGAGATGACGCGGATCATCTGGCAGAAGATCAAGGACACCCTGATCCACCCGTACCTCGACGTGAACCTCGAGTACTACGACCTCGGCATGGAGTACCGCGACCAGACCGACGACCAGGTCACGATCGACGCCGCCCACGCCATCCAGAAGCACGGCGTCGGCGTCAAGTGCGCGACCATCACGCCCGACGAGGCGCGCGTCGAGGAGTTCGGCCTGAAGAAGATGTGGAAGTCGCCGAACGGCACGATCCGCAACATCCTCGGCGGCGTCATCTTCCGCGAGCCGATCATCATCTCGAACATCCCGCGCCTGGTGCCCGGCTGGAACAAGCCGATCATCATCGGCCGCCACGCCTTCGGCGACCAGTACCGCGCCACCGACTTCGTCTTCAAGGGCAAGGGCACGCTCACCGTCGAGTTCACCCCCGAGGACGGCTCCGAGCCGATGAAGTTCGAGGTCTACAAGGCCCCCGACGACGGCATCGCGCAGGTCCAGTACAACCAGGACTCGTCGATCCGCGACTTCGCGCGCTCCTCGCTCAACTACGGCCTGACCCGCAACTACCCGGTCTACCTCTCCACGAAGAACACGATCCTCAAGGCCTACGACGGCCGGTTCAAGGACATCTTCGAGGAGATCTTCGAGACCGAGTTCAAGGAGCGCTTCGAGGCCGCCGGCCTCACCTACGAGCACCGCCTCATCGACGACATGGTCGCCTCGGCCATGAAGTGGGAGGGCGGCTACGTCTGGGCCTGCAAGAACTACGACGGCGACGTCCAGTCCGACACCGTCGCGCAGGGCTTCGGCTCGCTCGGCCTGATGACCTCGGTCCTCTCGACCCCCGACGGCAGCGTCGTCGAGGCGGAGGCGGCGCACGGCACCGTCACGCGCCACTACCGCCAGCACCAGGCCGGCAAGCCCACCTCGACGAACCCGATCGCCTCGATCTACGCCTGGACGCGCGGCCTCGCGCACCGCGGCAAGCTCGACGGCAACCAGGAGCTCATCGACTTCTCGCTGACCCTCGAGGACGTCGTCATCAAGACGGTCGAGTCCGGCAGCATGACGAAGGACCTCGCGCTCCTCGTCGGCCCGGACCAGGCCTGGCAGACGACCGAGGAGTTCCTCGCCACGCTCGACGAGAACCTCAAGGCGCGCATGGCGAGCTGAGCTCCGGCTCGCACGAACGGCTCCGGCCCGCGGGAATCCTCGGATTCCCCGGGCCGGAGCCGTTTCCGCGTGCCGGAGGCGCGGTGGCGGTCGGTACCGCCGTCAGAGCACGCGCGCCAGCTGCTCCATCGCCGCGCGCGGGTCGTCGCCGACCGGCATGAGCACCGTGCTGGCCGCTCCGGCCGCGTGCAGGTCGTCGATCCGCGCGCGGGCCGTCTCCGGAGTCCCGACGACGGCGAGCCGGTCGACCCACTCGTCCGGCAGATCGCGGACGAAGGCGGCGCGGTCGGCGCTCCGGGCGCGCAGCTGCGCGAACTCCTCGGCGAAGGGCAGCGGCTCGATGTGCGGTGCCCAGTCCGGCTCGCCGACCCACTCCAGTCCCGGGCGCACGGCGGCGCGGGTCTCTCCGGCGTCGTCCGAGACGGCGGCCACGTTGTAGGCGACGACGCGGCCCGGCGTGCCCATCTGCTCGCGGGCCCGGGCGAGGTACTCCGGAGCGACCGGCTCGGCGAGGATCGCCCCGTCGGCGATGCGCCCGGCCAGCTCGAGTGAGCGCGGTCCGCGGACGCCGGCCAGCAGCGGTGGCACGACCTGCGGTGGCGACTCGAGCCGCAGGCCGTCGACGTGGACGTAGCGACCGTCGCGGGTCACCTCCTCGCCGGCGAGCAGCGCGCGGATCGCGTCGAACTGCTCCGAGAGCAGGGTCAGCGGGCTCTTCGGCCAGACGCCGAGTCCGCGCATCCAGCCCGGCATGCCGTGGCCGATGCCCGCGTGGACGCGGCCGGGGAAGAGCTCGGCGAGGGTGCCGAGCTCCATCGCGGTGAACGCGGCGGTGCGCACCGCGGCAGGCAGGATGCCGATGCCGACGACGATCCGGTCGGTCGCGGCGAGGGCGGCCGCGGCCTGGGCGACGCCGCCGCGGAAGCCGAGGTCCTCGACGACCCAGAGCTCGTCGAAGCCGAGCTCCTCGGCCCGGCGGGCGTAGGGCAGGACCTCGGCGGCGGGGAGATCGCGGGGGAGCAGGACGCCGACGGCGGCGTCGGGATTCGGGGTGCGCATCCCGCCAGCGTAGGACCGGCGGGGTGGGGTCCCCGAAATGGGGGCAACCGGATCCCCGGAGATCGGTCGCCGTTGTCCCCCGAACAAGGACTTCGTTACCTGTTCGTAACAGAGCCGGGCGATCGAGTTCGTAGGGTCGACTCTGTGCGAGAACCGATCCGGTTCTCAGCAACTGTGAGTAAAGGACATCGATTGCCGCTTCACTTGTCCCACCGTCCACCCGTCCGCCGCGCCGAGAAGCGCATCCTCGCCGGCCTCGCCGCCCTCGGCATCGCCGCCTCCGGCGCCTTCGCCGTCTCGGCCGCCTCGGCCGCCCCGCTCGTCGGCGGGGCCGCTCTCGTCGGCGGACTCTCCACCCTCCAGACCTTCGACGACGGCGACTACGTCGTCACGCTCGTCGAGCCGTCCGCGGCGACCTACGAGGGCACCGACGCCCGCTTCGCCCGGACCGCTCCGGACGCCGGCGCGCAGCTGCAGGCCCGCTCGGCTCCGGTCGAGGACTACTCCGCTCACCTCGAGCAGCGTCAGGACGACGTCGCCGCCGCCGTCGACGCCGCGATCGGCTACCACTACACGGTCGCCCTCAACGGCTTCTCCGCCTCGCTCACCGCCGCGCAGGCGAGCGAGCTCGCCGGCCGCAAGGACGTCGCGCAGGTGCGGGAGCTCGAGGATCTGAAGCTCGACCGCGCCGCGGCCTCGACCGCGCCGGCTCCGACCGCCGCCGCCGACGCCGGCATCCCCGTTCCGGACACCGGGCAGGAGTCCTCGACGAGCTTCCTCGGCCTCGAGGGCGACGGCGGAGTGTGGGACACCGTCGGCGGTGTCGAGAAGGCCGGCGAGGGCATCGTCGTCGGCGTCATCGACTCCGGCATCGCACCCGAGAACCCGTCCTTCGCGGGCGCTCCGCTCGCGACCTCCCCGGGCGCCGCTCCGTACACGGACGGCACGACCGTCCGCTATGCCAAGTCGGACGGCACCACCTTCGCCGGCTCCTGCTCGCCCGGCCTAGCCGCGTCCGAGCAGTGGGACGGCGGCGAGTGCAACCAGAAGCTGATCGGCGCCCGCTGGTTCCTCGGCCAGAACGAGAAGGCCGGCTCGACCGACAACCCCGAGTACCGCTCGCCGCGCGACGCGGACGGCCACGGCTCGCACACCGCGAGCACGGCGGCCGGCAACGCCGACGTCGAGGCCTCGGTCGACGGCTACGACTACGGCACCATCTCCGGTGTCGCACCCGCCGCGAAGGTCGCCGCCTACAAGGTCTGCTGGAACGGCGCCGTGAACGGCACCGACGACGACGACTACTGCTCCGGTGAGGGCATCCTGGCCGCGATCAACGCGGCCGTCGCGGACGGCGTCGACGTCATCAACTTCTCGATCGGCGGCGGTTCCGCCGTGTCGACGCTGACCCCCTACGACGAGGCGTTCCTGAACGCCGCGGCCGCGGGTGTCTTCGTGGCCGCCTCGGCCGGCAACTCCGGCCCGGGCGTCTCGACCCTCGACCACGCCTCGCCCTGGTACACCACGGTCGCGGCCTCCTCGATCCCGACCTACACGGCCACCGCCACCCTCGGTGACGGCCAGGCCTTCGTCGGCGGATCGATCAGCGTGCACGACGACGTCACCGGCCCCCTCGTGAACAGCGCCGACGTCGTCGTCGCCGGAACCGAGAACGCCGACATCTGCGCGCCGGGCTCGCTCGACGCCGCGAAGGTCGCCGGGAAGATCGTCGCCTGCACCGCCGGCGTCACCGCGCGCGTCTCCAAGTCGGCCGAGGTGGACCGGGCCGGGGGCATCGGCATGCTGCTGCTGAACCCGTTCCCGAACGCCCTGCACGTCGACGACCACTCGGTCCCGAGCATCCAGATCGACTCGCAGGCCTACGACGCGATCACCGCGTACGCCGGCACCGCGGGCGCGACGGCGACGCTGACCGAGGGCAACGCGACCGGCACCGAGATCCCGGTGCCGCAGGTCGCAGGATTCTCCTCGCGTGGCCCGGCCGAGGCGGACGGCACCGACGTGCTCAAGCCCGACCTCACGGCGCCCGGCGTCGCGATCCTCGCCGACAGCTTCAACGCCGAGGGCGACGACCCCGCCTTCGCGTTCGAGTCCGGCACCTCGATGTCCTCCCCGCACATCGCGGGCCTCGCCGCCCTGATCCTCGGCGTGACGCCGAACGCGTCGCCGTCGGCGGTCAAGTCGGCCATGATGACGACCTCCTACGACAGCGTCGACCAGTCGGGCGCCGCGTCCGACGACGTCTTCGCGCAGGGCGCCGGACACGTCGACCCGACCGCGTTCCTCGACCCCGGACTGCTCTACGAGAGCGGCACGAGCGACTGGATCGCCTTCCTCAAGGGCGCCGGCTACGTCTTCGCCGACCCCGAGCTCGACGCGGTCGAGGCGATCGACCCGTCCGACCTCAACCAGGCCTCGATCGCGATCGGCGCCCTGGCCGGGAGCCAGACGGTCACCCGCACGGTCACCTCGACCGAGGCCGGCAGCTACACCGCCGCCCTCGACATCCCCGGGATCGACGCCGTCGTCTCGCCGTCCACCCTCTCCTTCACCGGAGCGGGCCAGACCGCCGAGTACACGGTGACCTTCACCCGGACCGACGCCGAGCTCACCGAGTTCGCGACCGGCTACCTCACCTGGTCGAGCGCCGAGCACGAGGTGCGCAGCCCCGTGGCCGTGCGTCCCGTGCTGCTCGACGCGCCGTACGAGGTGTCGGGCTCCGGCTCGACCGGCTCGACGAGCGTCGAGATCATCCCCGGCATCGACGGCCCCCTGCCGCTGGTTCCGAGCGGTCTCGCGGTGGGAGTCCTCGCCGAGGACGCGACCGCGGCGGACGGCCACACCGGCACGCTGCCGCAGGGCGTGACGTTCGAGACGACCGTCGAGGTGCCCGAGGGCACCGAGTTCGCCCGGTTCGACCTCGACTCGCTCGATGACACCGCCGACCTCGACCTGACGATCTCGCAGATCGTCGACGGGAAGCCGGTGCCCACGGCGACCAGCGCGACCGGCTCGGCCGACGAGCGGGTGGACCTCTACGCCCCCGAGGCCGGCAGCTACCTGGTCTCCGCGGACATCTACGCGGTGGGCGCGGAGCCGGAGGCGACCTTCGACCTCCGGAGCTTCCTCATCGCGGCGGACGGCGGCGAGGGCTCCCTGAGCACCGCGCCCGAGACCGTCGACGCGGTCCTCGGCGAGCCGACGAGCTACTCCGTGTCCTGGACCGGCCTCGCCGGCCCGGCGCAGTACCTCGGCAGCGTCGACTACGCGGACTCGGGTCTCCGGACCCTCGTCAGCGTGGACGTGACGGAGGCGGCGACGCCGGCTCCGACCGCGACGCCGACGGCCGGACCCACGGCCGAGCCGACCGCGACGCCGACCGCCGGACCGACGGCGACGCCGGCTCCGACCGGGACGCCGACCGCCGGACCGACCGCGCCTCCCGCGCCGACCTCCACGCCCACCGCCGGACCGGGCGCGCCCGGCCACGGCGCGGGCGGCCTGCCCTCCACCGGCTTCGGCGGCGGACTGCTCGGAGCGGGCGCCCTGGCGCTGATCGGCGCCGGAGCGGTGCTGACGGGACTGCGTCGCCGCGCACTCGCGCAGCGTGAGGCGGGCGCCGCGGAGTAGCCCTCCGCAGCCCGTCGACGGCCGCTCCGCACGCCCCTCCGGGGGCGGCGGGGCGGCCGTCGCTCGTTGCGCGCGGGATCTCGATGCGCCCGCTGCGCGGGCTACTCGATCAGCATGTGCAGGGAGCCGAATCGCTGGAACATGCTGGTCGAGTAGCCCCGTAGGGGCGTATCGAGACCCGCCGTCGCCTGCAGACCACGGTCCTGATGCGGGTGGATCTCGATACGCCCGCTGCGCGGGCTACTCGATCAGCATGGAGCGACGCCCTCGTCTGCTGAGTCGCAGCCCCGTGCATGCTGGTCGAGTAGCCCCGGAGGGGCGTATCGAGACCCGCCGTCGCCTGCAGGGTGGTCTGCAGGCTCCGGTTCGGACGGTGGTGGATCTCGATACGCCCGCTGCGTGGGCTACTCGATCAGCAGAGGTGCACTCGCACAGCGCCGTCAGCTCAGCGCGCGGCGCCCCGAGATCACGCCGGAGACCACGGCGACCACGCCGAAGACGATCGCGACGACCGGCTGGCCGAGGTCGAGCCAGGCGAGGGCGGCGGCGCCCATGATCAGCAGCTCGATCAGCGAGCGGCCGTAGAGGTCGATCGCGAGGACGGCGCGCGGCGACAGGAAGAGCGCCCAGAGCAGGATGGCCAGCACCGGTGCGCCCACGCCGAAGACGATGCTCCATGGCAGGTCCCAGGACAGGAAGCCCCACAGCCCGAGGCTGACGAACGCGAACAGCTCGAGCACGAGGCGGAGGACGTCGTTCGGCCCGACCTTCGGATCGGTCCGTGCAGTGCCCGCTGTCGCTCGATTCACGCGGACCATCGTATCCGCCCGCGGTGAGTCGCCCGAGAGGGCTCGTTCTCCCGCCCGGCGGGCAGCCGCTCCGGGCGACTCGACGTCGCCGGCGACCGGCGCGGGGTCAGTGGAAGATGATCGTGCGGGCGCCGTCGAGCAGCACGCGGTCCTCCGCGAACCACTTCACGGCCTGGGTGAGCGTGCGGCTCTCCTCGTCCTGCCCGATCGCCACCAGCTGGGCGGGGGAGTGCGAGTGGTCCACCCGCACGACGTTCTGCTCGATGATCGGGCCCTCGTCGAGGTCGCTCGTCACGAAGTGCGCGGTCGCGCCGATCAGCTTCACCCCGCGGGCGTGCGCCTGCTTGTAGGGGTTCGCGCCCTTGAAGCCGGGCAGGAAGGAGTGGTGGATGTTGATCGCCCGGCCGGCCAGGCGCGCGCAGAGCTCGGGGGAGAGGATCTGCATGTAGCGGGCGAGGACGACCAGCTCGATGTCGTGCTCCTCGACGACCTCGACGACGCGCTCCTCGAAGGCGCGCTTGGTCTCGGGCGACGTCACGGCGCGCGACTCGAACGGCACTCCGTAGAAGCCGGCCAGGTCCTGCAGGGTGGCGTGGTTCGAGAGGATCAGCGGGACGTCGATGGCGAGCTGGCCAGCCCGCTGGCGGAAGAGCAGGTCGTTCACGCAGTGCCCCGCGGTCGAGGCGAGCAGCAGCGTGCGCAGCGGACGCCCGACGACGTCGAGCCGCCAGGTCATGCCGTAGTGCTCGGTGACGGGGAGCAGCGCGGCCTCGAACTCGTCGCGGGTGACGGGCGACTGCACCTGCAGGCGCATGAAGAAGCGCCCGGTGTCGGCGCTGGAGAACTGCTGGCTCTCGGTGATGTTGCCGCGGGCCTGGACCACGGCTCCCGAGACCGCGTGCACGATGCCGGGCAGGTCGGGGCAGGCGAAGGTGAGCGTCCAGTGGTTGCCGGGACCGTCGTCGGAGCCGCCGATCGCCGCAGCGGCGGCGGTGCGGTCGGAAGCGGGCGCGGCGGAATCGGTCTGCATCCGCTCAGGATATCGGCCGCCCGTTGCTACACTGGCCGCGTCGCGACTGGCGTTCGGATGGGTGACCATCAGGGAGCGGCACCCTCTCCGGAGACCTCTTCCGGACACTTTTCCTGCCGCTCGCCTGGGCCGGAACGGATACCGTTGTTCTGCGTGCCCGAGCGTGCCTCGTCGCCTCGCGGACGCCATCCGTTTCGCAGCCAAGGAGCGCACGTGTCCTCTTCTCCCGCCTCGAGCATCCCCAGCACCGGTGTCTCGGCCTCGTTCAACGAGCCCGTCTCCGTCGTCGATCCCGAGATCGCCGCCGTCCTGCAGCAGGAGCTCGACCGCCAGCGCGGCTACCTCGAGATGATCGCCAGCGAGAACTTCGTGCCGCGCGCGATCCTCGAGTCGCAGGGCTCGGTCCTCACCAACAAGTACGCCGAGGGCTACCCCGGCCGCCGCTACTACGGCGGCTGCGAGTACGTCGACGTCGCCGAGCAGCTCGCGATCGACCGCGCCAAGGCCCTCTTCGGCGCCGAGTTCGCGAACGTCCAGCCGCACTCCGGAGCGACCGCGAACGCGGCGGCGCTCGCCGCCCTCGTCCAGCCGGGCGACACCATCCTCGGTCTCGAGCTGGCGCACGGGGGCCACCTCACCCACGGGATGAAGCTCAACTTCTCGGGCAAGCTCTACAACGCCACGGCGTACGGAGTCGACCCGCAGACCTTCCGCATCGACATGGACGCGGTCCGCGAGAAGGCGCTCGAGGTCCGCCCGCAGGTCCTCATCGCCGGCTGGTCGGCCTACCCCCGTCACCTCGACTTCGAGGCGTTCCGCGCGATCGCCGACGAGGTCGGCGCCAAGCTCTGGGTCGACATGGCCCACTTCGCCGGACTCGTCGCCGCGGGCCTGCACCCCTCGCCCGTCCCGCACGCCGACGTGGTGACCACGACCGTGCACAAGACGCTGGCCGGCCCGCGCTCGGGCCTCATCCTCGCCAAGCAGGAGTACGCCAAGAAGCTCAACTCCGCCGTATTCCCGGGCCAGCAGGGCGGACCGCTCATGCACGTCATCGCCGCGAAGGCCACCGCGTTCAAGCTCGCGGGCGAGCAGGAGTTCGCCGACCGCCAGGCGCGCACCATCCGCGGCGCGCAGATCCTCGCCGAGCGGCTCACCGCCGCCGACTCGAAGGCCGAGGGCATCGACGTGCTCACCGGCGGCACCGACGTGCACCTCGTGCTCGCCGACCTGCGCAACTCCCCGCTCGACGGCAAGCAGGCCGAGGACCGCCTGCACGAGGTCGGCATCACGGTCAACCGCAACGCGGTGCCGTTCGACCCGCGCCCGCCGATGGTCACCTCGGGCCTGCGGATCGGCACCCCCGCTCTCGCGACCCGCGGCTTCGGCGACGCCGAGTTCACCGTCGTGGCCGACGTCATCGCCGAGGCGCTCAAGCCCTCGGCCGACCTCGAGGCGCTGCGCGCCCGGGTCAAGGGGCTCACGGACGACTTCCCGCTGTACCCCGGGCTGTAGGCCGCCCCGCCCCTCCCGGGTGACCCTGTGCTCGGCGGGGTCCGGAGCGCCGAGCGCGCCTCCGGACACCGCCGAGCACTACTGCACGACTGGCGCGGAAGCGCCGACGAACGAGGAGTTCCACGATGACGGCACAGGTACTCGACGGCGTCGCGACCGCCGCGACGGTCAAGGCGGAGATCGCCGAGCGCGTGGCGGTGCTGCGCGAGAAGGGCGTCGTGCCCGGTCTCGGCACGCTGCTGGTGGGCGACGACCCGGCCTCGCGCTCCTACGTCGCGGGCAAGCACCGCGACTGCGCGGAGGTGGGCATCGAGTCGATCCGCGTCGACCTGCCCGCCACGGCCTCCGCGGAGGACATCCGCGCGGCCATCCGGCAGCTCAACGAGTCGGACTCGGTGACCGGCTACATCATCCAGCTGCCGCTGCCGAAGGGCATCGACGAGAACGCGATGCTCGAGCTGATGGACCCGGACAAGGACGCCGACGGGCTGCACCCGACCAACCTCGGCCGGCTGGTGCTGGGCGTCGAGGGCGAGCTCGACAGCCCGCTGCCCTGCACGCCGAACGGCATCGTCGAGATGCTGAAGCGCCACGAGATCCCGATCTCGGGCAAGCACGTCGTGGTCGTCGGGCGCGGGCTCACGGTCGGGCGTCCGCTCGGGCTGCTGCTGACCCGCAAGGGGCTCGATGCGACGGTCACGCTGACGCACTCGCGGACGACGGACCTCGCGGCGGAGGTGCGGCGGGCGGACATCGTCGTCGCCGCTGTGGGTGTTCCGGGGCTGATCGCGGCGGACTGGGTGAAGCCGGGGGCGGCCGTGCTCGACGTGGGGATCACCCGGGTCGAGAACCCGGAGACGGGGAAGGCGAAGCTGACCGGCGACGTCGCTCCCGGGGTCGCGGAGGTCGCGGGGTGGCTGTCGCCGGTGCCGGGCGGGGTGGGGCCGATGACGCGGGCGATGCTGATCCACAACGTGGTGGGGGCGGCGGAGCGGGCTCTTCGCTAGCTGGACGTCGGGGGGTGCTTGCTGCCGGCGGTCTGACGGGGGGAGGGGCGCGGTGGGGGGGGGGGGGGGGGGGCCCCCCCGCGGGGCCGCCCCCGGGGGCACGCCGGGGAGGGGCGCCCCACGGCGGGGGG
>NZ_SNYD01000001.1:650920-884493 GCF_004362935.1 Rathayibacter sp. PhB1
GTCGCGGCTCCTTCCCGCGCGCCTGCGGCGCGCCCGCCAGACCCGAGCCAGGAGCCGCGACGAGGCACCGCACCCCTCCGGGCCGGCGGCTGCAGAGGGGCGCGCCCTGCGGGCGGCGCGGTGCGGAGTCCGGGGTAAGGGACCAGGTGCGGGCCGACCTCCGTGGTCAGGCGTGGAAGTGGACCTCGTCGCCTGGGGTCAGGTGGGCCATCTGGTCGAGGGAGGCGGCGGCCATGACAGCGATGACCGGGTAGCCGCCCGTTGTGGGGTGGTCGGGGCCGAAGAGGACGGGGAGGCCTGAGGGCGGGAGCTGGATCGCGCCGGGGACGAGGGCCTCGCTGGGGAGTTCGGGGGCGTCGCCTGTGGGGAGGGGGGTGCCGGTGAGGCGGAGGCCGATGCGGTCGGCGGAGGGGCTCAGGTGCCAGGGGCCGGCGAGGAGGCGCTGCCACGTGCCCGGGGGCAGGAGGTCGAGGCGGGGGCCTGGGAGGACGCGCAGGACGGGGTTCCGAGGCGCGTCGAAAGGCCACCAGTCGGGGAGGAGGACCTCGCCGGCGGGGGTGCCGAACGCGAGCAGGTCGCCGGGGCGGAGGGGGGCCGGGCCGAGGGCGGAGAGGGTGTCGCGGGAGCGGGAGCCGAGGACGGGTGGCGCGGCGATGCCGCCGCGGACGCCGAGGGTGCGGCGCAGGCCCGCAGTCAGGGGGCCGAGTCGCAGAACTGAACCCGCGGGCGCGAGCGTCGGCAGGACGCGGTCGAGGGCGGCGCCGTCGAGGGTCGCGGCTCCGGCGGCGCCGGTCAGGCTGATCCAGGCGGGGGTCTCGAAGCGGGCGGTGAAGCCGGCGCCGAGCGGTTCGAGCGCAGCCGCGTCCGGGGCGTTGCCGAGCAGGCGGTTCGCGAGGCGGAGAGCGCCGCGGTCCATCGCGCCGGAGCGTCCGACGCCGACGGCGGCGTGGCCGGGGCGGCCCTCGTCCTGGATCAGCGCGAGGGGGCCGGGGTCGAGGATGCGCAGGCTCACGGCAGCGCCCGGAAGCGGACTTCGTCGCCGGGGGCGAGCAGGGCGGGCGGCAGGCGCTCGATGTCCCAGAGCACTGCGTCGGTCGAGCCGATCAGCTGCCAGCCGCCGGGGGAGGAGCGCGGGTAGACGCCGGAGTAGCCGGCTGCGAGGGCGACCGCGCCGGCGGGGACGCGGGTGCGCGGCTCGGCGCGACGGGCGACCTCCGGCCAGGGGGCGAGCGCGACGAGGTAGGCGAAGCCGGGGGCGAAGCCGCCGAAGGCCGCGCGCCACGGGGTCACCGTGTGGCGGCGGATCAGCTCGGCGGGCGTCCAGCCCAGGGCGTCCGCCGCCTCGGCGAGGTCGACGCCGTCGTAGCGGACGGCGATCTCGTGCCGGCGGCCGATGGTGCCGGGCCCCGTCGGCTCCGTCGTCTCCGCTGTCCGCAGGATCCACGGGGACGCGGTCGCGACCGGCAGTGACTCGTCCAGCACGACGAGGACCGTTCGCGCGGCGGGGACGAGGTCGAGGACGCCCGCGGGCCGGGAGCGGTCGAGCGCCGCCGCGAGGGCGAGCGCCTCGTCGAGGCCGTCGACCTCGGCCAGCACGGCGCGATCGCCGGAGGGCAGCAGCCGCACCGGGATCACGGCGCAGCGCTCACCAGGGTGACGCCCGCCTCGGAGAGGGCCGCGCGCACCGCCTCCGCCATCGCGACGGCGCCGGGGGTGTCGCCGTGGACGCAGAGGGAGTCGACGTCGAGGGCGAGCTCCTCGCCGGAGACGGCCGTCACGGCACCCTCGAGGACCATCCGCACGGCCCGGGCGGCGACGACCGCCGGGTCGGTCAGCAGGTCGCCCGTCTCGCCGCGGTGCACCAGCGTGCCGTCGGCGCGGTAGCCGCGGTCGACGAACGCCTCGCGGAGGAACGGCAGGCCGGCGCTCGCCGCCGCGCGCTCGACGGCGGAGGACCCGAGGCCGAGCAGGGGCAGTGCGGCAGCGGTGTCCCGGACGGCGGCGGCCACGGCCTCCGCCTGCCGCTCGTCGTGCACGATGCGGTTGTAGAGGGCCCCGTGCGGCTTGACGTAGCGCACCTCCGTGCCCACGGCCCGCGCGACGGCCCGCAGGGCGCCGAGCTGGTAGACGACGTCGGCGTGCAGCTCGGCCGGGTCGACGGGGAGGTCGCGGCGGCCGAAGCCGGCGAGATCGCGGTAGGCGACGTGGGCGCCGATCGCCACTCCGCGCTCGGCGGCGGTGCGGCAGGTGGCGAGCATGATCGAGGGGTCGCCGGCGTGGAAGCCGCAGGCGACGTTGGCGCTCGTGACGAGCCGGAGCATCGCGTCGTCGTCGCCGAGCGACCACACGCCGAAGCCCTCGCCGAGGTCGGCGTTCAGATCGATCGTCCTCCGCATCCTCCGAGCCTACGGGCGGCGTCCAGCCGGGGCTCGCTAGCGTGGGCAGACGCGCTCGCGTTCCCACCCCCTCCGGACCACCGCTCGAGCGCGCCCCCACGAAGGAGAAAACATGCTGACCGTCAACGCCTACGCCGCCCCCTCCGCCACCGAGCCGCTCGTCCCCACCACGATCGAGCGCCGCGACGTCGGAGCGCACGACGTGCTCATCGAGATCGCCTACGCGGGCATCTGCCACTCCGACATCCACACCGTCCGCGGCGAGTGGGGCCCCGTCCAGTACCCCCTCACCGTCGGCCACGAGATCGTCGGCGTCGTCGCCGAAGTCGGCTCCGAGGTGTCCAAGCACAAGGTCGGCGACCGCGTCGGCGTCGGCTGCATGGTCAACTCCTGCCGCGAGTGCGAGAACTGCCTCGCCGGCGAGGAGCAGTACTGCCTGAAGGGCAACACCGGCACCTACGCCTCCGTCGACCGCGACGGCACCGTCACCCAGGGCGGCTACTCCACGCACGTCGTGGTCGTCGAGGACTTCGTGCTCCGCGTCCCGGAGTCGATCCCCTACGAGGCCGCCGCGCCGCTGCTCTGCGCCGGCATCACCACCTACTCGCCGCTCTCGCACTGGGAGGCGGGCCCCGGCAAGCGGGTCGCCGTCGTCGGTCTCGGCGGGCTCGGCCACATGGCCGTCAAGTTCGCGCACGCGATGGGCGCCGAGGTCACCGTGCTCTCGCAGTCGCTGAGCAAGAAGGAGGACGGCCTCCGTCTGGGTGCCGACCACTACTACGCGACGAAGGACGAGGAGACGTTCTCGACGCTCAAGAACACCTTCGACATCATCATCAACACGGTCAGCGCGCCGCTCGACCTGGACGCCTACCTCGGCCTCTTGCGCCGCAACGGCACGATGGTCAACGTCGGCGCTCCGGCCGAGGCGCTGCCGCTGCACGTCTTCACCCTGTTCGCCGCGCGCCGCTCGTTCGCGGGCTCGGGCATCGGCGGCATCCGCGAGACCCAGGAGATGCTCGACTTCTGCGCGGAGAAGGGCATCGCGAGCGAGGTCGAGGTCGTCTCGGCGTCGCAGATCAACGAGGCGTACGAGCGCGTGCTCGCCTCGGACGTGCGCTACCGCTTCGTCATCGACATCGCGACGCTCACGGAGTAGCGGTTCCACCGGCCGCGGGGTCGGCTACGGTCGTTCGCATGAGCGAGCGCAGCCACCCCGCGGTCGACCGCGTCCTGGCCGATCTCGAGGTGCACGGGGTGCGGCCCCCGGTCCGCTGGCTCGACGAGGCGGCGTCGACGGCGGCGCTCGCCGCGGCGGCCCTCGGCATCGAGGTCGGCCGGATCGCGAACTCGCTGATCTTCCTCCTCGACGGGTCGCCGCTGCTGGTGCTCACCAGCGGCGCGCACCGCGTCGACACCGACTGGCTGGGCGCCGAGCTCGGCGGGACGATCACCCGCGCCTCGGCGTCGGTCGTCAAGACCGCGACGGGCCAGACCATCGGCGGCGTCGCGCCGGTCGGTCACCCGACCCCGCTGCCCACCGTGGTCGACTCCGCGCTGACCGAGTAAGACGCCGTCTGGGCGGCCGCCGGCCACGCCCACACCGTCTACCCGACGACCGCCGCCGAGCTCGTCCGCGTCACCGGAGGTGCCCTGCGCCCGGTCGTCCCGCCGGCAGGCACGCCGATCGAATAGCCCGCTCCGCGGGCCACCCCTGCTGATCGAGTAGCCCGTTCCGCGGGCCACCCCTGCTGCTCGAGTAGCCCGCTCCGCGGGCGTATCGAGATCCACCCGCCTGGAGTCGTGGGGTCTCGATACGCCGCTGCGCGGCCACTCGACCAGCATGGGGCGACCACGCATGAGCAGGATGCCTGACCGCCGGTGGTGATCGGAGAGCCCGCGGAGCGGTCCCTCCCTGCTGATCGAGTAGCTCGCGGAGCGCGCGTATCGAGCGGCGAAGCCGCCTCGCGTCTCGGTGGTGAGGGAGAGGACGCGCCGCGCCCCTTCTCCTGCTGGTCGAGTAGCCCCGCAGGGGCGTATCGAGACCCACCACCGTCAGCAGGGCGGGTCTGCAGACTCGCGTTCTGACGGTGGTGGATCTCGATGCGCCCGCTCCGCGGGCTACTCGATCAGCATGGTTCGCCCCTGCCTACCGGGTGATCTCTCCTAGGAGATCGGAGGGTCAGCGGACGCGGCCCGCGCCGTCGGCCGCCGTCACGAGGAACAGCTCGGGGGTGCGGAAGCCCTTCTCGGCGAAGGCGGCGAGGACCGCCGCGCGGACCTCCTCCTCCTTCTCGACGGGGGTGAGTGCGATGGCGGAGCCGCCGAAGCCGCCGCCCGTCATCCGCGCACCGATCGCGCCGGCGCCGCGGGAGGCCTCGACCGCGGTGTCGAGCTCGGGGATCGAGATCTCGAAGTCGTCGCGGAGCGAGACGTGGCCGGCGTCGAGGAGCTCGCCGATCGCGCGCGGCCCCTGCTCGCGGAGGGTGCGGACGGTGGTGAGGACGCGGGCGTCCTCGGTCACCACGTGCTTCACGCGGCGGTAGGTCACGTCGTCGAGGAGCGCCTCGGCGCGCGGCAGGTCGTCCACCGACAGCTCACGCAGCGACTCCACCCCGAGCGTCGAGGCACCGAGCTCGCACGACGCACGGCGCTCGGCGTAGCCGCCGGTGGCGTGCGCGTGCTCGACCCGGGTGTCGATGACGAGGAGCACCAGCCCGGCCTCCTCGAAGCCGAGCGGGACGACCTCGGTGTCGAGGCTCCGGCAGTCGAGGAAGACGGCCGCGTCGCGCTCGCCGAACAGCGAGGCGGACTCGTCCATGATCCCGGTCGGCGCGCCGACGGCCACGTTCTCGGCGCGACGGCCCACGCGGGCGAGCGTCGCGCGGTCGAGCCCGAGCTCCCAGAGCTCGTTCAGCGCCACGGCCATCGCGCACATCAGCGCGGCCGAGCTGGAGAGCCCGGCGCCGACCGGCACGTCGGAGTCGACGAAGGCGTCGAAGCCCGAGCGCGCGCCGAGGTCGACGCCGTACTCGGTGAGCGCCCAGACGACGCCGAGCGGGTAGGCCGACCAGCCGTCGAGCGCGTCCGGCCCGAGGTCGTCCAGCGAGATCTCGACGTGCTCGGGGGAGAAGGCGCTCGAGATCCGGACGACCCGGTCCTCCCTCGGCGCGACGGCCATCGCGGTGGCGCGGTCGATGGCGAACGGGAAGACGAAGCCGTCGTTGTAGTCGGTGTGCTCGCCGATCAGATTGACGCGGCCGGGTCCGGCCCAGACGCCGACGGCCGGGTGGCCGTAGGCGCGCTCGAAGTCCTGCGCGGCGCGCTCGGCTACGGCGTCGAGGGAAGCGGAGGTGGTCATCGGTTCTCCTCGGGGGTGGTGTCGGCGGCGGGGAGCGACGCGTCGGGGTTCGCGGCCGCCTCGGCGGCCAGGGTGGCGGCGTCGGCGCGCTTGATCGCCTCGCGCAGGGCGGCGGCGCTCGTCTCAGGTGCGATGTCGCCGATCCAGGCGCCCATCGCCGCCTCGCTGCCCGCCAGGTACTTGAGCTTGGTGGCGGCGCGGCGCGGCGACGTGATCTGCAGCATGAGCCGCACCTCGTCGCGCCGCTCGTGCACCGGCGCCTGGTGCCAGGCGGAGATGTAGGGGGTGGGCGAGTCGTAGAGCGCATCGATCCCGCGCAGGAGCCGCTGGTAGACCACGGCGAGCTCGTCGCGCTCCTCGGGCGTCGTCTCGCTGATGTCGGCCACGTGGCGGTGCGGCAGCACGTGCACTTCGATGGGCCAGCGCGCGGCGAAGGGCACGAAGGCCGTCCAGTGCTCGCCGCGGACGAGCACGCGCTCGCCGGCCTGCTCGAAGGCGAGGATGTCCGCGAACATCCCGGGGCCGTAGGCGTCGAGCGACGCGAGCAGCCGCGTCGTCCGCGGGGTGACGTACGGGTAGGAGTAGATCTGGCCGTGCGGGTGGTGCAGGGTGACGCCGATCGCCTCTCCGCGGTTCTCGAACGGGAAGACCTGCTGCACCCCGGGCAGAGCCGACAGCGCTGCGACGCGGTCGGCCCACGCCTCCACGACGGTGCGAGCGCGCGAGGCGGAGAGGGTCGCGAACGAGCCCTCGTGCTCGGGGCTGAAGCAGACGACCTCGCAGCGGCCGACGCTCGTCAGGGTCCGGCCGAGGCCGAGCGTGCGGAGGTCCTCGAGGGACGCGGGCGCGTCCTCGTCCTCGAGCAGCGGCCCGAAGGACGGCGAGCGGTTCTCGAAGACGGCGACGTCGTAGACGCTCGGCACCTCCGACGGATTGGTGGGCGAGGCCGGGGCGAGCGGGTCGAGCTCGGCCGGCGGGAGGAAGACGCGGTTCTGCCGGGAGGCGGCGATCGACACCCACTCCCCGGTGAGGACGTCCTGGCGCATGCGCGCGGTCGCGGGACGGGGATCGAGCTCGCGGGCATCCGCCGAGCGCTCGGGAGGGAGGGACGTGTCCGCGTCATCGAAGTAGATGAGGTCGCGGCCGTCGGCGAGGACGTGCGGGCGCTTGACGACGCCGGCGGAGAGGGGGATCGCTTCGTTCATGGCACCGCCCACGATAGACCGCGACCTTCGGAAAGGAAAGCGTGGTTTCTCTTTGACAAGTCGATGGCGCGAAGGACACGATGGAGCTATGAGGACGGACGGGGAGCAGGAGAGCCGCTCGGCGCTCGAGCGCCGCTTCGAGATGCGGCTGCTCGCCGAGAAGCAGGGCTTCGTCTCCGTCGCGGACCTCTCCGATCGCCTCGGCGTCTCCGTCGTCACCGTCCGCTCCGACCTCGATCGGCTCGCCGGCGAGGGGACCGTCCAGCGCGTCCGCGGGGGAGCCGTGCCGACCGGCGAGCGCTCGGGGGAGCGCTCGTTCGAGGAGGGCCTCGCCTCCGCCTCCGACGAGAAGGCCGCGATCGGCCGGGAGGCCGCCGCCTCGGTCGTCTCGGGCGAGAGCGTGATCCTCGACGTCGGCACCACGACGCTCGCGATCGCCCACGCACTCGTGGCGCGGGACGACCTCCGCGACGTCACCGTCGTCACCAACGGCCTCAGCATCGCCCTCGCCCTCGAGCCCGCCATCCCGCGCTTCACCGTCGTCGTCACCGGCGGCACCCTGCGCCCGCTGCAGCACTCCCTCGTCGAGCCGCTCGCCTCCGAGGTGCTCGAGCGGATCCGCGCCGACGTCGTCTTCGTCGGCTGCACGGGCGTCCATCCGGAGGCGGGCGTGACCAACGTGAACCTGCCCGAGGCGACGCTCAAGCGCCGCATGCTGCACGCGGCCACCCGCCGCGTCGTGGTCGCCGACTCGAGCAAGCTCGGCGTCGTCGACCTCGGCCGGGTCGCCGGCACCGAGGAGTTCGACCGCCTGCTCACCGGTGCGGCCGCGGGCGACGCCGTCATGGGGCGGCTCGAGGCGGCGGGCCTCGCCGTCACCCGCTGCGGCACGCTCCGGCCCGGTCCGCAGGCCGACGGCGGTGCCGGTCCGTAGGATTCAGGGATGGCCGACTTCACTCCCGCCCCCGCAACCGGGCGCCAGTTCGCCCTCGACCTCACCGCCGAGGGACGCACCCTGCACGCCGTCGTCACGGAGGTGGCCGCAGGGCTGCGCCACCTCTCCGTCGACGGCGTCGAGATCACCGCCGGATACCCCGAGACCGTCGTCCCGCCGTTCGGCTCGGGCATCGTCCTGATGCCCTGGCCCAACCGCGTGAAGGACGGCCGCTGGCACCACGCCGGGCGCACCCAGCAGCTCGACATCACCGAGCCCAAGTACCACAACGCGATCCACGGCCTGCTGCGCAGCGCCTCCTACCGCGTCGTGGAGCAGGGCCCGTCCTTCGTCGAGCTCGCCGCGCCCGTCGTCCCGCAGGCGGGCTACCCGTTCCACCTCGAGACCACGGTCCGCTACGAGCTGCAGGCCGACGGCCTGAGGGTCGTGCACCGCGTCGTCAACGTCGGAGCCGACGAGGCGCCCGTCGCGATCGGCACGCACCCCTTCCTCGCGATCGGCGACGTCCCGACCGACGAGCTCGAGATCACGGTCGACGCGGCTGTGCACATCGAGGTCGACGAGCGGCTCAACCCCACGGGTCAGAGCCCGGTCGACGGCACCGAGTGGGACCTCCGCCGCGGCCGCCGGATCGGCGAGCTCGAGCTCGACGACGCCTGGGCCGACGTCACGATCGTCGACGGCGAGAGCGTCCACGGCCTCCGCGCCGACGACGGCCGCCGCGTGCTGCTCTGGGCCGACGCCTCGCACAACTTCATCCAGGTCTTCATCACCCGGATCTTCCCGGACGGCGACGACGTCAGGACCGCCATCGCGGTCGAGCCGATGACCGCGCCCGCCGAGGCGCTCAACTCCGGTCAGGGCCTGCGCTGGCTCGAGCCGGGCGAGGAGTGGAGCGTCGCCTGGGGCATCCGCCACGAGGGCTTCCCCGCCTCGTCATGACGACGAGCAGCACGAGCGCCGTCAGCACCTCCGCCGGCGGCACCTCCGCCGGGCGCGACGACGAGGCGAAGCGCGCCGCCCTCGTCGCGATGAAGCGGCTCGCCACCGGGCTGCTGGTGCTGATGGCGATCGTGTTCGCCGTGTCCTTCGCGCTCCAGGACCGCTACCCCTGGCTGCAGTGGGTGCGCGCGGCGAGCGAGGGCGGCATGGTCGGCGCGCTCGCGGACTGGTTCGCGGTGACGGCGCTCTTCCGGCGGCCGCTCGGGCTGCCGATCCCGCACACGGCGATCATCCCGACCAAGAAGGACGAGATCGGCGCGAGTCTCGCGCAGTTCGTCGAGGAGAACTTCCTTCGCGGCGCGATCGTCCGCGAGAAGCTCGACTCCTTCGGCATCGCCCGCCGTGCCGGGCTGTGGCTCGCCGAGCCCGAGAACGCGCACCGCGTCGGCGGCGAGAGCGCGGCGGCGGTCCGCTCCGCGATCGCGCTGCTCGACGACTCCGACGTGCAGCGCGTGATCGAGGCACTCGCCCGGCGCCACCTGCTCGACCCGCAGTGGGGCCCGCCGCTGGGCTCGCTCGTCGGCAGCGTCGTCGAGGCGGGGCACCACCGCCGGCTCGTCGACACGCTGGTCGAGCAGGCCGAGGCCTGGCTGATCGCGAATCCCGAGAGCTTCACGAGGATGGTCAGCGGCCGGCTCCCCAGCTGGCTGCCCTCCGCGGTCAGCCGGGCGGTCGACGAGCGGCTCTACCGCGAGGCCCTCGTCCTCGTCGAGACGATCCGCGACGACCAGGGCCACCCGTTCCGGATCGCGGTGGACGGCTACCTCGCGACGCTCGCGAAGGACCTCGGCAGCGATCCGGATCTGATCGCGCGCGTCGAGGAGATCAAGAACCGCGCCTTCGACAGCCCGCGGGTGCGCGAGCTCGCCGGGGACGCCTGGGAGTCGACGAAGTCGTCGCTGCTCGGCGCGATGGACGACCCGGAGAGCCCGCTGCGCGCGAGCATCGAGTCGATCGTCGTCGACCTCGGCCGCCGGCTCTCGACCGATCAGGCGCTCGCCTCGACCGTCGACACCTGGATCGGCACCGTCGCGGCGAACCTCGTCGACCGCTACCGGGGCGACATCGCCAGCATCATCGGCGAGACGATCGGCCGCTGGGACCCGCAGGAGACCTCCGAGAAGCTCGAGCTGCAGGTCGGCAAGGACCTGCAGTTCATCCGGATCAACGGCACCGTCGTCGGCTCGCTGGCCGGCCTGGTGATCTTCACCGTCGCCCACGCGCTCCTCGGCTCCTGACGCGGGACGACCGCCGGATCATGCGCGCGATCGGAACGGGTCGCTCGGGCCCGCTCCGCAAGCCCTCGCCGGTGTCGGTGGTCGGGCGTACGGTCGCAGCATGAGCGACGACATCCCCAACACCACCGATCCCGACGTCAAGACCGAGGGCGACGTCCTCGGCGCCCGTGCCGATGACGGCAGCGACACCAGCGCCAGCAAGGACCCGTCCGACTGGGTCACCGGCGACGAGCCGATGACCGGCCCGCAGCGCAGCTACCTCGACACCCTCGCCCGCGAGGCGGGCGAGACCCTCCCCGCCGACATCACGAAGGCGGAGGCGTCCGAGCACATCGACCGCCTGCAGTCCGCGACCGGCCGCGGCGACGGCAGCAAGTAGTCACCCGCACCACCCGCACCCGGGCGCACGACGGCTGAGAATTGCTGCCGTCGTGCGCCCCCGTGTCGGGGCCGTCAGGACGCGCCGACCCTCTCTAGGGTCACGGGCATGGCGATGTCCCGGACCACGCAGACGGCTCTCGATCTCATCGACGCGGTACGGATCCCGGAGGGGATCGACCCGCGTCTCGCCCGCCAGGTCTCGCTCTCGCTGAGACTCCTCCTCGAGTCCGACAGCTTCGGTCCGAGCGACCGGACGCTGCGCCGCCGCTCCCGCAGGCTGCGCGCCGGTCGCCTGGTCTGAGGGCCGCAGCAGGAGTGCCTGCGTGACCTCGCAGGGGGCAGACAGCGTGCGCGCAGCGGTCTAGAGTTCGGGTCATCCGGTCCGCCGGACGCCCGCGGGGCCGAGCACGGGGACGACGTCGTCTCACGAGCCGGGCCCGCCGTCCGCTCGCACGACGAGCGACCGCTCCCTGCCGACGCTCAGCGCCGACGCCGTCTCGATGAGGAGACCGTCATGCCGTCCTTCCGCTCCACCCTGCTCGCCCTCGCCGCCTCCGTCGCCCTCGTGGGCGCCGCCGCCACCCCCGCCCTCGCCGATCACAACGCCGGGGCCAACCTCGACGGCTACGCCTCGACCGACATCTCGTCGAACGGCTCCTGCTACTACGGCGCCCTGCTGCCCGCCGCGCCCGGCTACAGCCTCCAGACGAAGGACTACCGCTTCGTCCGGTCCGGGACGTCGCTGACGCTCGTCTGCGTCTTCACCGGCATCCCCGCCTTCGTGCCCGCCGACGACACGGTCACCGGTGACGACTACACGGCGCCGACCCGGCTCACCCGGTACGTCTCCCTCGGCTCGTGCCTCCCGCCCGGCGTCGACTCCGCCTCCGAGCTCTACCCGGACTACGAGCGCGAGGTGCCGAGGGTCGACGCGGTCACCTACTCCTACCGCTCGACCACCACGATGGTCTGCCACTGGCGCGTCGACCCCACGCGCTGACCCGCAGGGGCGGCCGGCGGTGTCCCCTTCCGCCGGCCGCCCCGCCCCCGCGGCCTGAGGAGCCGCCTCCGGCGGCGCCCGACGAGCCACCGGCCGCCCGGCCCATGCTCCCTCCATGCTGGTCGAGTAGCCGCCGCAGGCGGCGTATCGAGACCCACCCACCGCCCGAGCAGCACCACCAGGCGCCCCGCCACGACCCCGCCCCGACAGGACACTCCCCGATGACCCACCGCCTCCAGCCCCACCAGAGCACGACCGTCCGCCTGGTCCGCTGGTTCCGCACCGTGGACGGCTGGCAGTCCGAGATCGTCCGCGGCCGCCTCCTCGAGCACCACGACGGCGTCTGGCGCCTCGTCTCGTTCGAGGACGGCGAGGAGCGCGAGTACCCCGACGCCGCCTGGTCCCTCTGCCACGAGTGATCGCGGCCGTCGGCGGGAGGGGCGTCGAGCGCTTCCGCTCCGCCACGTCCACCGACGCATGTTCGCAGCGGTCGTGCTCGGGAGACGGCGGGAGGAGTGGGCCCCGTCGGGCTCGAACCGACGACCCGCGGATTAAAAGTCCGCTGCTCTGCCAACTGAGCTAGAGGCCCGCGGCATCCAGGGTAGCGCCCCTGCGCGTCCGGACCGGCGTCGGGCATACCCGCACAGGCGCAGGCGTTACCCTCCTCGAACCCCCACGAAGCAGGACGCGTCCGCGCGTCCGCCCGACCGCGGAAGGCGGCCCCATGACAGACGGCTTCCACAAGCCGACCAAGTTCCCCTCCCGCGTCTTCGAGGCGTTCCAGGGCGGGGAGGACCCGGCGCAGATCAGCCGGGTCGCCCACGAGACGGCGATCGCACTGCTCAGCCGGGTGCGCGAGGACCCGGATCCGGTGGTCATCGACCGCCTGGTCGAGTACACCGACCACAACGGCATCGACGCGCTCGCAGAGCTGTGGGCCCGCTCCAGCCCGTCCAGCCTCCCCGGCGCCCTCTGGCGCATCTACCTGCTGCGGCTCGTGATCCGGCAGGACCCGGAGAGCACGAGCTTCCTCTACCAGCGCGGCGTCGAGCTCTCGGCGACCATCGACCCGGTCGTCGCCGGCGCCGTCACGCCGACCGGCCCGGCCGAGATCACCGAGCTGGCCGACCGCATCCTCCGCGGAGTGTTCGACGGCGACTTCGCCGTCGCCCTCGACCGCGCCGCGGCCTTCTGCCGGGTGAGCGCCTCCGGTGCCGCCTCGGTGGCCGACGACGTCGAGCTGATCGACGGACCGCGGGCGAGCCAGCTGACCACCCGCGCCCTCCGCCTCTCGACCACCGCGGCCGAGCTGGTGAGCTGCGCACGCCTCTGGCGCAGCGACTCGCTCGAGTAGGAGCGGACTCCGCTACCCGATCGCGGCGCCCTGCGGCACCCCGCGTTCTCGCTCCGCGAACGCCCCTCGCGGGCCTGCGGGGGACAGCCGGTACACTGGTCGGAGCCGGATCGCAGTAACCCCGGGCTCCACTTATAGCCGCTTCGAGCGGCCTCGCGCCGAGAGGCGTTTCTGCGATCCGGCCCCTTCTCCTCTCGACAGCATCCCCAGCGGATCCCGGCGGCGAGCGAGGGCCCAGTGGCGGGCGGTCCGAGGCGCGAGTCCTCCCCTCCCGGCAGAGTCCCCGACAGACAGGCGACATCCGGAATGAAGAACCGCAGGGCACTCCGGATCGGCGCGCGGTGGTGGGCCGGGACCGCCCTCCTGGTGATCGCCGTCCTCCTCTTCCTCTCCGCCCCCGGCGTCGACGACGAGATCGGCGCCCTCCTCGGCAACGGCGTCGTCTTCTCGCAGGGTGCCCTGATGCGCACGCTCGCCGTGCTCGACACGGCCGCCGCGCTCTGGGTGCTGGTGCGTCCGCGCAGCTCCGCCGGTCTGACCGCGGCCCTCGCGGCCGTGATCGGACTCTGGCTCGCCCCGCGGATGGGCGCCGCGGCGCTGGTCGACCTGGGCGGCTTCGCTCTCGACGTGCGCTTCGTCGTCCTCCCCCTCGAAGTGTCGGTCGTGATCGCGGGACTCGCCGTGACAGCCTTCTGGATGACCCGGAATCTGAAGTCCCGGGCACGAGCAGGGCAGGGCGCATGAGCGACGACACCACCGCCGAGGGCACCGCCCCCGACCTCGGCGCTCTCCTCGAGCGGATCGCCGCGGGGGAGCAGGCCGCGTTCTCGCAGCTCTACGACCTCGTCGCCTCGCGCGTCCTCGGACTGATCACGCGGGTCCTGGTCGACCGCGCCCAGTCGGAGGAGGTGGCCCAGGAGGTCTTCCTCGAGATCTGGCAAACCGCTGGACGCTTCGCTCCGAATAAGGGAAGTGCGACGACCTGGATCCTCACGATGGCACACCGCAGGGCCATCGATCGGGTTCGCGCGGCCCAAGCGGGCCGCGATCGGGACGTCCGCATAGGAATCCGCGACCTCGGTCGCGACTACGACCAGGTCGCCGAGCAGGCGGAGGTGTCCCTCGAGCACGAGAAGGTCACCGCCGCCCTGGAGCGGCTGACCGAGCTCCAGCGGCAAGCGCTGCAGCTCGCGTACTACGGCGGCTACTCGCACAGCGAGATCGCCGGAATCCTGAACTGCCCCGTCGGTACCATAAAAACGCGCCTGCGCGACGGGATGATACGACTGAGAGAAGAGATGGGGGTGGCCCTGTGAACGACGTGCAACTCCCCGAAGATCCGCGCGAACTCGCAGCAGGACACGCACTCGGCATCCTCACCCCGGACGAGACCGCCCGGTACGAGAGATTCCTGGACGAGAATCCGGAGGCGCGCGGCGAGGCCGACGCGTTCTCGACCGTGGCCGAGGCGCTCGCCGCCGACGCTCCGGCGGTCGCACCGTCGCCGGCCCTGAAGGCCGATCTGATGGCGCTGATCGCGACCACGCCGCAGCTGCCCCGCGACGACACCGCCGATGCCCCGGCCGAGGACCTCGCCGACCGGCGCGAAGCGGCCCCGACCCTGCACGCCGTCGAGCCCTCCGCGGCCGCCGCGAGCGGGCCGTCGGCCGTTGCGCCGTCCGCGACCTCCGGCCGCCACGGCGCCGAGGCCCGCGCCCGCGGACGCTGGTTCACCCGCCCCGCCGTCTACCTCTCCGCCGCCGCCGCCGCGGCCGTCATCGTGGTCGGGGGAGTGGCGCTCCCGCCGCTGCTCACGCCCGATGCCGGGCAGAGCCAGCAGCTGAGCGCCCTCGAGCAGATCCGCAGCGCCCCCGACGTGCAGGAGACCGCCGGAGCCGTCGCGACCGGCGAGACCGCGACCCTGGTCTGGTCGGCCTCGCTCGGCCGCTCGGCGCTCGTCGTGGACGACCTCGCGCCCCTGCCCGACGACAAGACCTACGAGCTCTGGTACATCGGCTCGTCCGGCCCGGTCTCGGCCGGCACCTTCGACGGGGGTGACGGCCGCACGGTCGCTCCGCTCGAGGGCACGCTCGCCGAGGGCGCCGTCGTCGCGGTGACCGTCGAGGACGCGGGCGGCTCCGAGGCGCCGACCACGGACCCGATCCTGGCCATCGCGACCGCCTGACACCGCCACAGCACCGAGCGCACAAGAGCCGCACCCCGTGAAGGGGTGCGGCTCTTCTGCGTTCCCGGCGCGGAGTGGGCCGCTGCCGGCGGACCGCACCGGCTCCGGACAGCAGAAGAGCCGCACCCCCGGGGGAGTGCGGCTCTCGTGCGTGCGGTCGGAGACTCAGCCGAAGCGGCCCGAGACGTAGTCCTCGGTCGCCTGCACCGACGGCCGCGAGAAGATCGTGGCGGTGTCGTCGTACTCGATGAGCTTGCCGGGCTTGCCGGTGCCCGCGATGTTGAAGAACGCGGTGCGGTCCGAGACCCGCGAGGCCTGCTGCATGTTGTGGGTCACGATGACGATCGTGTAGTCGTTCTTGAGCTCCTCGATCAGGTCCTCGATCGCGAGGGTCGAGATCGGGTCGAGGGCCGAGCACGGCTCGTCCATCAGCAGCACGTCGGGGGAGACGGCGATGGCGCGGGCGATGCAGAGCCGCTGCTGCTGGCCGCCGGAGAGGCCGGAGCCGGGCTTCTCGAGCCGGTCCTTGACCTCGTTCCAGAGGTTCGCGCCCTGCAGCGACTTCTCGACGAGGTCGTCCGCGTCAGACTTCGAGATGCGGCGGTTGTTGAGCTTGACGCCGGCCAGCACGTTGTCGCGGATGGACATCGTGGGGAACGGGTTGGGGCGCTGGAAGACCATGCCCACCTGGCGGCGCACGAGCACCGGGTCGACACCCGGGCCGTAGAGGTTGTTGCCGTCGATCAGCACCTCGCCGTCGACGTAGGCGCCGGGGATGACCTCGTGCATGCGGTTGAGCGTGCGGAGGAAGGTCGACTTGCCGCAGCCGGAGGGGCCGATGAACGCCGTGACGGTGCGGGGCTCGATGGTGAGACCGACTCCCTCGACCGCGAGGAACTTGCTGTAGTAGACGTTGAGGTCGTTGACTTCGATGCGCTTGGACAACGGAGATCCTTAGGGTTAGCGGCCGAGCTTGGGGGCGAAGATGCGCGCGACCAGGCGAGCGAGCAGGTTGAGCAGCATGACGATCAGGATGAGGACCAGCGCGCCGGTCCAGGCCCGATCGATGTAGGCGGCCGCGTCGGCCCCCTGGTCGGCGTACTGGCGGAACACGAAGACCGGGAGGGTCATCATCCGGTCGTCGAACGGGTTGTAGTTCATCGACTGGGTGAACCCGGCGACGATGAGCAGCGGGGCGGTCTCGCCGATGACGCGGGCGATCGAGAGCATGACGCCCGTGACGATGCCGGCGATCGAGGTCGGCAGGACGATCTTGACGACGGTCAGCCACTTCGGCACGCCGAGGGCGAAGGACGCCTCGCGCAGCTCGTTCGGGACCAGGCGCAGCATCTCCTCGGTGGAGCGCACGACGACCGGGATCATCAGCACCGACAGCGCGATCGCGCCGCCGAAGCCCATCCGGATGCCGTCGCCGAAGAGCAGCACCAGCAGGGCGTAGGCGAAGAGGCCGGCGACGATCGAGGGGATGCCGGTCATCACGTCGACGAAGAAGGTGATGCCGCGGGCGAGCGCGCCCCGGCCGTACTCGACGAGGTAGATGGCCGTCATCAGGCCGATCGGGATCGAGATGACCGCGGCCAGCGCCGTGATGATCAGCGTGCCCATGATCGCGTGCAGCGCTCCGCCGCCCTCGCCGACGACGTTGCGCATCGAGGAGGTGAAGAAGAGGAGGTCGAAGCGCGCGGCGCCCGCGGTGACCGCCGTGTACATCAGCGAGATCAGCGGGATCAGCGCGACGACGAACGCGGCGGTGACCAGGGTGGTGACGACCCGGTCCGTCGCGCGGCGGGGGCCCTCGACCAGGCGGGCGAGGACGAAGACGGCGACCGTGTAGAGCACGGCGCCGAAGAAGACGGTGCCGACGACGTCGAAGCCCTGGGTGGTGCCGGTGACGGCGAGGAGGGCGTAGACGAGCGCCATCACGGCGATGCTGCCGACCAGGAGGGCGACGGGCGCCCACTTGGGCAGCTGGCCGCTGGTGAGCGTGTTGACCGGCGCAGGGACCGCGTCCTCGACGCGGCGCTGGCGGGGCGGAGTCATCGTGACCATCAGTTCGCTCCCGAGAAGGCCTTGCGGCGGTTGATGATGTAGCGGGCGAGCATGTTGACGAGCAGCGTGATGACGAAGAGCATCAGGCCGGAGGCGACGAGCTCGTTGACCTTCAGGCCGTAGGCCTCGGGGAAGCTCAGCGCGATGTTCGCGGCGACGGTGTTCGAGTTCGTCGACTGCAGCAGGGCGAAGTTCACGACGAAGGACGGCGAGAGCACGATGGCGACCGCCATCGTCTCGCCGAGTGCGCGGCCGAGGCCGAGCATCGACGCGGAGATGATGCCGGGGCGGCCGAAGGGCAGGACCGCGGTGCGGACCATCTCCCAGCGGGTCGCGCCCAGGGCGAGCGCGGCCTCCTCGTGCAGCGTCGGCGTCTGGAGGAACACCTCGCGCGAGATCGCCGTGACGATCGGCAGGATCATGACCGCGAGCACGAGGGCGACGGTCAGGATCGTGCGGCCGGTGCCGGAGACCGGGCCGTTGAAGAGCGGGAACCAGCCGAAGGCGTCCGTGAGGAACGCGTAGAACGGCTGGACGAAGGGGGCGAGCACCGTGATGCCCCAGAGGCCGAAGACGACCGACGGCACGGCGGCCAGCAGGTCGATCACGTAGCCGAGGCCCTGCGCGAGCTTGCGCGGGGCGTAGTGCGAGATGAAGAGCGCGATCCCGATCGCGATGGGGACGGCGATCACCATCGCGAGCCCGGCGGCGTAGACGGTGCCGAAGACGAGCGGACCGACGTAGGACCAGAAGCCCGCTCCGCCGGAGATCGTGTCGGGGGACGCCGTGAGAGCCGGGATCGACTGGACGACCAGGAAGAGGGCGACGGCGGCGAGGATGACGAGGATCAGCGCGCCGGAGGCGACTGCCGTTCCGGAGAAGATCCGGTCTGCGGGCCGCTGCTTCGCCTTGATGGCGCCGACGGGCCGCTCTGCGGTGGTCATGTGGGTGTCCCTGCGTTCGGTGTGGGGGAGGGGGCCGAGCCGTGACGCGGCCCCGGACCGGCTGGGGTCCGGGGCCGCGTCATGAGGGGGAGGTTACTTGATCGACTCGATGGCCGTCGCGACCTGGGTCGACAGCTCGGACGAGAGCGGCGCGGCGCCGGCGGAGGTGGCGGCCTCCTGCTGGCCCTCCTCGCTGGTCACGTAGCCGAGGTACGCCTTGACGAGCTCGCCCGTCGCGGCGTCCTGGTACTCCTGGCAGGCGATGAGGTAGCTCACCAGGACGACCGGGTAGACGCCGGACTCCTCGGAGGCGTAGTCGATCTCGTAGACGATGTCGTTCTCGGGACGGTCGGTCGCCTCGGGGGACGCGTCGACGATCGCGGCAGCGGCCTCGGGCGAGTAGGCGACGAAGTCCTCGCCGACCTTCACCTTGGCGGTGCCCAGGCTGCCGGCGCGGGAGGCGTCGGCGTAGCCGATGGTGTTCTGGCCGTTGGTGACGGTGTCGATGACGCCCGAGGTGCCCTGGGCCGCCTCGCCGCCCTCGTAGGGCCAGACTCCGTCGGGCTCGGCGTCCCACACGGTGGGCGCGGTCGCGTTGAGGTACGCGGCGAAGTTCTCGGTGGTGCCCGAGTCGTCCGAGCGGTGCACGGCGGTGATGTTCGAGGACGGGAGCGTCGCGTCGGGGTTCAGCGCGGCGATCTCGGGGGCGTTCCAGGTGGTGATGGTGCCCTTGAAGATGCCAGCGATGGTGGCGGCGTCGAGGTTCAGCTCGTCGAGGCCCTCCACGTTGAAGACGATCGCGATCGGCGAGATGTAGGCCGGGACGTCGATGGCGGAGGTGCCGTCGGCGCACTTGCCGAAGGAGCCGTCGAGCTCCTCGAGCTTCAGCGCGCGGTCCGAGCCGGCGAAGTCGGCGCCGCCGGCGATGAAGGCCTCACGGCCCGCGCCGGAGCCGTCGGGGGAGTAGTTGACGGTGACGCCGGTGTTCGCCTGCTGGAAGGCGGAGACCCAGGCCTCCTGGGCGGAGCCCTGCGAGGAGGCGCCGATGCCGTTGAGGGTGCCCTCGAGGGTGCTGGCGGAGCCGGAGGAGGACGAGTCGCCGGTGGCGGCGGGCCCCTCGTTGGCAGCACAGGAGGTCAGCGTGATGGCTGCGACGGCGGCGATGACGGCCGCCTGGCCGAGACGCGAGAAACGCACAAGTATCCCTTTCGGGTAGGAAAGCAGGGGGATGGACGGGCTTAGTGCGGCCCGCCAGCGAGAGTACGGAGGGGTCGTGTCCTGCCCCCGTCCGCTCGGTGAACGCGCGGTGAACGACGGGCCGCCCTCAGGCGCCGCGGAGCGCGGAGGAGCACTATTCGCGCGGCACTCCGGCGGCCCGGGCGCGGCTCACTCGAGCGGTGCGTGCGTCTCGATCGCGACGATGCCGGAGCCCGGGTGCTCGACGGAGAGGTGCACGACCGCGAAGCCGCCGGTCGGCAGGTCGGAGGCCTCCTCGAGGTACGGGCCGATCGGCGTCGCGGTGGCCAGCGCCAGCTCGCGCAGGATCTCGGGGATCACCGGACCGTGGCTGCAGAGCACGGCGCTCTTGCGCGCGCGGACCCGCTTGCCGACGACCGAGCGGACGTCGGCGGCGCCGTGCTCGTGCGCGTCCTGGCTGAGGTCCTCCGAGAGGCGGACCGGCCGCTTGAGCAGCGCGGAGAGCGGAGCGATCGTGGCCCGGCAGCGCTTCGCCGTGCTCGTGACGAGCCGACGGGGCCGCCAGGCGGCGACGGCGCGGCTCGCGGCGGCCGCCTCCTCGTCGCCGCGGCGGTTGAGCCGCCGGGTGGAGTCGCGCCCGTCCCAGGAGGACGCGGGGACCGCCTTGGCGTGCCGGAGCACCACGACGGCGAAGGTGTCGTGGGTGCCGCGCGAGACGATCCGCGCGAACTCGTCGACGATCTCGATGTCGTGCGGGTAGGTCAGGTAGCTGCGGGCGCGCTTGATCGTGACCCACTCGAGCGCCTCGACCTCGCGGTTCGGCACGAAGTCCGAGGCGAGCACCGCCTTCTCGGTCACCCGGGCCGCCCAGTAGTGCACGGTCTTCGGTCGCCCGTTCGGCAGGGCGTACTGCACGGTGCCGAGCGGCACTCCGAGCGCGACCGCGAACCCGGTCTCCTCGCGGATCTCGCGCACCGCGGTCTCCGGCAGCGACTCGCCCGGATCGACCTTCCCCTTGGGCAGGCTGACGTCCTTGCGGTGCGGCCGGTGGATCACCAGGACGTGCAGGCGCCCCTCGATGATCCGCCAGCACACGGCGCCGGCCGCGTAGACGGTCCCCGTCACGGCGTCAGCGGGTGGAGGCTCGGGAGCCGGTCCGCGTCGCCGTGCGCTTGCGGTGCGTGATGTGCGCCATCAGCCGGTTCTGCAGATCGGAGAGGGGTGCGCCGTCCTCGTCGAGGTGGTGCCGCGTCCAGATCCCGTCCGGGCCGAGCCACCACGAGGCGGTCTTCTCGTCCATCGCGCGGTCGAACATGTCGGCGATCTCGCTGAGGTGCGCCGGCTCGACGATCCGCACCAGCGCCTCGACGCGGCGGTCGAGGTTGCGGTGCATCATGTCGGCGCTGCCGATGAAGACCTCGGGCTCGCCGCCGTTGACGAAGCTGAAGATGCGGGAGTGCTCGAGGTAGCGCCCGAGGATGGAGCGGACGCGGATGTTCTCCGAGAGGCCCTCCTGCCCGGGCTTCAGCCCGCAGATGCCGCGGACCCAGACGTCCACGGGCACGCCGGCCTGGCTCGCGCGGTAGAGCGCGTCGATCACCGACTCGTCGACGATCGAGTTCATCTTGATCCGGATGCCCGAGGGGCGGCCGGCGCGGGCGTTCTCGGTCTCGGCCGCGATCCGCTTCAGCAGTCCCTTGCGCAGGTGGCGCGGCGCGACCAGCAGGCGCTTGAACTTCTTCTCGATCGCGTAGCCGGAGAGCTCGTTGAAGAGGCGGGTGAGGTCCTTGCCGACCTCGGGGTCGGCGGTCAGCAGGCCGAGGTCCTCGTAGATGCGCGAGGTCTTCGGGTTGTAGTTGCCGGTGCCGATGTGGGAGTAATGCCGCAGCACGCCGCCCTTCTCCTGGCGGATGACCAGCGCGAGCTTGCAGTGGGTCTTCAGACCGACGAGGCCGTAGACCACGTGGACGCCGGCCTTCTCGAGCTTGCGGGCCCAGGAGATGTTGGCCTTCTCGTCGAAGCGCGCCTTGATCTCGACGAGGGCGAGCACCTGCTTGCCGGACTCCGCGGCGTCGATCAGCGCCTCGACGATGGGGGAGTCGCCCGAGGTGCGGTACAGCGTCTGCTTGATCGCCAGCACGTCGGGGTCGGCCGCGGCCTGCTCGAGGAACGCCTGGACGCTCGTCGCGAAGGACTCGTAGGGGTGGTGCAGCAGCACGTCGCCGCGCGAGACCGCCTTGAAGATGTCCTGGCGCTGGTTCGGCTCGCTCGGCGAGAGCTGCGCGGCCGTCGTCGGGACGTGGTTGGGGTACTTCAGGTCCGGCCGGTCGATCTTCTGCAGGCTGAACAGGCCGCCGAGGTCGAGCGGCGCGGGGAGCTTGTAGACCTCCTGCGTGGTGATGTCGAGCTCGCGGACGAGGAGCCCGAGGGTCTCGTCATCCATGTCGTCGGTCACCTCGAGGCGGATGGGCGGGCCGAACCGGCGGCGGAGGAGCTCCTTCTCGAGCGCCTTGATCAGATTCTCGGTCTCGTCCTCGTCGACCTCGACGTCCTCGTTGCGGGTGACCCGGAAGACGTGGTGGTCGAGGATCTCCATGCCCGGGAAGAGGTCGTCGAGCTGATTCGCGATCAAGTCCTCGAGCGAGATGAAGCGCATCGGCTCACCGGGGGCGGCGACGCCGGCGATCCGCACGAAGCGCGGCAGCATCTGCGGCACCTTGAGGCGGGCGAACTCGGTCTTCTGCGTCTTCGGGTTCCGCACCCGCACCGAGAGGTTGAGCGAGAGCCCCGAGATGTAGGGGAACGGGTGCGCCGGGTCGACGGCCAGCGGCATCAGCACGGGGAAGACCTGCGCCGAGAAGTAGTCGTCGAGCACCTCGCGCTCGGCGTCGCTGAGCTCGCTCCAGCGGACGATGTCGATCCCGGCGTCGCGGAGGGCCGGCTCGACGAGCTCCTTGAAGGCGCGCGAGTGCCGCTGCTGCAGCAGGTGCGCCTTCTCCGAGATGTCGGTCAGCACGTCGACCGGCACGCGCCCGATGTTGGTGGGGAGTGCGAGGCCGGTGAGGATGCGGCGCTTCAGCCCGGCGACGCGGACCATGAAGAACTCGTCGAGGTTGGACGAGAAGATCGCGAGGAAGTTGGCCCGCTCGAGCGCCGGGACCAGCGGGTCCTCGGCGAGCTCGAGCACGCGCTGGTTGAACGCCAGCCAGCTCAGCTCGCGGTCGAGATAGCGGTCGTCCGGGAGCAGGGGGTCGGAGTGACCCTCCTCCTCCTCGTCGAAGTCGTCGTCGAGCTCGTCGCTCAGGCCGTCTTCGAGAATCAGGTTGTCGCCGTCCATGCGACCATCCTGGCACCGCCTCGGACGCGCCCGCGCCGCCCGTGGTGAATGCCGGGTGAACCCGGCCTGGGGAGGAGCCTCGGAGCCGGTGCGCCGCTCAGCGCACCGCGGGGCGGCGGTGCAGGTACTGCACGTCGACGGCGGCGTCGGTGAAGCCGAGAGAGCGGTACAGCGCCACGGCGGAGCGGTTCTCCGCCTCGACGTAGAGGTCCGCGACGGTGCAGCCGCGCTCGAGCATCCGGGCGAGTCCCGCCCCGAGGAGCGTCCGCCCGAGCCCGCGACCGGCGGTCTCGGGAGCCACGCCGAGGACGTAGATCTCGCCCGTCGTCGACTCCGGCTCGATCTTCAGCCAGTCGTAGCCGACGAGCGCGCCGTCGGCGTCGCGGAGCAGGAGGAGGTCCTCGTCGTCGTACCAGGACTCGGCCCGGCGTGCGGCCAGGTCGTCCTCGGTGATCCGGCCCTGCTCCGGGTGCGCGGCGAAGACCCGGGCGTTGAGGGCGACCCACTCGGCCGGGTCGAGGTCGCGGCCGTCGGAGAGCGCGAAGCCCTCGGGGACGCTCACCTCGGGGGCGACGAGCGGATCGAGCGCGAGGTGCAGCAGCGTCCGCACCGGCGCGAAGTCGTGCGAGGCGGCGAGGGCCCTGGCCGCCGGGTGGTCGCCGTGCGCCCAGGCCAGGAGCCCGGTGCGCCCGCTCGCGAGCACCTGATCGAGCACGGCGCGGCCGAAGCCGACGCCGCGCCACTCCGGATCGACGACGAACTCGAGCTCGCCCTGGCCGAGCACGGCGGCCGCCACCACGACGTCGGCGCGCAGGCCGACGAGGAGCGTGCGCGACCCGGCCCGCGCGTCGATCAGGGTCTGATCGCTGAACGGGGGCCGGCCGTCGAACCAGGCGGCCCGGCCGATCAGGTGCTCGAGCCCCGCGGCGACGGCGGGATCGGCCAGGTTCTCAACCGAGAGATTGAGCGACTCGTTCATTGTCCTCTTCGTACACGTTGAAGCGGTATCCGACGTTGCGGACCGTCCCGATGAGCGATTCCAGATCGCCGAGCTTGGCGCGCAGGCGCCGCACGTGCACGTCGACCGTGCGGGTGCCGCCGAAGTAGTCGTACCCCCAGACCTCGCTGAGCAGCTGCTCGCGGGTGAAGACGCGCGACGGGTGCGTCGCGAAGAACCGCAGCAGCTCGAACTCCTTGAAGGTGAGGTCGAGCGGGCGCCCATGCACCTTCGCGGAGTAGCTGGCCTCGTCGATCACGACGCCGGACGCCTGGATCCGCGAGGTCGACTGCTCCTGCGCGAGCCGGCCGATGACCAGCCGGATGCGGGCGTCGACCTCGGCGGGGCCGGCCGAGTCGAGGATGACGTCGTTCACGCCCCAGTCCGCGGAGACCGCGGTGAGACCGCCCTCGGTGAGGATGAGGATGAGCGGGACGTTGATCCCGGTGGTGGTCAGGATCTTGCAGAGCGACTTCGCGCTGGCCAGGTCCTGCCGGGCGTCGACGAAGATGAGGTCGCAGCTCGGGGCGTTCACGAGGTGCGCCGGCTCCGCCGGGATCTGCCGGGTCTTGTGGCTGAGCAGGCCCAGTGCGGGGAGGACCTCCGAGCCACCGGCTGAGGTCAGTATCAACAACTGCGCCACGGATCCTCCAGGATTGGTCTCCGGCAATACTAGCGGCGGGTCGGAGAGGCCGATTCCCTGGGGCACAATTGAGGGATGGGCAGGGATCGCGCGGGAGTGGCAGCGGTCTGGGTGCTCGCGCTCCTCGGCTCCGTCGTCACCCTGGTGATCGCCCCGGCCGTCTCGCAGCAGCTCTGGCTGGCGCTGACCTTCGGCGGCTGCGTCCTCGCGACCTTCGCCGTCCAGCTCGCCGTGGCGAAGGCGGACGGCTATCTGGTGCGCACGATGACGAGCGTCGTCGGCGCGATGGTCGTCGTCGCGGTCGCCAGCGGCATCGCCGCCCTCACCTCGCTCTGATCGGGCCTCCTCCACCCCGTCGCGTCGGTGCCGCCGGATAGGATGGAGTCATGCTTCTCGCCCTCGAACTCTTCTATCTCGGACTGCTCGGGCTCGCCTCCCTCGCGATCGCGTGGGTCTCCGGCGTGGTCGTCTACAAGCTCTACCGCGGCCAGCGCTAGCCGCCGCCGGAGCAGGTTTGATCTCCCTCCCCTCGGGCCTCCCGCCCGAACTCGTCCCGCTCTCCTGGCTGCTCGGCGTCTGGGAGGGATCGGGCGTCATCGACTACGCCGTCGGCGACGACTCCGTGCAGGCCGAGTTCGGCCACCGCGTGAGCTTCAGCTACGACGGCCTGCCCTACCTCAACTACAGCTCGTACACCTGGCTGCTCGAGGACGACAGCGAGGTCGGCCACCGGCCGCTCGTGAGCGAGATGGGCTACTGGCGGCTCAGCCGCCCGCTCACCGACGCCGACGCCGGCCCCGCGATGCTGCCGGGCCGCGGTGCGCCCGCGTTCCCCGACGCCGAGTCGGTCGAGACGCTGCGCAACGGCGGCGGCGGCTTCGACATCGAGGTCGCGCTCGTGCACCCCGACGGAGTCAGCGAGCTGTACCTCGGCCAGGTCAAGGGCCCGCGGATCGACCTCGCGACCGACGCCGTCATGCGCACCGCCGCCGCGAAGGACTACGCGGCCGCCACCCGCCTCTACGGCCTCGTCGACGACCACCTGCTCTGGGCCTGGGACATCGCCGCGCTCGGCCAGGGGCTCCGCACCCACTCCTCCGGAAGGCTCGCCCGTGTCGAATGAGACCGCGTCCTCGGAGCGGCTGCCGATCTCCCCGCTCCTGTCGGTCTCGGGCGCCGTCGTCGGGACCAGTGCGGCCGAGCCCGGCGTCGCCGCGCACTACGGCGAGCCGTTCCGCGAGCAGCGGGCGCTCGCCGCGGGCACCGCGATCGTCGACCTCTCGGGTCGCGGCGTCGTCACCGTCACCGGCCCCGACCGCCTCACCTGGCTCGACTCGCTGACCAGCCAGGCGCTCGCCCGCCTCGCCCCCGGCGACTCGGCCGAGACCCTGCTGCTGGACCCGTCCGGGCGGATCGAGCACCTCATCCGCGTCGTCGACGACGGCGAGACCGCCTGGCTCCTCCTCGACCGAGACGAGACGCCGGGGCTCGCGGCCTGGCTCGACCGGATGCGCTTCATGCTCCGCGTCGAGATCGCCGACCGCACCGCCGAGTTCGCGACGCTCGCGACCCTCGGCGACGGCCCCGCGACCGCGCTCGCCCTCGAGCTCGCGGGGGAGTCCGGCATCAGCTGGCTCGACCCGTGGGCGCAGGTGCAGCCCGGCGGCTGGCAGTACGCCACCGCTCCCGCGCACCCCGCGGCCGGCTGGGCCGCCCGCGAGACCCTCGTGCCGCGCGCGGCGCTCGACGGGCTCGAGTCCCGGACCCGCGCGGCGGGCGTGGCGCTCGCCGGCTCCGACGCCCTCGAGGCGCTCCGCATCGCCGCCTGGCGCCCGCGGCATGCGACCGAGGTCGACGACCGCTCGATCCCGCACGAGCTCGACCTGCTCCGCTCCTCGGTGCACCTGGCCAAGGGCTGCTACCGCGGTCAGGAGACGGTCGCCAAGGTGCACAATCTCGGCCACCCGCCCCGCCGCCTCGTGCTGCTGCAGCTCGACGGCTCCGACTCCGCCCTGCCCGGGCACGGCGACGTCGTCACGGCGCTCAAGGGCGGCGAGCCGGTCGAGGTCGGCACCGTCACCGCGAGCGCCTGGCACTACGAGGAGGGCCCCATCGCCCTCGCCGTGGTGAAGCGCTCGGTCCCCGTCGACCTCGAGCTCACCGTGCTGGCCGGCGAGATCCGCGTCTCCGCCGCCCAGGAGGTCGTCGTGCCGCCGGGCGCCGGCGCCGAGGCGGGAGTGCCCCGCCTGCCCCGCCTCGGGGCCGCGACCAGGTAGGCCACGCCGTGGTGGCCGCAGGACCCGCTCGGCGGGATCGGGCGGCCGCGCGGATCCGGGCGCTCGTCCGCCTCGACGACGTCCGGCCCGGCCGCGGCGTCGCGCGTGCCGTGGCGTCGCTGCCCGCGGTGCTGCAGATCGTCCTCGCGGCGGTCCTCGCCTACTCCGTCTCGCGCTTCGTCTTCGGGCACCCCGCCCCGGTGCTGTCGCTGACGGCGACCATCTCGAGCCTGGGCATCGCGCGCGACACCCGGCCGAAGCAGGTCGCCGAGACCGCGATCGGCATGCTGATCGGGATCACCGCGAGCGAGGTGCTGCTGCTGCTCTGGGGCACCGGGGTCTGGCAGCTGGCCGTCGTGCTCGCGATCGTCTTCACCGTGGGGCGGGCGCTCTCGCCGTCGCCCGGCTTCGCGGTGGCGGCCGGCACGCAGGCGATGCTGGTGATGATCCTGCCCGCGCCCGACGGGGGAGTGTTCACCCGGAGCCTCGACGGTCTGGTCGGCGGGCTCGCCGCGCTGCTGTGCACCGCGATCGTGCCGCGCAATCCGCTCCGGGCAGCTCGCGCCGAGGCGCGGCGGCTGGTGTCGGCACTGGCGGAGACGATCGACGCGCTCGCCGACGCGCTCCGCCGGGGCGATCAGGCGGCCTCCGCGGCGGCGCTGGAGCGCGTCCGCGGCACGCAGCCGGTGATCGACGGCTGGACGGCCGCCCTCGACTCGGCGATCGGAGTCGCACGGATCTCGCCGTTCGTCCGGCGGCACCGCGCCGAGCTGGAGCGGCAGCGCACGATGCTCGCCGCGCTCGACCTCGCGACCCGCAACCTCCGCATCGTCGCGCGGCGCACCGACTTCCTGGTCGGCGACGCCGTGCCGCGGCCGGCGCTCGCCGACGTCGTCGCGGACTTCGGCCCGGGGATCGCCCTGCTCGGCCGCGCCGTCACCGAGCCCGCGGTGCTCGCGCTCGCGCGTCAGGACCTCGTGCTGCTCGCGACGACCCTCGACCCGCAGGCGCTGATCCCCGAGGCGCGGCTGGCGGAGAAGACGCTGCTGGTCATCCTCCGTCCGCTCGTCGTCGACCTGCTGACGGCGACCGGGGCGAGCTCGGCCGAGGCGAGAGCCGCGCTGCCCGAGCTCGCCTGACCGGCCGGGCTCCTCCGGCGCTCACGCGTTGGTGGCGTCCTGCACCTCGCCCACGAGCTCCTCGATGATGTCCTCGAGGAAGAGGATACCGGTGGTGCGGCCGTCGGCGTCGACCACCCGGGCGAGGTGCGCGCCGGTGCGCCGGAGCGCGGCGAGCGCGTCCTCCAGCTCGTCGCCGGCCGAGACCGCGGCGAGCCGGCGGATCCGCTTGCGCGGCACCGGCACCTCGGTCGCGTCGAGGTCGGAGACGTCCTTGAGGTGCAGGTAGCCGCCGGGCAGTCCGTCGCCGTCCGCGAGCAGGTAGCGCGAGTAGCCGTGCTCGGCCACTGCGCGGCGCACGTCCGCGGGCGAGGCCTCGGCGGGAAGCAGCACCATCCGCTCGAGCGGGACCGCGACGTCCGCGACCCGCTTGGTCGTGAACTCGAACGCCGCAGTGACGGTTCCGGAGGCGTCGACCAGCACGCCCTCACGGGTCGACTGGCGGACGATCGCGGCGACCTCGTCGAGCGTGAAGGCGCTGGTCGCCTCGTCCTTCGGCTCCACCCGCACCAGGCGGAGGATGCCGTTGGCGACCGCGTTCAGCGACCAGATCACCGGCTTCACCAGGCGCGAGACGAGCACGAGCGGCGGGGCGAGGAGCAGCGCGGCCCGGGTCGGCACCGAGAACGCCAGGTTCTTCGGCACCATCTCTCCGAACACGACGTGCAGGAAGGTGACGAGCAGCAGCGCGGCGACGAACGCGATCACGCCGATCGCCTCCGCGGACAGCGCCGTGAAGCCCAGCGGGATCTCGAGCAGGTGGTGGATCGCCGGCTCGGAGACGTTGAGGATGACCAGCGAGCAGACGGTGATGCCCAGCTGGCTCGTCGCGAGCATCAGGGTGGCGTGCTCCATCGCCCAGAGCGTGGTCTTCGCCGCGCGGCTGCCCGCATCGGCCCGCGGCTCGATCTGCGAGCGGCGAGCCGAGATGACGGCGAACTCGGCGCCGACGAAGAAGGCGTTGACGATCAGCAGGACCACGAGCCAGGCGATCCCCGGCAGGTACTCACTCATGGACGGCCCCCTCGGCTCGGAGGGCGGCGACGCCGACGGCATCGCCGCCGTCGGTCTCGTCTCCGGCGGCGGACGGGGTGAAGCGGACGCGGTCGACGCGGTGGGCGGCGACGCGGTCGACCCGCAGCACGCCGCCGGCCACGGTGACCTCGTCGCCGAGCTCGGGCACGCGGCCGAGGGTCGAGGCGAGGAAGCCGGCGACCGTGTCGTAGTCCTCGCCCTCGGGCACGACGGCGCCGAGGCGCTCCGCGACCTCGTCGGGGCGCAGCTCGCCGCCGAAGGTCGCCGAGCGGCCGGAGCGGACGACGCCGGCGCGGCTGCGGTCGTGCTCGTCCTCCAGCTCGCCGACGATCTCCTCGACGAGGTCCTCGAGCGTCACGACGCCCGCGGTCCCGCCGTACTCGTCGACGACGACCGCGATCGCGAGGCCGCTGCCGCGCAGGGGAGCGAGCAGGGCGTCGGCGCGCGCGGTCTCGGGGACGCGCATCGGCGCGATCATCAGCGACTCGGCCGTCACCCGGGCACGCTGCTCCGGCTCGAGCGCGAAGGCGTGCTTGACGTGCAGGACACCGCGGACGTCGTCGGAGTCGCGGCCGATGACGGGGAAGCGCGAGAAGCCGGTGCGGTTCGCCAGCCGCACGACGTCCTCCGCGGTGCTCTGCAGTGTGACGGAGGCCATCCGCACCCGCGGCGTCATCACGTCGGCGACGCTGCGGCTCGAGAAGCGGAGCGTGCGGTGCAGCAGGTCCGCGTGATCGCTGTCGAGTGTGCCCTCGAGCACCGAGCGGCGCACCAGCGAGCCGAGCTCGTCGGCGCTGCGGGCGCCCGAGAGCTCCTCCTTGGGCTCGATGCCCATCGCGCGGATCAGGGCGTTCGCGGTGTTGTTGAAGAGCAGGATCACGGGCTTGAAGACCGTGGTGAAGAGGATCTGGAACGGCACGACGATCTGCGCGGTCCTCAGCGGCAGCGCCAGCGCGAAGTTCTTGGGGACCAGCTCGCCGATCACCATCGAGAAGACCGTCGCCAGCAGGACGCCGACGACCGTGCCGATGCCCGGCACGATCTCGGCCGGGATCCCGAGCGAGCGCAGCGGATCGCCGAGCAGGGAGCTGATCGCGGGCTCGAAGGTGTAGCCGGTGAGCAGTGTGGTGAGCGTGATGCCCAGCTGCGCGCCGGAGAGATGGGTGGAGGTGATCCGCAGGGCGGAGATCGTCGGCTCGAGGCGCTTCTCACCGCGGGCGCGGCGCTCCTCGAGCTCGTTGCGGTCGAGGTTGACCAGCGCGAACTCGGAGGCGACGAAGAGACCGGTGCCGACGGTGAGGAGGAGGCCGATGACGATGCCGAGCCATTCAGGCACCCGGAGCACCGCCGATCAGGGTCGCGGTCGGTGCGGCGGGCGAAGGTTCAGGGGGAGGGTCGTCCATGGGGCACGAGGGTAGCGGGCGTGAATATGAGAATGCTCACAGTGACGGGGCCGGGTCGAGCGGAGCCACCGCCTCCCACGCGACGGTCACCTCGCCGAGCCGCCACCGCCGCCGGCCGCCGAGGATCGGCCACTCGCCGCGGAGCGTCTCGACGGCGGCGATCCAGCGCTGCGTCGGCCCGTAGACGGCGAGCGGGGCGGCGTGCAGCCAGGCCCGCTCGAGCGCGAGCAGGAAGGCGTGCACCGGCTCGCCCGCGACGTTGCGGTGGATCAGCGCCTTCGGCAGCCGCTCCGCCGCGATCATCGGCGAGGGCACGCCGCCGAGCCGGAGCGACAGGGTGAGCGAGCGCGGCCCCTCGCGTCCGATCTCGATCCAGGTGCAGATCCGGCCGATCTCGTCGCAGGTCCCCTCCACCAGCACGCCGTCGGGGGTCAGCCGGTCGGTCATCGTCCGCCACGCCTCCGCCACCGCGGACTCGTCGTACTGCCGGAGCACGTTGAAGGCGCGGATCACGCTCGCCCGCTGCCGTCCGGGCAAAGGCACCTCGAAGCCGCCGCGCTCGAAGCGCACCCGGGCGTCGGCCGGGAAGGCGGTGCCCCCTTCACGGACCCGCTCCAGCTGCCGTCGCGCGGTCTGGACGCGGGCCGGCTCGATCTCGAAGCCGACCACGTCGACGCCGGGTGCTGCGCGGACGAGGCGGCGGTGCAGCTCGAGCGTGGTGACCGCGCTCGCGCCGAAGCCGAGGTCGACGACGACGGGCTCCGGGGTCGTGCGGAGCGCCGGCAGCTCGGCCAGCCGGCGGTCCACCCGGCGGAGGCGGTTCGTGCCCGTCGTGCCGCGGGTGACGGCTCCGATCGGCATGGTCTCCAGCGTATCCGTGGGCGCAGGGGCCGCCTCTAAGCTGGACGCATGTCCGAGACCTACACCCTCATCCTCGTGCGCCACGGCAACAGCGAGTGGAACCAGAAGAACCTGTTCACCGGCTGGGTCGACGTGCGGCTGACCGAGCAGGGCGTCGCGGAGGCGACCCGCGCCGGCGAGCTGCTGGTCGAGGCGGAGCTGCACCCCGACGTCGTGTACACCTCCCGCCAGACGCGCGCGATCCAGACCGCGAACATCGCGCTCGAGAAGGCCGACCGCCTGTGGATCGACGTGAAGCGCTCCTGGCGCCTCAACGAGCGCCACTACGGCGCGCTGCAGGGCAAGGACAAGGCGCAGACCCTCGCCGAGTACGGCCCCGAGCAGTTCATGACCTGGCGCCGCTCGTTCGACGTGCCGCCGCCCCCCATCGACGACGAGGACCAGTACTCGCAGGCGCACGACGAGCGCTACGCCGACCTCGGCGACGACCTGCCCCGCACCGAGTCGCTCAAGCTCGTGATCGAGCGGATGCTGCCCTACTGGGAGTCGGACATCAAGCCGGATCTCGCCTCGGGCAAGACCGTCATGATCACCGCGCACGGCAACTCGCTGCGCGCGCTGGTGAAGACCCTCGACGGGATCTCCGACTCGGACATCGCCGAGCTGAACATCCCGACCGGCATCCCCCTCGTCTACACCCTCGACGAGAACTTCGAGCCGATCGGCGAGGCCCGCTACCTCGACCCCGAGGCCGCCGCCGCCGGCGCCGCCGCCGTCGCCGCCCAGGGCGCCAAGAAGTAGCCCACCCCCTCGCACGGCCCGCCGGAGTCCCGACTCCCGCGGGCCGTCCGCGTCCGCACCCCGCCCTCGCCTGACGGTGGATCTCGATACGCACGCTGCGCGCGCTACTCGATCACCATGAACGAGCCGGGTCGCGATACGCGCCCCTTGCATGCTGGTCGAGTAGCCGCGGCACGCGGCGTATCGAGACCGCGCGTCCGTACGACGGTGGATCTCGATACGCGCGCCGCGCGCGCTACTCGATCAGCATGGACGAGCCGGGTCGCGGAACGCGCCCCTTGCATGCTGGTCGAGTAGCCGCGGCACGCGGCGTATCGAGACCCCGCGTCCTTCAGACGGTGGATCTCGATACGCGCGCTGCGCGCGCTACTCGATCAGCATGGAAGCGCGGGCGATCGACCAGCGAGGCACGGCAGCTGTCACTCGACGCCCGGGCGCTGAGAGTCGAGACCAGCCGCCCCCCCCACAAGGCGAACGGGCGAATCGCGTGCCAGCGATTCGTCATAGCCGTACGCGTCCCGCTCTGCGGAACGCGCCCACGCGACCTGCCGACCGCGGTCGATATCGCGCTCCGCGCGACATCGACAAATGAACTCAGCCCCAGTCGCCCGAGATCAGGTACTGGACCTTCTTCGCGATAGACACCGCGTGGTCGGCGAAGCGCTCGTGGTAGCGGCTGGCGAGGGTCGCGTCGACGGTGTCGGCGGCCTGGCCCTTCCACGCCTCGCTGAGGACCTTGTCGAAGACGCTGACGTGCAGCTCGTCGATCTTGTCGTCCTCGTCGCGGATCTCCTCGGCGAGGCGGGGGTCCTGCGTGCGCAGCAGCTCGGTGAGCTTGTGCGCGACGACGACGTCGAGGCGGCCCATCTCGACGAAGGTCGGGCGGAGCGACTTCGGCACGACCTTGTCGGGGAAGCGGTAGCGGGAGAGCTGAGCGATGTGCTCGGCGATGTCGCCCATCCGCTCGAGCGAGGCGCTGATCCGCAGCGCGGACACGACGGTCCGCAGGTCGCGGGCGACGGGGCCCTGGCGGGCGAGGATGTCGATCGCGAGCTCGTCGAGGCTGATGGCCAGCTCGTCGATGCGGGCGTCGCTGGCGATGACCTCCTCGGCGAGGGACACGTCGGAGTGGTTGAACGCCTGGGTCGCCTTCTCGATCGCGATCTCGACGAGTCCGGAGATCTCGACGAGCCGATCCTGAACCTCGGCCAGCTCCTGCTGGAAAACTTCGCGCATCTTCTTCTCGACCCTCTCTGCGGCACGCACGGAGACCGGTGCCGATCCGCGCCGCGCACGGCGCTGCGACTGCACCAGTCCGGCGCAGGCGCAGCCATGATGACCACGGCAGGTTAACGAACGGTGCCGAGCGTTTGAACAGTACTCGACCCGCGACCCGTCGCCGGGCATCCGGTAGGGAGACGCGCGGTGGATGGATAGCCTGGGAGCGTGGATCCGGGCCTGATCGTCGTGCTGTCGCTCGTTCTCGGCATCGTCATCGGGATCGTCCTCACCAGTGTCGTCACCCTCGCCGCGCGCCAGGGCCGGATCGCGGCGGAGGTCGTCACCGTCGGCCTGCCCGAGGGCATCGGCGCGATCATCGACGCCGTCGGCGCTCCCGCGTTCGTGACCGACCCCTCCCACAACGTGCTGAAGGCGTCCGCCCGCGCGATCTCGCTCGGCCTCGTCTCCCAGGACACGCTGCTCCACCCGGATCTGGTCGCGATCGTCGACCGGGTGCGCCGCTTCGGCGACGACATCGAGCAGGACCTGGAGCTGGCGACGAGCCCGCTCTCGGACGCCGCGGTCACCCTCGTCGTGCACGCCACGCGGCTCGGCTCCCGCTTCGTCCTCGTCCTCGCCGAGGACCACACCGAGGCCCGCCGGCTGGAGGCGGTCCGCCGCGACTTCGTCGCCAACATCTCGCACGAGCTGAAGACGCCGATCGGCGCGGTCGGCCTGCTCGCCGAGGCCCTCGACTCCGCCGCCGACGACCCGAAGCAGGTCCGCCGGTTCGCGCACCGCCTGACCCAGGAGTCGCACCGCCTCGCGAAGATCACCCGCGAGATCATCGAGCTCTCCCGCCTGCAGTCGGCGGACGTCGCCGGCTCCGCGGAGGTCGTCCGCGTCGACGACATCGTGGTCGCCGCGCTCGAGACGACGCATGTGATGGCGGAGTCGCACGACGTCACCCTCGTCAAGGGCGGGATGAAGAAGGCGTACGTCGCCGGCCAGGAGAAGATGCTCGTCTCGGCGCTGCACAATCTGCTGGCCAACGCCATCCAGTACTCCCCGCCCGGCTCCCGCGTCGGGATCGGCGTCCGCTCGACCGGCGGCGTCGTCGAGATCGCCGTCACCGACCAGGGCATCGGCATCCCCGAGGAGGACCTCGACCGCGTCTTCGAGCGCTTCTACCGCGTCGACCAGGCCCGCTCCCGCCACACCGGCGGCACCGGGCTCGGCCTCAGCATCGTCAAGCACGCCGTGCAGAACCACGGCGGCGACGTCCGGGTCTGGTCCAAGCCGGGCCGCGGCAGCACCTTCACCATCCGACTCCCCGAAGTAGACCCGGCCAGGACGCCCTTCGCGTCCGCCGCCCCGATAGGAGACACCGCGTGACCAGCATCCTGCTCGTCGAGGACGAGAGCGCCCTCAGCGAGCCGCTCAGCTACCTGCTCGAACGCGAGGGCTACGACGTCACCGTCGCCGAGGACGGCCTGCGCGCCGTCGCCGCCTTCGACGAGGGCGAGTACGACCTGATCCTGCTCGACCTCATGCTCCCCGGCATGCCCGGCACCGAGGTGTGCCGCGAGATCCGCACCCGCTCCGCGATCCCGATCATCATGGTCACCGCGAAGGACTCCGAGGTGGACATCGTCGTCGGACTCGAGCTCGGTGCGGACGACTACGTCACCAAGCCGTACTCGACCCGCGAGCTGCTCGCCCGGATCCGCGCTGTCCTCCGCCGCCGCACCGAGGACCCGGGGGAGGAGCGCATCGTCGTCGCCGGCCCCGTCCGCATGGACATCGAGCGCCACACCGTCGAGGTCGACGGCGTCGAGACCCCGATGCCGCTCAAGGAGTTCGAGCTCCTCGAGATGCTTCTCCGCAACGCCGGCCGCGTCCTCACCCGCGGCCAGCTGATCGACCGCGTCTGGGGCAGCGACTACTTCGGCGACACCAAGACCCTCGACGTCCACGTCAAGCGCATCCGCTCCAAGATCGAGAAGACGCCCAAGGAGCCGGTGCTCCTGGTGACGGTCCGCGGCCTCGGCTACCGCTTCGACGCCTGAGACCGCGGGGCCTGGCGGGGGCGTCTGCGGGGTTGTCGCCGGGTGCAATGGAACATGCTGGTCGAGTAGCCCCGCAGGGGCGTATCGAGACCCGCCGTCGCCGGGGCGCGGAGTCTGCAGACCGGGCTTCTGATGCCGGTGGATCTCGATACGCCCGCGCAGCGGGCTACTCGATCAGCAAGTGGGCCCGCTGCGCGGGCTACTCGATCAGCATCTGGTCGCACGACGAAGGGCCGCCCACCGAGGTGGACGGCCCTTCGCGGGAGCGGGTGCTACTCCGCCGGGGCGTCGACGCCGGGCTGCACGGTCGGGGTGGGCAGCGCCGTCTGCGCCGGGTTCGGCGTGGGCGTGAGGGTCGGGCTGGCCGACGGGGCCGGGGTCAGCGTCGCGTAGGCCTCGAGGGCGTTCGTCAGGATCGGGACGAGCAGCTCCTCGCCCTCCTCCGAGCCGTACTGGAAGTAGACGGGGAACAGGCTGCCGGGGATCGTGTCGAGGCCCTCCATGGTGACCGACTCGGTGCTGCCCGGGCGGACCTCCGTGCGACCGGGGACAGCGTCCACCGTGTCGCTGGTGCGGCCCGTGCTCGCCTCGTACTGCACCTCGACGCTCACCGTCTCGTCGGTGTCGTTGACCAGGGACACGACCAGCGTGCCGGTCTCGCCGTCCTCGGAGATGATCATCGCGTTGCGGATGGCGAGATCGCCGATCGTCGCACCCACTCCGTCGCTCGGGTCGTAGATGGCCCGCGTCGCCTGCGGGGCGACCAGGTTGCAGCCGGCGGTGGCGAACGCGACGCCGACCGCGAGAACGACGGATGCAGCGATGCGCGCCTTCACGGGTTCCTCCAGATCATCGGCTCCGCCCGCCCCGGACAGGGCGGAATCGAGGTGCAGGAGCCGGAAAAAGACTAGCGCAGCCTCGTCGGCGTCCCGGCCGGGCTGCCCCCTCCTCCCGCCCGCTGCTACTGTGACCGGCGGCGAAAGGACGTCCCGTTGAACACCGTCTCCGGATCGGCGCCGACCGCGGCCGTCGTGATCGTCGCCGCCGGCAGCGGCACCCGCCTCGGGCGCGAGCTGCCCAAGGCCTACGTCGAGTGCGCCGGCGTCACGATCCTCGAGCGCAGCCTCCGCACGGTGCTCACCCTCGCCGAGCCGGTCCAGGTGGTCGTGGTGGCACCGGAGTCCCTCGTCGAGGAGACCGCCGCGCTCTGCCGCCGCGCCTCCGGGTCCGCCGTCGAGGTCCTCGTCACCGCCGGCGGATCGACCCGCCAGGACTCCGTCGCCCGCGGGCTCGCCCTCCTGCACCCGGGAGTCGCCACCGTCCTCGTGCACGACGCCGCCCGGGCCCTCACACCCGTCGCGCAGTTCGAGCGGGTGCTCGCCGCCGTCCGCTCGACCGGCGGCGGCGCGATCCCGGGCCTGCCCGTCACCGACACCATCAAGCTGGTCGGTGCCGACGCGGCGATCCTCGACACGGTCGACCGCTCGCAGCTCGCCGCCGTGCAGACGCCGCAGGGCTTCCCCCGCCGCCTGCTCGACGAGGCCTACGCGGCCGCCGGCCGGGAGTTCACCGACGACGCCGCCCTCCTCGCCGCTCACGGCCGCGGCTCCGTCGTCGTCCCCGGCGATCCGCTCGCCTTCAAGATCACCACGCCCTGGGACCTCGCTCGCGCGGAGCAGCTGCTCGCGCCGCCGCCGTCGGCCGCGGTGCCGCGCGTCGGCATCGGCACCGACGTGCACGCCTTCGACGACGCGTCGCCGCTCTGGCTCGCCGGACTTCACTGGCCGGGGGAGCGCGGACTCTCCGGGCACAGCGACGGCGACCCCGTCGCGCACGCGATCTGCGACGCGCTGCTCGCCGCGGCGAACCTCGGCGACATCGGCTCCCGCTTCGGCACGGACGACCCGCGGTTCCAGGACGCGCACGGCGAGGTCTTCCTCCGCGCCACCCGCGAGCTCGTCGAGGCGGCCGGCTTCACGATCGGCAACGTGTCGGTCCAGCTGATCGGCAACCGCCCGAAGTTCTCCCCGCGGCGGGACGAGGCCCAGCAGCTGCTGTCCGCTCTCCTCGGCGCCCCGGTCAGCGTCGCCGCGACGACCTCGGACGCGCTCGGCTTCACCGGGCGCGGGGAGGGGGTCGCCGCGACGGCCACGGCGCTCGTCCTCCCCGCTCTCGGATCCGCGCACTGATCCACCGCGCCAGCCCGCCGCCCGGCCGCGCCCGCCCCGCCCGGTAAACTCGCGGCGTGACTCTGCGACTGCACGACTCGAAGGCCCAGGCCCTCGTCGACTTCGTCCCCCTCCGCGAGAACGAGGTCGGGATGTACGTCTGCGGACCCACGGTGCAGTCGTCGCCGCACATCGGGCACCTGCGCTCCGCCCTGGTCTACGACCAGCTGCGCCGCTGGCTCGCCTACCGCGGCTATCGGGTCACCCTCGTCCGCAACGTGACGGACATCGACGACAAGATCCTCGCGATCGCCGAGCAGGCCCGCCGCGCGGCCGGCGAGGGCGAGCCCTCGGAGCAGTGGTGGGCGCTCGCCTACCGCGTCGAGCTGGAGTTCACCGCCGCCTACTCCGCGCTCGGCATCCTGCCGCCCACCTACGAGCCGCGCGCGACGGCGAGCATCGCCGAGATGGTCGCGCTCGTGCAGCGCCTGATCGAGCTGGGCCACGCCTACCCCGCTCCCGACGACTCCGGCGACGTCTACTTCGACACCCGCTCCTGGCCGGACTACGGCGCGCTCACGCACCAGCGCCTCGAGAGCATGGAGGCGGCGACCGACGCCGACCCGCGCGGCAAGCGCGACCCGCACGACTTCGCGCTGTGGAAGGGCATGAAGCCCGACGAGCCCGAGTCCGCCTCCTGGGCCTCGCCCTGGGGGAGGGGCCGTCCCGGCTGGCACATCGAGTGCTCCGCGATGTCGACCAAGTACCTCGGCACCCAGTTCGACATCCACGGCGGCGGGCTCGACCTGCGCTTCCCGCACCACGAGAACGAGCTCGCCCAGTCGAGCGCCGCGGGCCACGCCTTCGCCAGCTACTGGCTGCACAACGGGCTCGTCTCGGTCACCGGGCAGAAGATGAGCAAGTCGCTCGGCAACTCCGTCTTCGCCTCCGAGCTGCTCGACTCCGCCCGTCCGCTGGTCGTCCGCTACTACCTCGGCTCGGCGCACTACCGCTCGACGCTGGAGTTCCACGACGGCGCGCTCGAGGAGGCCGAGGCCGCGCTCGAGCGGATCGAGGGCTTCCTCGACCGCTCCCGTCGGCGCCTCGAGGGCACCCGCTTCGCCGCCGTCGGCGAGCCGGTCGTGCCCGACGAGTTCGCCGAGGCGATGGATGACGACCTCTCGGTCCCGCAGGCCATCGGAGTGCTGCACGAGACCGTGCGGGCCGGCAACGCCGCCCTCGACGCGGAGGACCTCGGCACGGTGTCCGCGTTGCGCACCCAGGTCCTCGCCATGGCCTCGGTCCTCGGGATCGACCCGGAGGCCCCCGAGTGGGCGCGCTCCGACGACGAGCCCACCTACCGGGCCCTCACCGTGCTCGTCGACCGCCTGGTCGCCGAGCGGCAGACCGCGCGCGAGCAGCGCGACTGGGCGGCCGCCGACCGCATCCGAACCGATCTCGCTGCTGCGGGAATCACGATCGAAGACACCCAGACGGGTGCGCATTGGAGTCTCGATGGCGAATAAGCCCGGCCGCCCAGGAGCGGTCCGCAAGAAGAGCAAGGGCAAGGCCGTCGGTTCCGGCGGTCAGGGCCGTCAGGCCCTCGAGGGCAAGAAGCCCACACCCAAGGCCGAGGACCGGCCGTACCACCCCGCGGGCAAGGCGAAGCTGGCGCGCGAGCGCTTCGTCGCCGCCGGCGGCAAGGGCCGACCCGGAGCGGCGCTGAACGGCGCGGCCCGCGGCCAAGGTCGTCCGGCCCCGTCGCGGAAGCCCAAGAGCGGCGACGAGTCCGAGATGGTCACCGGCCGCAACTCGGTCCTCGAGGTGCTGCGCGCCAAGATCCCCGCGACGACGCTCTACCTCGCGACGCGCATCGAGATGGACGACCGGGTCAAGGAGGCGCTCAAGCTCGCCACCGCCCGCGGCATCCCCGTCCTCGAGGTCATGCGGACGGAGCTCGACCGCCTCGCCGGCCCGGACTCCGTGCACCAGGGCCTCGTGCTCAAGGTCCCGCCGTACGAGTACGCGCACCCGAGCGACCTGCTCGAGCGCAGCGTCTCCCGCGGCGTCGTCCCGCTGTTCGTCGCGCTCGACGGCATCACCGACCCGCGCAACCTCGGCGCGATCATCCGCTCCGTGGCGGCCTTCGGCGGGCAGGGCGTCATCGTGCCCCAGCGCCGCTCGGTCGGACTGAACTCCGCCGCCTGGAAGACCTCGGCCGGAGCCGCCGCGCGCGTGCCCGTCGCGATGGCGTCCAACCTCACCGCGATGATCAAGGACTACAAGCGCGACGGCGTCTTCGTCATCGGCCTCGACGGCGACGGCGACACCATGCTCCCCGGCCTCGAGCTCGCCGACCGCCCACTGCTCGTCGTCGTCGGCAGCGAGGGCAAGGGCCTCTCCCGCCTCGTCACCGAGCAGTGCGACGCCGTCGTCTCCATCCCGATCAGCGCCGCCACCGAATCGCTCAACGCCGGCATCGCGGCGTCGGTCGCGCTCTACGAGATCTCCAAACTCCGCGCCGCCTCCGAGTAGCACAGGCAGCGCGGGCGCCGGCACGGCGATCTGCGGCGTTGTCGTCGGGCGCGATACCGCCGGTATCGCTTCCTCCTCCGCCTTGCAGCTCACCGCGCCGGCACCCGCGCTGACGCCGGGGGAGGGGCGAGGGGCGCCGCCTTCGGCGAGCGAGGGCTGAGGGGCGCCGCCTTCGGCGAGCGGATGAGCATGCTGAACGGTCACCGCCGGCTCGGGTGCGCTTCATGCTGATCGAGTAGCCCGCGGAGCGGGCGTATCGAGATCCGCCTTTGCCCGGAGTCGGGTCTGCAGGCCGGGCTGCTGGTGACGGTGGGTCTCGATACGCCGCTGCGCGGCTACTCGACCAGCATGAAGGGGCACCGCCCTCGGCGAGCGACGGCGGAGGGGGCACCGCCTTCGGCGAGCGGGGGAGCATGCTGATCGGCCACCGCCGGCCAGGGGGCGCTTCATGCTGATCGAGTAGCCCGCGGAGCGGGCGTATCGAGATCCGCCCTGCCCGGAGTCAGGTCTGCAGGCCGGACTGCTGGTGACGGTGGGTCTCGATACGCCGCTGCGCGGCTACTCGACCAGCATGAAGAGGCGCCGCCTTCGGCGAGCAGGGGAGCATGCTGATCGAGTAGGCCGCGGAGCGGGCGTATCGAGATCCGCGTCAGCACGCGCCGCAGACGACGAAGGGCTCGTGCCGGATCCGGAGTCCGCACGAGCCCTTCGGCGTGCCGGGTCAGACGTTCTTCATCCAGTCGACGTCGGCGTCCTCGTCGGTCAGCTCGGCGTCGCCGGCGCCGTCGATGACGAGGTTCGGCAGGGTGATCGCCTCGGTCGGCGGGGCGATGATGGTCGCCTCGTCGCGGCGGTGGCGCAGGATGTCGTTCACATAGGCGGTGACCGCCTCGGCCAGCGGCACGTCGCGCGCCTGCTGCTGCGACATGAACCAGCGGTGCTCGAGCAGCTGGTGGAACATCTCCGCCGGCTCCAGCCGCCCCTTCAGGTCGCGCGGGATCGAGCGGATGACCGGCTCGAACACCTGCGCGAGCCACTCGTGGGCGACCATCTCCTCGTCCAGCCCCTGCTTGTCGTAGGTGGCGGTGTAGGAGTCGAGGTCGTTCAGCAGGCGGCGCGCCTGGTTCTCCTGCGCGTCCAGCCCGGTCAGCCGCAGCAGGCGACGCTGGTGGTGGCCCGCGTCGACGACCTTCGGCTGGATCCGCACAGTGGAGCCCGCCTCGTCGGTCTTGATCGCGAGCTCCTCGATGTCGAAGCCCAGCTCGTTGAGCCGGTTCACCCGGTCGTTGATGCGCCAGCGCTCGGAGGTCGAGAACGACTCCGCCCCGGTCAGCTCCTTCCAGAGGCTGCGGTAGGCCGCGACGATGCCGTCGGACACCGTGATCGGGTCGAGGTCGTCGTCGACGCGCCCGCCCGCCTCGAGGTCCAGCAGCTCGCCGGCGATGTTGACCCGGGCGATCTCGAGGTCGTTCTCGCGCTGGCCGTTGGAGAGGCCGCCCGAGTAGAGCTGCCCGGTCTCCGCGTCCACGAGGTACGCCGCGAAGGCGCCCGCGTCGCGCCGGAACAGCGTGTTCGAGAGCGAGACGTCGCCCCAGAAGAAGCCGATGACGTGCAGGCGCACCAGCAGCAGCGCCAGCGCATCGACGAGGCGGGTGGCCGTGTCGGGACGCAGCGTCTGCGAGAACAGCGCGCGGTAGGGGAGCGAGAACTTGAGGTGCCGGGTCACCAGCACGGCGGGCAGCTCGTCGCCCTCGTCGTCGGTGCGGTTCGTGATCACGGCGCCCGGCACGACGCACGGGACGTCGAGCCGCTGCAGGGTCTTGAGCATCTCGTACTCGCGCCGCGACATCTCCGCCGTCGTCTCCTTCACGGCGACGACGTGGCCGGAGAGGTGCGCGAAGCGGACCGTGTGCCGCGAGATGCCCTTGGGCAGCGCGGCGATGTACTCGTCGGGCCAGTCGTTCAGCCGCAGGTTCCACGGCAGGTCGAGGAGGGCGGGGTCGACCGTGGCCGAGGTGATGTTGAGGGAGCCGGACATGGCGCGCCGTTCGTGTCGGGAGTCGGACGGTGGAGGGGCCCGGACGAACGCTGCCGCCGCCTCGGAGGAGACGGCGGCAGCGTGTGCGCGGGGGCGGAGCCTAGGAGAGGCGCAGTCCCGACTCGCCGTCGAAGATGTGCACGCGGTGGTTCGCGGTCACGTAGACGCGGTCGCCCGCGGTCGGGTGCACGCGGCCGTCGACGCGCGCGACGATGTCGGTGCGGCGACCCTCGACCTCGGTGTGGCCGTAGAGGTAGCCGTCCGAGCCGAGCTCCTCGATCAGGTCGACCTCGATCGGCAGGCCGCCGGACTGGGTCGAGACGGTGACGTCCTCGGGGCGCACGCCGAGCGTGACGACCTTCTGGGTGGTCTTCGCGAGCGCCTCGCGGGCGATCGGGAGGACCGTGTCGCCGAACTTGACGCCGCCGTCGGTGACGTCCGCGTGGAACAGGTTCATCGCGGGCGAGCCGATGAAGCCGGCGACGAAGACGTTGTTCGGGTTCTCGTAGAGGTCGCGGGGCGTGCCGACCTGCTGGAGCAGTCCGTCCTTGAGGACCGCGATGCGGTCGCCCATGGTGAGCGCCTCGGTCTGGTCGTGGGTGACGTAGACCGTGGTGATGCCCAGGCGGCGCTGGAGCGTGCCGATCTGCGTGCGGGTCTGGACGCGGAGCTTGGCGTCGAGGTTCGACAGCGGCTCGTCCATGAGGAACACCTGCGGCTTGCGGACGATGGCGCGGCCCATCGCGACGCGCTGACGCTGGCCACCCGAGAGGGCCTTCGGCTTGCGGTTCAGGTAGGGCTCGAGGTCGAGCATCTTCGCGGCCTCGAGGACCCGCGCGGCGCGCTCGTCCTTGTTGATGCCGGCGATCTTGAGCGCGAAGCCCATGTTCTCGGCGACCGACATGTGCGGGTAGAGCGCGTAGTTCTGGAAGACCATCGCGATGTCGCGGTCCTTCGGCGGAACGTCCGTGACGTTGCGGTCGCCGATCAGGATGCGGCCCTCGTTGACCTCTTCGAGGCCGGCGAGCATGCGCAGGGAGGTGGACTTGCCGCAGCCGGAGGGGCCGACGAGGACGAGGAACTCGCCGTCTCCGACCTCGAGGTTCAGCTTGTCGACCGAGGCACGCGTGGCCCCGGGGTAGACGCGGGACGCGTTGTCATAGGTTACGGACGCCATTGTTCTTGCTCCTTCACCGGCAGGTACGTGCCGGACGATCCGAGTGAATGGAAGTGACGGTCGTCGTCGCGTGGGCGACTCCGACCAACCGTCACAGTATGCCACGCGCCACCGGACGGGGGGAGCCGCGGTCCGACGGCGGGCGCCGGGTCCCGGCGGTATCCGTCGTTTGGAGGTTTCCCAGGGCTCGCGCGTAGGATTCCGGCGAGTCGCAGCCCGGCGGCACTTCCCCTCTCATTCGGAGCGTTCTTGTCATGACCATCGGCGGAGCCAACGACCGTCTCTCGAAGAACCAGCGTCGAGAGGCCGCGCGCGAGAAGGCCCGTCGACTCCGCGAGCAGCAGAAGCGCCGCGACCGCGTCAGCCGCTTCGCCCTGCAGGGCGGACTCGCGATCGTGGTGATCGCCATCGTCGCGGTCGTCGTCTTCGCCGTCACCTCGAGCATCCGCCCGGCCGGCCCGGGTCCCGCCAACATGGCGAGCGACGGCGTCCTCGTCACCGAGGGCCTCGTCGCCTCGACCACCCCGGCGATCCCGGCCGACGGCACCCCGACCCCGAGCGTGCTCGACACCTCCACGGGCACCGTCGACATCCGGGTGTACCTCGACTACCTCTGCCCCTACTGCGGCCAGTTCGAGCAGACCAACGGCGACCAGATCAAGGAGTGGGTCACCAGCGGTGCCGCCACGGTCGAGATCCACCCGATCGCCATCCTGACCACCCGCTCGAACGGCACCAAGTACTCGGAGCGCGCGGCCAACGCCGCGGCCTGCGTCGCGGACCGGTCGCCCGACTCCTTCTTCGACTTCAACGCGGCGCTGTTCGCCGAGCAGCCGGCGGAGGGCACCGACGGCCTCTCCGACGACCAGCTCAAGCAGGCCGCCGCCGACGCGGGCGTCGAGGACACCGCCGCGGTGAACTCCTGCATCGACGACCAGTCCTTCGTCAGCTGGGTGCGCGCGGCCACGGAGCGCGCCACCTCCGGCCCGCTGCCGGGCACCGAGGTCGCGTCCGTCTCGGGCACCCCGACGGTCCTCGTCAACGGCGAGGCGTACACCGGCTCGCTGACCGACGCCGACGCCTTCAGCTCGTTCGTGCTCTCGGCCGCCGCCGACACCTACTCGTCGGCCACGCCGACCCCGACGCCCGCCGCGGGCTAGGCCGCGGACCCGCCGAGAGGGGTCGGAGCACAGGAAGGGCCCCGGGAGACCGGGGCCCTACGTCGTGCACCTCGGGAGGCCTGAGCCCGGTCGCCGCAGGGGGAGGCGCTCCGGGGAGGAGGACGGCCCGCGATCGCGCGACAGCCGGTTCCGCGCCTCCGCGTCGGCCGCTCGCTCCCGTGGATAGGCTCACCCGATCTCACCGGGGGGGGGCCGCCATGACAACGCCGCCGATCGTCACGCCGACGACCGCCAGGACACCGATCTTCGAGGGCGTCCAGGCCTTGCGCTTCGTCGCGGCTCTCGTGGTCGTCATCACGCACGCCACGTTCTACGCGCACGAGCGCCTCGACGACTCGATCACCGTCTGGAACGGCGCCGCCGCGGGTGTCGACGTCTTCTTCGTCGTCTCCGGCTTCGTGATGGCGGTCACCGCGGGTCCCTTCGAGGTGAGGGGCGGCTGGCGGTTCTTCGCCGTCCGCCGCGTGATCCGGATCGTCCCGCTGTACTGGATCGCCACGACCCTGAAGATCGCGTCGATCCTCGTCCTGCCCGGGGCAGTGCTGCACGCCGCCCTCACCCCGTGGTCAGGAGTCGCGTCCTACCTCTTCCTGCCCGCTCGCAATCCCGACGGCGCGGTGGAGCCGCTCCTCGGCGTCGGCTGGACCCTCACCTACGAGACGGCCTTCTACGCGGTCTTCGCCCTGGGGCTGCTCCTGCGGCGGAACGTCCTCGTGTTCGCGTCGACGGTCGTGCTCGTCGTCGCGTCCGGCCATCTCCTCCGCCCGGCCGAGGACTGGCCGGCCTGGGCGGTCTACTTCGACCCGCTCGTCCTGTACTTCGCGATCGGCATGGCGATCGGGAGGATCCCCATGCTTCCGCGCGCGCGCCGCGGCCTGCTCCTCGCGCTGGGCGCCGCCGCCGTGTTCACCGTCGTCGCGGCTCTCGCACCGGAGGGGATCTCCTGGCAGCGCGACGCGCTCTTCCGGAAGGGGATCGTCACCGCCGCGTTCGTCGCGGTGGTCCTGGCCGAACCGCTCTTCCGGCGGCTCGCATCGCGTCGTGGCGCGAACCGCCTCCTCCGGCGACCGCTGCTCGCCCTGGGCGAGGCGTCCTACAGCCTGTACCTCTTCCATCCCCTGATTGGGCCGGTCGTGCCCGCCGTCCTGGCACTGATCGGCCTGCGAGCGGGAGTCCTCTCGGTGGCCGGCACGATCGCCGTCTCGCTGGTCGCCGGGCTCGTGATCCACCGCTGGGTCGAGAGGCCGCTCACGCGGAGGCTGCGAGGGCTGCCGTACGCCGGACTGCCGCCGGACGGCCTGAAGCAGAAGGGTGTCGCGGAGGAGCGGCAGGCCGATCGGCCGCTCACGAGACCGCCTCGGAGCCGACGACGGGACTTGAACCCGTAACCGCCCGATTACAAGTCGGGTGCGCTACCAATTGCGCCACGTCGGCAGGTGCGTGTCCGCACCGGGCCACCCTATCGCGGGGCCGGAAGCCGCCTCGGCTCCGGCCCGCGCGGGCGGATCACGGCTCGAGGATGCTCAGGTGCCGCTCGGCCGGCGTTGGCCGCTTCGGCCCGCCGATCTTGCCGTCGGGCCGGCCGACGTAGAGCCAGCCGAGGAGCTCCTCGCCCTTCTCCAGGCGGTGCGCCTTCCGCACGGCCTTGGCGCGGGTGTACGAGCCGGTGCGCCAGAAGACGCCCCACCCGGCCTCGTCGAGCAGCAGGCTGAGCAGGTGCGCGACGCCCGAGGCGACGGCCTCCTGCTCCCAGGCGGGCACCTTCGACTTCTTGATGCTCACGACGACCGCGAGGAGGAGGGAGGCGCGGTGCGTCTTCTCGATGTGCTTGCGCGCGTCCTTCTTGTCGCCGGACGCGGCGGCGAAGCTGCGCCCGATGCGGTCGCGCGCCGCCCCGCGGATCTCGATGACCCGCCACGGCCGGAGCGAGCTGTGGTCCGCGAGCCGCGAGGCGGCCGAGACGTACGCCGCGATCTCCTCGTGCCCCGGCGCCTCCGCGGTCACCTTCGAGCGGGAGCGCCGGGCCAGGACGGCCTCGAGCACGGGAGTCGCGGCCACGGTCACTCGCCCTCGGTCGTGAAGTTCATCGCGATCGAGTTCATGCAGTAGCGGTCTCCCGTGGGCGTGCCGAAGCCGTCCGGGAAGACGTGACCCAGGTGCGAGCCGCAGTTGGCGCAGCGGACCTCGGTGCGGACCATGCCCAGGGTGCTGTCCTCGATGAGCTGCACCGCGTCGGGGCGGATGGACTCGTAGAAGCTCGGCCAGCCGCAGCCGGAGTCGAACTTGGTGCCGCTCTTGAACAGCTCGGCGTGGCACGCCGCGCAGGTGTAGAGCCCCTCGCGGTGCTCGTCGAGCAGCTCGCCGGTCCACGGGCGCTCGGTGGCGGCCTGGCGCAGCACCGAGTACTGCTCGCGGTCGAGCTCCTCGCGCCACTCGGCGTCGGTCTTGTTCACGGAATACGACGACATGGGTCTCCCTAGGAATCCTGGTCAGTGTACGGGGGAGGGCGCTCCCCTCTCCTCTCGTAAACTCTCCGCCGTGCAGCTGAATTCCGTGATCTCGAAGGCGTGGAGCGAACTCACGACCGAGGAGGTCTACGCGTTCGCGCGGCTGCGGACCGATGTGTTCCTGCGCGAGCAGCGGGTCGACGACGAGGAGCTCGACGGCCGCGATCTGGAGCCGACGACGCGGCACTGGTGGATCGCCGACGAGCGCGGCACGGCCGCCTACCTCCGCACCCTCCGGGACGAGCGGCCCGAGCACCGCGACGCCCACCGGGTGATCGGGCGGGTGGTGACCCGGGCCGACCGACGCGGGGAGGGCCTCGCCCACCGGCTGGTGAGCGCGGTCCTGGAGCGCCACGGGGACGAGCCGCTCCTGCTCCACGCGCAGTCGTACATCGCGGGCCTCTACGCGCGGTCGGGCTTCGAGCCGTTCGGCGACGAGTTCGACGAGGCGGGCATCCCGCACATCGGCATGTACCGGAGCGCCTCAGCCGCCGCCGAGCCGTCCCTCCCTACTGTGGAGGGATGAGCAGGGCCACGGACGTCGAGCGCAGCACGGGCGCCGTCCTGTCCGAGCGGGATCGCCGCGTCCTCGAGTTCGAGGGCGAGTGGACGGCCCGCGCCGGGGACAAGGACGACGCGATCCGCGAGAGGTTCGGCCTCTCGGTCGCCCGCTACTATCAGGTGCTCAGCGCGGTTCTGGCCTCACCGGCCGCCCTCGCGCACGACCCGATGCTCGTCAAGCGGCTGCAGCGCATCCGCGACGGGCGCGCCGGCGCCCGCGCCGCGCGCCGCCTCGGGCGCCCCGAGTAGACGAGCTGCTCGGGCCCACGAACGGAAGGCCGGCCGTACCGACGATGACCACCACCGCTCCGAAGGACCGCTTCGACGAGATCCCGGCCACCGAGGGTCGCGTCGGCGCCCACCGCCGCCCGCCCGCCCCGCACGCCCGCGCGGTCGCGCTGGCCTGGGCGGCCCTGGCCACCGGAGTGATCGTGCTGCTCGGCTTCATCGGCCTGCTCGTGATCGACAACCGGGTGCAGTTCAACGACGTCTTCACGCCGCCCACCGGCATCGCCGAGACGGAGGCGACCCCCGCGGTCACCCCCACGGTCGACCCGGCCCTCGCGCTCGCGGTCCTGAACGGGACGGCGACGGCGGGCCTCGCCGCGAACGCCGGGGACGCACTGGCCGCGGCGGGCTGGAGCGTGCCCACGGTCGCGAACGCGAACACCGAGGAGGAGACGGCCACGACGATCTACTACACTGACCCCGCGCTCGAGGGCGCGGCGCTCGGTGTCGCTCAGGCGCTCGGCGTCGGCACGCCGGCTCTGACGCAGGACTTCGTCGAGACCGGATCCGTCGTCGTCGTGCTCGGCTCGGACTATCCGCCGCAGTAGCGCGGCGGCGCGGACGCCCCCGGAGCACCCCCTCGGGGCGTGTCCCGGGGGCGTTCTGTTTCCGGCACGTTTAATTCATGTTGAATCCCGGACAACTCTTTCCCACGGGCGCTTTCCGCCCCATTCCGGGCCGAAACGCTGGCTTATGCTCCCTAATCAGGCACCTGCGCATCGCTCGTGTCGCAGGCAGCACAGCACTTTGGGAGTGAGAGATGGCGAACGGAACCGTCAAGTGGTTCAACTCTGAGAAGGGCTACGGCTTCATCACGGTCGACGGCGGCGGGCAGGACGTGTTCGTCCACTACTCCGCCATCGACATGTCGGGATACAAGGTCCTCGAAGAGGGCCAGCACGTCGCGTTCGAGGTCGGCACCGGGTCCAAGGGCCCGCAGGCCGAATCGGTGCGCGTGGTCTGAAGCCCCCGCCCTGCCTGGAGCCGTCGTCCGCCTCGTGCGGACGGCGGCTCCTCGCGTTGCGCCAGGCGCCGGCGTCACTTGCACTCCTCCCGGGTGAGTGCCAGAATCGCTGTTGGCACTCGCTCCAGTCGAGTGCCAACGACGGAATTCCCCTGACGTCCGGGAGGGACGAAGAACACACATGGCCAAGATCATTGCTTTTGACGAAGAAGCCCGCCGCGGCCTCGAGCGTGGACTCAACACCCTGGCCGATGCGGTCAAGGTGACCCTCGGCCCGCGCGGCCGCAACGTCGTGCTCGAGAAGAAGTGGGGAGCCCCCACCATCACGAACGACGGCGTCTCGATCGCCAAGGAGATCGAGCTCGACGAGCCGTACGAGAAGATCGGCGCCGAGCTCGTCAAGGAGGTCGCCAAGAAGACCGACGACGTCGCCGGCGACGGCACCACCACCGCGACCGTCCTCGCCCAGGCGCTCGTCCGCGAGGGCCTGCGCAACGTCGCGGCCGGCGCCGACCCGATCAGCCTGAAGAAGGGCATCGAGAAGGCCGTCAAGGCCGTCACCGCCGAGCTCGTCGCCGGCGCCAAGGCGATCGAGACCAAGGAGGAGATCGCGGCCACGGCCTCCATCTCCGCCGCGGACCCCGAGATCGGCGCGATCATCGCCGAGGCGATCGACAAGGTCGGCAAGGAGGGCGTCGTCACCGTCGAGGAGTCGAACACCTTCGGCACCGAGCTCGAGCTGACCGAGGGCATGCGCTTCGACAAGGGCTACCTGTCGCAGTACTTCGTCACGGACCCCGACCGCCAGGAGGCCGTGTTCGAGGACCCGTACATCCTGATCGTCAACTCCAAGGTCTCGAACATCAAGGACCTCCTCCCCGTCGTCGACAAGGTGATCCAGGCGGGCAAGCAGCTGCTGATCATCGCCGAGGACGTCGACGGCGAGGCGCTGGCGACCCTGGTCGTCAACAAGATCCGCGGCATCTTCAAGTCGGTCGCCGTCAAGGCCCCCGGCTTCGGCGACCGTCGCAAGGCGCAGCTCCAGGACATCGCGATCCTCACCGGCGGCCAGGTCATCTCCGAGGAGGTCGGCCTCAAGCTCGAGAACGTCACCCTCGACCTGCTCGGCTCGGCCCGCAAGGTCGTCATCACCAAGGACGAGACCACGATCGTCGAGGGTGCCGGCGACGCCGAGGCCATCGCCGGTCGCGTCGCGCAGATCCGCGGCGAGATCGAGAACACCGACAGCGACTACGACCGCGAGAAGCTCCAGGAGCGTCTCGCGAAGCTCGCCGGAGGCGTCGCGGTCATCAAGGCCGGAGCTGCGACCGAGGTCGAGCTCAAGGAGCGCAAGCACCGCATTGAGGACGCCGTCCGCAACGCGAAGGCCGCCGTCGAGGAGGGCATCGTCGCCGGTGGTGGCGTCGCCCTCATCCAGGCCGGCAAGCTCGCATTCGAGAAGCTCGAGCTCGTCGGAGACGAGGCGACCGGCGCGAACATCGTCAAGGTCGCCATCGACGCGCCGCTCAAGCAGATCGCGCTGAACGCCGGTCTCGAGCCGGGTGTCGTCGCCGCCAAGGTCCGCGAGCTGCCCACCGGACACGGCCTCAACGCCGCGACCGGCGAGTACGTCGACCTGATCGCCGCCGGCATCATCGACCCGGTCAAGGTCACGCGCTCCGCTCTGCAGAACGCGGCCTCGATCGCCGGTCTGTTCCTCACCACGGAGGCCGTCGTCGCCGACAAGCCCGAGCGGAACCCCGTCGCCGCAGGCGGAGACCCCACGGGTGGCATGGACTTCTAGTCCGACCCGAACCACGCAGAAGGCGGTTCCCCTCCGGGGGGAGCCGCCTTCGGCGTTCCCGGGCGGCGTCCTCGGCCCGCAGACGGTCGAGGACGCCGCCGGCGGGTCAGAACGCGAACAGGCGCGCGTTGGCCTCCTCGGTCTCCGCGTACTGCTGCCCCGCCGTCCCCAGGGCGAGCGCGATCGACTCGAGCCCGTCGTCGACCTGCCCCTGCGTGGTCCGCCAGAGGCCGACCACTCCCTGGAACGCGGTCGAGGCCTGCCCCGTCCACGAGCTCTCGAGGCCGGTGAGCAGGCCGAGCATGCCGGCCACCTCGGCGCGGATGCGGTCCGCGGAGCCGTGGATCGAGCCGCTCGCGGTGCTGATCGCGTCGATGTCGGTCTGGAAATGGGTCATGTCAGGTCCTCTCACTCGTCCGCGCAGTTCGGCGCGTGGGAGAGAACCTAGGGCGGACCGCGTCGGCCGCGCGGGCGGTCAGGCCGCAGCTGGGGACGGATCGCCGTCCGGGTCGACGGTGAGGAGAGGCAGGGCGACCCGGAAGGTGGCGCCGCCGCCCGGAGTCTCGACGACGTCGACACGGCCCTTGTGCGCCGCGACGATGGAGGAGACGATGGCGAGCCCCAGGCCGCTGCCGCCGGTCTCGCGGGTGCGCGAGGTGTCGGCGCGCCAGAAGCGCTGGAAGATCTTCTCCCGGATCTGCGGCGGGATGCCCTCGCCGTGGTCGATGACCTCGAGGAACGCCAGCCTCCGCGCGCGGTCGACGGCGACGCCGACCTCGATCGGGGTGTCCTCGGGGGTGTAGCGGACGGCGTTGCCGATCAGGTTGGTCAGCACCTGGCGGATCTTGTTCTCCTCCGCCATCACGAGAGCCGGGACGCCGACCTGCTCGGGCTCGGGGGCGGTGCCCGCCGCGAGGTCCTCGGCCGGGACACGGCGCGGGCGGCGGCGGAAGCGCGCCAGGCGTGCACCGGCGGCCGCGATCGGTCCGGTGAGCCCGGCGGCGGCCGGAACCTCCATGGTCTGGGTCGCGGTGCCGGACGGCTCGTCCATCTCGAGCGCGGGCGTCTCGACGGGGGTGTCGTCGCGGGTCTCGACGCCGAAGTCGCGGTCGGGCCAGGAGGCCATGGCGTCCATTGCGGCGTCGCGGGCGAGCGGCATCAGGTCGACGGGGGAGAGGGCGAGCGGCTTGGTCTCGTCGAGGCGGGCGAGCTCGAGGAGGTCCTCGACGAGGCCGCCCATCCGGATCGCCTCCTTCTCGATGCGCTCCATCGCCTGGCCGACCGCCTCGGGCGTCTGCAGCGCGCCCATCCGATAGAGCTCGGCGTAGCCGCGGACGGAGACGAGGGGGGTGCGCAGCTCGTGGCTCGCGTCGCCGACGAAGCGGCGCATCTGGTCGATGGTGCGGGCGCGGTCGCGGAAGGCGCTGTCGATGCGCACCAGCATCGCGTTCAGCGAGCGGTTGAGGCGGCCGACCTCGGTGTTGGGCGTGGTGCCGTCCAGGCGCTGGCTGAAGTCGCCGTCGGCGATCGCGGCGGCGGTCTGCTCGACCTGGCGCAGGGGAGCGAACGTCGTGGTGACGAGCAGGCGCGTCAGCATCGCGCCGATGACGACGATCGCGACGCCGAACCCGAGGAAGATCGTCAGGTAGATCGTCATGATGTTGTCGATGTCGCGCGTCGACGTGGCGAGCAGCAGCGTCTGGTAGTCGTTCCCGCGGGAGTACACCGTCGAGACGGCGTGGTACTCGATCCGGTCGTTGACGCTCATCAGCGCCTTCGGCTCGCTGGAGGCGCTCAGGGCGTCCTCGATCGAGTAGCGCGAGGGGAAGGCGGGGTCGGTGCCCTGCCCGGCGTTCGAGTAGACGAGCTTCCCCGAGGAGTCGTACACGGCGCCGTAGTAGTCGTCCGACTCGGAGAACTGCGAGACCCCCTGGGCGGAGAGGTCGGTCGCCACCTTCTGCACCTTGTCGGCCAGCTGCGCGTCGAGCTGAGCGACGAGCTGCGGCTTCAGCATCGTCATCGTGCCGATGCCGGACACCAGCAGGCCGAGCGTCAGCAGGAGGACGGTGACGGCCGTGATCTTCGTGCGCAGCGAGATGGAGTTCCACCGCTCGGCCAGACCCTGGTGCATGGCGGTGGAACTCCCTCGAAGTCGTGCGGGCGCCCGCCCCCTCACGGGGCCGGCGCCGGGGCGGCGGAGGTCAGACCTTCGCGACCTTCAGCATGTATCCGAATCCTCGCTTGGTCTGGATGAGCGATTCCTCCGAATGCGTGTCGAGCTTACGTCGCAGGTACGAGATGTAGGACTCGACGATGCCCGCATCGCCGTTGAAGTCGTACTCCCAGACGTGATCGAGGATCTGCGCCTTGCTGAGCACCCGGTTGGGGTTGAGCATCAGGTAGCGCAGCAGCTTGAACTCGGTCGGGCTCAGCTCGACCGGCTCGTCGCCCACGAGGACCTCGTGCGTGTCCTGGTCCATCGTGAGCTCGCCGGCGCGGATGACCGCGTCCTCCTCGGCGTGCATCGTGCGGCGGAGGATCGCCTTGATGCGCGCCACGATCTCGTCGAGGCTGAACGGCTTGGTGACGTAGTCGTCGCCGCCGACGGTGAGACCGGTGATCTTGTCCTCGGTGTCGTCCTTCGCCGTGAGGAAGAGGATCGGCGAGGTGTAGCCGGCGGACCGCAGGCGCTTGGTGACGCCGAAGCCGTTCATGTCCGGCAGCATCACGTCGAGGATGATGAGGTCCGGCTCCTCCTCGAGGACTGCGGAGATCGCCTGAGCGCCGTTGCCCACTGCGCGCACGGCGAAGCCGGCGAAGCGGAGGCTCGTGGTGAGCAGGTCGCGGATGTTGGGCTCGTCGTCGACGATGAGAATGCGGGGTCCGTCCATGCGGACAGTATCTGCGCGTGGCCTGGATGAAGTCTGGGAGTCGCGTGACCGGTTGCTCGTCGAGGGCTCGGCGCGGCCGGAGAGGTCTCCGCTAGGAGGAACGGCGGCGGCGGACGCCGACCACGAGCATCGCGATCATCATCAGGAAGGCGATCGGCAGGCCGACGAGCGGCAGCGCGAGGACGAACTGCCAGAGGCTCCCGCTGTAGTCGCGGACGCCCATCATCGGCGCCACCAGGACGGCGATGAACGCGATCACCGTCACGACGATGATCGCGACGAACATGTAGGCGAGCACGCGCTCCGCGCGTCCGATGCCCGCGGGCTGCTGTGGCTTCACGGGTCAAGGATAGGGCGGGTGCCGTCCTCTAAACTGATGGCTGCTTCATTTCCAGGAGGGGTTCTGCATGCCTACCGGCAAGGTCAAGTTCTACGACGAGGAGAAGGGCTTCGGCTTCATCAGCACTGATGACGGCCAGGAGGTCTTCCTGCACGCTTCCGCGCTGCCCTCCGGGACCGCGGTCAAGGCCGGCACCCGCCTCGAGTTCGGCATCGCCGACGGCAAGCGCGGTGCGCAGGCTCTCTCGGCCCGCATCATCGACACCCCGCCCAGCATGGTCAAGCTCAGCCGCAAGTCGGCCGACGACATGTCCGTGATCGTCGAGGACACGGTCAAGCTGCTCGACGGCATCGGCACCGGCCTCAAGCGCGGCCGCTACCCCGACAAGGCCCACGGGCGCACCATCGCGACGCTGCTGCGCCGGGTCGCGGACGAGCTCGATGCCTGACGCCGGCGAGACGACCGGCGATCCGTCGCCCGAGAACGACGAGACTCCGGGCACCGGGTCCGAGGCCCCGACCGAGGGTCCCGTGGACTCGCAGGACGGCGTCCCGGCGTCGCGCACCTCCGCGCCGGCGGTCTGGAGCGACGAGATCGACGAGGAGGACGAGGACGACTCCGACGAGGACTCCGACTCCGAGTCCGACGACGGAGGAGAGTCGGACGCCGGGTCCGCAGTGGCCGCCGGAGAGCCGGAGCCCGCGCCCGTGTACGAGCTCGACGCCGTCCTCGCCGCCTCGGAGGACCGAGCGCGCGAGGCGCTCCTCGACATCACGACCGCCGACACGATCGGCGACCTGGTCGCGACGCTCGCCCAGGGCGAGCACGTGGTCTCGCTGCAGTTCACGAACCTGATGCGCGGATACCCGGGCTGGCTCTGGACGGCGACGCTGTCGAGGATCGACGAGTCCGAGGACGTCAACGTCCTCGAGGTCGAGCTGCTGCCGGGCGAGGGCTCCGTGCTCGCGCCCGACTGGGTGCCGTGGTCGGTCCGGCTCGCGGACTACCGCGCGGCGCAGGACGCCAGCGGTGAGCGCGACGAGACCGAGGACGACGAGTACGACGACGACACCGTCGTGGACGGCGACGCGGCGGAGCCTGACGAGGACGAGATCCTCGACGACGACGACGAGGCGGACGACGACGACGTCCCGGACGACGAGGACTCGGACGACGACGACTCCGACGAGGAGGACTCGGACGACGACGACGACACCGACGACGAGGACTCGGACGAGGACGACTCGGACGGCGAGGACGCCGGCGCCGAGGACGGGTCGGGAGCCTCGGCCGCCGGTCGACGCGGCGGCAGCGGTCGCGGACGCCGACGCCGCCGCCGGTGAGGATCCGGTCGAGCGGGGACGCCCTCGCTCGGCCACGGCGCCGGCCGCGCGCGCGGACGCCGGTGGATCAGCGGCGGTTGCGGCTGTAGAACAAGCCGATCGTGCCGAGCACGACGCCGATCACGACGGTCGACAGGACGAGCGGCGGCACGGTCGCGCCGGCCGCCGCGGCGATCAGCACGCCGACGAGGGCGAGCACCCAGACGATGCAGCCCACGAGGAGCGCCGTCGCGTCGTCGGAGGCGTAGGGCGGGGGAGCGGGGCGGCGCTCGTCCGAACGGAGCCAGAGCCTCATCCCGCGCCTCCCCGTTCCCCGGTCGCTCAGTCGGCCAGGCGCTCGACGACGTGGTCGATGCAGCCGAGCAGCGAGCGGACGTCGTCCGGCTCGATGGCGACGAAGGTCGCCACGCGGAGCTGGTTGCGGCCGAGCTTGCGGTACGGCTCGGTGTCGACGATGCCGTTCGCGCGCAGGATCTTCGCGATCAGCGCGGCGTCGACGGAGGCGTCGAAGTCGACGGTGGCGACGACCTGCGAGCGGTGCTCGGGCACCTCGACGAACGGGGTCGCGACCGGCGAGGCCTCGGCCCAGTCGTAGATCGCCGACGAGGACTCGAGGGTGCGCGCCGACGCCCAGGCCAGTCCGCCGCTCTCGTTCATCCACTGGAGCTGCGACTCCATCAGCAGCAGCGTGGAGAGGGCGGGGGTGTTCAGCGTCTGGTTCAGGCGCGAGTTGTCGACGGCGTTCTGCAGGCTGAGGAACTCGGGGATGTAGCGGCCGCTCGCCGCGATCCGCTCGATCCGCTCGATCGCGGCCGGCGAGAAGAGGCCGAACCACAGTCCGCCGTCGGAGGCGAAGTTCTTCTGCGGGGCGAAGTAGTAGACGTCGGCCTCGGCCGCGTCGAAGTCGATGCCGCCGGCGGCGCTGGTCGCGTCGATCACCGTGAGGGCGCCCTCGTCGCCGTGCACGCGGCGGACGGGCGCCATGACGCCGGTGGAGGTCTCGTTGTGCGGCCAGGCGTAGACGTCGACGCCCTCGAGGATCTCGACCTCGCTCCGCGAGCCGGCCTGGGCCGAGACGACATGCGCGGGCTCGAGGAACGGCGCGGAGGCCGCCTTCGCGAACTTCTGGCCGAACTCGCCGAAGGTGAGGTTCTCGGCGCGGCGGTCGATCAGCGAGAAGGCTGCCGCGTCCCAGAAGGCGGTGGAGCCGCCGTTGCCGAGCAGGACCTCGTAGCCCTCGGGGATGCGGAAGAGCGTCGCGAGGTGCTCGCGCACGGACCCGACCAGGTTCTTGACCGGAGCCTGCCGGTGCGAGGTGCCGAGGAGGTGCGCGCCCTGCGTCGCGAGGTGCGCGAGCTGGTCGTGCCGCACCTTGGACGGGCCGCAGCCGAACCGTCCGTCGTGGGGGAGGAGCTCGCGAGGAATGGTGACGTCCGGCATGCGTTAATACTAGGGTTCCCGGCCCGCCCCGCCTTCGACCATCGGAGGCCCTGCGCCCTGCCCCGTCGCCGATGACGGGACACGGTGCCCAGTAAGGTTGTGCGCGCTGAGACCGGAAGGCTGAGATGACGGATCTGATCGACACGACCGAGATGTACCTGCGCACCATCCTGGAGCTGGAGGAGGAGAACATCATCCCCCTCCGGGCCCGCATCTCCGAGCGGCTCAGCCACTCGGGCCCCACCGTCTCGCAGACCGTCGGCCGGATGGAGCGCGACGGCCTCGTCGTCGTCTCCGGCGACCGCCACCTCGAGCTGACCGGCGACGGACGCCGCAAGGCGATCCACGTCATGCGCAAGCACCGCCTCGCCGAGCGCCTCCTCCACGACGTCATCAAGCTCGACTGGGAGTTCGTGCACGAGGAGGCCTGCCGCTGGGAGCACGTGATGAGCGAGCAGGTGGAGCGCCGCCTCCTCGAGATGCTCGACCACCCCACCGAGTCGCCCTACGGCAACCCGATCCCGGGGCTCGACGAGCTGGGGGACACCCCGGCGTCGCGCTTCGCGGACGGCGTCATCAGCATCCCCCGCTTCGTCGCCGGCTCGGCCGAGCCGCAGCGCGGCACCGTGCGCCGGCTCGGCGAGCCCGCGCAGGTCGACCCGGAGCTGCTGCTTCAGCTCAAGCAGGCCGGCGTCGTCCCCGGGGCCGAGGGCGAGTTCTCGGCGCTCAACGGCTACGTGCTCGTGCGCATCGACGGCGCGGAGGCGGGCATCGAGCTGCCCAACGAGGTCGCTGCGCACATCTTCCTCGTCAGCTGAACGTCCGCTCCACGCGCACTACAGCATCGGAGGGTCGGAGCGGGACACGATCTCGTCTCCGGTTGGTGACAAATCGGTAACGGTCGCTTACGCTCTGTGGAGCCCTGCGCCCGAACCCCGGTCGCGAGGCGCGGGGTCCGACGTCCCTTCCCGTCTCGGACTCCGTGAACGCCGATGCTTCGCGCACTCGAGACGGGACAGCTGCCTGGGCTGGCGGGACGTCGGAGGTCCTCCCCCTTGCCCCAGAACCCCACCACCCCTTCCGGTTCCCCCGACCGGTTCCGCTCCACCCACCCGGACAGCCCCCGCAACGCGTCCTCCTTCGAGAACCGTCCGCCGGTGATCCGCGCCCGCTACACCGACGAGGCGCCCGTCGCCCGCCGGGCCGTGCCGACGGCGCCGTCGCGCCAGGCCGACGTCACCGACTTCGTCCCGACGCCGGCCGGCTCGCCGCGCAAGCGCAGCCGCGGCCGCACGATCGGCAAGGTCGCCATCGTCGGATTCGCCGGAGCGCTCGTAGCAACCATGGCGCTGCCCGCCTACGCCTTCTCGCCCGGCACCGAGAGCGACGGGCTGTTCGCCGCCTCGCAGGCCGACCTTCTGCGACAGGGCGACGCGCAGACCGTCGCCGTCGCCGGGGGAGTGGTCCAGGCGGCGATCGCCCGCGACGGCTTCACCGCCGAGGCCGCGCCGCCGCCGCCCGAGCCGGAGCCGGAGCCGGTCGTCGAGCCCGTCGTCGACACCACCGACGTCGCCGAGGCCCGCGCCGAGACCGCGGAGAGCTTCAACTCCTACGAGGGCGCCTCGGCCAGCGAGCTCGCGGCGAGCGCGCCGAGCACGAGCTACAGCCTCTCCGCCGTCTTCAATACGGCGCTGCAGTACCAGGGCGTGCCCTACGTCTTCGGCGGCGCGGACCCGAGCGGCTTCGACTGCTCCGGTCTCGTCATGTACGTCTTCGCGCAGTACGGCATCTCGATGCCGCACTCGGCCGCGGGTCAGGCGGCCATGGGCACGCAGATCCCGGTGTCGGAGGCGCAGCCCGGCGACCTGGTGATCATGCCCGGCCACGACGGCTTCTACGCGGGCAACGGCAACATCCTGCACGCGCCGTACGAGGGCGCGAGCGTCCGCGTGCAGCCGATCTGGACGAGCAACTACACGATCGTCCGCATCTCCGGCTGACGCGCTCCGCGTCCGCTCGGCTCGAGAGCCCGTCCCCTCACCGGGGCGGGCTCTTCCGCGTTCCCGGCAGTGCCGGCCCGCCGCCCACCGTGTGAACTGCGCATGACGAAATCCCCGGTTCCTCTGGTGTTCCGGGCGCGAAGGGTTAATCTGAACCTCAGTCCGCTCGCGTGGCGAGCGGAGCGATTCGTCGAGGGACGGAGTGCCGGGATGGCCGAGCGGAACGGGCACCACTGCGTGGGGCTGCGTTCGCGCGTGCGGCGGACCGACGCGATCCGGGCGGGGATCCTCCTCGCCGCACTCCACTCCGCCGACACTCGGATACGGCACCACGTCACCGTGCGGCTCTGCGCCGCGGCCTCGAAGGGCGCCGTCGTCACGACGGCGCCCTTTCGCGTGGTCGCGGCGCCTCCGTGCGGCGGCGTGCGACAGCACGGAGGTCACTGATGCGCACACTCGTCCTCAACGCCGGCTACGAGCCGCTGGCGGTGGTGTCGTTCAAGCGGGCGCTGGTGCTGCTGATGACCGAGAAGGCGATGATCATCGTCGCCGACGAGGAGCACCCGGTGCACGGAGCGACCGGCGACTACGTCCGGCCCTCGGTGATCGTGCTGACGCGCTACGTCCGCATCCCGAGCTCGCGGAGCGTGCCGGTCTCGCGCCGCGGGGTGCTGCGGCGCGACAACCACCGCTGCGGCTACTGCGGCCAGCACGCCAACACGATCGACCACATCCAGCCGAAGTCGCGGGGCGGTCGGGACACCTGGGAGAACCTCGTCGCCTGCTGCCACCGCTGCAACAACGTCAAGAGCGACCGGACGCCGCTCGAGATGGGCTGGCAGCTGCGCTCCGTGCCGCGGATGCCGCGCGCCGGCTCCTGGCTCGTGCGCGGTGCCGAGCGCACCCAGCCCGAGTGGGACGACTACCTGACGGCTGCGGCGGCCTGACCCCCGCCGCGAGATGCCACTTGTGCACGCCCGACACGGCGTGTCGCGTGCACAAGTGGCATCTCGCGGAGTGCGGGGCTACTCGTTGTCGCCGCCAGTGGCCTCGGAGGCGTTGCCGGAGCGGGAGCCGGACCAGGTCCAGTTCGCGACCTCGGGGGTGTCCTCGCCGTGCTCGCGGGTGTAGGCGCGGGCGCGGATCCGGGCGTCCTGCATCTCCTGGCGGAGGCCCGCCGCCTTCGCGCCGAGGCCGGGGGTGCGGTCGATGACGTCCATCACCAGTGAGTAGCGGTCGAGGTCGTTGAGCATCACCATGTCGAACGGCGTGGTCGTCGTGCCGTTCTCCTTGTAGCCGCGGACGTGCAGGTTGCCGTGGCCGGTGCGCTTGTAGGTCAGGCGGTGGATCAGCCACGGGTAGCCGTGGTACGCGAAGATCACCGGGCGGTCGGGCGTGAAGACCGCGTCGAACTCGCGGTCCGAGAGGCCGTGCGGGTGCTCGGACTCGGACATCAGCCGCATCAGGTCGACGACGTTGACAGTGCGGATCGCGAGGTCGGGCAGCGCCTCGCGGAGGATGCTGACGGCCGCGAGGGTCTCCAGGGTCGGGACGTCGCCGGCGCAGGCCATCACCACGTCGGGCGACTCGCCGCGGCGCTCGCTGCTCGCCCACTCCAGGATGCCGAGGCCGCGGGTGCAGTGCGCCACCGCCTCCGCCATGGTGAGCCAGGCGGGAGCGGGCTGCTTGCCGGCGACGACGACGTTGACGTAGTCGACGCTGCGCAGGCAGTGGTCGTAGACCGAGAGCAGCGTGTTCGCGTCGAACGGCAGGTAGACGCGGACCACCTCCGGCTTCTTGTTGACCACGTGGTCGATGAAGCCCGGGTCCTGGTGGCTGAAGCCGTTGTGGTCCTGGCGCCAGACGTGGCTGGAGAGCAGGTAGTTGAGGCTCGCGATCGGGCGGCGCCACTCGATGTCGCGGGTGCCGTCCAGCCACTTCGCGTGCTGGTTGAACATCGAGTCGATGATGTGGATGAAGGCCTCGTAGCAGGTGAAGAGCCCGTGCCGGCCGGTGAGCAGGTAGCCCTCGAGCCAGCCCTGGCACTGGTGCTCGGAGAGCACCTCCATCACGCGGCCGGCACGGGCGAGGTGGTCGTCGAGCGGGCTGAGCTCGGCGTTCCACTGCTTGTCGGTCGCGGCGTAGACGCTCTGCAGGCGGTTGCTGGCGACCTCGTCGGGGCCGAAGATCCGGAAGTTCGTCGGGTTCTCGCGGACGACGTCGGCGAGCCACTCGCCGAGCACCTTCGTCGCCTCCGCGACGGTGCCGCCCGGCTCGTGCACGACGACCTCGTAGCGGCGGAAGTCCGGCAGCCGGAGGGTCTGACGCAGCAGACCGCCGTTGGCGTGCGGCGTCGCGCTCATCCGCAGCTCGCCCTCGGGAGCGAGCGAGCGGACACGGTCGGAGATCCCGCCCTCCCCGGTGAAGAGCTCCTCGGGCCGGTAGGAGCGCATCCAGGTCTCGAGCAGGCGGGTGTGCGCCTCGGTGTCGCGGGCGTTCGCGAGCGGGACCTGGTGGGCGCGGTAGGTGCCCTCGACCTGCACGCCGTCGATCTCGGCCGGGCAGGTCCAGCCCTTCGGGGTCTTCAGGATGATCATCGGCCAGGCGGGGCGGGAGAGGTCGCCCTCGGCGGCGCGCGCCTTGATCGCGGCGATGCGGTCGAGCACGGTGTCGAGGACCGCGGCGAAGCGCTCGTGCACGCGCATCGGGTCCTCGCCGTCGAAGCCGCCCTCGACGGTGAACGGCTCGTGGCCGTACCCGCGCATCAGGCTCTCGAGCTCCTCGTGCGGGATGCGGGCGAGGACCGTCGGGTTGGCGATCTTGAAGCCGTTGAGGTGCAGGATCGGCAGGACGACGCCGTCGGTCGCGGGGTTCACGAACTTGTTCGAGTGCCAGCTGGTGGCGAGCGGGCCGGTCTCGGCCTCGCCGTCGCCGACCACGGCGGCGACCAGCAGGTCCGGATTGTCGAAGGCGGCGCCGTAGGCGTGGCTGAGGGAGTAGCCGAGCTCGCCGCCCTCGTGGATGCTGCCGGGGGTCTCGGGGGCGGCGTGGCTCGGGATGCCGCCGGGGAAGCTGAACTGGCGGAAGAGGCGGCGCAGGCCGTCCTCGGTCTCGTCGATGTGCGAGTAGATCTCGCTGTAGGTGCCGTCGAGGTAGGCGTTGGCGACCATGCCCGGTCCGCCGTGGCCGGGGCCGGTGATGTAGAGGGTGGGCTGCTGCCGCTCGGTGATCGCGCGGTTGAGGTGCGCGTAGATCAGGTTGAGGCCGGGGGTCGTGCCCCAGTGGCCGAGCAGGCGCGGCTTGATGTGCTCCCTCGCGAGGGGCTCGCGCAGCAGCGGATTGGCGAGGAGGTAGATCTGGCCGACCGCGAGGTAGTTCGCGGCGCGCCACCAGGCATCGATCGTGTCGAGGGTGGCGGGGTCGAGCGGACTGTCGTCGCGGGCGGCCCAGACGTGCTGAGCAGCGGCGGTGGTGTGGGATGCGGCCATGCTGCAACGCTTCCAGGCGAGCGCGCGGGGCGGAAGGGCCTTGCGGGCGGCGGGGCGCCGTCCGGACGGGGCTGCTCGACGCAGAACATCAGCTGAGAAGGGAGGGCATCGCTCCTCAGCGGATGCCCCCCTCTCTCAGCTGATGTTCTGCGGCCGGATCAGCCGCGCGGGGTGGCTCGGCGGAGGATCAGGGCGCCGAGGACCGCGGACAGGACCGTCGGGACGAGCAGCAGGGCGAAGGCGCCCGTGAAGCCGATCGCCTCGAAGGCGAGCCACACGGAGTCCCAGCTGTCGGTGAGGGTGAACAGGGCGACCAGGCCGACGATCAGCGCGCCCAGGGCGAGGAAGAAGACGGTCATCCCCGTGGCCCGCCAGCGGACGAAGACCGCGGCGACCGCCGAGCCGGCGAAGAAGAAGAAGAGGAAGAGGCTGAAGGTCGCGAAGGTCTGGGCGAGCCAGGAGACGTCGCTGTAGGCGGCGGCGCGGAACATGTAGCCGCCGAGCCCCCAGCCGTTCGTCGCCTGCTCGAGCGCGGACATCGTGGAGTAGAGGACGGTCCAGGCGGCGGACAGGCCGACGAAGGTCAGCGCCGTGCCGAGGGAGTAGTCCCGGCGGGTCGAGCCGTAGCCCAGCGCGAGGGCGAAGGTGACGTTGGTGGCCTGGACGGCGACGACCAGCATGTAGATGAAGATGAAGGTCGTGCCGCCCGTGATCTGCACGCCGGAGTCGCCGCCGGCGGCCGGGACGCCGACCATCCGGAGAACGAGCAGCCAGATGATCAGGCTGCCGACGAAGATCGCGCCGAGGATCGCGAGCGGAGTCGCGAGCAGCGTCGCCGGATTCGCGAGGTGCAGGCGGACGATGCTGAGCAGGCGGTGGCGCGCGACGGAGCGCTGCGGGGCGAGGGCGGTCATGAGGCGGCCTTTCCGGTGGTCAGCTGGACGACGAGCTGCTGGAGCGAGACGGGCTCGAGGTCGAGGCCGCGGTGGCGTGCCTCGTCGCGGTCGGCGGTGCCGAGGTGGGGGAGCGTCGCGGTGGCGAGGCCGCCGACTCCGCTGCGGGAGAGGACCTCGCGGCCCTCGGTGAACGAGTCGACGGCGGCACGGCTGCCGGTGACGGTCGCGGCGGCTCCGCGGAGCTCCTCCGTGTCGCTGTCGACGAGCAGGCGGCCGTCGTCGATGACGAGGACGTGCTCGAGGAGGCTGCTGACCTCGTCGATCAGATGGGTGGAGAGGAGGACGGTGCGCGGGTGCTCGGCGAAGTCGGCGAGCAGGCGGTCGTAGAAGAGCTGCCGGGCGACGGCGTCGAGGCCGAGGTACGGCTCGTCGAAGAAGGTCAGCGGGGCGCGGGAGGCGAGGCCGACGATGACGCCGATCGCGGAGAGCTGGCCGCGGCTGAGCTTCTTGACGCGGCGCTCGAGCGGGAGGCGGAAGTCGACGACGAGCTGCTGGGCGAACTCCTCGTCCCAGCCCTCGAAGAACCAGCGGGCGCTGCGGAGGACGTGCTTGACCTTGAAGTCCTCCGGGTACTTCTGGCTCTCCTTGATGAAGCAGGTGCGGGAGAGGACGGCGGCGTTCTCGACGGGTGCCTCGCCGAAGACGCGGATGCTGCCGGTGCTCGCGAACTCCTGGCCGGTGAGCAGCGACATCAGAGTTGTCTTGCCGGCGCCGTTGCGGCCGAGGAGGCCGTGGATCCGGTTCTCCTCAAGGGTGAAGCTGACGTCGGAGACGGCGTGCATGCTGCCGTACTGCTTGCTGAGGCCGGCGACCTCGATGACCGCGCTCATCGCGATCCCCCTTCGATGTCGGTGATCATGGCGGTGAGCTGCTCGCGGGTGAGGCCGAGCTTGGCGGCCTCCGCGAGGAGCGGTGCGACGAACTGGTCGCGGAACTGCGTGCGGCGCTTCTCGACCAGGCGGTCGCGCGCTCCCTCGGCGACGAACATGCCGATCCCCCTCTTCTTGTACAGGACGCCCTCGTCGACGAGCAGGTTCACGCCCTTGCCGGCCGTGGCCGGGTTGATGCGGTGGAACGCGGCGAACTCGTTCGTCGACGGGACCTGGTCCTCCTCGGGCAGCGCGCCCGCGATGATGTCGTTCTCGATCTGCTCGGCGATCTGCAGGAAGATCGGGCGGGAGTCGTCCATGGGGCTCCTTCCCTCGGTGTCGGTGCTTCGTGGTATGTTGGTTCGTTAGTGCAGTAACTAACCAACCATGCAGCTCGTTCCGTGTCAAGAGCGACGGCACCGGGTGATCGGTACACTGGACGGCACCGGCCTCTGTAGCTCAATGGAAGAGCGACTCCGTCCTAAGGAGCAGGTTGGGGGTTCGAGTCCCTCCAGGGGCACCAAAGTGTCGTTACGAAAACCCTCGCCAGAGAAAAACACCGGAACGGCGCCGATCTCGGCCCCCAGGAAGCTGGTGAGGGCCCGAGCACCACTCCTTTGAGTGGTGCTTTTTTCGTGTGCTGCGAGCTGAACGGCGGTCGAGGCGATCGTGGCAAACGGCTCGTTCACCTCGACGGTGATGGTCTCGTGCGCATGAACGAGAACACGAGCGAGGAAGACTTGATTGAAGAGCCTCTTCACGTGGTCGGGTGCCCGGCCGTATGCGCTGGCACACTCCGCGGTCACATCGAGGGCCAGCCGGATCGCGTACTCGCCATCGGCGACGTCCTGGGTGAGCCTCGCTTCGTCCCGCTCGGCGATCGTCCGCTTAGCGCGGATGCGGTCCTGCTCCCTCTTGAACAGGTCGAGCGAGTTCGCGTCTGCGTAGTGAGCCTGGAGGAGCCGCAGCTGCTCGCGTTCGAGACGCTCTAAGTCCGTCTTGGTTTGTGCTCATTGGCGCTCGGCGTCGCCTCGGGTGGCCACGAGCTCATCGTGAAACAGGCGCTCGAGGTCGGCTCGAGCGATCTGGTCGAGCCGGAGACTCTTCTTGTACTCCTCGACGATCTTCTCCTCCACCACGTGGATGAGGACAACCTTCTGAGTGCAGTCGTTCCGCCTTGCCTGACGTGCCGAGCAGTAGAAGTACGGGTAGATCTCGCCCGATTTCGACCGGGTCATCTGAACAATCAGCCAGTTGTGGCAGTTCCTGCAGTACACCGTGCTCTTGAGGTAGTGGTCGTGTCGACGTCGGCGCTCGCCGGAGCGACGAGACTGAAGCGCGTCCTGCACCTTGTCCCACGTCTCCTGATCGATCAGGGGCTCGTGCTTGCCGGCGTAGGTCGCGCCCGAGAACGAGACAAGGCCGGGGTAGTACGAGTTGGTCAGGATCTTGTGGAGGTCCGTGTCGGTGAGCGCCCGTGACGGTACGTGCGGAGTTCGTCGAGTGGTGAGTCCACGCTGAGCAAGTTCGAGCGCGAGCTGCGACAGACTGACGCTCTGCTCGGTGTAGCGGTGGAAGGCCCATGTGGTGAGCGGAGCGCGGTCGGCGTCTGGGCGAACGGTTCGGCTCTCGCGGCCGTCGCTGTCGAACTCGCGGACGTGCAGGTACCCGAGCGGAGCCCGGCCCGGAGTCCCGCCCTTCTGCACCTTCTGCGTCATGCCCTTTGTAACCTCGTGCACGAGGTTGCGAACCGCCGCGAAGCCCTGCTGCTCGGGTACGGACACAACACCGCCCGCGCATACTGGTCTGATCTGCAGGACTGGTTTCAGTGGGCCGTGGAACGCGACAAGGACGTCCTTGCACTCGGCGAGCGCGAGAAGGCGCAGTTCATCGCGCTGCTCCGGCGTAGGCATTACAGCGAAAACACGATCAGGCGGCGCGGCGTAGCGCTACGACTCCTGCTGAAGACAGAACCTTAGAAGCTTGCGTCCCGTGATCGGTCTCACGAGGGGCACATACGTGGTCGACGTGCCCTGTTCTGGGGGTGTCAAAACGCTGGCGTCCGCGGTTTGCTTCATGTAGCGAAAGAACTGTTACCTGATAGTTATGTGTCGCGGGGGACCACCGGCAGATTGGAAGCACGTGTTCAATATTGACTCAGATATTGTTTTTCTATTTACTGGTCAATATGGATTCACGCAACAACGACCACTAGTCTCCAATAAATTCTTCGCCAAAACACGCACGGCCGCTCGGGCACGATCAAGATTTGCCGCCCCCGGATGTTTCGCTTCCGATTCGAGGTGGGACTGAAATGGTTCCTCAGCGAGAGAACGGGAAGCGAAACCGGGAACTTGCGCGGCGTATTTTGCGGATGCGTGGCTTAAAGGTGCAAAACGGCGATGGACGCATTCGTTTGATTCCCGACATTAAGACGCCTGAAGTCGGCACTCTCGAGGAGATGAGACGGAAGCGCGTTGATTCGAGCTACCTAAGAACGCAGCCGGGCCGGCATCTCAAAACGTACGGTGAGAACGGAAAACCATATGGCACGAACTCGCTGTCGACGCTCAACGCTAGGGCTCTGAACAAAGACAAGGGACTGAAGGAATAGTGTGCCTCGGGCGTGTAAAGGCGATCGAAGCTTTTGCCGGCATCATATACGATCTGTGTGATCAGCCCGTCCCTCACCTACTAGAAAAGTGGTCCTTTTCTGAGGATTTAGGGCCAGCGAGATCTATTATGGAGTCGTTCGCGAAAGACGCAAAATGCGTCGTAGTCGAATACGAATACTTCGATATCGACTTTCGCAGTGAAGTAACACAAATCCAGCATAGCTCGTTCGAATGGACGACTCCTGACACGACCAGAGTTCACTTCTTTTCACGTTCTTTTGACGGCGAGCCGAGAAGCCTCTACGACGCAGTTGTCCAGCTTCAGAATTCCTACTTGGGTTATGTCACCGTGCGTCCAACCGAACCGGCGCAAATTGGCCGTTCGGTGATACCCACTAACTCAGTTGAGTCGTCGCTTCAACATCCTCACGGGCACTTCAGGCTTGCTGACCGAGTCCTGGTTACGGTCAGCGAGTCTGTTCAGCTGTTCGGAGTATTTCTTCGTGCGTCTGGAGTGCCATTTATGGAGCAGGACGGGCGACTTCTTCGATGTGCCCACGTCAGTGCATGGATATGTCATTACACACTCACCCTGCGCGGATACGTTGTCCGACAGCCGAGCGCTCGTTTTCATTCGGCGGGCGATAAGCGAGAAATGATGGGTCGGCCCTACCCTTCTGCAGGGCTGAACGCGACGCTCCTTAGCGGAATTCTTCGTGAGATGGATCTTCCTCCCGAAGTGCTGGACTACGACTCACTTCGGGAGCCACGGGACCTAACTTGGGCGGACCGCCCCGACCTGGCTCGTCAACTCAATGTCGAGTTGCCCGACGAAGATGACGATGATCGTAAGGCTCGAATTGACGCGGTTTGGTTTCGAGCTAATCTCGCAGCAAATGTTTGTCGATACGTAAACTCTGCAATCCCCGTTATAATGGCTTCGGACTATCACGAGCACACCTTCGTGGTGAACGGCTATCTTCGAAAGCGAGATATTGAGTCTGGTTCGGTAGAAGCATCAGAAGTAGCTGCTGAGGTGTTACCCGATACCCCGTCCGGTCCTGCGGAATCGAACGACTTTGAGGTTGTCGCCTTCACCTGTGCGGACGACCGTCAGGGACCTTTCGAGATCGTGGGTATCGAAGACTTGGAACGAGGACGCCAAAGCGATGCCAAGTTGACGGATGGCGCGGCGATAGGAAACCGCTCGAGCCCGGCGAGGCCCACTTCATTCTTGCCGATAGAGGGTGATCGACACACTTTGATCGTGCCGCTGCCTCGGTCCGTATGGCTCCCAGGATCTGGTGCGGAGCGTCTCGGTACGTACTGGCTTCGATATCATGCAGAAGCTCGAGCTAGAGAACTACTTAGGTCTCCAGCAGAGTTGCTTCCACCCCATTCTCGCGAGCGTCTGCTTTCATTTGCGGATGGTACAAATAGAATAGCGGGTGGACGATTTGCGGCAAAAACCTACGTCACAACCGGGGCGCAGTTCAAGTCGTCCTTCGCAAATAGAATCACGGACGAGACATTGATAGATGCGCTAAGCGTCATTCAACTGCCGCGATTTGTTTGGGTCATCGAGGCATTGGATCGAGATCTTCGCAACTCGGGAGAGTCGCGATCTGTCATTGCAACTGTTCTAATCGACGCGACGAGCGGCCCCGACGCCTCAGGCGGTACGGTCTATTCTGGTCCGCTCTTCATGCATCTTCCAGGCATGGCCTTTGTACCCGGAGCTGCAGCGGTGCGAGCTGTTGAGGATTCGCTGGGAGGAGAGAGTCTGGAAGATGACGAACAAGATTCCCTCGTATTTGAGGGGGACGAGGGACATGCAGTTTACGTCACCGACGGTGTCTATTTCGAAGACCTCTCCCTTGTACGGGAGGACGACTCGGTGAATGACGATGCGTGGAGTGGGTGGCTGTTGACCGACGAACGGGCATACACAACTGGCCGGCCGAGTCAGCACGCGGAACCGGCCCATGTGTCCGAGAACGTTGCAAACGAGATGAAACGCGCAAGCGTAGGGCTATGAGTGTTGGGCGAAGGCGGAGACCGCGAGGGTAACAGCAAATAGCCCGATTGCTAGGGCTGTTGCGGTCACGCACACCAGCATTGCAATCGATTTCTGGCGGTTTATCTGCAAAACACGGTCTAGTTGGCGGCCACGCATCAGTACCAGAGTTGTCTCGACTTCATTGTCCGACATTTGCGCCCTGCGATCGACGGTCTGAAGATCGAAAACCATTTCTGAGTAGTTCGAAAGTATCCTCGGGCGTCTCGGAAATAGGGCGACAACCGAGCTAAATAGCGAAATGAGAACAAGAGCAGTTGAAGCGATGACGAGTACGTTCAGCATACTTGCCACTCCGGCAAAGATGGTGTCTATTGAGATGCCAAGCTGTGTTCTGGCGGCGAAGTAGATTGTCACAAGAGCCAAGTTCGCGGTAATCATGGCAGTCGAACGGGTGTCTAGGGAGCTGGTACGAGCAGAAGCTTCGTTGCTCTCCGAATTGAAATACGCCAACAGCAGCTTTGCGTCAGCTTCCGTCAGATTCACCTGACCATCGATTTGTGTCATAGTTTCTCCATCACTGCTTTCCCCAGCGTGGAATCTGGTTTTTTAACCAATCGATTCTGTTAGAAGTATTCTGTTTTGAATTTTTCTTCTTCTCGACATTTTTTTCGCCTTGGCCTTCCGGTTTCTGATCTTCAGGTGTGGCTTCGCCATCTGACATCGGTTCCCCCAATCTTCTTGGGCGGATTCTAGCACAAGTTGGGGCGCCGGGTCAGACGAATTTTTGACAGCTAAGTCAGATTGTCGACTTAAGCAGCGTTGGTAGGCGGCGCCAGGGAGGAGGGTTTGCCGGGTCATTTAAATTTGTCAAAGAATGGGCCATACTGAATCACTCCAATGTCTTTCATTTTACTGCGCCAAATATATAAGTACAAGGTCGTCATTGTGGCGACATTCACTGGCTGTGCTGGCGTAGGAATCATGGCACTCGCAGACTGGCTTGAGGAAGGGCGGTTCGTTGGCCACATCGTTATCGCGGTGCTCGACGGATTAGCCGACGCCTTTCTGGTCTCCGGGCTCATCGGTGTGGCGATCGACTTCTGGACGCAGCGCGATAAGGATGCTCGCGACGACGCCCGGGTTCGTCGGCTCTTAGCCGACTCAGCACCTGACTTCACGGATGCGGTGGTTCGGGGATTTGCTTCCAGCCCGGACGATCTTCGCCGCGTAGCTACGCCAGCTCTTCTGGACGACCTTGCCACCAATGCCCTTGGCCCACCGCCTCGGGGGACCCAGCCTTCGCACGGGAGATCTACGCCGATCTCCGCGACACCGTGGTACGCGCTCCCGAGCGCTGGTATGACGTGGATGTGCGCATTCGGCTCTCGTCTGTGGATGCGAGGAACGCCGTCGCTCTTCCTCATTTCGCTGTAACGGTCACCTGGGAGTATTCGGTCATCCCGAGCGGCCCGGTCCAGCGCTTCGCTTGCACATCGGATCGTGACGAGTTCCACGAGCTCGTTTCTGACATTCCCTCGACCTCAACCTGCTCCATGTCCTCGATCGAGAGGAGCGGTTCCTCAGAAACGCTAAGCAGATCGACGTCGGCCGTCGTTTCACGCCGAGTGGCCGACGGCCGTCACGCAGATGATGTGAGCCGGCGGGGAACGCGTGCCGACTCCGTGAAGGATGGCTTCGAGTAAGCCAGGCTCGTGTTCACTGACTTGTCCCCGTAGTCGCAGTATGGGCGGAATCAACCCATGCCCGCTTCTAGCTTGAACTGTCGCGAGCCTATCCTCCGCAAGCAGCCGGTTCTCTCGCCTTCATCGCGGACAGATCGCAGAACGACGCTGCTCGCCCTGGCCCAAGCCGAGGCCGGCAGCGCGCGGTTACACGGTCGGTCCTTCGAATCGGCAGTCGACTGGGCCTAGCCCTTCGAAGGGTGCGGATCCTTGCCGTACGAGTTCTTCGTACCGATGGTGCCGTCGAGGTTGCGCGCCGTGTGCTCAACCCCGCGGTCCTTCGCCATGTCGCGTCCAACCGCCTGCTGCTCCGCCTTGGTGCCGGCGGTGTGGGCTGCGCGCGAGCTGCCCTGGACCGTCGTCTTCCAGGTGCCGTCCTCGTTGTAGGTGCTGATGTCTCCCTTTGCCATGTTCATCACCCCCCCGTCGTTGCCATGGACTCTGCCGCTGACCTAGGACACAAAAGGCTCGGCTGCGAAATAACCCACTGGGGCCCGGCCTGGAGGCGGGTCACCGAGACGGGGATGCAGCGCTTCGGTTCAGAGGCGACGTGCCCTGAGGTAGTCCGACGTCCAGTGGCTTAGCAGTAGGCCATCGTCGGTAGGGAGGTGCAACCCTCGCATGACCGTCGGCGAGGCAAGATTGCATTCTGGACGGGCCGGAGTGCTTCCGCCGTGATACGGCCGAGGCCGGCGAGGAATGCGATCTGACCTGTCGAGCGGCCGAGCGCGAACCATATGTCGCTGAAGATTTCGTGCCAGACTGTGGCCGTGATGGGGTTGCCGACGCGAAGAACAGCGTTGACCGCATGGTTCATCGGCGGGCTGTTAACAGGACTCCTCCTCGGCGCGGTGGGTACGCTCCTCGCGGTCGACCGTCTCGGCCTGCGTTTCGCAACAGCAAGCTGGTCTTGGGATACAACCTGGGGCTTTGTAGCCGCCGTTGCGGCGATCTTTGTAGCGTTGGTTGCGGGAATCTATACGTTGCGGCGGGATAAAGTGGTGGAAACGGCGGCGGATCGGACGGCGGCGCAAGCCGCGCGATCGGCAGCTGTCCAGTTCCGTGTTCGGAAGCGCGCGGAACGCGGCGACGGTGATCGATGGGACCGGTGCACCGTAACGGCGTTAAATATGCAAAGAGACCCTGTGTTCGACGTTGAACTATGGATTGCAGGCGTTTGCCACGAACAGGTTGGCGATGTGCTCTTGGAGGGAAGAGAACCTTTCCACTGGCACAACGTACCGTTGGGCGAGGCGTTTAAACGGAGCGACCAAGCAGGGGAACATCTCAACAAGGTTCTCTGGCAGACGGTCGAAATTCGGTATTCGGTTCAGGGTAGACGCTTTGTGCGCCGTGAGAACAAGACGATAGAAATCGGCTTTGACTGAATCGCTCATCAGAGCGAAAGTTTCCCCAATGTGTCGTCCTCCGGGGACAGGCCCGCTACTTCCTGCATCACTCTCCTAGCTGCTGCCGCATAAAGAGCAGAGGCAGGCATCGTGGTGGCCGGGCGCACGAGTATCCCCGCGGCCAGCGCCGCTTGGAGCTGAGGGCGGGTTGAAGCGGACACCGTGCCGCCTTCGAAACCGATGCCGCGCTCGGGCCATAGGGCGCGCGCGGGGCCCATCGTCCGTCCTCACGATGAACTTCGATTTGGGACGGCGAACCTGATCGAGAGCAACGGCTCTTCGGACGTGGTCAGCAGATCGAGCTTCACAATCGCCTCGCGCCCCACGGTTGAAGTTGGGGCGAGGCGCGTGTTGAGCGGGGCCGCCTGACCCGTGTCAGCAGGCCACTCGATGTCGGAGGTCGGAGCTACCTTCAGTTCGACCCCGGTCCGGTGGGCAGAGATACGGCGGGTGGGTCGCGATAATGGGGAGGCCATGATGCGAGATTCGAACGACTTCGTCGACGTGCTCATCAGCACGCTTACGCAGATCAGTGGGCTGAGGTCGATCCGGCTCGCTTCGGTAGACCGCGCCCCCCGCCTCCAGCGTCGGGTCGCAATGTCGGGGCCCGCAGCGTTGAGTCTGTGGACGTCGTCTACTCCGGCGGCACTTGGCCTGGAGGCCCCTGATGCGGAAGTTCTATGGGCTCGCCTCAACGACCCGTCGGTTCCGCACGCCGTCGACGCCGCAAGATCCTTGCTGTCGTACACACTCTTCGCAAAGTGAATCAGTTCCAGGTGTCGTGCAACTCCTGCTGTCTCTCCCAAAGAAATCGTGCTTCTTCGCTGTATTCGGGATTGACGCCACGGCCAATCGCCACCAGAGACGTTACCTCAGCGCCGGCCGCCCGGAGTGCATTGGAGGCGCTCTGAGCATACGACCCGGTGGTGTACACGTCGTCTAGAAGAAGAAGATGGCGGCCTGAGACGTCTTCGGTCGTCTCGAAGGCATTCCGGTTGGCGAAACGATGCCTGACCTCAGGGCCTGTTCGTATCAGGGGGCGGCTGATCTCCACGCTCGACAAACTGGCGACCCGGAGCACAACTCCGAGCGGGTGCGGCGGAGGCCTTACGGTCGATGGCACTACCACGATCGCGTCAACACCAGCCTCGGTCAGAAGCTGGTTGCCTCTATGGCGAAAGAACTGGTCGAGAACCAGGCCGATCGTTTACGATGCCTCTTGATCCGCAAAGTGTTCCCCGCCGTGGCTGTCGTCTCTGCTGTCCTTGTAGTAGGTGAGCCAATTCCGGAGCTTGCTCTCGCGGATGTACAAGCTGATTGCCGTAAGTGGAGTTGACGGTCCGAGCACCCTCTCGTTATCGCGGCAGTTCTCGCAGTGCTCATCGGCGGGCTCGTAGCTGACGCTCCGACCGATGCTACAGACGCCGAGACCCGGTTGCGGTGGTGAAACCAGTTCACGGACGACAGCTTCCAGAGGAGTGGGCATCTACGACTACCCCCTCAATCTGACGCTGGACACTCGCTCACTTTAGCCAGCAGACCGTGCTCGCGGCCCGCCGCTGTGACCCAAGTATCTCCTCGCGGCGTTCGGCGGCGCCACGTGCCAGACGGCGGTGCCGTAGCGTGCAGAGGTGTCGATCCCAAATCATGGTGGGACAGGGTGCTCTGGCGAGACGAGCAGCATCATGTCGCCATCTGAAGCGAAGCCAAATCTGGGCCCATTCGGCGACAGTGCTAAGCTCGAAAACTCAACGTGGAAACGACGAAACGACGGGTCTTCTCATGGATGTTCCTCCGATCTTCTTCAGCGACTATTTTGGCGTTTCGAGAGTCGCAGTCGAGCGATACGGCGCGTTTGACTTGAATCTGCTTGCGGATGTTCCCTTGTTCGTGGATCCATTTTTGCTGTTCAATAGCGAGCGGCGTGAATACCAAGCATTGCATGACGAGATTCTCAGATATCTCAGGTATCTACGGACTGTGGCAGGGCCAGGGCTCTCCCAAGCCACGATCAAAGATCTGTTTCGATTTCAGGAGGTCAAGCAGAATTGGTTCGGCTATTGTAAGCTCGGCAATGAGGGCCGAGGGCTTGGGGCCCCTTTTTGCTAATGCGCTGAACGAATCGATCCCCCGTATAGTTGGCGTCGAGGGAGAGGCTGCAGCTACCCGAAGTAATCACTTGGAAAAGGTGGCACTCTTGCGTCCGCGTGTCGGCAAGGACAACATTAGCGACTTCGCCACCAACCTAATTAAGCACTACTTAGTAGACTACACTGAAAAGTTTGCTAAGCAGTTTTTGGATCCGGCGTCGTGTCGTGAGGTCGGGGTTAGGAGAATAAGATTTAATTTCGACACCCAGACCTGGGTTACCGAAGTCCGGTACCTTCCGATGTTCAATGATGACTACGTACTTTTGACACCTGCAAATCTCCTGGTTCATGACGAAACCTGGATTAATTATAGCGATATGGTGCGTCGGTACCCGCAGATTGTAGCCGCGGTGGACGATGACATATTGCGCGACCAGGTTAATAGGTACTTCGAAAGTTCATTGGGGAAAAACCCGAGCGCGAAGGTCGAGGCCGCCGCCCGGCAGCGAACATTTATGCGGTTTCCGTCCCTCCTCGACGTCTACATTGCGCTAAAAGAAGCGGACGAAAGCGGCGCCTCCTCTATCAGCGAAGAGGAGTTGGCGCTTCTGCGAGAGATCTTCGTTGGAAGCCTGAGTGAGCTCGTTAAGGCTTTCTGGTCAACGCCAGAGATGCAGCAGCGACCCCGTCTGACATCGATAGCGGAAGCGAAGTATCGCGTTTTGGTCTTCAAGAAATGGGTTGAAGACAAAGACGGGTACTTGGAACTTAATCGCGCTAACGGATTAGCCTCGGAAAAGGAAGTTCAGCGATTGATCTTTCTCACTCTTCAGGCATCAGAGTTTGATGTGAACCGGGAAGTCAACAACGGCAGGGGGCCGGTAGACTTCAAGGTTAGTCGTGGCAGAGATGCAACGCTGATTGAAATCAAGCTGGCAAGCAATTCTCACCTCGAGCGCAACCTTGAGAAGCAAGTAGATATTTACAAGAAAGCTAATGAGACAGTACAAGCCGTCACGGTCATCATTTGCTACACGGCTGCGGAGCAAGACAAAGTCAAGCGTGTTCTGACGCGCCTCGAACTCCCGGTGCTTGATGAGATTGTAGCAATCAATGCTCGGAAGGACGATAAGCCGTCTGGGTCGAAAGCCTAGGCTTGGAGCATTGCGACTTCGCTGCTGAGCAGGGCCCGCAGGCCTCGAGCTGACAACGAACGGGTAGCTTGGGCTTGTTCGTGCTGAACACGCCCGACCTGCGTCCCGTCTGTCCATTGGAGAGACCAGCCTGTAGGGTGTGGGGATCCACGCGGGAAGGTGAGAGTCGTGTCGTTTCCGACGCTTGCAAGAGTACGTACGCCCAAGTATGTCGATGACTACTGGAGCGGCAGCTCGCTGCTAGCCTCCGCCGTTGCCGCCGCGGCCGCACCTCTAGCGACGACACCCGTTGTCCTTCCGCTCACGCGACTGTCCGGAAGTCTCATCTTCCCGGTTCTAGAGAGTTCTCAACTCAAAGACGGAGCCGGCCAACTTGATGTCGTCCTTGTGAGCGTCTCGCCGCCTCGAAGGGCTCTAGCTGACCTCTTGCAGCTACGTGCTTATGGACATTGCATTGTGTTGTTGTCACCCGGGTACCGCAGACAGTTTTTTGATCTTGCGGAACTAGACCTTCGCGGAATCGGAGTGTCACAAGCAGGGGCAGATAGTAGCGTGGAGCACTTGATCGAGTCGGAGGGAATTCCTACCAAATCACGAATGGTGCCGTGGTGGCGCGAGCAGCGGGAGCGGCAGCTTCGAACACTAGCCAAGCATCAGTGACCTACACGACTGGCTTGGCTCGCAACCCATGCGCCTAGGAAGTCTTGGGGAGCCCAAGCTGGGCCGCTTTCCGCCTCGACTTCGTACGCATACGTCTGCGCGTGGCGACACATCTCGACCCAGGTTGTGAATGGGTTGGGGCTACTTAGGACGCGCTCCGCAATTCGAGCAATCACGGCGTAATTATGTGCAATTGCTGCTGACTTGTCTCGGATCGAGCTGTATATTTGGCGCCCGTAGCAGTAGTCGCAGAGGCAGGTCCAGAATATCTCGTCGCGGAACACTGACGAAGCATCCAATACGCGATCATGCGTTCTCCAGCTAAGGGACTTCTCCACGAGGGTTGACCAGTACTGTGAGGTCGCGCCTCCGCCAGCTTTAATCGGGTAGACGTGACGGAGCGTTGCCGTGGTGCCAATTGCCGCACCGGGTGCTCCGAGTGCAAGAACTCCGATTCCTGACAGGTCGATACGCCGTGAGGCAACGTTCCCAAGCGACGCGATCTTCATGACCGCCTCGACTGCGTACTTTGTACCCAGGGGGTCGGCGCCGTGGCCGAGCGCCAGCCCTACTTCCAACGGGCTACCGCCCAGGATATCGATGACGGCGTTTGCATCGGTCTTGAGTAAGCTCACGGGAATCGAGATCGTAGCGCGAATTGGAGCATCGATGACGTGTTGCAGTTCTTGCGCGGAAGCGATGGCAGCCCGGATATCGTCGACGGTCTCGAGGAAGCCGGCGTTAGTGGTAACAATGGGCACACCGAGGGAAGCCTGTAGTTCGCACCAGCCTCGATCGATGCGTGCACCTCCAAAGTCCCGATTCGGTCCTGCGTATCGGTTTGCGTCGAGTTCTGGAGTCATGCCAGTGAGATCGGTGAAGCGCCGCGCTCCCTCGCGCAGGTCCTTGGTCGGGTCCCGGCGACGATCGCTCGACGCCGTAAGTACAACGTCGAATCCGTATGCTTTGTGTATGTTTGCCGCAAGCTCCGTCTCGTCAATGCTGGCCTGCAGCGATAGTCCCGTGCTGAGGCGACTGTGGTCGGACTCGAAAATGGCAAGGGGGCTAGGCATCGATAATCACCGTGACCTTCGCGGAAACGTGGTTAGAGGACATAAATACTTTCGTAAATCCGTCATTCTTCATCAATGCAATCGAGGCGAGTTCGGCTAGATCGAGATTGTCTACCTGCTGGCGAGTGCTGATGATGCGGTCAACAAGTTTAGGCTCTTCCTCAGGAACTGCGCCGGGCTCATTTGTCCGCCAGCCGAGCTTGCTTAGTTGAATTTGATAGCCACGGTAGGTAGCCGCATCGATTTGATCTAAGTCGTGTGATCGGCGAATCAATGCGGCAATTGAGAGTCCCCACTTACTCTTTAGCTTCATGAGTGTCGCCATATCACGAGGCCCAAGGTCTGCAAGGTCGTCACGAATATCATCTGCCGGTGCCAAGAATTCGCTCGCAAAGACATTGGCTTCGTGCTCCTGCTCGTCTCCGGGCGCGCCGTGCATGATTAGGTGGCCGAGCTCATGCGCAATGGTGAATCGTTGCCGGTCAGGGGAAAGACCCGAGTTGACGAGCATCATGGGTCTGCCGTTGGCTGGCCAGGTGCTCACCGCATCTTGCGCGGCTGTGCCAAGCGCTCTGTGGACAACTAAAACTCCCGCGCGCTCTACAATCTCAATCACGTTGTTGATTGGCCCGTGCGGAATCCCGAAGGAATTTCGCGCATTACGGGCAGCGGCAACTGGGTTCGTACTTTCCTCGCTCGGTCGGCTGATCGAAGTGGTATTGCCTAGTTCCAGTCCGGACATTAACTGCTCGACCGAAATGCGGGTGAGTTTGGCGAGCGCCTCGATCCGCTTTTTTGTTGGAGCGGACATCGTGCTGGCGCGCCTGCGATGGTGCAGACAGGTGACCTCGATGTTTGTAGTGCCGCCGCTGAAGGAGAAGAGGCTTGGCGGGCAGTCGAGCGTGTCGGCAAGTCGGTTGAGCAAGTCGCTAGGCACCTCGACATTCCCGTTCTCAACTTTGGACAGGTATCCCTGAGTGATGCCCAGGAGTTGCGCGAGGTGGGTTTGGTTCCACCCCTGAGCCTCCCGGGCCAGGGTGACCATCCTCGGATCTACAGACATAGAACACCTCCTCCGAGAACCGTACTACTTTGCGTTGGGAAATACGAGTGTTTTAGGAATAAAAAAGCTGGGTGCGTCGAAACGGGACGCTGACGGCGAAGGTGGCGGGTCGTCGGGACGTTCGTGCCGCCGGGGCGATCGTGATGCTCCTGTGTTGCCGCCCGCTCCACTCCGAGCCTCCGCGCGCCGATGGGCGAGGTGAGGGTGTGGCCGTTCTTCAATCGGACTTCCCCTCCGGTTACGCGACCGTCTCCGCGCGAGCGGGTACATCCGCTTCGCGGTAGCGGGAGCGTCTCCGAGGCGAGGCAGCCTGAGGCGAAGCATGCTGGGAGCATCGAGCAACGTGACGATCGGGCCCATCGCCCAGCGCATCGACAAGAAGAAGTTCGCTCGTGTACGTCCGCTGGAAGATGGAGCAGCCTGACTACGTACGTGACGACAGCAAGGCAGCGGTCGTCTCTACTCCGATTCACGATCCCGCGCCAGGAGCCTCGCCTTCATCGTCTTCGGATTGACGCCGCAGAGCGCACCAAGCTGGTTCAACGACCAACCCTGTGTCTTCAGCTCCGCAGCATCCGCCAGCTGCCGAGGAGTCAGCACAACCTGACGCACCGGAACGTGCTGCTGCTTGAGGGCCGAGCGCACCGCTTCGCGGCTCACGCCCCACGACGTAGCGAGCTGGCGGATGTTCCCGCCGGCTACGTACTCGGCCGCCAGCTTGGCCTTTTGCTCGTCGGACAGCCGCACCTGGCGCTGGCGGAGGGCCTGCACACCAACCGGGGGAACGGCCGGTTCCGGCTCGTCACCCCTGTTAATTCCGGTCCTGGCGGCCATCAGCGCGCGCTCCCATCTTTTTTGATTAGTTGCAGATAGGTGCACCAAAGCTTTCTCTCTCCGCGGGTAGCGTCCGGTCCTTCGTCGGGACCTCTCGATCGGCACTTCGGCTGAGTCCGCAGCGCTCGGGCAGCCACGGACCATCCGGCATGGTGCGGCGGCGTCGTGCGCCAGTCGCCCAGTGCTGAGGGAAGCGCGTCTATCGTCCTTCGCAGAGACAGCGGGTTCCTCGGTCAGTGGTGCGCCGTCCGCCGTCGGCGGAGGTGCGGATGCGCTGGAGGGGGCGCGGCGGGAGTCGGCCGATGTGCGGTGGGCGTCTCGCGTGGCTGCGCTCGCCGATCGTCCCGCTCGCGCTTCTGTCGTTCGCGGTGTCTTTGGTCTACTCGATCTCCCGGGCCGACCAGCTGCTCACGGCGGGGTACGACCTCGGCATCTTCGACCAGGCGGTGCGGGCGTACTCGCAGTTCCGTCCGCCGCTCGCGCCGCTGAAAGGCGACGACTTCACCCTGCTCGGCGACCATTTCCATCCGATCCTCGTCGTTCTCGCTCCGCTGTACTGGATCTGGGACGACGCGCGGGTGCTGCTCGTGGCGCAGGCCGCGCTGGTCGCCGGCTCCTCCGTCTTCGTCTGGCGCGTCGCCCGCCGGCGCGGGGGAGTGGGGGCGAGCTGCCTGCTGGCCGTCGGGTATCTCCTCGGCCGGCCGTTGCAGTCGCTGGCCGACTTCGACTTCCACGAGGTCGCGTTCGCGGTGCCGGTCCTCGCGTGGGCGGTCGACGCCTTCGACATCAGGAGCGATCGCCAGCTCGTCGCCGCGTCGGCGGTCCTCCTCCTGATCCGGGAGGACATGGGGCGGTGGTGCTGATCCTCGGCCTGCTGCGAGCGGCCAGGAGACCGAGGATCGTCGGGGTGCTGCTGGCGTGTTCGGGGGCCGCGGCGTTCGCGGTCGTCGTCGGGGTGGTGATCCCCTCGATCGGCGGACGCGGGTACGCCTACTGGGACTACGGAGCGCTCGGAGCCGACGGGGGCGAGGTGGCCCGGACGATGCTCGAGCGGCCGTGGATCGCGATCGGGCTCCTCTTCACGCCGATCGTGACGACGATGACGCTTCTGGGGCTGCTCTCACCCCTCCTCCTGCTTCCGCTGCTCTCGCCGGTGTCGCTGCTCGCGCTGCCGGTCCTGGCCGAGAGATTCCTCTCCGACCGGCCGGCCCTCTGGACGAGCGGATTCCACTACGACGCGCCTGTCTGGGTCGTGCTGGTCCTGGGCGCTGTCGACGGCGGAGGGCGGCTCCTGCGGCGTCTTCCGTCCTCCGTGGGGAGAGCTCGGGTGGCGCTGGTCGTCGGCGCGGTCGTCTGCGCCGTGCCGGTGATCGGGACGATCGTGTGCCACGACGACGAGGCCTTCCCGTTGGCGCGGATGGTGACCGGCGAGGCGTGGACGCGGTCGCCGCATCGGAGAGATCAGGTCGCTGCGGTCGAGAGGGTGCCGGCGAGCGCGTGCGTCGCGGCCGACGACCGGCTCGTGCCGCTGCTGACGCGGAGCAACCGGGTGTCGCTGCCTGGCGTCCTCAGCCGGCCGCCCGACTTCGTCCTCCTGGACCTGACTCAGGAGAATGCGGGGTCGGTGCGCGGACTGGACCTGCGGACGACCGCGATCCGCGACCACGCGCTGGCGGACGGGTATCGCGTCGTCGCGAGGTTCGGCGACGTGGAAGTCCTCGAATCGGCCGAGTACCGCGGGCCGTCCGTCGAGTGCGCACGCTGACCGGACCGGCTCGGTGGCCGGGCTCAGCGCAACGCTTCGCCGTGGAACTCGGCGCGGTACTCCGAGGGGCTCGTGCCGTTGATGGCGCGGAACTGGCGGGAGAAGTAGAAGGCGTCGGAGTAGCCGACGGCGCGGGCGATGTCGGCGATCGAGGCGTCGGTGGTGATCAGGAGCTCGCGGGCGCGGGCGCTGCGCAGGCGCTTGACGTACTCGACGGCGCTCATGCCGGCGGCCTTCTTGAAGAGGGCGGAGAAGTGCGACGTGCTCATTCCGGCGAGGGTGGCGAGCTCGGTGATGCTGGTGGGGGAGTCGAGGTGCTCGCGGAGGTGGTCCTGGGCCATGCGGATCCGGTCGCCCGACTCGAGGGTGCCGCGGGTGCGGTCGGAGGCGAGCTGGGCGAGGAGGTTCCAGGCGGCGCCGCTCGCGGCGTAGAGGCTCGAATCGGTCTCGTCGCGCTCGAGGGCGGCGACGGCGTGCTCGATCAGTGTCTTCGCCGAGAAGGCGTCGCGCGCGGTGACGACGGGGGACGTCCGCTCGTGGACGACCGCCGAGATGAGGGCGGCGGCATCGGCGCCGGCGACGTGCAGCCACCAGATCGTCCACGGGTCGGCGAAGTCGGCCCAGTACCGGTGCGGGGTGCCCGCGGCGATGACGGCGACCTCGCCGGGGTCGACGCGAACGGTCGAGTCCGCGATCGAGACCCAGCCCCGGCCTGCGGTGCAGAGGATCACCACGGCCTCCCGCGTGCCGTCGGGGCGGCTGCGGCCGTGAGCGGCGGCGTGCGGGAAGTGTCCAGCATCGGTCACCAGCAGGCGCTCGGTGATCGGGGCCGCGAGCGCCTCGGCGACCCGCGGTTTCGGCAGGACATGCAGGCGCTGGCCGAGGAAGCCGTCGGGGATCAGCATGCCGACGAGTGTAGGTCAGGGCAGAGAATCGTCCAGCTAATGGCGTCCAACGCTTCATTGGTCGGCGCTTGGTGCGTGCCTAGGCTGGCGCCATGCTCACAGCGGAGTACCCCTCGTCCCCCTACCAGCCGGTGCCGCTCGCGGACCACCTCCCCGAGCGCCTCACCATCACCCTCTGGGACTTCTCCTGGTACGTCCGCACCGGACCGGGCGAGCCCTTCGAGGACCTCGACGCGGCCTTCGTTGGCGCCGTGGAACGGGGGTACAACACCATCCGGATCTGCGCGATGCCGTTCCTGCTGTTCGAGTCCGGTCTCGACACCCGGGAGCTCCGGCTCGGACCGCTCGGCGGCTCCTACGCGCAGCGGGTGCGCTGGTACGACGTCGCCGAGCAGACCGTGATCGACGGCCGCGCCCACCTCCTCGCGCTGTTCGCGGCGGCGAAGCGGCACGGGGTGTTCGTCATCGTCTCGTCCTGGGAGTACCAGCAGTCCTCCTCCTTCGCGCTCGAGCGCGACTGGTTCGACGCGCTGATGGCGGTGCCGCCGGAGGACCGCGCCGAGCGGCTCGCCGAGGCGCAGGCGGCGCTCGTCGGCTTCCTCGCGGAGCACGACCTCGACGACCGGATCGCCTTCGTCGAGCTGCACAACGAGGTGCAGGCGGGGCACCTCACCGAGGGGCTCGACTACGACCGCGCCGACCTCGACGCGGCGACGCTCGCCCTCACCCCGCGCCTCACCCGCGGCATCGACCGGTTCCACGAGCTGACCGACGGCGTCCCGTGCTCCGTCAACTACGCGCACGTGCCCGTCGGCGGGATGCGCGGGATCCCGTGGAACTCGGACGTGCTCGTCCTGCACCCCTACATCTACGGCGTGCTGAACGAGTTCATCGCCGCCTTCGCGCTGCGCAGCCCGATCGGGGAGTTCGAGCAGGACCTCGCCGCCGAGACCTTCCTGCTCGAGGGCGCCCCGCCCATCGCCGAGTGGACGCTGCCCCCCGAGGACCAGTGGAAGCTGACCGCGACGATCGTCGGCAAGGGCGAGATCTACGCGCACGACTGGGGCGACGCCGAGCGGATCGACCGCTGGCTGTACGAGCGCTACGGGGCGCACCACCTCGAGATGCGCTCGACGCTGAAGATCTGGATCGCCGTCGCCGCCGACCACGCCGCCCTGCGCGGGGTGCCGCTCGTCTTCGGCGAGGGCTGGGTCGGCTACACACCGCTCGAGGGCCGCTTCGAGGAGGGGCCGATCGGCGCCGAGTACTGCCGGCTCGCGATGCGCGAGTCGCGGCGGGTCGGCGCCCGGGGATCGATCGTCTGCTCGAACGGCGCTCCCCAGCACCCGATGTGGGACGACGTCGCCCTGCAGCGCGAGTGCAACGCGATCTTCGCCGCGCCCGCCTAGGCGGATCCGGCGACGGCACGACCGGCACGACCAGCACGACAGAAGGACCGGCACCACAGCACAGCACGGCCCCCCGGCATCACGGAGTCAAGGAGGACACCATGACCAACGAACAGCGATTCCCGAACCTCACCCGACGAGGCTTCCTGTACGGCGCGACCGCGCTCGGCAGCACTGCGCTCCTCACCGGCTGCATGGGCGGCGGCGGGGGTGGCGGCGGCGCGGGCGGCGGTGGGATCGTCCTGCAGTCCTCCCTCTCCGACCCGGCCCCGAAGGCGGCGCTCGAGGCGCTCGTGAAGAGCTACTCGAGCGGCTCCGTCACCCTCAACACGGTGGCGATCGAGCAGTTCCGCGCGCAGCTCTCCACCTACCTGACCTCGGGCAACCCGCCGGACGTGCTCACCTGGTACGCCGGCTCCGTCGCCCGCGACTACGCCGCGCAGGACCTGCTGCTCGACCTCTCCGACCTCTGGACCGGCGACGGCGCCGCGGCTGGCTACTCCGCCGCCCTCAAGGACCTCTCGACCGACGCGAGCGGGAAGCAGATCTTCCTGCCGACGAACTACTACTGGTGGGGCGTCTTCTACCGCAAATCGGCCTTCGAGGAGTGGGGCGTGGAGGTGCCCACCACCTGGGACGAGTTCATGGCCCTCTGCGAGACGCTGCAGGGCCAGGGGATCGTGCCGCTCTCCAACGGCATCGGCTCCACGCCGTGGATGGCGTCCGGCTGGTTCGACATCCTCAACCTCCGCGTGAACGGCGCGGATTACCACAAGGAGCTCCTGGCCGGGAAGTCGTCGTTCGACTCGACCGAGGTCAAGAACGTCATGAAGTACTACGCCGACATCGTGCCGTTCATGGATCCGAACGCCCCCTCCTACGCCTGGCAGGACGCGGTCACGCCGCTGGTGCAGAAGAAGAACGCGATGTACCTCGTCGGCGCGTTCATCAGCCAGAACATGCCGGAGGGCGAGGGCGACGACCTCGACTTCTTCTCCGTCCCAGTGATCGACGCGAGCATCCCGACCGCGGAGGAGGCGCCGACCGACGGCTACTTCGCCAGCGCGAAGACCAAGGACGCGGACGCCACCAAGGCGTTCCTCTCCTACCTCGCCGGGGCCGAGAGCCAGTCCGCCTACATCGCGGCCTCGCAGTCGTCGAACCTGCCGACCTCGCCCGACGTCGACACCTCGGTGTTCTCGCCGCTGGTGCAGAAGGGCGTCGCGCTGCTGGCCGGCACCGAGCAGATCACCCAGTTCTTCAACCGCGACTCCTCCGACGACCTGCAGACCACGGCCGACGCGGCGCTCACCAAGTTCATCGCCCAGCCCGGCGAGGTCGACAGCATCCTGAAGGAGTGGCAGACGGCGGCCGACAAGGTCTTCAACCCGTGACCGGGACGACCAGGGCGGCCGCCGTGGAGCGGCCGCCCGCCCCTTCGCCGGGGACGCCGCCGGTGCCGACGGCCCGCCCGCTGGTCCGCTCGGGGAGGGGGCGCCGGATCACCCGGGTGCCCGCGGTGGTCTGGCTCTTCCTGCTCATCCCCCTCGCGGTCGAGCTGGCCTGGGTCTTCTGGCCGGCGATCAACTCCTTCTACCTCTCGCTCACCCGGTGGAACGGGATCGGCGAGCCGGAGTTCATCGGACTGGAGAACTTCACCGACCTCGGCTCGGATCCGATCTTCGCGACCGCGCTGGTCAACAACGTCATCTGGGTGGTCGGCTTCGGCGGGCTCTCCGTGGCGATCGGGCTGGCGCTCGCTGTCGCGCTGAACAAGCCGCGGCGCGGGGTCGGGATCTACCGCAGCGCGATCTATCTGCCGATGGTCTTCTCGCTCGCGGTGACCGGCCTCTTCTGGCGGGTGATCTACCAGCCGGACGGTGTCGTCAACAGCTTCCTCGGCGGGATCGGCCTGGGCGACCTCGAGCGGCAGTGGCTCGCGGACCCGACGCTCGCGCTCTACGCGGTGCTGGTCGCCGCGGTCTGGCGGCAGTGCGGCTACATCATGGTGCTCTACCTGGCCGGGCTGAAGGGCGTGGACCCGAGTCTCGAGGAGGCCGCTCAGGTCGACGGCGCCTCGCGGACGCAGCGCTTCTGGCGGATCGTGATGCCGCAGCTGAAGGGCGTGAACGGCGTCGTCTTCGCGGTCACCGTGATCGACTCGCTGCGCACCTTCGACATCGTCTGGGCGATGACCCGCGGCGGTCCGTACAACTCGACGCAGCTGCTCTCGACCTACATGTTCCAGGAGAGCTTCACCGTGCTGAACCTCGGCTACGGCTCGGCGATCGCGGTCGTCATCTTCCTGCTCGCGATCGTCTTCATCATCAGCTATCTCGTGCGCGCCACGAAGGAGGAGGACTGAGATGGCCGTCATCGCTCCGGTCGCGCCCGGTCTCGCCGCACCGACTCTCCCGCGCCGCCGGGTGAAGGGCTCGTGGATCTTCCACGCGATCATGGCGCCGGTCGCGCTGCTCTGGGTGCTGCCGATGCTGTTCGTGCTCTTCGTGGCCGTCCGCAGCTTCGACGACATCACCGGCAACGGGCTCGGCGCCCTGCCGGCGAGCTTCAGCTTCGACGGCTTCGTCACGGTGTTCACGGCCGGGCTGGTCGGCGAGGCGCTGGTGAACAGCCTGATCGTCACGGTCTTCACCGTGTTCCTGTCGCTGCTGCTCGCCTCGTGGGCGGCGTTCGCGCTCAGCCGGTTCCACATCCCGTTCCGCCGGGGGATCCTGCTGCTGATGCTGGCCGGCAACCTGCTGCCCCCGCAGATCCTGCTGATCCCGGTCTCGCGGATCACCGAGAGCCTCGGCATCTACGACACGCTCTTCGCGCTGATCGTGGTGCAGGTCGGCTTCGGGCTCGGCTTCTACACCTTCGTGCTGCACGGCTTCATGCGGTCGATCCCGGCCGAGATCTTCGAGGCGGCGCAGGTCGACGGCGCGGGGGTCCTCCGCACCTACTGGCGGATCCTGCTGCCGCTGTGCCGGCCGTCGCTCGCGGCGCTCGGCGCTCTGGCGACGACCTGGATCTGGAACGACCTGATCTGGGCGGTCACCGTGCTGCGGACCGAGACCAACTTCCCGATCACGGCGGCGCTGCTGAACATCCAGGGCGGCTACGTGAGCCAGTGGAACGTGGTCGCCTCGGGCGCGGTGGTCGCGGCGATCCCGACCGCGATCGTGTTCTTCGCGTTCCAGAAGCAGTTCGTCTCGGGGCTGATGGTGGGCTCGAGCAAGTAGGGGGAGTAACGAAGGAGGGCCGGCTGTTCGCAGCCGGCCCTCCTTCGTGTGCGCGGTGTGCGCGGCGCGTGACGCCCCCGCCCCGCTCAGTCGCGGTGGAAGAGCAGGAGCGCGGGCAGGCTCGTGGCGAAGTAGTCGGTGGAGCCGTCCTCGAGGGTCGCCTGCGGGGCGTCGAAGCGGGGACGCGCCTCGCCGAGCGTCGACGGCGGCGTCGCCGGGTCGAGGCCGAGCGCGGCGCGGGCCGCGTCCCAGGCCGCGAGGGTGCGGCCCTCGCCGCCCTCCCACGGCTGGAAGCGGCGCGACTCGAGGAGCGACAGCGCCTCCTGGGCGCGCCCCGCCTCGATCAGCAGACCGGCGTACTCGACGGTCAGGTCGTCGCGGGAGAGCGTGAGGTCGTGCTCGTCCTCGAGGCGCTCCAGGCGGTCGGCGGCGGAGTGGCCCAGGCGGTCGGCGAGCTGGTCGAGCTCGTAGAGCAGGCGGGCGTCGCGCGGGGCGAGCTCGCGGGCGCGGAGGTAGTGCGCCCAGGCGGCGTCGTCGTCGGCCTCGTCGTTGTAGGCGGCGAGGCCCGCGTTGCGGTGGGTCACGGCGTCGGCGCCGCCGTCCGCGATCGCGCGGCGCCAGTGCTCGGCGGCCTCGGCGCGGCGGCCGGTGTCGTAGAGGAGCATGCCGAGCAGCGACCGCGCGGTGCTGTCGGCGGGGTCCGCCGCGACCGCGGCGGTCAGCGCGTCATGCGCGTCGAGGCCGGCGGGGAAGGCGCGGGTGAGGTCGAGCGCGCGGGTGTCGACGGGCTCGCCGAGCCGGGCCAGGAGGTACGCGGCGATCGGCGCGGCGTTGCCCGCTCCCGAGGTGCCGGCGTTCCCGCCGGCGACGGCGCGGAGCAGTCGGCGGGCCTCGCCGGTCTCGCCGAACGAGGCGAGGTCGAGCGCGACGTCGATGCTCTCGTGCGCGTCGGCGGGGTCGGTGCCGGTGAGCGTGCGGGCGAGCTGGTCGAGCGGATCCAGGCGCAGGGTCTCGTGGAGGGACCGCTCGGCCTCGCCGACGCGGCCGAGCGCGCGGAGGCAGACCGCGCGCAGGGCACGGGCGCGGAGGTCGTCGGTGTCGAGACGCAGGGAGGTGGCGAGGTCCTCCAGCGCCGCGGCGTGGTCGCCGGCGGCAGCGGAGAGCCTCGCGCTCTCGAACAGGGCGGCGTGCGCCCACTTCCCGTCCCAGGCGGCCTTGCCGAACGCGGCGGCGGCCTCGGTCGTGCGGCCGAGGCGGCGCAGGATCAGCCCGCGCAGGTAGAAGGCCTCGGTGTCGGCGGGGTTGCCGTTGCGGGCGGTGAGGCGGCGGATCGCGGAGTCGGCGTGGGCGAGCGCGTCGGCGTACTCGCCGCGGCGGTAGGCGTGGTCGGCGAGGGCGAGGTGCACTCGCGCGTCGCCGGGATCGCGGCGCAGCGCCTCCTCCCAGTAGGGCAGCGGCGAGCGGGTCGGGTGCCGGTACTGCGCGAGGTGGACGCCGACGAGGTACAGCTCGTCGACGGAGGCGGTCTCGGCGGGTGGCAGCGGCTCGGTCGCGATCTCCGGCTCGGTGTCGTCGAACTCGGCGGGCACCTTGTAGTCGAGGAGGGTCGAGCCGTGCGCGACGACCGTGATGCGCAGACCCTCCGGGCCGGTGCGGGTGGTCGGCAGGTCGGCGAGCAGCGGCTGCCCGGGCTCGAGGTCGACGGTCCACTCGTGCAGGGCGGTGCCGTCGGCCCGCAGCGTCACGGTCGCGGCGGGGATGCGGTGCGTCGTCGAGACGCCCACGCGGAGGATCCAGGCCTCGACGTCGAGGTGCACTGCCGCGTCGCGGGTCGCCTGGTGCGCCACTCCGATGCCGCTGATCGGGTACCAGTACTGCGAGAAGGTCTTGGTCTCGCCGGGCATCAGCCAGGAGAAGTCGGGCTGGTTGTCGGTGTAGACGCCCGCCATCAGCTCGACGTAGGGGCCGTCGGCGTCGGTGAGCTGCGCGTCCCAGGCGTGCCCGAACGGGGCGTCGCCCCAGGTCCACTGCTTCTTGCCGGGCGCGAAGCGGCGGTCCGCCCAGTGCACGAAGCCCGCTCCGGCGCGGTGGTCATAGCCGCCGAAGAAGGAGTCGTCGGTGCGGACGACCATGTAGGAGGTGGGGACCGGGATGTTGCGGTACCAGTCGATCCGGTCGGCGGGCGGGCCGTCCTGCGTCGATCCGTCACCGCGCTCGGCCGCGAGGGCCGGGTAGTCGGCGCCGTAGTAGGGGCGGTCGGCCGCCGGGAACGCGGTGATCGCGCGGCGGGCGTGGTCGGCGACGTAGCGGACGTCGCGCGGGAAGAACGACTGGTAGTCGTCGTGCACCCGCGCCGCGACGTTCGCCCACCAGAGGAAGGTGTGCCGCTCGCTGGTGCGGTTGTGCAGGCGGACGTCGAGCTCGACGAGGCTGGACTGTGGGCGCAGGCGCACGCCGTGCAGGCCCTTCATCCGGCTGAACGGGTCGTGGTCGCTGCACCAGACGACGACCGAGCCGTCCTCGGCGCGCTCGAGGCTCCAGGCGGTGGGCAGGTAGGTGCCGGGCCGGTGGTGCTGCGGCCAGTTGAACTCGACGCCGCCGCTGATCCAGGGACCCGCGAGGCCGACCAGCGCCGGCTTGATGACGGTGTTGCGGTAGAAGAAGTCGTAGCCGGTGGTCTTGTCGTAGCCGGAGTAGATCCGGCCGCCGAGCTCGGGCAGGACGACGACCTGGACGAACTCGTTCTCGAGGACGACGACGCGCCACTCCTGGTCGACGGCGTCGGAGGCGATCCGGTCGATGAAGGGCAGCGGGTACACCCGCCCGCTCGAGCCCTGGTAGACGCGGCGGTCGAGGAACATCGGCAGCTGCACCGGCTCCTCGGGGGTGTAGGTCGGGAGGGTGATCGTCGTCTCCCAGACGGCTGCCGCGCCCTGCGCGAGGAGGTCGGCCGCCGCCGGCGGGGGCGCGATGAGCTGCGAGGCTTCTGCGATGACTGCCATGGGACGAGAGTAGAGAGCGCGGCGCGCGTCGAGGAATGGGCGATCTGCCGCGTCACCTGGACGATTCGCGGGCGACACCTCCTCTCGGTGGCTGCTCCACCGGGTGCTGTGCGCGCGGGCCTGAACGAACCTGCTCAGTCGGAGTCGATGCCCCAGCGGAACTCGGCACGCTCGCCCGGCTCCAGCCAGCGCAGCCCCTCGCCCGAGTTCAAGGCGTCGGGCGGAGCGGTCATCGGCTCGATCGCGATCGCCGGCGGGCGCCGGTCGCGGTCGATGTAGAGCTGCAGGGCGGTGAAGGACGCATCGGCCCAGAGCGTGGTGCGGCCGTGACCCGGGGCGCTGAGCTCGGCGCGGACCGTGCCGTCGGGGTCGCGGTCGAGAGCGGTGAAGCTCGCGTGCCAGGGTGCGTCGCGCTCCGGGACGCCGGCGCGGAGGTCGAAGGGCGTGCCCGCGACCGGGCGGCGCTCGCCGGTGGGCAGGTGGCGCTCGTCGAGGACGAGGTACTCGCGGGCGGGGAGGCGGATCGTCGGCTCCGGCGCCTCGCCGGCGCGGAGGTAGGGGTGGACGCCGAGCGCGACCGGGGCGCTCCTGCTCGACTCGTTGACGAGGACGTGGCGGGCGTCGATCCCGGCGGGGCGCAGCCGGTAGCGGACGCTGGTGGCGAGGGTGAAGGGGTAGCCGGGCGGGGAGTCGAGGCGGGCGTGCAGAGTGACGCTGTCGGCGGTGCGCTCGCCGACGCGGTAGCGGGTCGTGGCGAGGAGGCCGTGGTTGGCCGAGTGCGTCGCCGGGTCGGTGATCGCGAGCTGCTGGACGGCGCCGTCGAGGAGCCAGCGGCCGTCGCGGACCCGGTTCGGCCAGGGGACGAGCACCGCGCCGGCGGCTCCGGGCGGCTGGTCGCCCTCGTAGGGCTCGACGAGGGCACGGCCGCGCACCTCGAGGGTCCGGATGCTCGCGGCGACGGGGTTGATCGAGGCGCGGACGGAGCCGTCGGCGCTGACGAGCTCGATGTCCGGCATTCAGCCGGCTCCGATCGGGTGCTCGGCGATGAGCGCGGCAGGCATGCTCGCGAGTGTACGGGCGGCTCGCTCGGCGGGGTGTATCCCGGTATGCCGAGCGCCTACGTCTTTCGCGAGCACGGTGAGAGCAGTTCCGGTCCGCTTCGGTGAAGAGAGCCTTCGTCCCGCGCACGGTTTCGCGCCAGAGCGGTCGACTCGCTTGTCTGAAAGTGCGCCATGCACTTCTATACCTGTATGGCGTCCGCAACGGAGATGGATGCGCTCACAGATGGAGTGACTGAATTGAAGAACTCGACGAAAGTACTTGCGACCGGCGCTCTCGTGGCCGCACTGATGGTCGGAGCAACCGGCACTGCGTACGCCGGGACGCAGGACAGTACGTTCAACGAGATCATTCCGGCCTTCCAGATCCCCGGCTGGACTGACAGCCAGAACAAAGAGATCTCGAACCGAGACGGACACGTCAGAGTCGGCTCCGTCGGAGGTGATTACATCGTCGACGTCGAGATGTGCCAGAGCGTGCTGTTGGCCTGTGGAGACAAAATCACCGGGCTCAATGACAGGGGTGTTGCGAGCCTGCCGAACCGATTCCCTGCCGGTGCAGTTGTCAGACTGCAATTGCGTGTGGGTCAGGCCAATGTCGTCAAGGTGCAGGTTCAGGGGACTTGGCGCAGCAATTGACGTTCCACTCGCTCCCTGTCCGGACTCTGCGAGCTGCTCGTACTCGATCGGAGCCGACAGACGGGTTGGAAACGCTGTGATCGTGGCCGATAGCCTATGTCGAGAGATGGTTGGAGCCGTGCGGCGAGAGCTTGTCCGAGGGCGATCACCGTTGACCGGGTGCATAGCGACCGGCGTTGTTCTGCTGCCGAACATTCAGGGAGTGGCGGACACGGCGAACACGATCTTCCGCGACGAGGGCGACATTCTGGTCTCGCTCCTCGGTTCACCCCTGGTCTTAGTGTTCCCGTTGCTCGTAGCCCTGGTGGGCTCTCGTTCTCTGGCCGCTGACGTCGCAAGGAGGGCGTTCGTCAATGAACGGTGCCGGCGGTCGTTCACCGCGCTGGTTTCGGCGAAGATCATCTCCGCGGCGCTCTGCTCGGCGACGGTATTCTTCCTTCTCGGGCTCGTCGCGACCCTCATAGCCGCGGTTGTCTGGCCGCTGATGGGCGATCCTGGGATCGATCCGACTGTCTACCACCCCGTCGTGCCCCTTGAGGAGCGGTTCACGTTCGCCGATCTCAGTGGCGGGAGCGTCCTGATCTTCGGGCTGCTGATGGCGTTCTGGTCGGCCTTCGCGGCGGCGGTCTACTCGGTGCTGACCTCGGCGAGTCTGATCCTCGTGCCGAACAGGGCGATCGCGCTCCTGCTGCCGTTCGGGGCGTATCTGGGAATGAGCGTTCTGCTGTCGATTCTCGGCCGGCCGGCCGTGACGCCGATGTTCTCCGTCAACCCGTCAGGCCTCCAGCAGTCCTCGTGGCTGGTCGCAGCGTCTCCGACGCTCGTCACGGCTGTCGTCGCGGCCGCGCTCTGGCTGTTCATCGTGCGGCGCCCGAGCGAGAGCAGGCACCTCCTGTGACGGGGCAGAGACTCACCGCGCTGGTCTTCTTGGCGCTCACCGGCGCCTATGCCCTGCACTCGCGCGTCTTCGAGGAGACAGCGACCGGTCGATCGCTGGGCGTCTGGGACCTCCTGATGGATCTGGCCGGTAATCCCTACTACCTCGGCTTCGTCGTCGTTCCGCTGTGGCTGGTGCTGTCGGTGCTGCGGGCGACCCGGACCGCCTCGCCCGGAGCGCTGCTCCGCCACGGGTCGCTCCTCCGGGCCTGGGGCGGGACTCTCACGGGCCTGGCGGCGCTGTACGCGAAGGCGGCGGCGGCTGCCCTCGCCGTCTGCCTCGTCTGCGGTGCGGGTCTGCAGCCGACGTCGTTCGCGCCTCCGGAGAGCGTCGCCGCCGTCTTCCGAGCGCACGGCTTCGCCCCGGTCGCTGCCCTGATCGCGCAGGTCGGCCTCGTCGGAGCGTCGCTCTGCGCGACGGCCGCTGTCGTCGTGTCCGTCCGCCTGCTCTCCGGCAGGGCCGCCGCTGCTTGGGCGTCGGCCGGCGGGCTCTTCTTCTGGGTCGTCCTCTCGGTGCTCACGGTCGTTCCGCCGAGTGCGCCCCTCAGCGCGGCCGCCTTCTTCGACGTGGCGGCCGGACTGGAGAGGACCTCCCTGCTCGGGACGGCGCTGAGGCCGGTGACCCTCCTCGTCGGGATCGGACTGCTGGTGCGGCTCGCCGCCCGGGCCTCGAGCCGTGCGGACCGTGCGCGCGTGTCGGCGGTCCTGTCGGTCTCGGCCCTGCTCGTCGCCTTCGCCTTCCTCCAGGCGCCCGCCGGCCGGGACCTGCTCGAGGTCGCGGGTCTCCTGGTGCCGAGTCCGCTCGGATCGATCGCGGAGGCGATGCAGTACCTGCTCGTCTTCCTCCCGTTCCTCCTGGTCGGCGTGATCGGCCGGGGGTCGCCGACGCCTCAGCGCGAGCATCAGGAGCTCCTCGGAGTCGGGAGCCGGGCCGGCCGGCTGCGGCGCGAGATCGTCCGAAGCTCGGCCGACTCGTTCGCGGTGTGGACCCTGGCGGCGCTGCTCGTGCTCGTCGGGGTCCTCTGCGCGGCGAAAGGAGTCGTCCCGCCCTCGCCGGAGTGGATCGCGGTGGCCGGTCCCGTCGCTGCCGGCGGCGTCTGCGCCGCCCTCTACGGCGCCCTCGGCGTCGTCCTGCGCTGCTCGATCGCGAGCGTCCAGGCGAGGCTCGCCGCCGTCTGCCTCGTGGCCGTCGTCCTCGTCCTGTCCCGCCCGCTCCTCCCCGACGACCCGTTCCTCCTCGGCGGCCTCGCCGGGGGAGGACCCGGCGACGGACGGGTCGTCCCGCGACTCGCGATCCTGCTGGGGTCGCTGCTCGCCCTGTCGCTGCTGGTCCCTCCGCTGCTCACCCTGTCACTGCCGGCGGTCGTCCGCGTCGGCGTCCGCACTGCACGAGGAAAGGTCGTGGTCCGATGACGGTCATCACTCTCACCGAGGTCGACAAGCGCTTCGGGAGGAAGGAGATCCTCCGGGACGTCTCCCTCGGCATCGAGGACGGCCGGACCTACGGCCTCGTCGGACCGAACGGCGCCGGCAAATCGGTGCTGCTGCTCCTGATGTGCGGTCTGCTGCGACCCTCGAGCGGCACCGTGGCGATCGATCCGGCCTACCTCTCCCGGGGTCGGGACTACCCCGATCGATTCGGCGTCTCGATCAACGGCCCGGGCTACCTGGCCGGCAGGAGCGCTCGCCAGAACCTCGCCGACCTCGCCGCTATCCGCAAGCAGGTGGGCGAGGACCGCATCGACGAGGTCCTCGAGCAGGTCGGTCTCTCGCCGACGTCGCCGCTGAAGGCGCGGAACTTCTCGCTGGGCATGCTGCAGAAGCTCTCGCTCGCGCAGGCGCTGCTCGAGCACCCCGCGGTCCTCCTGCTCGACGAGCCGTTCAACGCCCTCGACGCGGAATCGGTCGAGCGCCTGCGCGAGATCCTCGTCGCCGAGAAGGCGAAGGGCACGACCATCGTGTTCACCAGTCATCGCGAGAGCGACATCGAGATGCTCAGCGATCAGGTGCTGAGGGTCGAGGGCGGCCGGGTGACGGACGGCTGACGACCGTCCGATCGTCGCGCAGCTCGGTCGGCGCGTCCTTCGGCCCGGGCGTCCGGGTCCTGTCGGCTAGGACCGCAGGATCGCCTCGAGCTCGGCGACGACGAGGTCGGGCCGGGTGACGAAGGGGTGGTGGCCGGTGGGGAGGTCGATCGAGCGGGTGGCGCGCTCGGCGTGGAGGCGCTGGAGGCCGACCGAGGTGCTGCGGTCCTCGGTGCAGACCAGGTACGTGGAGTCGACGCCCTGCCAGCCGGCCACGGAGGTCGGGGTGGTGAAGGCGGCGATCGACTGGGTGGTGACCCGCTCCCAGGCGGCGCGCTGGGTGCTCTCGTCGGCGTCCTGGAGGAAGCGGCGGCCGAACGAGGCGGCGTCGTAGCCGGTGACGCCGAGTGTGCCGTCGTCGCCGGGGGCGATCGAGACGGGGTCCGTCTCTCCGGCCATGATGTCGCCCTGCGCCGAGCCGATGTCGGGGAGGTAGGAGGAGACGTAGACGAGGTGGGCGACGGCGGCGTGCGCGCCGGCCTCGGCGATGACGGTGCCGCCGTAGGAGTGGCCGACGACGATCGCCTCGTCGTCGTCCACGTCGTCGAGTGCGGCGCGCAGGGCGGCGGCGTCCTCGACCAGGCCTGCACCCGCGCGGTCCGCCGCCGGCTCGCCGCAGGAGGGCAGGGCGACGGCGCGGCTCGCGACACCGGTGCGCTCGAGGAGCAGCTCGGCGGTGCGGTGCCACCACCAGTCGCCGTCGCGGACCAGGGCGCCGTGCACGAAGAGCAGTTCCATGGCAGGAGTCTGCCCGCGATCCTCCGGCGGCGCCTCCCCGGAGGACCCGAGTCCGCTGACAGCGGAGCGCGGGGGCGATCCCGGGTCGGAGCGGACGCTCTCGGCTTCCGGAGGGCGTTCCACCGGGCTTCGCTCAGGAGGGCCCGCCACTATCGAACCTGTTACCCGACGGAAGGTCCCCTGTGAGCACTCTCAAGCGCATCCTCAGCATGGCGTCGAAGGCGCTCGACTCGAAGAGCTCCTCGAGCTCCTCCTCGCGCCCCGCGACCGGTGGCGGCACGGACTGGCGCGACATGGTCCGCTCGGCCGCGAACGCGGTGACGGGCGACTCCCGCGCCGCATCCTCGAGCACGGCCGCCTCGAACCCCTCGGCGCCCCGCACGCCCACCCCGGCCTACGGCTCGCCGCACCCCTCGGCCCGCCCGCAGGACGCCCGGCCCGCCGCCGTCGCGCCGGAGGACCGCGCGGCGATCGCCCGCTACGACTACCTCCTCCGCACCGCCGACCCCGAGCAGCTGGAGCAGGTGCACCGCGACGCGTTCGCCAAGCTGACCCCGGCGCAGCGCGCCCAGGTCGAGGGGCGCCTGCGCGACGAGCTGCCCGCGAACGAGCAGCCGCGCTCCTCCGCCCCGGACGATCTCGCCCGGGCGGCGACGCGCGGCGAGGCGCACAACCCCGGGTTCCTCAAGAGGATGTTCTCCAAGCCCGGCACGAAGGGCGCGCTGGCCGGTGCCGGAGTGGGCGCCGTCGCCGGCGTCGGCCTGGGAGCCGCGGGCGGACTGCTCGCAGCGGTCGCGGGCGGCGCGGTGCTCAGCAGCGTCGCCGGTCCGCTGCTCGCGCAGGCGGCCGGGATGGGCGTGGACTTCGAGAACCTGGCCGGCGGGCTCGGCGAGTTCGGCGACCTGGGCGAGTTCGGCGACATCACCGGCGGCGCGGGCGAGTTCGTCTCCGGCGCCGGCGAGCACGTGTCGGGGCTCGGCGAGCAGGTCTCGGATTTCGGCTCGAACTTCGAGATGCCCGATCTCGGCGGGCTCGGGAACCTCTTCGACCGCTGAGTCAGCGGGCGCGGCGCCGCACGAGGAGTGCGAGCGCCGTGCCCACCACTCCCAGCAGCGCGAGCGCGGCGCCGGTGATCGCGACGGCGGTGGTCGACCAGTCCGGCGCGGAGTCGACGACGGTGCCGTCGAGCAGCTCCCAGCGGCAGGTGCCGCCGAGCGGCCACCAGGACCAGGAGCCCGCGACCAGCGAGCCCTCCTCGGCGGGGACGCGGCCGACGCCGGCGAGGCAGACGTCGTCGAAGCCCTGCGCGGCGAGGGTCGAGTACTGCAGGGCGACCAGCCCGAGGAGGGCGAGGCCGACGACCAGCGCCGTGAGTGCGGCCAGCAGCGCGACGCGGCGCGGGGTGAGGAAGCGGCGTCTCGCGGGGGCGGGGGTCGGCGCGCTCATCCGTCGATGGTGTCACGCGGCGGCTGAGAGGTGCCGGCCGCGCGTTCTGCAGGTGATCCCGGGGCGGGAGCGCGTTCCGCCGCGTGGAGGGCTCCGGTGCGCTCCGATCGCCTGCAGATCGGACCGGCGGTGACCGGGCGGAGGGGGTGGCGGCGGGTGGCGAGGGAGGAGGGGACTCAGAACCGGTGGCCGGCGAGCCGGAGGATGAGAGCGAGCAGCAGGGCGGTCGCCGCCAGGCCGACCGCGAGGAGGAAGATCCGCGGGTCGTAGCCGGTGACCGCGAGGGGCAGGAGCGCGCCGAGGACGGTGCCGATCTGCACCACCGCCACGTAGGCGCTCGCCCCGGCGCCGGGTCCGCCGCCGCTGGTCCGCTCGAGCAGCAGCAGGCCGATGCTCTGGTAGCCGGCGGCCGCGACCGCGTAGACCGCCTGCGAGACGAGCAGCGCCGGATAGGACTGGTCGCCCGCCAGGATCAAGAACGCCAGAACCCCGGCCAGCGCGACGACGGCGAGGGTGAGCACGCTGCCGCGGGCCGAGCTGAGCCGTGTCAGCGAGGGCAGCGCGGCGAGCTCCAGGACCGCGGAGGCGAGCAGCACCGGCGGAACGTGTGCGGCGGGGACGCCGGAGGAGACGGCGAAGAGCGGCAGATAGATCGCGCGGAGCGTGTCGACCGACTTCAGCAGTGCGACCAGGGCGAGGGCCGCGAGGAAGACGAGGACGAGGCGCGGGCGAGCGGAGCCGTGGCTCCGCGGTCCGTCCGGCGGCGCGGGACCGATCGACCGGCAGCCGGTCGCGCAGGCCGCGGTCACCACGGCGGCGGCGACCGCGGCGAGCAGCGGATCGAGCCCGGCCTGCGCGAGCAGGGCGTAGAGGATCAGGCCGAGGATGTACCCGGAGATGAGGACCGCGCGCATCCGGGCGATCGACGACTCCTGAGTGTCACCGCGACCCTGCGCGGCGACGCGGCCGAAGAGCTGGGGCACGAGGGTGCTGACGAACAGCATCAGCGCGCCGCCCAGGTAGAGCACGACGACGTGGCCGCCGCTGGCGCGCACGAGCAGAAGCCCGGCCGGGACCGCGAGCGAGGTCGCGAGCAGGGCGGACCGCGGGTAGCCGGCCCGGCGGATCCGCGGCACGAGGAGGGTGTTGTAGCCGATCGCGATCGCGGCGTTCACCACGAAGAAGACCGCGATCTGCACCTTGGCGAGTCCGGCGGCGTTCAGGGCGACGGGCACGCCGACCGCGGTGATGCCGCCGAAGACCGCGTTGCTGAGCAGTGCGCCTGCGAGGGGCCGGGGGAGCCGGGGCGCTGCGGCCGCCGTCGTCGGGAGGGCGTCGCTCGTCACTCGCACTCCTCCGGGCGCGCCCGGATCCCCTCGACGCGGCGGGACGGGGTCCGCAGCCGTGATCGGGGATCCTCCGGTCGGCGGCTGCCGACCCTCGGCTCGGGAGGAGACGCTAGCCGCGACCGCGCTCTGCTCGGAGGCCGCTGGCGCGCGGTACGCGGTCACCGCGGGACTCGAGGTGCACCGCCGCGGCGCCGGGCACGTCGGAACGGCGACTGCGAGGATCCTCAGGGGTTCGGCGACGTACCCTCGGACGCATGGGGTTTCTGTTCTCGCTGCTGACCGTCGTGCTGATGGTGCTGGCGCTCGTGGATGTCGTGCGTCAGCCGGACAACGTGGTCCGCAATCTGCCCAAGATCGTCTGGATCCTGCTGATCGTCTTCATCCCGCTGATCGGCGTGACGATCTGGTTCCTGCTCGGGCACGACTGGAAGAAGGGCGAGGGCGCGTCCTTCGTGCCGGGCGGGCGCACCCGCCGGCCCCGTCGCTCCAAGACGCCGCCGCCGCCGACCATGGTGGTGCGGCCGCCGACGAAGAGCACGGAGGAGCAGCTCGCCGACCTCGAGCGCGAGGAGGCGCACTACGCGCGGCTCGCCGAGGAGCAGCGCCGGCTCCGCGAGGGCGAGCGGCCGCAGGACGCCTGAGGCGTCGAGCGGCCGCGCCGGGCGCTAGCCTGCGGCTCCGAAGTTCGACGCCGACCACTGCACCGAGGCGATCTTCGCCTGGCCCGCGATGCTGGGGTGGAAGTAGTCGGTGGTGCCGATCAGAGCCTTGGTGACGGGCGTCGCGGTGAGCGCGCCGCCGTCGTAGTCGCAGAGGGTGCCGGCGGCGGTGCACGCCTGCTGCAGGGCGGTGTTGTACTGCGTCGTCCGGGTCTTCGCGGCGGTGGCGGAGGCCGAGGCGGCGGTGCTGCTGAGGCGACCGCCGGTCGCGCTGACGCCGCGGGTGGTGCGGCAGAGGTTGCCGGAGGACCAGATCACCGAGCCGAAGCCGCCCTTGACGACGGCCCACTCGGCGGCCACGTTCGGCATCGAGGAGAGGACGATCTTCGCGGCGGGCCAGGTGCTGCGGATCTTCGTGATCGCGGCGCTCGCTCCGGTGCTGAAGGCGGCGGCCGTGGTCATGGTGTAGCCGTCGGCGGCGACCGGGTTCTTCGCAGAGCAGAGGTCGTTGCCGCCGATCAGCAGGGTGACGACGTCGGGGCGGACGCCGGCGGCGACGGCGGCGTCGATCCGCGCGGGGACGCCGGCGATCAGGTCGCCGGTCTGCGCGAAGTTCGCGGTGGTCACCGTGGTGCCCGGGTTCGCGGTGCGCAGGCGGCTGGCGAAGGAGTTGACGGTCGCGTTCGTGCCGGTGGACCAGTTGTTGCGCGGGCAGTCCGCGAACTGGCCGCAGGTGCCGTAGGCCTGGGTGATCGAGTCGCCGAGGCTGAGCACGGACAGGGTCGGGGTCGCGGCGGAGGCGGCGCCCGCGGGCACCACCGCCGCGGCCAGGGCGAGCACCGCGCCGACGGCGAGCGCGCGCACGCGGCGGCTCCCGATGCGGCGCGGGCGGAGGGAGGTGGGGAGGCGCATGAGGGGAACCGCTCTCGGTCGGGGGACGGCGGTGGGGGCCGCCGATCCTGACGTTAGGCCTGCGGGGTCACCGGCGGTCCTGCGCGCGTGGCCCCAGAACGGGGCCCGCCGGGCTCCGCCCTGTCAGACGGGCCGATCGCCGATCAGCCGCACCCGGCTGAGCGCCCAGACGAGGGCACCGGAGAGGACGAACGCGACCGCGACGATCAGCACCGCGATCGCGACCGCGCCGTAGCCGTTCGCGGGGTCGAGGAACGGGTACGGGACCCAGCCGTCGGTCGCGCCGCGGACGAGGACGACCACCAGCCAGACGATCGGATAGACGGTGACGACCCAGAGGCGGCGCCAGGGCAGGGCCGGCCGGTCGGCGACGAGCAGCCAGTCGAGCAGTCCGTAGATCGGGAACACCACGTGCAGCACGGTGTTGGCCCAGGGCAGCGTCACGCCGCCCGCCGTGCCGATCAGCAGGGTGTTGTAGACGATGCCGACGACGAGGATCCAGCTCGTCGCCGCTCCTCGGACGAGCGTCAGGAGCGGTCCCTGCGGTCGGTCGCCGAGCGCGACCGCCGCGGTGATCAGGAGCACGATCGCCAGGAGGATGTTGCCCTGGATCGTGAAGTAGCCGAAGAAGTTGACCGGCACGATCGGCGTCCGCGAGGCGGTGTCGAGGGCGGTGCCGACGACGGCCGCGAGGACCGTCAGGGCGACGACGAGGCGCAGGACGGCGACCGGGATCCGGGTCGTGCGCGTCCCGAGGGCGGGGGAGGGCGGCGTCATCGCACGAGCGTAGCGAGCGCGGGGCCGGGGCGCGCCCGGCGGGTAGCCTGATCCGATGCTCACGATCGGAGTCGACCTCGCCGCGGAGCCCGTGCGGACGGCGGTGGCCGCGCTGGAGTGGGGCGGCGGCGGGGCGGTCGTCCGCTCGCTGGTGCTCGGCGCCTCCGACGACGACGTCGTCGCCGCGTCCCGGGAGGCGACGACGATCGGCATCGACTGCGCGTTCGGCTGGCCGCTGGAGTTCGCGGCGTTCGTCTCGGCGCACACCCGCCGGGAGGTCTCGCCGCGGACGCTCGCCGGGCGGGACTGGCGGCGACGGCTCGCGTACCGGGAGACCGACCGCGCCGCGCGCGAGGTGACGGGCCGCTGGCCGCTGAGCGTGTCGACCGATCGGCTCGGCATGACGGCGATGCGCTGCGCCGAGCTGCTGGACGCCTTCGCGGCGACAGGGGAGGACGTCGACCGCTCCGGGGGAGGCAGGCTCGTCGAGGCGTATCCCGCGGCGGCGCTCCGGCTCTGGGACGTCGACACCACCGGCTACAAGACACGGCCCGAGGCGGTGGCGCTCGCCGTGGCGGCGCTGCGCCGGGCGGCGCCGTGGCTGGTGCTGCCGGCGGACGCGGCGGCGCTGATGGCGCGCTCGGACGACGCCTTCGACGCGGTGATCGCGGCGCTGAACGCCCGGGCGCACGCCCTCGGACGGACGGTGCCGGTGCCGGAGGAGCTTCGGGAGGCCGCGCAGGCCGAGGGCTGGATCGCCCTGCCGACCTGCGGGCTGGACGATCTCGTCGGCTGAGGCGTCAGGCGGACAGCTTGCGGTCGGCGGCCGAGGTGATGGCCTCGGCGGCGCGCTCGGCCTCCTCGACGGTGGCGAAGGGCCCGGTGAAGGCCCCGGTCAGGACGGCTCGTCCGGGTTCGATCTCGAGTCGGAAGCGGGGCAGCTCCGCCCCGGGAACGACGACGATCCGGACTCCGTTGCGACTCCATCGTGCGGGCTGAAGAATGGGGATCTGGGTCATTGGTGCTCTTTCGCGTGCATCGTGCTCGGTAGGCTTCCGCCTCGACCGTGCGTCCTCACGCTAGGTCCGCGGGTGTCCTTCCCGAACGGGGTTGACCTCCCAGGTGCGCGGAGGTAGTCACCGACGGGACACCGTGTCCTACCTCTCGGCGGCGAGGGCGGACTCGAGCTCGGCGTCGAGGGAGGCGTCCTCGTCCGGCTCGCTGCGACGGGGGAGCGGGCCGGTGAGACCGCGCTGCACGCGGAACCGGTGACCGAGCACGATCCCCAGGAGCGCCAGGAGGAGGACGGCGAGTCCGGTCCCGGCGATCGGGATCGCGACCGTGCCGAGCGCGCCCGGGACGGCGTCGCCCTCGTCGGTGACGGTCAGGGTGACGCGGATCGACTCCGGAACGCCCTGCGCGTCCTGCTCCCGCACGATCCGGTCGAGGAGGGCCGTGGTGGCGGCGCGGGAGAGCTCGACGGCGCGGGCGGGATCGAACGAGGTGCCGATCACCGAGAGGAAGGGCAGGGTGAAGCGGCCGCCGTTCGACTCGTCGCCGCGCGGCTGGGTGGTGCGGCGGACGGCGCCGATGCCGTCGCCCTCCTCGAGCGGACCGGCCTGCTCGATGACGGCGGCGCGCACCTCCTCGCCGCTGGCGAGGTAGGCGTAGATCACCGCGGTGTTGCTGAGGTCGCTGAACTGGTCGTCCTCGACGCCGGGGACGCGCTCGACCCCGGGGATCTGCGCGGCGTAGGGGTTCCTCGGGCCGCCGCCGAGCAGCACGGTCACGGCGGCGCTGTGCTCGCGGTCGCCGCGGAGGGTGAGCCCCTCGTCGGTGACGGTGAAGTGCACGGCGGTCGCGACGATCACCGCGAGGACGGCGCTCGCGACGACGAGGAGCTTGCAGCGCCAGAGGACGAGGAGGTAGGTCGGCATTTCCACTGCGTCAGCGTGACCGGCGGGACCTTTCGCCAGCCTGAACAGCCTGGGTGTCCTGCGGTCAGCCGGGAGCCGGCAGGCGGATCTCGAGCCGCGCGCCGCCGAGCGGGGAGTCGAGCAGGCGCGCCGTGCCGCCGCCCGCCCGCGCCGCCTCGGCGACGATCGCGAGGCCGAGGCCCGAGCCGCCGGTGTCGCGGGCGCGGGCGTCGTCGCGGCGCTCGAAGCGGAGGAAGACCCGCTCGCGGTCCTCGGCCGGCACGCCCGGGCCGTCGTCGTCGACGCGCAGGACCGCGGTGCCGTCCTCCTCGCGCACGGTGAAGGCGACGACGCCCGCCGCGTGCCGCCGGGCGTTCTCGGCGGCGTTGCGCACGGCGCTGTGCAGCAGCGGCTCGTGGCCGTGCACCTGGGCCGGTCCGACGTCCTCGGTGCGCACGTCGACGCCCAGCGCGCGCAGCCGCGCGGCCTCGGCGAGCACGAGGTCGTCGAGGTCGACGTCCTGCTCCGCTCCCTCGTCGCGCTCGTCCACTCGGGCCAGCAGCAGGAGGCTCGCGACCAGGTGCTGCATCCGCTCGCCCTCGTCCTCGACGACGCGGGCGAGGTCGGCGAGCGGGACCGCCTCCGGATGCCGCAGGGCGACCTGGGCGTGCTGCCGGACGGCCGCGACCGGGGAGCGCAGCTCGTGCGAGGCGTTCGAGACGAAGCGGCGCTGGGCGGCCTGCGAGCGCTCGAGGCGGTCGAGCAGGCCGTTCATCGTGCGGGCCAGGCGGGCGAGCTCGTCGCGGCCGGGCGGCTCCTGGACGCGGCGCCGGAGGTCGGCGGCCTCGATCGCCTCGACGTCGGCGCGGATCCGCTCGACCGGCCGGAGCGAGCGGCCGACGACGAACCAGACCAGCGCTCCGACCACCGCCGTGACGAGCGGCACGGCGACCGCGAGCAGCCGGACGGCCGAGCCCGCGGCGTCGTCGGCCCCGGCGAGGGTGCGCGCGACGACGACGGTCTCGCCCGGGTCGCCGCCGAGCTGGAGGCTCTCGGAGCCGACGACGAAGCGGGTGCCGTCGATCGAGGTGATCTGCGGCTCGTCGGAGACCGGCAGCGGCACCGCGTAGACGAAGTCGTCGTCCGCGACCGCGACGACGGATCCCTCCCGCTGCAGCTGGATGACGACCTCGTCGGTGTTGAACGGCGGCAGCCGCCCGGCGCTCTCGGTGTCGGTGGCGATCTGGCGGGCCTGCTGGTTCGCGGTGAACGCCTCGGCGTCGACGAGGGACTGCTCCAGCAGGGCGGTGAAGGCGACGGAGCCGGCGACCAGCACGGCGAGGATCGCGGCGGCGACCAGGGCGGTCAGCCGCACGCGGATGCTCCAGGGCGGGCGCTGGGACATCGGTCCTCAGCCCTCGACGAGCCGGTAGCCGGCGCCGCGGAGCGTGGTGATCGACTCCGTGCCGAACGGGCGGTCGAGCTTCGCCCGCAGTCGCGCCACGTAGACCTCGACGATGTTGAGGTCGCCGTCGAACGCGTCGTCCCAGACGCCCTCGAGGATCTCGCGCTTGGCGACCACCCGGTCGCGGTGGCGGGCGAGGAAGTCGACGACGGCGAACTCGCGCGAGGTCAGCCGGATCGGGACGTCTCCCCGGTGCACCTCGCGCAGCGCCGGGTCGATCAGCAGATCGCCGACGCGGTGGACGACCGGCCGCTCCGGTCGCCCGCGCCGCACCAGCGCCCGCAGCCGCGCGACGAGCACGGAGTACTCCAGCGGCTTCACCACGTAGTCGTCGGCGCCGGCGTCGAGGCCGTCGATCTGGTCGCGGTCGCCGTCCTTGGCGGTCAGCATCAGCACCGGGGTCCAGTCGCCCTCGTCGCGGAGGGTGCGGCAGAGGGCGGAGCCGCTGAGCCCGGGCATCATCAGGTCGAGGACGATCGCGTCGTAGACGGTCTCGCGGGCCCGCCACAGTCCGTCCACGCCGTCGTGCGCGACGTCCACCGAGAAGCCCTCGGCCTCGAGACCGCGCCGGACGCCGTCGGCGAAGACCGCCTCGTCGTCGACCACCAGAATCCGCATCCCGTCGAGTATCGCCGGTGCGGCGCGACCGGCGCACCGAGGCCGGGCGGTCAGTCCAGGCGGTCGAGGGTCGCGCTGATGGTCCGCAGGCACTCGATCAGGACGCCGATCTGCCGGGAGTCGAGGTCGGCGAGGACCTCGCCCTCGGCCGCGACGAGGTGCCGCATGGCGTCGTCGACGCGCTTCGTGCCGCGCGGGGTGAGCGAGACGATCTTGCTGCGCGAGTCGGCGGCGTTCTGCTCGCGGACGACCAGGCCGCGCGCGCCCAGCCGGTCGACGCGGCTGGCGAGGTTGCCGCTCGAGATGCCCAGGCGGGTGGAGAGGACGGACGGCGTCATCGTGCCGGCCGGGTTCTGGCGCAGCAGCGAGAGCAGCTCGAACTCCCACGGGGCGAGCTCGCCGGCCGCGAAGGAGAGGCGCCGGACCTCCTGCACCCGCGGGCTGAGCCGGCGCAGGCGGGAGAGGACGTCGAGCGGGGCGAAGTCGAGATCGGGCAGGGCGTCGGCCCACGCGTCGATCACCAGATCGACATCGTCGTCTTCACGCATCCCCCGATTATCGTCGGCCCCGGCGGTGCCGGGCGACGGCTGGCCGAGGCGGCGCGGGAGGCCTACCCTGCCCGCTCACGGCCGGTGCTCGTCGCGGGCGCCGGCGTCAGGGCCGGTACTCGTCGCGGCGCGGGGGCGGCAGGTCCGGGCGGTGCGTCTCGCCTCCCGGGCTGAGCGTCGCGATCCCGGCGGTGACGCCGGCGAGCAGGATCCGGCCGGCGGCGGCGAGGAACCGCAGCACCCGCCCGTTCGTCCCACGTCCTCGAGCTGCCATCGTCGGCTCCCTCCGCCCTTCGACAGCCTGGCACCCCACCCGCCGCGGCGCACCTGCCGCTAGCCTGGTCGGGTCGGAAGGACTCCCGTGCGCGCGCACCTCGAGCAGCTCCTCGCTCTGCTGAGCGGGACGCTCCTGCTGCTCGCGCTCGTGTCGAGTCCCGACGCCGCCGTCGTGCTGGTCGTCACCACGACCGCGGTCGCCGCCCTGGTCCTCGGGGCGCGCTACCTGGCCGTCGGCGCTCGCCGACCCGTGCTGTCGATCGGCCGCCGTGCCCGGGAGCACCGGCTCGGCCTCGCCGCGCAGCCCTCGCCGCAGCACCCGCGCACCGCGGGTCGCGTGCGCTCGCGGGCGCCGGGCCTGCCGGGACTGGTCGCGTAGCCCGGAGCTCTGCCTCGGGAGGCGCGACCGTTCGCGATCGCGCTCACCTCCCGACGACAGGACTCTCTTGAACTTCTACGACTTCCCGCCCCTCGCGGCGGCGCTCGACGCCGCCTCCCACCTCGTCACCGGCCTCGCCTCGGCCCTCGAGCCCCTCGCGGGCGGCGCCTCGGCCGCCGCCGCGATCGTGCTGGTGACCCTCCTCGTCCGCGTGCTGCTGATCCCGGTCGGCATCTCGCAGGGCCGGGCCGAGATCACCCGCCGCCGCCTCGCCCCGCTGCTGCGCGAGCTGCAGCGCAAGCACGCGAAGAACCCGGAGGCGCTGCAGCGCGCCACGATGAAGCTCTACGCCGACGAGAAGGCCTCGCCGCTCGCCGGCTGCCTCCCGGTGCTGCTGCAGGCGCCCGTCGTCTCGCTCCTGTACGGGCTGTTCGTGCACCCGGACATCGCCGGTCACGGCAACGCACTGCTCGACGCTCGGCTGCTGGACGTGCCGCTCGGGCGCTCGTTCGTGACGGCGCTCGGCGGCGGCGAGCCCGCGCAGCTCGGTGTCTTCGCGGCGCTCCTCGGCGTGATCGCGCTCGTGTCCTGGCTGGCGCGCCGGGTCGCGCTGCGGCAGGCGGCGCTCACCCCGGTGCCGGAGGGGACGCCCGCGGCCGTCGCGCAGCTCACCGGGGTGCTCAGCTGGATGCCGTTCCTCACGGTGGTGTTCGCGGCGTTCGTGCCGCTCGCGGCGACGCTCTACCTGACGGTCACGACGACCTGGACGCTCTGCGAGCGCGTGATCGTGCGGCGGGCGCTGGCGGGCGGGGCGCGGGCGTGAGGCGGGGCCCGCTCACGCGCCCGCTCACCAGCCCGTCGTCAGCACCTCGTCGAGCTGATCGGCGAAGAAGTCGGCGCTCTCGACGGTGAAGCAGAGCGGCGGCTTGATCTTCAGCACGCACTGCCGGTCGGAGGTGGGCTGCACGATCACGCCGCGCTCGCGGAGGCGCTCGCAGATCGCGCGTGTCTCCGCGGTCGCCGGCTCGAGAGTCTCCCGGTCGCGGACCAGCTCGAGGCCGAGGTACAGCCCGCTGCCGTGCACGGCGCCGATCAGCGGGTGGCGCTCGGCGAGCTCCTCGAGCCGGCGGCGGAGGTGCGCGCCGGTGGTCCGCGCGTTCTCCTGCAGCCGCTCGTCCGCGAGCACGTCCAGCACCGTCGTCCCCACGACGGAGCTGACCGGGCTGCCGCCCGCCGAGGAGAAGAACGAGCCCTGCGAGCGGTAGCGGTCGGCGATCTCCCGGGTCGTCACGACCGCGCCCAGCGGGTGGCCGTTGCCCATCGCCTTCGCGACGGCGACGACGTCGGGCACCACGCCCTGCTGCTCGAAGCCCCAGAACCAGTCGCCGAGGCGGCCGTAGCCGACCTGCACCTCGTCGGCGATGCAGAGCCCGCCGTGCGCGCGGACGGCCGGATAGACGGCGGCGAGGTAGCCGTCGGGCAGCGGGATGCCGCCGGCGTTGCCGTAGAAGGTCTCGGCGATGAATCCGCCCGGGGGAGTGCCGGCCGCGGCCAGCTCCTCGATCCGGGCGACCGCCTCCGGTGCGTAGCGGTGCGCCTCGGCCCCGCGGTGCGTGCCGCGGTAGCTGTTCGGAGCGTCGAGGGTGTGCACCCAGGGCGGCCGGGTCGCGAGCGCGTCGGGGTTGTCGGCGACGGAGGTGGAGACCGCATCGGACAGGCCCGACCAGCCGTGGTACGCCTCCCGCACCGCCAGCACGTCGTCGCGGCCCGACCAGGCGCGGGCGATCCGCAGCGCCAGATCGGCCGCCTCCGTGCCGCTGTTGACGAGCAGCACGGTGTCGAGCCCGTCCGGCAGCAGGGCCGCCAGCCGCTCGCAGAACTCGCCGATCGCGGGGTAGGAGAAGCGCGAGTTGGTGTTGAGCAGCCGCCACTGCCGCGCGACCCGCTCGACGAGCAGCGGGTGGGCGTGGCCGATCGAGGTCACGTTGTTCAGCACGTCGAGGTGCACGCGGCCGGAGTCGTCGACGAGGTGCTCGCGCCAGCCGCGCAGCATCGTGGGCGGCGACTCGAAGTAATGCTCCTGCGCCTCGGCCAGGTGCGCGAGCCGCCGGTCGAGCACCTCGGGGTCCGGCTGCGGGGCCGGCAGGGCGCGTCCCAGGAGCAGCGGGGTCGGGTCGAGGAGGACGCCGAGCCAGGCGTCCGCCCAGCGTGCGCTCGCGAAGGGCGGGAGGTCGACCGCGTCGAGCGCGCGCGGCGCGGCCTGGGCGCGCAGGAGTCCGCGGGCCGTGCCGACCGGGTCGCCCGCTCCCACCCGGGTGCCGGGTGCGGGAGCGTCGTCGACCCCGTCGAGCCGCAGCCGGACCCCGTCGGCGAGGAGGGTGACTCCGCCGGGGACGCCGCCGCCCACCTCCACGTCGAACGGCGCGATCAGGGGCGTCTCGGCGGCGAGGTGGACCTCGGTGACCAGTGCGGTCGTCTCGGGATCCTGCGCGGTGTGCGGGCGGCCGCGGGTCAGGCGGCGCTCGCCGTAGCGCAGCACCGCGGCCCCGGCGCCGCCGGCGAGCGCGGCGCGGGCGAGGGCGGGCTCGGCGTCGTCGTCCAGCCAGCGGCCGGCGTCGAGCGCCGGGCTCTCGGGCGAGAGGTCGACGACGACGGCGTCGAGGCCGCCGAGCGCGGGGACCGCGGGGGCGAGTGCGACCGGTGCGCTCGGCCGGCCGAGGGCCCGCCGGACGAGGGCCTGCAGCACCGGCAGCGGCGCGGCGGTCGCCCGGTCGAGGATCAGCCGCTCGTGCTCGAGGTTCTCGCGGGCGTAGTCGTTGCTCGGATCACCGGCCAGGACGTCGTGGGCGCTGACGACGAGCACCGCCGCGCGGAGCACCACGAGCGGCCACAGCGCCTCGACCTCGGCGTCGGCGAGCGGGCGCACGGCGTCGTACGCGGTGGCGGCTCGGAGCACGGTGACCGCGTCGGCGTCCGCGTGGTGCAGGAGCGAGGACAGCGTGATCGCGAGCTCGCCGACGGCCCAGCCCGCGCCGAGATCGCCGAAGTCGATGACGCCGTCGGGGAGGACGCCCGCGTCGACCACGACGTTGTCATCGGTGAGGTCGCCGTGCACGAGCTGCACCGGGAGCGCGGTGGCGAGCGGATCGAGGACCGCCAGCGCCGCGTCGACCGCCGCCCGGATCGCCCGTGCCGAGCGGCGCGGCACCCGGCCGATCAGCGCGTCGACGACCTCGCCCGCCCGCCGCAGGTCCCACTGGTCGTTCTCCCCGAGGCCGTCGAGCGGCTGCTCGGCGAGCGCGACGCCGACCCGGGCGGCGAGGTCGCCCATCGCCCGGACGACGGCGGGGGAGAGGTAGCCGGAGCCGGAGAGGGTCCGGCCGGGGACGAAGTCGAGGACCCGGGCCGCGGCGGTCGTGCCGCCGAGGTCGATCTCGTGCAGGGTGCGACCCTCGCGGTCGGGGCGGACGCGCGGGAGCCGGACGCACTCGAGGTGCTCGGCGAGGCGCGCGACGGCCGCCGTCTGCGCCTCGATCCGCCCTCTCTGTGTCGCCGGATTCGCGATCTTGAGCAGCAGCCGCTCGTCGCCGGTGTCCACGAGGACGTTGCGGTCCTGATTGCTGCCCAGCTCCCGCAGTGCGCCGTGCAGCCCGTAGCGCTCGCGCAGCAGAGCGGCCGCGACCTCGTGATCGAGCGCGGGCGGGGGCGGCGGAGCGGCGTCGGACGGCATGGCGGGGGTCCTGTCGAGCGGGGATCGGGTGCATCCATGATCGCGCGTCATCGGTCGCGGCGCCGCGTGTCCCGTCGGCCGCCGCTGCATTCTGGTCGAGTAGCCCCGGAGGGGCGTTTCGAGACCCGACGTTGTCAGAAGGGCGGGTCTGCAGGCTCGGCTGCTGACGCTGGTGGATCTCGATACGCCCGCTCCGCGGGCTACTCGATCAGCATGACTGCGCGAACGGACCCGCAACGGGGCTCGCACCCGGAGCATGGCCCCGTCCGCGTCCAGTCGGAAGTGAGGACGCGCGCGAGTGGACCCGGACCGGGCCCTGCACCTCCGCCTGACACCGCCGCGCGTCAAGTCGGCCGCCGCTGCCGCATGCTGGTCGAGTAGCCCCGGAGGGGCGTATCGAGACCCGCCGGTGTCAGCAGGGCGGGTCTGCAGGCTCGGCTTCCGGCGCTGGTGGATCTCGATACGCCCGCTGCACGGGCTACTCGATCAGCATGGATGCGGTGCGGTCGATCGTGTCTCGGCGGTGCGCATGCTGGTCGAGTAGCCCCGGAGGGGCGTTTCGAGACCCGCCGCTGTCAGAAGGGCGGGTCTGCAGGCTCGGCCTCCGGCGCTGGTGGATCTCGATACGCCCGCTGCGCGGGCTACTCGATCAGCATGGATGCGGTGCGGTCGATCGTGTCTCGGCGGAGTACCTGCTGGTCGAGTAGCCCCGGAGGGGCGTATCGAGACCCGCGGTCATCAGCAGGGTGGGTCTGCAGACTCAGGTTCTGACGGTGGTGGATCTCGATACGCCCGCTGCGCGGGCTGCTCGATCAGCAGGGGGAGGCCCGCTGCGCGGATTGCTCGATCAGCAGGGTGCCGCCCGCTGCGCGGGCTGCTCGATCAGCGTGCTCCGTGCGCGTAGGCCGCCGGGTCGAAGCGGCCGAGCTCCTCGCGGAAGGCGAAGGCGAAGTCGGGCCAGAGCAGGGTGAGGCGGCGGGAGGCGGAGTCGACGTACCAGCTCTCGCAGCCGCCGTTCGTCCAGACGGTGTCGGCGCTGAGCGCGTCGAGGCGGGCGAGCGCGGCGGCCTCGGCCTCCGGAGTCACCTCCAGCAGCTCGATGCCGGCGGTCTCGCGGTGCTCCAGTGCGGCGAGGACGTAGTCGATCTGCGACTCGATCATGTGCACCGCGGAGTTGTGGCCGAGGCTCGCGTTCGGGCCGTTGATCACGAAGAGGTTCGGGAAGCCGTGCACGGCGGTCGACTCGTACGCCGACATCCCGTCACCCCAGCGGTCGGCCAGCAGCTCGCCTCCGCGGCCGCGGATCCGGCGGGCGAACGGCGGGCGGGTCGCGTGGAACCCGGTCGCGAAGACCAGCGCGTCGACCTCGTGGCCGGCACCGTCGTCTCCGATCGCCGCCGAGCCCTCGATCCGGCGCAGGGGCGAGGGAACGACGCGCACGTGCGGCTGCGCGAGCGCGGGGTAGTAGTCGTCCGAGAGCAGCACCCGCTTGCAGCCGATCTCGTAGTCCGGGGTGAGCACGGCGCGCAGCTCCGGGTCGGCGACCTGCGCGGCGAGGTGGCCGAGCGCCTCCGCCCGCAGCCGGTCGATGACGTCGGGCACGCCGACACGGCCGGCGAAGCCGAGCTCCGCGCGCCAGAACAGCTCGGAGCGCAGCCGCTCGACGGCGCCCGGCACACGGGCGAGCGTGCGGCGCTCCTCCGGCGGGTAGGCGCGGTTCCGACGCGGCACGACGTACGGCGCCGAGCGCTGGAACAGCACGACCTCGGCCGCGCGCTCCACGAGGTGCGGCAGGATCTGCACGGCGGAGGCGCCGGAGCCGACGATCCCGACGCGCGCCCCGTCCAGGTGGACGTCGTCGCGCCAGCGGGCGGAGTGGAAGACCGGCCCCGCGAAGCCGTCCAGCCCCGGGATGTCGGGCAGGCGCGGCTCCGACAGCCGCCCGGCGCAGACCACGAGGACGGCGGCGTCGAAGTCCCCCCGTGAGGTGCGCACGCGCCAGCGCTCGATGTCCTCGTCGAAGGTCATCTCGAGCACGTCGGTCCCGAGCTGCAGCTGCGGCGCGAGCCGCTCGCGCTCGACGACCCGCTCGAGGTAGGCCTGGATCTCGGCTCCCGGCGCGTAGAAGGCCGACCAGTCCGGCTCGGGCGCGAACGAGTACGAGTACAGGTGCGAGGGGATGTCGCAGGAGACGTTCGGATAGCGGTTGTCGCGCCAGGTGCCGCCGACGCGCTCGGCCCGCTCGAGCACCGCGAAGGAGACGCCGCCGCGGCGGGCGAGGCGCGCCGCCGCTCCGATCCCCGCGAAGCCCGCGCCGACCACGACGACGTCGACCGAGGTCGCCATCAGACGATCGTCCGGGGGAGCGTCGACCCGGCCGGGTCGCGGTGCGGGTCGGCGACGAAGCGCTCGACGAGTGCGAGCAGCTCGGCCGGCCGTTCGGCCAGCACGCAGTGGCCCGCGTCGATCACGGCGTAGCGGGCGTCGTCGATCGCCCCGAGCAGCGCCTCCGCCCCCTCGACGCCGACGAGGGCATCGGCCGCGCAGCCGACGACCAGCGCGGGGACGCGCAGGCGGGCCGCGGCCTCGGTCGCGTCGGCGCGGGCGGCCGCGGCGAGGAGCGCGGCGGTCGCGGCGTCGGCGGCCAGGGGAGTCGCGCGCCCGGGTCCGAGGTCGGCGAGCGTGCGGACGCCGATCACGCGCGCCAGGTCCGCGCGGGCGTCGGGGAGGCCGGCCAGCGACTCCCACAGCCGGGCGACCGCGAGGAGGCGCTCGGTGGGCCGCAGCCAGCCGGCGGCCAGCACCAGGGCGACCACGCGCGGGTCCGCTTCGGCGGCGGTGATCGCGGCCCAGGCGCCGAGGGAGACGCCGACGACGACCGCCCGCTCAGCGCCGAGCCGGTCGAGCGCGGCGGAGACGGCGCGGGGCGCGTCGGCGAGCGGATCCCGCAGGTCGGCGAGCTCGAGCGCCGCCACCCGGTGCCGGCGAGCGAGCATCGGCAGCAGCAGCGCCCCGTCGGCCCGGGCACCGCGACCCGGCCCGGTCACGAGCAGGACGACGTCCGTCGCCGGCTCACCACCGGAGTGGAGGCGGACCGTGTCGTCGCCGACGTCCAGGGACGACTCCAGGATCAGCGCGGCCTGCCGCTCGAGGTACGCCGACGACCGCGTCACGAGACGCGGCCGGCCTCGCGCACCGGGAGGCGCAGCCGGCGGGTCGCGGTGCTGCCGGGCGCCGGCGCCTTCATCGCGCGCTCGGGGGCGACGTGCCCGTAGTCGGTGGTGCGCTGGCGCCAGGGCCGCCCGATCTCGCCGGTGAGCCGCGCGACGGTCGCGATGTCGAGCGAGCGGTGCGCCTCAGCGCCCGCCTCCGGGCTCATCGCGCCGTCGAGCAGCAGCCCGCCGAGGTCGTCCGCGCCGCCGCGCAGCAGCTCCTGCGACAGCTGCAGCCCGAGCTTCGTCCAGGCCGTCTGCACGTGGTCGATCCGCCCGTGCAGGAGCAGCCGTGCCACCGCGTGCACCGCGCGCGTCTCGCGCCGGGTCGGCCCGCCACGGGTCTGCGCGACGACCGCGGGCGGCGCCTCGGCCGGCACGAACGGCATCGCGATGAACTCGGTGAAGCCGCCCGTCTCGTCCTGGATCGCGGCCAGCGCACGGAGGTGGTCGATCTGCTGCTGTGGCGTCTCGACGTGCCCGTAGACCATGGTCGCGGTCGACTTCAGGCCGCCGCGGTGCGCGGTCGTCACCGACTCCCGCCACTCGGCGACGCTCGGGTCTGCGCCCTCGCTCAGGATCGCGCGCACGTCGTCGTCGAGGATCCGCGCCGCGGTCCCCGGCACGGAGTCGACGCCCGCCTCGCGCAGCACGGCCAGCATCTCGGCGGGGGTCCGCCCGGTGCTCGTCGCGGCGTCGAGGATCTCGCCCGGCCGGAACGCGTGCAGGTGCAGCGAGGGGTGCCGAGCGTGCAGGGTGCGCACGATCAGCAGGTGGTCCTCGCCCGGGGTCGCGAGCGGACCCTGGAGGCAGAGCTCGGTGGCGCCGAGCACGACGGCCTCGTCGGCGAGCTGCTCCAGGGTCTCGACGGTGAGCCCGCCGGCGCCCCAGAGCGCGGTGTCGATGTTGCGGTTGGCCACCACGGTGACGGTGTCGCCCACGGCGGAGCGCCGGACGTCGTCGGCGAGGGCGGCCAGCGCGTCGAGGTCGTCGCCGTCGGCGGCGAGCAGGGCTCGGTAGTCGGCGTCGTCGAGACCGGCCGGATCGGCGGCGGCACGCTCCAGCACGGCGGCGAGGGTCGGCGCGGCCGGGCGCGGGGCGGGCGGGAGCTCCTCCTCGTACGCGCGGGGGACGATCGGCGCGGCCTCGTCGGCCAGCCACGACTCCCGGTCGGCGAGCGCGAGCACGTACGGCGCGACCCGCGGATCGATCCAGGTCTCCGCGTCGCTCAGGTACCGCGGATGCGCGGTCAGGCGCTCGTGCAGCAGGTAGCCGGAGTCGGCGGTCAGCCGCGCGAGGTCGTCGATGTTCGGCCACGGCCGCTCGGGATTCACGTGGTCCGCGGTCAGCGGACTGACGCCGCCCCAGTCGTCGATCCCGGCGCGGAGGAGCAGCCCGAGCTCCTGCTCGTCGGTGAGGTTCGGCGGCACCTGGATCGTCATGTCGGCGCCGAGGACGAGGCGCGCGACGGCGACGTTCGCGACGTACTCCTGCAGCTCGAGGTCGACCTCGTTCTGCATCGCGGTCCGCGGCTTGGCGCGGAAGTTCTGCACGATGCACTCCTGCACGTGGCCCCAGAGCGCGTGCGAGTCGCGGATCGCGAACAGTGCGTCCGCCCGCTCCGCCGTGTTCTCGCCGATGCCCAGCAAGACGCCCGTGGTGAACGGGATCCGGCTGCGCCCGGCGTCGTCGAGCACGCGGAGCCGGAGCGCCGGGTCCTTGTCGGGTGAGCCGTAGTGCACGCCGCCCTTCTCGGACCAGAGCCGCTCGGCGGTCGTCTCGAGCATCATCCCCATCGAGGGCGCGACCGGGCGCAGGCGCTGCAGCTCGGCCCAGGACATCACACCGGGGTTGAGGTGCGTGACCATGCCGGTCTCGGTCATCACCAGCACCGCCATGGCGCGCACGTACTCGAGCGTCGAGGCGTAGCCGTGCTCGGCGAGCCACGCGCGGGCGACGGGCCAGCGGTCCTCCGGGCGGTCGCCGAGGGTGAAGAGCGCCTCCTTGCAGCCGAGCGCGGCGCCGGCGCGGGCGACCTCGAGGATCTCCTCCGGCTCCATGAAGGTCGACTCGCGCTTCAGCGCCAGGCCGCCCGGGGTCTCGACGAACACGCAGTAGTGGCAGCGGTCGCGGCAGAGCTTGGTCAGCGGCACGAAGACCTTGCGGGAGTAGGTGATCACTCCCGGCCGGCCGCGGCGGGCGAGCCCCTCGTCGCGCAGCCGCCCGGCCGCCAGCAGCACCGCGTCGAGGTCGTCGCCGCGCGCCTCGAGGAGCACCTCGGCGCTCGCGCGCGTGATCGGCTCGCCGTCGGCGAGGCGGGCGAGGAGGGTGGGCACGGTCATGCGGAGGCGGCTCTTCCGGAGGGGTCGGTCGGCGGGCGCCGACGGGTCGGGGCGCGGGAGGGTCGACCGGCCGGCGGCAGCGCGCCGGCCGGTCGCGACGGTGTCAGAGGGCGCGCAGGCGCGGCGCGAGGTCGCGCTCGAACGCGTCGAAGAAGCGCTGCTGGTCGTCGCCCGGCGCGTGGAACACGAGGTGGTTGAAGCCGGCATCGACGTAGGGCTTGATCTGCGCGACCGTCTCGTCCGGGTCCGAGCCGACGATCCAGCGCTTGGCGACCTGCTCGATCGGCAGCTCGTCGGCGGCGCGCTCCATGTCGACCGGGTCGGTCAGCGAGTGCTTCTGCTCGGGCGTGAGCGAGAGCGGCGCCCAGAAGCGGGTGTTCTCGAGCGCGAGAGCCGGGTCGGGGTCGTAGGAGAGCTTGATCTCGATCATCCGGTCGAGCGCGGCGGAGTCGCGCCCGCCCGCCGCGATGCCCTCCTCGACCGCGGGGAGAAGCTTCTCGGTGTAGAGCTCCATGCCCTTGCCGGAGGTGCAGATGAAGCCGTCGCCCGCGCGGCCGGCGTACTTGGCGACGACGGGTCCGCCCGCGGCGATGTAGACCGGGACGCCGTTCTCCGGCTTGTCGTAGATGGACGCCTCGTGGGTGGAGTAGTACTCGCCGTCGAAGGAGACGCGGTCCCCGGCCCAGAGGGCGCGCATGAGGCGCACGGCCTCGCGCAGCCGGGCGAAGCGCTCCTTGAAGTCGGGCCAGCTCTGCTCGCCCGCGCCCTGGTAGCCGGTCGCGACCTCGTTCAGCGCCTCGCCGGTGCCCACGCCGAGCATGATGCGGTCCGGGTAGAGCACGCCGAGCGTGCCGAACGCCTGCGCGATGACGGCGGGGTTGTAGCGGTAGTGCGGCGTCATCACCGAGGTGCCGAGCCGGATGGTCGAGGTGCGCTCGCCGGCCGCGGCGAGCCAGGCGAGCGAGAACGGCGCGTGGCCGCCGGTGTGGCGCCAGGGCTGGAAGTGGTCGGAGACCACCGCGCTCTCGAAGCCGTGCCGCTCGGCGCCGACGGCCAGCTCCACGAGCTCGCGCGCCCCGAACTGCTCCGCCGATGCCTTGTACCCGAGCGTGATCGTCATAGTGCCGCCTTCGTCAGAGGGAGGGGACCGCTCCGGACACCGGGCGGTCCCTCCATTCTGCGCCCGCGCGGGCGGCGATCGGGACGCTCAGGCGGACGCGCCCGAGATGTTGACCATCCAGTGCACGCCGAAGCGGTCGGTCAGCATCCCGAACCGGTCGCCCCACGGCGACGTGGTCAGCGGCTCCTGGACCGAGCCGCCGACCGCGAGCCCGTCCCAGTAGCCACCGAGCTCGGCGTCGTCATCGCCGAAGAGCGCGACGGTGATCCGCGCGCCCTCCTCGAACGTCATCGAGCTCGGGGTGTCGGACGCCATCAGGATCAGCCCGTTCGGCGTGACCAGCTGCGAGTGCATGATCAGGTCCTGCTCGGCCGGATCCTCGCTCGCGTGGAAGTCAGCGAAGGTGCTGGACTGCAGCTCCCCGCCGAAGACCGAGTGGTAGAACTCCATCGCCTCGCGAGCGTTGTCGCGGAAGCCGATGTAGGGGCTGAGACTCGTGGACATGGGGCGCCTTCCGCTCGAGGAGGGCCCCAGTATCGACCCGCCGGCGATCCCGCTGCAACGGCCGCCTTCCTGCTGATCGAGTAGCCCGCGCAGAGGGCGTCCCCCTGCTGATCGAGTAGTCCGCGCAGCGGGCGTGTCGAGATCCACGCGTCCAGCAGGGGCGGGTCTCGATACGCCGCCTTCGGCGGCTACTCGACCAGCATGAATGCCGCCACCTTCTGCTGATCGTCCCCGCATGCTGATCGAGTAGCCCGCGCAGCGGGCGTATCGAGATCCACCAGCGTCAGAAGGACGAGTCTGCAGACTCGCCCTGCTGATGCCGCGGGTCTCGATACGCCCCTGCGGGGCTACTCGACCAGCATGTCTGCGCGCGTCTCTTCCCAGTAGATCCCTGTGTCCGGCAGGCGCGGACGGCGCGCCCCCTACAGCTCCGCGCGGGTCGGGGGGTTCGCGCCGGAGCGGGAGGTGGTGATGCCGGCGACGCGGGCGGCCCAGTGGCCGATCGCGCGCAGGGAGGGCTCGTCGAGGAGCAGGCCGTTCGGGGCGCCGAGACCCTGGCGGAACGCCTCGTCGAGGATCGCGCCCATCGCGGAGTCGCCCGCGCCGATGGTGTCGGCGACGACGATGCGGGCGGCCGGGACGGTGGCCCGGGCGACGGCGGAGGCGAGCAGCAGGCCCTCGCCGCCGCGGGTCACGACGGCGAGCTGGGCGCCCAGCTCGAGCAGGCGGGTCAGCACCTCGTCGAGCTGCATCGTCGGGTAGAGCCACTCCGCGTCCTCGTCGCTGAGCTTGACGATCTCGCAGGCCGCGGCGACCCGCTCGAAGCGGGCCAGTGCGTCGTTGTGCTCGCCGACGAGCGCGGGGCGGATGTTCGCGTCGACGCTCGCGGTGACGCGGGCCGGCAGGGCCTCGAGCAGCTCGACGATCGCGGAGCCGCCCGGCTCGAGGTAGACCGCGATCGAGCCGGTGTGCACGTGAGTCGCGCTCGAGGGATCGGCGGCCGGCGGGTTCCAGGAGAGGTCGAAGTCGTACTCCGCGGAGCCGTCCGCCTGCAGGCGGGCCCGGGCGGTCGAGGTGCGCTCGGCGTCCCCGTGCAGCACGGTGACGCCGGAGGCACCCAGGTGCTCGGCGATGCGCCGGCCGCGCTCGTCGTCGGCGATGTCGGTGACGAGGGTCGCCTCGCGGCCGAGGCGGGCGAGGGTGAGCGCGACGTTCGCGGGCGAGCCGCCCACGTGCTCGGTGCTCTCGCCGTCGCGCTCGACGATGTCGATCAGGGCTTCGCCGATGACGAGGATGCGGGGCGCCGCGCTGTCGCGGACGTCGGTGGAGGACATCCCGCCATCATGCCGGTCCGCGCGGCGCCGCCGCGAGACCTCCCGCGCCTCGCCAGGTTCCGGCGGGGAGTCCGGCCAGCACCTCGTCCACCGTGGTCAGGGTGATCAGCGGTCCGAACAAAGCCATCGCGTCGAGCGCGCGGGCGTGGTCGGCCTCGGAGGCGCCCGCGCAGGCATCGGTCACGACCCGCACCTGCACGCCGGCGTCGGCCGCAGCGAGCGCCGTCGCCAGCACGCAGCAGTCGGTCGAGACCCCGGTCAGCACCATCGAGCGGGAGTCGTCGAGCAGCGCCTCGAGCTCGGCGCCCCACTTGCCGAAGGTCGGCGCCGTGATCGTGCGGTGCCCTTCGAAGCCGGGGACGAGCGCGTAGAGCGGATCCTCGTCCGGGACGAGCGCGAACGGCCAGTCCCGGTAGTAGGGGATCCAGGCGCCGCGGGGCTTGGCCGGGGCGACGAAGCGGGTGGTGACCACCCGCTCGCCGAAGTGCGGGAGCAGCCGGGTCGTCCCCTCCGCCGCACGGGTGAACTCCTTCGACGCCCACGGCGAGGACACGTCGGCGAAGACGTGCTGCAGGTCGATCGCGACGAGCAGGCTCACGCGTCGGCCTCCTGGCGCCGCACCGCGGAGCGCGAGAGGACGAGCGTGCCGACGAAGCCGATCACGAGGGCGACCAGCACGCCGAGGTTCGCCCCGGCCCACTCGCCGTCGCGCCCGCCGATCGGGCCGAGCAGGTAGCCCTCCCACTCGAAGCCGGGGGAGTAGTTGACGACGAGGCCCCAGCCGATCACGGCGCCGATCACCACGAGCAGCACCGGCGCGATCGAGACGCTGCCGTAGCGGCCCCGCGAGGTGTAGAGCGCGTCCTGGTCGTAGTCGCGGCGGCGGAGGAGCAGGTCGGCCAGGAAGACGCCGAGCCAGCCCGCGATCGGCACGCCGAGGGTGATGAGGAAGCCCTGGAACGGGCCGAGGAAGTCGCCCGCGACGAAGACGACGTAGATCGCACCGAGCACCATCAGCACGCCGTCGATGCCGGCGGCCACCGGCCGGGACACCTTGAGGCCGGTGCTGAGCAGCGCGAGGCCCGAGGAGTAGATGTCCATCACCGCGCCGCCGATCAGCCCCAGCAGGGCCACCACGATGAAGGGGAGCAGGAACCAGGTCGGCAGGATGCTCGCGAGCGCGCCGATCGGGTCGGCCGCGATCGCGTCGGACAGCTCCGTCGAGGAGGCGGCGAGCAGCAGCCCGACCACCACGAGCACGACGGGCGCGACGGCGCCGCCGATCGTGGTCCAGCCGATGACTCCGGCGGTGCCGGCGGTGCGCGGGAGGTAGCGCGAGTAGTCGGCCGCCGCGTTCACCCAGCCCAGCCCGAAGCCGGTCATCATGAAGACGAGTCCGCCGATCACGGCCCCCGCCGATCCCGAGGGCAGGCTGCCGACGGCGGCGAGGTCGATGCGGTCGAGCACGAGCACGACGTAGACCACGGTCAGCACGGCGGTCGCGATCGTGATCGCGAGCTGGAGCCGCATGATCAGCCGGAAGCCGGCGATCCCGGCGATCACGATCAGCGCCGCGACGACGATCAGCGCGACGACCTTGGTCAGCACGCCGCCGTCCCAGCCGAACTCCTCGAAGACGGTCGCCGTCGCCAGCACGGCGAGGGAGGCGAGCACCGTCTCCCAGCCCACCGTGAGCAGCCAGGAGATCACCGCGATCAGCCGGTTGCCGTCGACGCCGAAGGAGGCGCGGCTGAGCACCATCGTCGGAGCCGAGCCGCGCTTGCCGGCGACCGCGACGAAGCCGCAGAAGAGGAAGGAGACGACGATCCCGATCACGGCGACCGCGGTCGCCTGCCAGAAGGACAGGCCGAAGCCGAGCAGGAACGAGCCGTAGCTCAGCCCCAGCACCGAGACGTTGGCCGCGAACCACGGCCAGAACAGGTCGCGGGGGCGGCCGTGCCGCTCCGACTCCTGGATGGTGTCGAGACCGTTGAGCTCGATGCCGCCGGCGGGGCGGGTGGTCGGTTCGGGAGAGGTCATGACATCCCTCGTTGTCGCGCGGAAGGCCCGGGCGAACGCCGGATCCTGTCGAATGTAGTGCAGGATCGGCGCCCGATCGCGGCGGGCCGGAAGACCGGTGGACGACTCCGCGAGGTCCGCTCCTGGGGAGGAGACCCGCGGCCCCGCCCGCTCAGTCCTCCGCGCGCTCCAGCAGCCCCCGCAGCGTCTCGAGGTCCGCCGCGACCCGGTCGCAGTCCTCGTCCCACTGCTCGAGCGTCATGCCGTCGTACCGGCGGACGGTGAAGGCGACCTCGGCGCCGTCGCCGTTGGCGAGGATCCGGAGCGGGTTGTCGAAGACCCGGCCGCCCTCGGTGATCACCCGGTGATCCGCCACGCCGTAGGGATTCCGCGGCGCGAAGACGATCTCGACCCGGCCCATCGGCGAGTCGGCGAACCAGTGGCCGTCCACCTCCTCGACGGACGCCTGCGCCAGCCCCGCCGCCCAGAGCGACAGGTTCGAGGGATCGACGACGAAGGAGTACACCTCGTCCGCCGGCGCGTCGATCACGACGCCGACCGGGCGCGACTCGTACAGGACCATCTCAGTCTCCCTCCGCGGCGAAGCTCGCCACGAGCAGCGCCGCGAGCGCGGTCCGCTCGAGCATCCCCTCGATGCTCACCGATTCTCCCCGGGCGTGCGCGCCCTCGCCAGGGGCGCCGAGCCCGTCGAGCACGGGGATCCCGAGCGCGGCGATCAGATTGCCGTCGCTGGCGCCGCCCACCGCCGTCTCGGTCAGCGGCAGGTCCATCGTCTTCGCCACCCGCTCGGCCCGGCGGTAGAGCGCGCCGACGGCGGCCGTCCGCTCGAAGACGGGCCGCTGCCACGAGCCGCGGACCTCGATCCGGATCCGCGGGTCCGACGCCTCGAGCGCGTTCATCTCGGCCTCCACCCGCGCCGCCTCGGCCGCGCCGCGGATCCGCACCTCGAGCTCGAGCCGCACCTTCGCGGTCGTCACGTTCACCCGGCTGCCGCCCTTGACCACGCCGATGTTGACGGTCGTCCCCGCCTCCGGCCGGGCGATCCCGAGCACCCGCGGGATCAGCGCGCCGAGCTCGTGGATCGCGCTGGCCCCCTTCTCCGGCTCGACGCCCGCGTGCGCCTCGATCCCGACGACGTCGACGACGAAGTTGCCGATGCCCTTGCGCGCGGTCTTCACCGCGGTGCCGATCGCCCCCTCGAAGACGAGCGCCGCCTCCGCTCCGCGGCTCTGGTGCTCGAGGAAGCTGCGCGAGGTGAGGCTGCCGACCTCCTCGTCGCCGTTCATCACCAGCCGCACGGCCGGGTGCGCCAGGCGGGCGTGCCGCAGCGCCAGCACCAGCCAGACCATCTGCACGAGGCCGACCTTCATGTCGTAGCTGCCCGGGCCGCTGAGGCGGTCGCCGTCGATCGCGAACGGCCAGCCGCGGGTCGTGCCGAGCGGCCAGACGGTGTCGTAGTGCCCCACCAGCGCCACGAACGGGCGGGACCCGCGCGGTCCGCGCCCCGGGGCACTGCCCGGGAACGTCCAGCTCGACGCGCTCGGGCAGTCCTGCTCGCGGAGGTGCTCGAGCTCGCCCGCGTGTCCGAGCCGCTCGCCGACCCAGTGCACGAGGAACGCGTGCAGCTCGTCGAGCGCCTCGAGGGAGTCGCTCGGGCTCTCCATCATCACGAGGTGGCGGACGTCGTCGAGGATGCGCGCGCGCTGGTCGCGGAGGAAGGTGCGGACGCGGGCGGCGTCGGCGGCATCGGGGAAGGTCACCGCTCCGGAGTACCAGAGTGCGGCGCCCGGCGCGAACCGGGGCCGCGGGTGAACCGGACGCCGCCCCTCTACGTTGAAGGAGGAGAGGTGGAGATGTCCGAGGATCAGGCCGAGATGCTGCGTGCCCTGCACGACGAGCACTCGGCGGCGCTGTGGCGCTTCGTCCTCCGGCTCACGGGCGACCGCCAGCTGGCGGAGGACGTGGTGCAGGAGGCGCTGCTGCGCGCCTGGAAGCACCCGGAGATCCTGGCCCAGGGCGAGGCCGCGGCCCGCTCCTGGCTCTACACCGTCGCCCGCAACATCGTCATCGACGACCGCCGCAGCGCCCGGCACCACCGCGAGTTCGGCACCGACGAGGTGCCCGAGCGCGCGCACGGCGACCGCACCGACCAGGTGCTGGACGCCTGGCTGCTCTCGGAGGCGCTGAGCACCCTCAGCCACGACCACCGCGCGGTGATCGTGCACGCCTACTACGGCGGGCGCACGGTCGGCGAGATCGCCGAGCTGCTGGGCATCGCGCCCGGAACGGTGAAGTCGCGGATGCACTACGGGATGCGGGCGCTGAAGCTCGCCCTCCAGGAGAAAGGCGTGACCGAACCGTGAGCACCGAGCAGCAGAGCGACGACGCCTTCCGCGACGACGCCTTCCGCGACTGGGACGCGGCGTACCTCCTCGGGGCGCTCTCGCCCGCCGACCGCCGCGCCTACGAGCAGCACCTGCGCGGCTGCCCCGGCTGCCGCGAGGCGCTCGGTGAGTTCGTCGCGATCCCCGGCCTGCTCGCGCACCTGCCGAAGGAGGAGGCGCTCGGCCTGCTCGAGACGGAGCAGCGCGTCGAGGAGTCCGCCCCGCCCGCCCTGCTCGCGCACCTCGCCCGGGCCACCGACGCGCTCCGCCGCCGCACCCGCTTCCGCATCGCCGGCCTCGTGCTCGCCGCCGCCGGGGTCTCCGCGGCCGCCGCGATCGCCCTCCCGCTCGTGGTCGGCACCCCGCCCACGGTGGTCGAGAATACGGTGGCGCTCGCCGCGGCGCCCGGCGTCCCGGTCGAGGCGTCGGTCCGGTTCGTGCCGGAGGCGTGGGGCACGCGGATCGACATGGACTGCAGCTGGGAGGAGAGCGGCGCGGCGACCGGGGGCGCGGCGTCCGTCGGCTACGTGATGTACGTGACCGACACGGCCGGCTCCACGGAGCCGATCGGCTCGTGGACGAGCACGCCCGGCTCGACGGTGGAGCCGAGCCTCTCGACCGGTCTGCCACTGGCCGAGATCGCCTCGGTCGAGGTGCGCCTGCAGGGCTCCGAGCAGGTCGTCCTCACCGGCAGCCCCTGACGCGGGTCTCGGCGCCGACCCCGATCTCCCAGGTGCGGAGCCCCGGGACTGAGTAGCTTCTCAGTCATGACGATCGCGACCCTCGCCCTCGCCCCTGCCTCCGTGACGGCGGCCTCCTCCACCGACAGCATCGACGAGCTCTCCGGTCTCGTCGGCGTCGCCGCCCGCGTGATCGCGGCACTCGGCGAGGCCGGGGTCGGTCTGCTGACGCTGATCGAGACGGTCTTCCCGCCGATCCCGAGCGAGCTGGTGCTGCCGCTGGCGGGCTTCCTCGCCCAGCAGGGGCGGATGAACCTGGTGCTCGTCGTGATCACCGCGACCCTCGGCGCCTACCTCGGCGGCCTGATCCTGTACTGGCTCGGCTACCGCATCGGCACCGAGCGCTCGATCCGCCTGCTGTCCAAGCTGCCCCTGGTCGACCGCGAGGACTTCGAGAAGGCCGTCGGCTGGTTCCGCCGCCACGGCACCTGGGCCGTCCTCTTCGGCCGGCTCATCCCCGGAGTCCGGAGTCTGATCTCGCTGCCCGCGGGTGCCGAACGGATGAATCTGCTGCTGTTCTCGGGTCTGACGATCCTCGGCTCCGGCGTCTGGAACGGCCTGCTGATCGGCCTCGGCGCCGCGCTCGGCACCCAGTACGAGCTGGTCGACCAGTACGCGGGCGTGCTCGACGCGATCATCTACGGCGCGATCGGCGTGGTCGTGCTGCTGCTGGTGGTCCGCAGCATCCGCCGGCATCGCGCCGCCCGCGGCACCGGGACGCGCCGCCGGCACTGACCCGGGCGGTCGGAGCCGGAGAGTACCGGGAGCGCCGACCCGGCGCGACCGCCCCCGTGTCCCGCCGTCCGCGCCGCGGATGTGCCCTAGCGTTCGAGGGGTCAGCCCCCGACGAGAAGGAACGCCATGCCCGAGAACACTGCCGAGAACGCCGCCGCGACTCCGTCTCCCGCCCTCTCCCGCACCGCCGTCGAGCGCAGCTGGATCATCGGCGTCTCGCTGATCGCCATCGCCCTCGGCGTGATAGCGGTGCTGATCCCCGGCCCGACCCTGCTGACCGTCGCGATCGTCTTCGGCATCCACCTGATCGCCGCCGGCGTCTTCCGGCTCCTGCTGGCCTTCACCGCCACGCGCCTGCAGAACCGGGTGCGCTGGCTCGCGGGCCTGCTCGGCGCGCTGATCCTGGTCGCCGGCATCCTCTGCCTGTCCAACCCGTTCGAGTCGCTGAGCATCCTCGGCCTCGTGATCGGCCTGGGCTGGATCCTCGACGGCGTCTCGAGCATCACCAGCGGCCGCACCGTCGCCGGCCCGGTGTGGCTGCCGATCGCCGCAGGCATCGCCTCGGTGATCGCGGGCCTGCTCACCGTCATCATGCCGGTGCTGGCGCTGTCCGCCTTCGTCACCGTCGCGGCGATCCTGCTGATCGTCGTCGGCGTCTCGGGCCTGCTGCTGCTGCCGGGCCGCACCAGGACCGCGCCGGAGACCGCCGAGGCGCGCTAGACGTTCCAGATGCCGAGGAGCTGCACCGGGATCGCGTAGGCGAACCAGGACAGGGGCGCGAGGATCCAGTTCGCGAGGATCCGCCGCCGGCCGTCCGCGTGCGCGAGCACCACGGCGACCTCGGAGCGGGCGATCCGCGGGGAGTAGAGCAGGGGCGCGTTCGCCACGATCGACAGCAGCGCGCCGATGATCACGGGTCCGCCGGCGAGGACGAAGAGACCCGGCTCGGTCTGCAGCGCGAACGCGGTGGCGACGATCAGCCAGATCGCGAGCAGGGTGGCGGCGGCGGCCCGGGTCGCCCGCTGGGCGAGGCTCCGTCCGGATGCGATCACCGCGTCGAGCGGCTCGGACCGGCCCGCCCGCACGGCGCGCACGGCGCGGAGGCGGAGCACGACGGCGACGATCAGCGCGAGCACCGCGTAGGGCAGGCCCGCGCGGGTCAGCGCGACGGGCAGCCAGGGCGCGCTGAAGGCGAGGACGCTCCCGAAGAGGCCGCCGAGCACCAGCATCCCGACCGGGACGACGACCACCAGGCTGAGCGGGAAGCGCGGGGGGCCGTCGTGCGTCGCACGGGCGTCCGCGTGCTCCGGCTCTCCGAACGGTCGCTCACCGGTCGCCTGCGCGGCGTGCTCGTGATCCCCGTCGTCCCCGATCCCCGTGCTCCCGTTCCCCATGCCGTCGACCCTAGCCCGGCCGCCTTTCCGCGGCGGGTCCGTGGCGGGTCCGTGGCAGCATGGCGCCGTGACCGCCGCCGACCCCGCCTCCGAGCCCGACCTCGTCCCCGAGCTCCTCGTCGAGGACCTCGAGCGCAGCCTCGCGTTCTGGTGCGGCCCCTGCGGCTTCGCGGTCCGCTACGCGCGACCGGAGGAGGGCTTCGCGTACCTCGTCCGCGGCACCGCCCACGTCATGCTCGACCGGATCGGCAGCACCCGCGACTGGATCACCGCGCCGCTGGAGCGCCCGCTCGGCCGCGGCGCGAACCTCCAGATCCGCGTCGACGACGCGGACGCGGTCGCGACGGCTCTCGAGGCCGCGGGAGTGCCGCTGTTCGCCCCGTCCGAGACCCGCTGGTACCGGGTGGGGGAGGAGGAGGCGGGCGTCCGCCAGGTCCTCGTCACCGATCCCGACGGCTACCTCCTGCGCTTCCAGTCCTCGCTCGGGCGACGCCGCGCGACGTGAGCCGAACGGCGCGCGCCATCATGCCAGCGGAGGACGCCGGAGACGGCCGCCGACTGGTTCCATCGGTTCCATGTCCACTCCGTCCACCGGCACCCTCGCGCTGCCGACCACCGACCAGGCCGCCGCCGACCCGGCCGCCGCCGCGCCGCCCGCGCCTCCCGCTCCCGCCGCCCTCTCCGACGACGAGGTCCTCCGCCCGGCCGATCTCGTCACCGCGCTGACCGGCGTCGCCCTCGGCTTCTTCGCCCTCTTCGTCCACGGCCTCACGCAGTGGTCGTACGTCGGGCCCACCGTCGAGCGGGCGGGCGTGCTCGGCTGGCTCGCCCCGGCGCTGGTCGGGCTGATCTGCGTCCTCACGGCCGTGACCTCGGTGGCGGTCCGCGCCGCCCGCCGGGAGAGCCGCCGCGGGCCGTCCGCGCCGACCGGAGCCGCCTCGTGACCGCCGCGCCCGCCGTCCCGTCCACCGCGACCCCCGCCGTCGCCCTCGCGCAGGAGCTGCTCCTGCGCACCGGCTGCGCCCGCCCGGGACTGCCCTGGGTCCGTGAGAGCGCAGCGGGATCCGCGGTCGACCTGGCGGTCCTCGAGCGCGGCGCGCACCTGCTCGACCTCTCCGAGGAGGCGGTCGCCCGGATCGCGCTGTCGCTCGCCACCGGCCGCCCGGTCGACCTGCGCGCGGCGTTCGGGCACCTCACCCGCGACCACGCCGAGGCCGTCATGATCGCCGTGGCCGTCGCCGGCGGGCACGACCGCGTCGAGAGCCGCGTCGTCGTCGCGGACGGCGAGCGCCGGGTCGAGAGCGTGCCCCCGCTCGGCGTCTGGCCCGATCGCGGAGCGCGATCCGGCGACGAGGGGCTCGCCCGGGCCGCGGCCTGACCGACCCGCACGACCCCCAGACGCGGGTGACGCCTCGGTCGTCCGGCCGATCCGAGTCGCTACGGCCTTTCGCAGATCCCCGGCTTAGGGTGTCCGTGTGCAACGTGTCGACGATTTCCCAGGAGCCGGACCGGTGGCGACCTCCCCCGAGTCCGGTGACCCGCGCGAGGCGTCCGCCCTCCAGCTCCCCTCCAACGCCACCACGCCCGTCCAGGTGACGAGCGGCGAGGCCGGCTACCAGGGCGGCAACGCGGCCGACCCGGTCTGGCAGTCCTGGCGGGAGGAGCTCGCCAAGGTCGGCGGCCCCTCGCCGCTCCTGCACTTCGTCGACTCCCCGCGCACCCGCATCGAGCTGTCCACCACGCACCCGGGCGGGCTGCCCCCGTTCATCTCGGGCAAGACGACCCTGCTCTCCTCCCTCATCCGCGACGAGCTGGCGCTGCGCACCGCGAAGAACGCCGCCGCCGCCATCACCGACAAGGGGATCGAGCTGCGCTCGGTCCGCGGCATCGAGGGCGTGCACCTCGCGATCGGCCTCGCCCAGTGGCGCGCCGGCGAGACGGAGTTCACCGCCCCCGTCCTGCTGCGCCCGCTCGCGATCCGCCGCTACGGCCGCGACTTCGAGCTCAAGCTCAAGGGCCAGCCCTACTTCAACCCGCAGCTCGCCCGCGCGCTCAAGCAGCAGTTCGGCATCACGATCGACCCCGAGCAGTTCGTCGAGCTCGCGGTGCAGAGCGGCGTCTTCAAGCCGCAGCCGGTCATCGACCAGCTGCGCGGACTCACCTCGCACCTGCCCTGGTTCGCCGTGCACCCGCGCCTGGTGGTCTCGAGCTTCGCCGACGTCGCCGGCGACATGCTCCGCGACGCCCGGATGCTCGAGCACCCCGTCCTGGACGCGGTCGCCGGCAACCCGGCCGCCAAGCGCGCGCTGCAGCAGTCGCAGAAGGTGGCGTCGATCATCCCGCAGGACGAGCGTCCGCCGGCGACCGACAACCTCCTCCTCGACGCCGACGCCGAGCAGGAGCAGGTCATCGCGAACATCGCGGCCGGCAACTCGCTCGTCGTGAAGACCCTGCCCGGCACCGGCGGCACTCAGACGATCGTCAACGCGATCGGCGCGCTCGCCGCCCAGCACAAGCGCGTCCTCGTCGTCGGCGCCCGCCGCTCGAGCCTCGACAGCATCCACCAGCGCCTGCTGTCCGCCGGGCTCGGCGGCATCGCCGTCAGCCCGCGCACGCTCCGCCGCGACCTGATCCAGTCGATCGGCCGCAACGAGAAGGCCGCGCGCCCCTCCGTCAGCGAGATCGACGACGCGCTGCTGCGCCTGCGCAAGGTGCTGCTCGACTACCGCGGCGCCCTCTCGCGCCGCGACCCCAGCTTCGGCGTCTCCGCGCTGCAGGCCCTCGAGGAGCTGGCGCGCCTCTCGCAGCTGCGCACGCCCCCGTCCACCGCCGCCCGCCTCGACCGCCGCGCCGTCACCGCCCTCGCGCACAGCCGCCCCGAGGCGACCCGGATGCTGATCGAGTCGGCCCGCCTCGGCGAGTTCCGCTACGGACCGGGCGACTCGCCCTGGTACGGCGCGCAGTTCGACTCCACCGCCGACGCCGAGGCCGCGCACGAGCTGGCCAAGCGCCTGCACCTGCGCGATCTGCCGCGCCTGCTCGACCGTGCCCAGGACGTCATCGCGCAGACGCGCATGCGCCCGTTCGAGTCGGTCGCCGAGCTCGGCATCTACCTGCGCCTGCTGCAGGACGTCCGCGAGACGCTCGACAAGTTCCAGCCGGCCGTCTTCGACCGCTCGATCCAGGACCTCATCGTGGCCACCTCGCCGCGCCGCGAGGCCGCCGAGATGTCGTCGACGAACCGCCGCCGCCTGAAGAAGCTCGCTCGCGAGTACATGCGGCCCGGCGCGCACGTCACCGACCTCAACGCGTCGCTGCGCCGTGTGCAGCAGCAGCGCACGCTCTGGCAGCGCTACGCCGTCGCGGGCACCGTCCCCGAGGTGCCGGTCGGCGTCGCCGACGTGCAGGTCGCGTTCCAGCAGGTGTCCGACCAGCTCGGCCGGCTCGACGAGCCGCTCGGCCGTCGCGGGAGCAGCACGCCGCTCGCGTCCCTCCCGCTCGCCGAGCTCGTCTCGATGGTCTCCGGGCTCGCCGAGGACAGCGAGGTGCTCGCCAACCTGCAGGAGCGCACGACGCTGCTCTCGACGCTGCGCGAGTGGGGCCTGGACCCGCTGCTGACCGACCTCTCGCGCCGCCACGTGCCGGCCGAGCTGGTCGCGATCGAGCTCGACCTCGCCTGGTGGCGCTCGGCGCTCGAGATCATGCTGACCGACGAGCGCGCCCTGCTCGGCGGCAACACCAGCGTGCTCGACCGGCTCGAGGCGGACTTCAAGCTCGTGGACGAGGCGCACGCCGCTTCCAGTGCCGAGCTGCTGGCCTGGAAGCTCTCGGAGACCTGGAAGATCGGGCTCGTCGACTGGCAGCTCGAGCGCGACGCTCTGCGCGCGCTCCTGCGCTCCGAGGCGTCGACCACGCCGCAGGAGCTGCAGAAGGCGGCGCCGCACCTCTCGCGGGTGCTCGCTCCGGCCTGGCTCGCCTCGCCCTACGAGGTGCACCGCATCGGCACCGAGACCACCTTCGACGCGGTCTTCCTCGTCGACGCCGGCGCCACGACGCTCGCCGAGAACGTCGGAGCGATCCGCCGCGCCAAGCAGGTCGTCGCGTTCGGCGACCCGGTGACGCAGACGCCGACGCCGTTCTCGCTGCGCGTTGACGAGACCGTCGAGTTCGGCAGCGCCGCCTCGCGCACCGACGTCGAGGCCCTGCACGCGCAGTCGGCGCTGGCCCGGCTCGGCGAGCTGCTCAACACCGTCACGCTCACCCGCAGCTACCGCGCGGGCGGCGAGGACCTCGCCGAGCTGGTGAACCGACGCTTCTACGGCGGCCGGATCGACTCGCTGCCGTGGGCCGGCTCGTTCCTCGGGCACGACTCGCTCCGCTTCCACTACATCGCCAGCGGACACGGCATGCCGGAGAACGACTCCGGAGCGGTCGAGTCCGTCGACGCCGAGGTCGCGAAGGTGGTCGAGCTGGTGCTCGAGCACGCGGTCATCCGTCCGCGCGAGTCGCTGATGGTGATCACCGCGAGCCCGCGGCACGCCGTCCGGGTGCAGCAGGCCGTGCTCACCGCGTTCGCCAAGCGCGCGGATCTCAACGACTTCATCCTCGGCGACCGGCCCGAGCCGTTCGCGGTGGTGACGCTCGAGCAGTCGGTCGCGCAGAGCCGCGACCGGGTCATCTTCTCGATCGGCTACGGCCGCACCCCGCACGGGCGCCTGCTCTCCAACTTCGGTGCGCTGGCAGAGCCGGGCGGAGAGCGCCTGCTCGCCGTCGGCATGACCCGCGCCCGCCGCTCGATGGACATCGTCTCCTGCTTCCGCCCCGGCGACATCGACGAGTCGCGGATGCGCTACGGCATGGTCGCGCTCGCCCAGGTGCTCCAGGAGGCGGAGGACCGCGTCCAGCCGAGCGACCGCGACGACTACTCCGAGCCGATGCTCGTCGACCTGGCCGCGCGTCTCGAGCGCCGCGGTCTTCGCGTGAACATCGGGCACAAGGGCAAGCTCGCACTGGTCGCGGCGCACGGCACCCGCGCCGTGGTCGTCGAGACCGACCGCGACGTCAGCACGCAGAGCCTCCGGGTCTCGCTGCGGCTGCGCCCGGAGCTGCTGCGCCGCCTCGGCTGGCACTACCTCCGCGTGCACAACTTCGAGCTGTTCGCCGACCCCGAGGCCGTGGCCGCGCGGGTCGCCGGGCTGATCGGCGCCCCGCAGGACGAGACGTCGACCGGTCCGATCGAGGTGCCGGTGGGCGCCGGCGCGCCGATCGTCGAGGACGCCGCCCCGGCGTCGAACGAGACGCAGCCGATCACGCCCCTGCCCGCCGACTGAGCGTGCCCGAGGACTCCCGGGCCGCCGCGCCCGCCGGCGCCGACCGACCGCTCCGGCGCTCGCGCGGCGGCCGGCGGGCGACCCTGCCCGCGAAGCCGGGCACCGACCCGTCCCCGCACGACGCCGTCGTCCCCGACCCCGACGCCGCGCCCGCGCGCCCCGACACGGGCCCGAACGACGCCCGCCTCCGCCAGGACGTCCCCCCGCACTACTGACCCCTCCCGCGAGATGCCACTTGTGCACGCTTTTCACGGCGTGTCGCGCGCACAAGTGGCATCTCGCGGGCCGCGGACGACGGCGGCCCACCGTGCCGGAGCACGATGGGCCGTCGTCGTCGCGGTAGCGGGTCAGCCGCAGGTGCGGGCCGCGTAGGGGGCCTTGACCGTCGAGGTGACGGACTTGCCGCCGACGGAGGCGGTCGCCGTCACCGTCGCCTCGCCGGCCGCGAGCTGGGCGGCCCGGACGGTGAAGGCGGCGGAGGCGTTCGAGCCCGCCTTGACGCCGGCGAAGGACTTCGTGCCCGCCGTCGAGGTGACCGTGACGTCCATCGGGACGGTGTCGCCGTTGGTCGCGACGACCGTCAGCACGACCTTGCCGGCGACGCAGCGGGTGGTCGCCGCGGCCGTCAGCTTCAGCGAGGACTGCACGGTGACCGTGGCGGTCACCGGCATCCGCGAGTCGTCCTGCGCCACTCCCCGCACCGTGAAGGTGCCGGCGGCGGCGTAGGAGGCCGGAGCGACGGCGTCCCAGGTCACGGCGACGGTGCGCTTCGCGCCGTCGGCCGTCGTGAGCTCCGCGCTGGGCAGCACCGGCGCGACGCCGGCCGCGGTCGAGACCGCGATCGGAGCGACCGAGGTGACGGCGATGGCCGGGGCGTACGCCTCGAGCATGCGCTGGTACTCGGCGCGGGTCACCGGGATGACCGTGCCGTGGCGGGGCTTGCCGCCGTCGGAGTTCTGCGGCAGGTTCTCCCGCAGCTTCGCTCCGAGCGGCTGCCAGGCGTCGGCGGCCAGGTCGTCGGTGCCGAACGGGATGTAGTGGTTCGGTCCCGCGTGGTAGTCCGGCTGGTCGATGAAGAGGAACCAGTCGAGGCCGTTCACGTCGCCCTCGTTCGCGGGGAAGACGTTCGGGCCCTCACCGCTGGTGAAGGTGCCGTTCGGCTCGCCGTTGGGCAGGCCGGAGGCGACGCGCTCCTTGACCAGGGTCCACTCGTCCGCGGGTCCGGAGCTGCCGGGCAGCGAGCCGCTGATCGTGGCGAGCAGGTCGGTGCTCTTCTCCTCGCGCAGCGTCATCGACGCCTCGTCCTTCGTGAAGCGGTAGTAGGTGTCGCCGTCCTTCGCGATGGTCGAGTCGATCGTGCCGCGGCCGGTGCCGCGCTTGACGTCGATCCACGGCTTCGCCTCCGAGAAGGTGACGAAGTCGTCGGTGGTCGCGTACATCATCTGGTTGTAGGTGACGGCGGTGCGGTCGGCCGCGTTCGTCGTCGGGTACATGTTCGAGGCCCAGAAGACGACGTAGGTGTCGAGCTCGTCGTCCCAGTGCGCCTCGGGTGCCCAGGTGTTGCCGGCGAAGTCGGTCGAGACCTTCACGTGGCGCTGCGCCGACCAGTTCACCAGGTCGGTCGACTCCCAGACCTCGATGTACTTCGAGCCCGACTTCTGCGCGGTGTCGAAGCCGCCGGCCAGGCCGTCGATCTTCAGGTCCGTCGCGAGCATGAAGAACTTGTCGCCCTCGTGCGAGCGGAGGATGAACGGGTCGCGCAGGCCCTTGGTGCCCTGGTCGGAGGTGAAGACGGGCTGTCCGCCGTTCAGCGTGTTCCAGTCGAGGGCGTCGTTCCCCTTCGAGGCGGCGAGGCTGACGCGCTCGGCGCCGGCGCCCTCCCCGGTGAAGAAGGCCCAGACGTAGGCCTCGGTGTCGTCCGTGCCCGTGGGCAGCGGCTGGAGGCGGAGGGTGAAGTCGCGGGTGCGCGTCACCGATCCGCTGGTGGCTGTCGCGCGGACCGTCACGTCGACGGCCGGGCTGCCCGCGGCGGGGCGCTCGACGACGATCGTGCGGCTGTCGGCGGTGCTGCCGTCGCGGATCGTCGCGGCGCTCGAGCCGACGACGCTCCAGGCGATGCTCGAGCCGAGGGCGCCGTGCGCCGGGACCGAGATGTTGGTGCGGACGTCGCCGGCCTGAGCGACGGTCACGGCGTCGAGGTCGCGCTGGACCTTGTCGGCGTCGGCGAGCTGCGCGGTGACGAGCACCGGGTAGTCGACGGTGCGCGTCTCGCTGCCGGAGGTGAAGGTGGCGGTGAGCGTCACGGCGGCGTCGGGGGAGCCGGCGGCCGGTCGTGTCACGACGGCGCTGCCTCCGGAGACGGCGATGGCCGCGCTGCTCGAGCGCCAGGTCACGGCGACGCCGGCGCTGCTGGTGGGCAGCGCGAAGTCGGCGGTCGCGGTCGTCGGGATGCTGACGGAGGCGACGGCGCGGTCGATCGCCTGCGACGAGTAGAGCGCGGTGACGGCGTCGGCGGTGAGCGCGCTGTCGTAGACCGCGAAGTCGTCGACGAGGCCGTTCCAGCCGGCGTCGTTGTAGGTCGAGCGGCCGAGGTAGCCGACCAGCGAGGTCCCGAAGGACGAGACGTTGCGCGTGATCGCGTTCTGGCCGATCCGGGTGCCGTTGACGTAGACCGAGAGCGTCCCGTTGGTGCCGTCGATGACCGTCGTGTAGAGCGAGTAGCCGGCGGGGGTGCGCAGGCCGGTCGTGGCGGCGTTCGTCGAGCCGGGGCCGACCTCGGTTCCCCACGGGGCGCCGGCGTTGGTCGCATTGGTGACGACCGACTTGACGAAGCCGGCCGGGTTCGTCGGGTTGAGCAGGTAGTAGCCGGAGGAGAAGGACGCGCCGGCCGCGACCGGGGCGCCGAGGAACGCGGCCGCGGTGTTCGCGGGTCCGGTCCGGTTCGACAGCCAGGTGGAGACCGTGAGGTCCTTCTTGCCGACCAGGCCCGCCGTCGGGATGTCGACGTAGGGGGCCGCGGCGGCGGAGCCGCCCGGCAGGCTCAGAGCGCCCGCAGCGACGGTGGCGCCGCTGCCGCGCAGGGTGCCGTTGTAGCCGTTGCCGCTGGTGTCGGCGACGGTCGTGCCGGTCGGCGCGGTGTCGAAGCTGTAGTGGAGCAGCGGCTGGGCCGTCGCTCCGGAGGCGGAGACCGGGAGGGCGGCTCCGAGCAGCGCGGTGGCTGCGATCGTCGTGGTCGCCAGAGCGGTCCGCAACGTCGATCGTGATCGTCTCATGCAGGATTCCTCGTCGTCGAGAGGGCGACGAGGCCGCGGGCCCTCGGGGTGAGGGTGCCGGTGCTCCGTCGCACGGGTGGTGAGGAACCACACACTAAATGCTCGCGAGGGCGACACGCGAGCACTTTGTTACCGTTAACAAGAATTGACACGGCGGACGCCGCGGGAGTGCGCTCCGGGGACATCGCCGGACGCGGCGAGGGGGGCGGCGACCTCGCGATCGCCGCCCCCCCTCCGCCGTCATTGCTGGTCAGTCGACGTGCTTGCCGGAGTTCGCGGTGGTCGCGGTGCCGCCGTTGGCGAGCAGGTCGCGGATGTCGGCGAGCAGCTCGAGCTCGGTCGGCGCCTTGTCCTCGGCAGCCGGGGCGTCGTCCATCTTCTTCTTGAACGCGGCGTTCTTGAGGTGGTTGATCGGCAGCACGAACGCGAAGTAGAGCACGAACGCGACGATGACGAACTGGATCAGGGCGGAGAGGACGGCGCCCCAGGCGATGACCGACGCCTCCTGGCCGTTGCCCTCGGGACGGATCGTCCAGACGAGCGTCTCGAGGGAGGAGGCGTCGAAGATGACGCCGATGATCGGGTTGAAGATCCCGGTGACGATGGCGTTGACGATCGTGGTGAACGCGGCGCCGATGACCACGGCGACCGCCAGGTCGATGACGTTGCCGCGGAGGATGAACTCTTTGAAGCCGTTGATCATGATCTGTTCCGTTTCTGCCGGCGGGCGGAGTGAGGTGCGCGGAGGCGGGCTCGCTCCCGGGGGAGCGGCGGCCCTAGGAGGAGGAGGACCCCGACCCGGAGGACGAGGCCTTGGAGGAGGAGGAGGAGCCCGAGGAGCCGGAGCCGGAGCCCGACCCCGAGGAGCCGGAGCCGGAGGATCCCGACCCGGAGGAGCCCGACGACGAGCCGGAGCCGCCCGAGGACGATCCGCCGGAGCCCGAGCCGGTCGAGGCGGGAGTGGACGACCCTCCGCCCGACTCGCCCTTCGACTCCTTCGAGCCGGAGCCGGACCCGGACCCCGAGGCGCGCGAGTCGGTCCGGTAGAAGCCCGAGCCGTTGAAGGTCACGCCGACCGCGCTGAAGACCTTGCGCAGCGCGCCCTGGCAGCTCGGGCACTCCGTGAGGGTGTCGTCGGTGAACTTCTGCTGGATGTCGAAGGCGTTGCCGCACTGGGTGCAGCGGTAGGAGTAGGTGGGCACTGGTGCTCCTGAGGCGGGTGGCGGCGGGGGAGTGGGGGAAGAGGGGAGCGGGTCAGCGCGGGATGTCGACGATGCCCGAGGGGGTGACGACGCCGTCGACCGCCTGGTCGTGCACCTCGCTGGGCACGTGCTCGACGAACTCGCTGTCGAAGACCACGGCGTAGACCGGCGGGCACTTCTCCATCGAGCCGAGCGTCTTGTCGAAGTAGCCGCGGCCCCAGCCCATCCGCATGCCCGAGCGGTCGACGGTGGCGGCGGGGACGATGATCAGGTCGACGTCGTTGATCGCGATGGGGCCGAGCAGCTGCCCGACCGGCTCGGGCATGCCGAACAGGCCCTGCGTCTCGGTGTGGCCGTCGCCGACCGCCCAGTCGAGCAGGCCGTCCTGGCGGGAGATGGGGAAGAGGACCCGGATCCCGCGGCTCTCGGCCCAGCCGAGGAACGGGCGGGTGCTCGGCTCGTCCGGAGCCGAGAGGTAGCAGGCGATCGACCGCGCGCCGACCCGGGTCGCCAGCTCCTCGAGGTGCTCGGTGAGGTGCAGGGTGGCCTGCTCGCGGGCGGTCGCGGTCTGCGTGCGTCGGCGCTCACGGAGCTCGGCGCGCAGCGCCCGCTTCTCGTGGGTGATGTCGGCTGGCATGGGGCCCAGTCTAGATCGGGGGTGTCGGACGGCCTTCGCGGCCGGGATCGCGATCGTGGGGAGTGCCGGATCGTGATCGTGAGGAGTCCTGCGGCGGCTCTGTCCACGAGCGGGGTACACCGTGGGCAAGCCCCTCTCGGGGCCGAAACGTGCCCGACCACGGCCGCCGCTAGTATGGCGCCCCATGGGCACTCGTATCCGCAAAGCCGTCATCCCCGCCGCCGGTCTCGGCACCCGCTTCCTGCCGGCGACCAAGGCCATCCCCAAGGAGATGCTGCCGGTCGTCGACAAGCCGGCGATCCAGTACGTGGTCGAGGAGGCCGCGGACGCCGGACTCCAGGACGTCCTTGTCATCATCGGGCGCAACAAGAACGCGCTCGCCAACCACTTCGACTCGGTCCCCGAGCTCGAGCAGAACCTCGCCAAGAAGCTGGACGACGCCAAGCTCGCGCACGTGCAGTACGCGAGCGACCTCGCCGACGTGCACTTCGTCCGCCAGGGCGAGCCGAAGGGCCTCGGCCACGCCGTCTCGCGCGCTCAGCGCCACGTCGGCGACGAGCCGTTCGCCGTCCTCCTCGGTGACGACCTGATCGACGCGCGCGACCCGCTCCTCACCCGCATGATCGACGTCGCGGAGCAGCGCGACACCACGGTCGTCGCCCTCCTCGAGGTCGACCCCGACCAGATCCACCTCTACGGCTGCGCCGCGGTCGAGACGACCGACGAGGACGACGTGGTGCGCATCACCGGCCTCGTCGAGAAGCCCTCCAAGGAGGACGCGCCCTCGAACCTCGCGATCATCGGCCGCTACGTCCTCAAGCCCGACGTCTTCGGCGTGCTCGAGCACACCGCGCCCGGCAAGGGCGGCGAGATCCAGCTGACCGACGCCCTCGAGCGCATGGCGCAGGACCCGGCCGAGTTCGGCGGCGTCTACGGCGTCGTCTTCCGCGGCCGTCGCTACGACACCGGCGACAAGCTCGACTACATCAAGGCCATCGTGCAGCTCGCCTCCGACCGCGAGGACCTCGGCGTCGACCTCAAGCCCTGGCTGAAGGACTTCGTCGCGGGCCTCTGAGCGAGGAGCCCGCGTGGGCGGGCGCTGCTCTTCGAACGGCACGCTTCGCGTTCTGCACATGCCGATCGAGCAGCCCGCCTAGCGGGGCGTTCGTTCCATGCTGATCGAGTAGCCCGCGCAGCGGGCGTATCGAGATCCACCGTCGTCTGCAGCTGAGCCTGCAGACTCGCCCTCCTGGCGGACGTGGGTCTCGATACGCGCCTGCGGCGCTACTCGACCAGCATGAAGTCCGCCGGGTCCGCCCCTTCATGAGCGGGCAGGCCCCTCCATGCTGATCGAGTAGCCCGCGCAGCGGGCGTATCGAGATCCACCGTCTCCTGCAGCTGAGCCTGCAGACCCGCCCTTCTGACGGACGTGGGTCTCGATACGCCCCTTCCGGGGCTACTCGACCAGCATGGAGTGGCGGCCCCCCGTGCTCCGGCCCCTGCCGCGTTCCGGCGCTCCGGTCCACCCCCTTCGACCGTCGCGACCGCGCAGTAGGGTCAGCACATGCCGCTGCCGATACCGACGCTCACCGAGGGTCGTGTCACCATCCGCCCGATCCGGGTCCGGGACGCCCGCCCCCTCGAGCGCGAGCTGATCGCGAACCGCGCCTGGCTGCGGCAGTGGGAGGCGTCCGACCCCCGCGGCGGCGCGGCCTTCGACGTCCGGGCCAGCATCCGCTCGCTGCAGCAGAACGCGCGCGCCGGCGGCGGCGTGCCGTTCCTGATCGACTGGGACGGCGAGCTGGCCGGCCAGCTCAACATCTCCAACATCGGCTACGGCTCCCTCTCCTCCGGCTCGATCGGCTACTGGGTCTCCGAGCGCTACGCCGGCCGCGGCATCACCCCCGTCTCGGTGGCGCTGGCCACCGACCACGCCTTCTTCGACCTCGGCCTGCACCGGATCGAGATCTGCATCCGCCCCGAGAACCGGCCGAGCCTGCGCGTGGTCGAGAAGCTCGGCTTTCGCTACGAGGGCCTGCGCCGCCGGTTCATCCACATCAACGGCGACTGGCGCGACCACTTCTGCTTCGCCCTCGTGGCGGAGGAGGTGCCGCGCGGTGTCCTGCGCCGCTACCTCGAGGGCCAGGTGCCGAGCGACGTCGGCGTGCCGACCGACGCCGACCAGCGCGCCTCCCGCCGATCGGGCCTCTCGGGGCCGCCCGACGGCGCCGGTGTCCCCCCGACGGGGAGCCGATTGATCCGCGATCCGCACGGACACACCTACCCGTAATGACGGACGGGAGCGTCCCGTGCTCCTAGCGTTGGTCGCATGAGTAGCGACTGGCTGGGCGGGGGCGTCGTCTGGGCGCTCGCCGCCGTTCTGTGGGTCGCCTATCTCATCCCCGCGTGGATGCGCCGGCGGTCGTTCTACGCGACCGAGCGCAACGCGGTGAGGCTCCAGCAGACCCTGCGGATCCTCGCCGAGACCGCCGAGGTGCCCGAGCACGTGCGTGCGGAGGCGACGGCCCGCGAGGTCGCGCTGCAGCAGCGCACCCTCCGGGCGACCGAGACCAAACAACGAGCCGAAGAGAAGGCACAGGCGATGGAGCTGGCACAGGCGGAGAAGGCGGCGCGCGAAGCGCTGCGGCGGGCGGCCGCGAGCACGCGGCAGAGCACGCGGACGGCTCCCGGCGCGATGCGCTGGCGCCAGGGCGCGGCGCTGACGGTGCTGATCGGCCTCGTCGTCGCCCTCGTCGGGCTGGTCATGCTGCCCTTCGGCGGTGCGGGCGTCGTACCGCTGGTCGGCGTGCTGCTGCTGGCCGCGGGTCTGGGCACCCTGATCCTGCTCGCTCCGGGCCGGCAGCGCAGCGCCGCGCCCGCCGCGGTCTCGACCAGCACCGCCGAGGTGGCCCGCCGCCGCGCCGAGGTCTTCGAGGCCGAGCTCGCCGAGGAGGACGCCGCCCCCGAGGAGGAGGCCGCCGCTGCCGAGGAGACCCGCTGGACGCCGCAGCCGCTGCCCAAGCCCCTCTACCTGTCCCGCGGCACCGTCGCGGCCAGCGCCATGGCCTCGATCGACGCCGTGGAGCGCCTCCGCGCCGCCGCCGCGGACGCCGAGATCGCCCAGCGCGCCGCTGCTGCGGCCCCCGAGGTCGCGCCGATCCGCTCGCCCCGCGCGACCGGCCCGGTCCCCGTCCCCGAGGCGCCCCGCCCGTCCTCCCGCTTCGCCTCGATGGGCGTCGTCGAGGGCGTCGACGCGATCGACCTCGACCAGGCCCTGCAGCGCCGCCGCGGAGCCTGAGCGTTCCGACGCCCCCTCGGCCACGTGCTAGTGTGGACGAGTTGTTCGGGCCGGTGACGGCTCGGAAGGCACGGGTCCGTGGCGCAGTTGGTAGCGCGCTTCGTTCGCAATGAAGAGGTCAGGGGTTCGAATCCCCTCGGATCCACCACCACACAGAAGGCCCGCTCGGGAGAGCGGGCCTTCTGTCGTTTCGGGGACGGGATCGCTCGGGTGGGCGTCCTGCTGCGTCGGGCCGGCTCCGGTTGCCGGACCGAGGGCGCCGGCGTAGTCCGTGTTCTCACGCCCGCCGTCACTGCGTCTCACGCCATCTGCCTGCCGAGTGGACCAGACGCGTATGGTGCTCTCAGAACACCATCCGACAAATGGCACCGACGGTGCTGGAGAGAAGGCAGAAACATGATTCGACGCAGGACGACGGCGATGGTCGTGGGCGCCCTCGTGGCAGGAGGCATCCTCGCGGGCGGCGCGGTCAGCGCCTCCGCCGTGACGGAGCGTCCCTCCGAGGGCGGGGTCTGGGATCACGGAACCCGCTCCGGTGGCATCTACGGAAGCGGCGGGCAGGTCTACTCCGAGTACCAGCACAGTGGAAAGAGCCACAAGGCGACGGCCTGCGGTCACGGCGGCTGCGCGTACAGCGGTTGGCAGCCGTCCTCGACGCTCGCCGTAGCGCACTGGTCGCCCCTGCGAGCTTCGGGCAACACGGCGTACTACGACGTCCTCGAGTAGGTCGTCCACCCCTCATGTCGAAGACGACACGACTTGTCATAGGAGGCGCAGTGCTGGTGCTTGGCCTGACCGGATGCGCGGCCGACGGACCGTCAGCCAACGGGACTGCTCCCGCCCGGGACGCCCCCGCTTTCACCGGCCCGTGGGCCTCGGAGTTCGCCGCCTCCTACGAACGGGCGACAGACGACTTCACCCGGTCCGTCATCGAGGACGGCTCCGTATCGGAGGAGGAGCGCGCGGAGATGATCGACCGCTTCACCAGGTGCGTCGCGGATCTCGGCTACGGCATCGACGAGTACGCGCTCGACGGGTCGTTCCACCTGACGTTCGCTCCGGATACGGACGCCGACGCCGCCAACGAAGATGTGAAGGGCTGCTCCCGGAGCTCGGGCGAGACCGAGATCGGCGCCCTCTACAGCTGGACCCATCGCAACCCGGATCGAGCTGACGAGACCACGCTGATCGTGGAGTGCCTCGCCCGCTCCGGCGTCGTGCCCTCCTCGTACTCGAAGGGCGACTACGCGGACGACACGTCGGGCGATGACTTCCCCTTCGTCGACGAGGCCGCGGGGCGGCTGGCGCTGCAGGGGTGCCGAATCGATCCCCTGGGAGTCGGCTCGTGAGCCGTCTGCTTACAGTCGGGGACCGGCCACTGCTCGCGATCCGTTCGCTCTTCGAGCATGGGTGACAAAGGCGGTCCCGGCCTCGTCGTCCTCGCGGCCGTCGTCCTCGCCGGCGCCGGCGTCGCGATCGCTCTGACCGTGGCGGCGACGCCGGAGGTGCCGCCGTCGGTCGCGTTCCCGACCTCCGCTCCTGCGGAGTTCGAGCCGACCGCCCAGTCGACGGTCGATGCGCGGGCCGTGAAGATCGCGGTCGAGCAGGGCGCACGAGAGCAACTGCAGGTGCGGCGCTCCGGCACGATCACGGCGCTGGACTGCGTACCCGGGACCGCCATCGACTCCTGGGGCAGCGTGCTCGCGGTCGACGGCTCGCGGCTCCTCAGCATCGCCACTGTGACGCCGCTCTACCGGGACCTCCGCGTCGGCGACACCGGAGACGACGTGCTCGCGCTCCAGAACGAACTCCGCCGCTTGGGTCACGCAGTCCGGGCGGACGGCGTCCTCGGGCAGACGTCGGTGAAGCTCGTCGACACGCGGCTGCGCGAGCTGGGTGCGGCGACGGAGCCGGACGTCATCGCAAGGGAGAGCCTCATCTGGCTGCCATCCCCGACGGCTCAAGCGGCGGGCTGCTCCGTCGAGCTCGGCACGACGGTGGAGTCCGGCGCGGTGATCGCCGAGCTGGAGTCGCCGGTGACGGCGGCGGCGGTCGATCCGGTTCCGGCGGATCTCCTGCCCGGCGAGCGCATCGCACTCGTCGCCGAGCATCGACTGACCGTGGATGGTCTCGGAGCGATCCGGTCCGCGGAGGACCTCCGCCTGCTGCGGTCGTCGGCGGAGTTCGAGCGGGCGGTTCGGGCCGTCGGCTCCAGCGCGGGAGGAAGTGCAAGCGCCCCAAGCGGCAGCGCCGCAGGCGGCGCCGCCACGGTCGTGCTCGACGCGACCCTCGAACTGGCGGAGCCGATCGAGACCTGGGCCGTCCCTCCGGCCGCGATCTACGCCCTCGAGGGGCGCCACGGCTGCGTGCTGGCCGGAGGTGAGGCGGTCGCCGTCGAGGTCGTGGCGTCCGAGCTCGGGAAGTCCTTCGTGCGCTTCGCCTCGCCCGAGCCACCCGCGCGGATCAGCACGGCCCCGGAGAGGACGGGAGGATGCTGAACAGTCGGGATCGGCAGTCCGCTGAGACACTCGACTCCAGCGCGGCCTTCGTCGAGCTGGTGGCGGTGAGTCATTCGTTCGACGCCCGCGCACCGCTCTTCGCTCCGGTGAGCCGACTCCTCCTGCCGGCGCGGACCTATGCACTGACCGGTCCTTCCGGCTCGGGGAAGTCGACGCTGCTCGGGATCCTGGCGGGATCACTCGCGCCCTCGCTCGGAACCGTCCGGACCTGCGGCGTCGCGCGGACGGGCCGGGTGCTGCAGAACCCGCACGGCACGGCGAGGCGCTCGGCACTCGACCATGTCGTCCTCCCTTTCCTGGCGAGGGGCGAGCGACGGTGGTCGGCCCAGGTCCACGCCGAGGCCCTGCTCAGCACCTTCGGTCTGGAGGAGCGCGCCGCGACGCCGTTCGCGCGGCTCTCCGGCGGGGAGGCGCAGCGGCTCATGCTCGCGCGGGCGGTCGCCTCCGCTCCCGACCTGCTGCTCGTCGACGAGCCGACCGCGCAGCTCGACTCGAGGAGTGCGGAGACCGTCATCGAGGTGCTCGGCCACGTCTCGAGCGGTGGGAGCATCGTCGTCGTGGCGACGCACGATCCGCGTGCTGCGGCCGCCTGCGAGACGGCCATCGAGCTGGCGCCCTAGTGCAGCTCTCGTCCGTCCTCACCGAGGCGCTCCGCAGCACGGCCGCCCGCACGAGCAGGCCGATCCTCGCGCTGGTGTCGTTCGTCGTCGTCGTCGGAGCGCTCTGCCTCTACGACGCGATGACGGTGAGGTCGATCGTGACCGAGTTCCGAGCGTTCCACTCCGCCGGAGCGACGATCAGCACGGTGGCGTCGACGCGAGGCATTTCCGGCAGGGCCTGCGAGAGACTCGCCGGAGTGGCGGGGGCAGGAGCGGCGGGCGCGATGTCGGACGGCGGAGGGGTCGTCTTCGAGGCGCTGCCGTCCACGACGGTCCCCAGCCGACACGTGACGCCGCACTTCGTCGACCTCCTGCCGCACCGGGTCGATCCCGCGATCGCCGGTCTGCTCCTCTCCCGGGAGGTCGCGGTCGCCCTCGGCAGCGACGTCGGCCAGACAGTGGCGACGACGGCGGGTCCCGTCGCGGTCGCGGGGATCTTCGACTACCCCGACGACGGCCGCCTGCCCGGACTCGGCTGGTCGGTCCTCGTCGTCGTTCCGGCGGACGGGATGTTCGACGCCTGCTGGCTCGATGTCCCCTTCGTCCAGTCACCCACGGCGTCGTTCCTCCTCACCGCAGTCGCTCCGAGTCCGGTCGAGAAGCCGTCCGTCAGCCGGCTGAACTCCCGACTGGGCGAGCCCTACGACGTCGGCGAGGCGGTCCGCGCCAGGCCTTCCCTTCTCGCGGTGCCGAGTGCGGCAGTGTTCGGAGTCGTGCTCGGAGCGGTACTCGTACGCCTCCGTCGCCTCGAGCTGGCCTCGGCGCTCCACGTCGGCGTCCGCCGATCGGCTTTGCTGGTGCAACTCCTGGCCGAGAACGCGCTCTGGCTTGCCGCTGCCTGGGCTGTGATCCCGGCCGGCGTGCTCGTTCTCGCTCTGCCCGAGAGCCCCGGCGACCGGACGGCCCTGCTGCACGGCTGCCTCCGCCTGCTCGTCCTGGCCTCGGCGGCGACGGCCGCTGGCTGCGCGGCCGGGACTCTCCTCGTGCGGGAGAAGCACCTGTTCCGCTACGCCGCGGAGCGCTGACGGCGACGACGAAGTGTCCGGCGGAACCAGGGTCGGTACGGATTCCACCGGGGCCGAGCAGAGCGGCTGATCCGGTCAGCTCTCCAGGACCGCGGGGCGCGGGCGACGACGGGCGAGTCCTCGACGAGTCGAGACGACTGCGATGGCGATGACGACGACGAGCAGACCGAGAGGATACGGCTCGAAGACGAGAGCGGGCAGACCGTTCTCGGTCGATGACCACGCTGAAATCACTCCCGGCAGGTGGACGTCGCTGCTCGTGAGGAACGCCGAGCCGAGCACGACGACGAGCCCGAGGACGACGAGGACGGCGCCGACCACCGCCCCCTGAACCAGGTGCCGAATGGTCCACCACACCGTGTTCACCGGATTCCGCACGTCCATCCCGGACCCTTCTCTCGTCTGTCGAGGAACACGAGTGATTCCGCTCGGTGCTGGTCGGATCGCCCGCGTTCGGTGGCGGGCTCCTCACCTCTGCGGAGAGAAGTGGTCGTCCGAGCGCCGTCGTGGCACCGCTTCGCACTCGATCTCCCGCGAAACCGTAGTCGGAAGCGTGAAGGCCGGTGAGTGCGTTCGTGAACTGGCGCGCTGCATGGGACGTCGGCCAACCGGCTCGCGCCGTCGTGTCAGAACGGCGGACGGGTGGACGACCGCTCAGCGGGAGGCCGCGTCCGGGTCGCGCCAGTTCTCGACGGTCTGCAGGATCCAGAAGGCGGTGAAGAGGGCGAGGGTGATCGCCTCGACGATCAGCAGCCACTGCTCGCCGAGGAGCGCCGAGGCCCGGCCGGTCAGCAGGAGGACGATCGCGGCGGCGTCGACCGCGGCCAGGAGGACGGCGAGCGCGGAGTAGGCGAGCGAGTAGGCGCGGAGCGAGCCAGGTCCGCGGATGCCCTGAGAGCGCACCGCGTGGGCATGGATGCCGGCCACGGCGGCGATGAGCAGGAAGAAGAGCGCGGCGGCGGCGTAGTGGCCGAGGTCGGCGAAGGCCGGGGTGGTCGAGAACACGGCGAGGCCGGCGAGAAGCACGGCGGCACCGCCGGCGCGCAGCCAGGCGCCGCGGTCGAGCGCGCGGTCGACGGCGAGGAAGGCGAGCGAGGCGACCAGGGCCGCCGCGGCGACGACGAGGTAGGCGAGCATCCCGACGGCGATCGCGTCCGCGGTGCCGGGGGCGACGCAGCGCGCGACGCCCGCGGGGCAGCCGGTGCCCGTCAGCAGCTGCAGCTCGTCGGAGGGGATCGGTGCGGGCACCAGGGCGATGACGGGAGCGGTGAAGCCGGCGATCACGAGCAGCGTGCGGCGGAGGCTGCGCCCGGCGAGGACCACGAGGCCGACCGCGACGGCGAACAGCGAGCCGACGAAGATCGAGCGCACGGGCGTGTAGTAGGCGGCGCTGATGGAGCGCAGGGGGCCGAGCGTGACCAGGTGCCACGTCACTCCGACGCCGAGGAACAGCACCGCGGCCACGAGCGACACCCGGACGTAGCGGTAGGTCCGCAGTGACGAGACGGTGCCGTCGGCCCGCAGCGCGTCGGGGGAGTGCACGGGGCTACTCCGCGCGGAGGCCCGAGGAGGCGAGGGCGAAGTCGACGTCGATGCGGATCGCGACGCGGAGCGGGTTCTCGCGGGGCGTCCGGTAGCGCTGCGAGTACAGCTCGACGGCGTGCGCGACGGCCTCGGGGTCCTCCTCGATCGAGGCCGGGCCGCCGAGGCTCAGCCAGCGGATGCCGTCGACCTGGCTGACGGTCGCGGTGCCGCCGCGGCGGACGTTCAGCACCTTCTGGCTCTCGCGCGAGGTGATGACGCGGACGACGCCGTCCTCGTAGGTGAAGCCGACGGCGACGACGTGCAGCCGTCCCTGCTGCCACGGGGTCGACAGGGTGGCCAGGTGCCGCTGGGTCACGAACTCGAGGCCGTCCGCGCTGAGGATGCTCATCCCGCGAGCGTAGCCGGACGGGCTGACCCTCCCCGCGAGATGCCACTTGTGCACGCGACACGCCGCGAAAGGCGTGCACAAGTGGCATCTCGCGGGACGCGCAAGGGCGTCAGGCGCGGAGGAGGAGGGCCTCGCCCTGGCCGCCGCCGCCGCAGAGGGCCGCGGCGCCGAGGCCGCCGCCGCGGCGGCGGAGGGCGAGGGCCAGGTGCAGGGCGAGGCGGGCGCCCGAGGCGCCGACCGGGTGGCCGAGGGCGATGGCGCCGCCGTCGAGGTTGACCGACTCGGGCGGCACGCCGAGGTCGTCGGCGGACTGCAGGACGACCGAGGCGAAGGCCTCGTTGATCTCGATGAGGTCGAGGTCGGCCACGGTGCCGCCGCGACGGGCGAGGGCACGGAGGATCGCGGCGGACGGCTGGGAGTGCAGCGAGTTGTCGGGGCCGGCGACCTGGCCGTGCTCAGCGATCTCGGCGAGCCAGGGCAGGCCGCGTGAGAGGGCCCAGCCCTTGCTCGCGACGACGAGAGCGGCCGCTCCGTCGGTGATCGGGGAGGAGCTGCCCGCGGTGATGGTGCCCTCGGGGCTGAAGGCGGGGCGGAGGCCCGCGAGGATCTCGACGGTCGTCTCGGGGCGGATGCCGTCGTCCTCGGACACGAGGAGGTCCGGGCGGCGGCGCTGCGGGACCTCGATCGGCACGATCTCCTCGGCGAGGACTCCGGAGTCGCGGGCCGCCGCCGCGCGCTGGTGCGAGAGGGCGGCGTAGGCGTCCTGGCGCTCGCGGCGGATCCCGCGCTCGGCGTTGCCGTCGTCGGTGACGCGGCCCATCATCCGGTCGTCGAAGGGATCGAGGAGGCCGTCGTGCAGGAGCGCGTCCTCGAGGGGCCGCGCGCCGACGCCGAGACCGGAGCGGGCGCCGAGCAGGAGGTGCGGGGTGTTCGTCATCGACTCCTGACCGCCGGCGACGACGACGGAGGCCTCGCCGGTGCGGATCAGCCGGGCGGCGTCGATGACGGCCGTGAGGCCGGAGAGGCAGAGCTTGTTGATCGTGGTGGCGGGGACGTCCCAGCCGAGGCCGGCGCGGATCGCGGTCTGCCGAGCGGGGCCCTGGCCGACGCCGGCCTGGATGACCTGGCCGAGGATCACGGCGTCGATGTCGGACGGCTGCGCGCCGGAGCGGGCGAGGGCCGCTCGGACGGCGGCGGCGCCGAGCTCGACCGCCGAGAGCGGGGCGAAGGCGCCCTGGAAGCGCGCGAAGGGGGTGCGGGCGCCGCCGAGGATGACGGGGGTGGTGTCGTCGGTGGTCATGGCGGGACTCCTTCGTCGGCGTGGATCTCGGTACGCCCGCTGCGCGGGCTACTCGATCAGCATGCAGGGTGCGCGGTGTTCGTGGGCATGCCGCGGGACGTTCGCGGATCTTGCTGGTCGAGTAGCCCCGCAGGGGCGTATCGAGACCCGCCGTGACCAGCAGGGCGGGGCGGCAGACTCGGCTTCTGACGTGGGTGGATCTCGATACGCCCGCTGCGCGGGCTACTCGATCAGCATGAGGTGCGCGGGCTGCACGATCGGCATGAGGTGCGCGGGTATCTCGATCGGCATGAGGTGCGCGGGCTGCTCGGTCAGCATGAGGTGCGCGGGCTGCTCGGTCAGCATGGGGTGCGCGGGTCGCTCGGTCAGCATGGGGTGCGCGGGTCACTCGTGGTGGCTCAGGGGACGAGGAGGATCTTGCCGCGGGTGTGGCCGTCCTCGCTGAGGCGGTGGGCGTCGGCGACGTCGTCGAGGCTGAAGCGCGGGCCGAGCTCGATCGAGAAGCGGCCGTCGGCGGCGAGCTGCGCGGCGCGGGGGATGCCCTCGCGGCGCAGGGCCTTCTCCTCGTCGGTCAGCGGGACGGGGCTGCCGCCCATCCAGGCGCGGATGCCCAGCTCGGCGGCGCGCGCGCCGACGACGACGGTGCCGACGTGCTGCGGGTCGCTCACCAGGGCGAGGGAGGCGGCGAGCGCCTCGTCGGTGCCCGCCGCGTCGAGCACGCGGTCCACTCCGTCGGGAGCCGCCGCGCGCAGGCGCTCCTCGAGGCCGGGTCCGTAGGCGACGGGTTCCGCGCCGAGCTCGCGCAGCCGGTCGTGGTTGGCCGGGCTCGCCGTCGCGATCACGCGCGCACCCCGCTCCATGGCGAACTGCACGGCAGCCTGGCCGACGGCGCCCGCGCCCGCGTGCACGAGGAAGACGGAGCCCTCGGCGACGCCGAGCGAGACGACCGCCTGGTAGGCCGTGCTGATCGGCACGCCGAGCGCCGCGGCCTCCTCGAAGCCGAGGCTCGCCGGCTTGCGGTCGAGGCTCTCGGGGGCGACGACGACGGACTCGCCGTACGTGCCGACCGCGCTGCTCAGGATCACCTCGTCGCCGACGCTCCAGCCGGAGACGCCCGCGCCGACGGCGGTGATCACGCCGGCTCCGTCCGAGCCGAGGCGGCGGGGGAACGGCGGTCCGGGGCGGACGCCGGAGCGCATCTTCCACTCGATCGGGTTCACCCCGGCCGCGCGGACGGCGACGACGACGCCGCCCTCGGGGGCCTCGGGCTCGGGCGCCTCGACGACCTCGAGCACCTCGGGGCCGCCGTTCTCGGTGTACTGCACGAATCGCGTCATGTCGTTCTCCTTCATCGGGCTGTGAACAGTCGGTCTGTGAACAGTCGAGCTGTGACCCGTCGAGCTGTGACCGGGAAGCGGGCGGAGCCGGCCGGCTCAGCCCAGCAGCGTCTCGCGCACCTCGCGGCGCAGCACCTTGCCGATCAGCGAGGTGGGCAGCGCGTCGACGGTCACCACCCGCTTCGGCACCTTGTAGGCCGTCAGGTGCAGGCGGCAGAAGTCGCGCAGCGCCTCGGCCTCGACGACCGTCCCGGCCCGCAGCACGACGGCGGCGGCGACGCTCTCGCCGCCCTCGGCGCGGGGCAGGCCGACGACCGCGGCGCGCACGACGTCCGGGTGCGACTCGAGCACGCCCTCCACCTCGGACGGCGAGACGTTGAAGCCGCCGGTGATGATCAGCTCCTTCGCCCGGTCGACGATCGTGACGAAGCCGTCCGCCGAGACCGTGGCGATGTCGCCGGTGCGGAGCCAGCCGTCGGGGAGCAGCGTCGCCGCGGTGTCCTCGGGGCGCTTCCAGTAGCCCTGGAACACCTGCGGGCCCTGGAGCAGCAGCTCGCCGGACTCGCCGGGGCCGCGGTCGACGGAGGGGTCGGCCGGGTCGACCAGTCGGATCCGGGTGCTCGGGAACGGCACGCCGACGGTGCCCGGCCGGCGGCTCGGGCCGACCGGGTTGCCGAGCGCGACGGGCGAGCTCTCGGTCATCCCGTAGCCCTCGACGAGGAGTCCGCGGCTCGCGCGCTCCCAGCGGTCGACGGTGGCGACGGGGAGGCTCATCGCTCCCGAGATCGCGAAGCGGATGCCGCGCAGGCCGAGCTCGCCGCGCTCGGAGGCGCGGGCCAGCGCGTCGTAGACCGGCGGCACGGCGGGCAGGAAGGTGGGCGGCGACTTCTTCGCCGCGGCCTTGACCAGTCCGACGTCGAAGGTCGGGAAGAGCACGACCTTGGCGCCGATGCTGATCGCGAAGGTGAGGCAGAGCGTGAGCCCGTAGGCGTGGAAGAGGGGGAGGACCGCGTAGAAGGTCTCGTCGCCCTCGCGGAGCCCGGGCACCCAGGCCTGGCCCTGCAGCGCGTTCGCGCGGAGGTTGGCGTGCGAGAGGATCGCGCCCTTCGGCGTGCCGGTGGTGCCGCTCGTGTACTGGAGCAGGGCGGTGTCGGCGAGTGCCGGGCGCGGGTGCGAGCGGGCGATCCGGCGGCCGCTGAGGAGGCGGTCGAAAGGGATCAGCGAGCGGGTGCGCGGACTCGTGGTCAGCTTGGCGCGCGCCTCCCGGGCCTTCGCCAGGGGCAGCCTCAGGGCGAGGCGCTTGCCGAGCGGGAAGGACGCGGTGAGGTCGACCGAGACGACGCGCTCGACGCCGAGGTCGGCGGGCAGCGCGGCGATGACGTCGGCCGTCTTGTTCCAGACCACCGCGACGCGGGCGCCGTGGTCCTCGAACTGCCGGCGCAGCTCGCGCGGGGTGTAGAGCGGGTTGTGCTCGACGACGATCGCGCCGAGCCGCAGCACGGCGTAGAACGCGATGACGTGCTCGGGGCAGTTCGGCAGCACCAGGGCGACGCGGTCGCCGGCGCGCACGCCGAGGCGGCGCAGCCCCTCCGCGGCCCGGGCGACCTTCTCGCCGAGCTCGGCGTAGCTCGTCTCGGCGCCGAAGAACTCGAGCGCGATGCCGCGCTTGTAGCGGGCCACCGAGTCCTCGAGCAGATCGACGAGGGTCTGCGTGGGCGGGTCGATCTCGGCCGGGACGCCCTCCGCGTAGGAGGTCAGCCACGGCTTCATCGCCAGGTTCGAGGTTCCGGAGGTCACGGAGCGAGTATCCGGCACCCGCCTCCGGGGATCCTCCGAGCACTCGACAGGGGGTGACGCGACATCGGCGCGCCGAGCAGACTGGCGGGATGACTGCAGCCATCGACCTCCTCCGCGATGCCTTCGACCGGGTGCACGGGACCGTGCACGCCGTCCTCGAGGACAGCACCCCCGAGCGGCTCGGCTTCCGGGCCGATGCGCAGGCCAACTCCGCCGCCTGGCTCGTCTGGCACCTGACCCGGGTGCAGGACGACCACCTCGCCCCGCTCGCCGACCGAGAGCAGCTCTGGATCTCCGGCGGCTTCCACGAGCGCTCCGGACTGCCGTTCCCGGCCGAGACGAACGGCTACGGGATGGAGCCTTCCGAGGTCGCGGCGCTCGCCGCGGTGCCGGCCGAGCTGCTCGCGGACTACTACGACGCCGTGCACGAGCAGACGCTCGCCTACCTCGACACCCTCGAGGACGCCGACCTCGCCCGCGTGGTCGACGAGGACTGGGACCCGCCGGTGACCCTCGCGGTCCGGCTCGTCTCGGTGATCGACGACGACACCCAGCACGCGGGACAGGCCGCGTTCTCGGCCGGCCTCGCGGAGCGCGCCGGGCTCTGAGCGACGCCGGCCGCCCCTACGGTGGGACGGTGCGGTGGGGGATCAGGGCCCGAGGGGTCGGGCCGGAGTCGATCCCGGCGGGCGCCGTCCTCGTCGTCGCGACCCTGCTGACCCTCCTCGGCTCCTGGATCCCCTCCTACTGGAACGACGAGGCCGCGACCCTGCGCCTCGCGCGGCTCCCGCTGCCCGAGCTGCTCGCCTTCGCGCAGCAGAAGGACGCCGTGCACGTCGTCTACGCGCTGCTGATGCACGGCTGGATCGCGGTGGCGGGGGAGTCGGAGCTGGCCGTCCGCGCGCCGTCCGCCCTCGCGGCGGGGGCGGGAGCGGCGGGCGTGCTGGTGCTCCTGCGCTCGCTGGGCCGGCCGCGGGCCGCGCTGCTCGCCGCGATCGTGTTCGTGCTGCTGCCCCGGACGTCGTTCAACGGGACGGAGGCGCGCTCCTCCGCGCTCGCGACCGCGCTGGTCGTGTGGGCGGCGGTGCTGGTGGTCCGCGCGGCCCGGGACGGCGGGGTGCTGCGCTGGGTCGCGTTCGTCGCGGTGGCGGGGCTGGCGAACGCCGTCTTCCTCTACTGCGTGCTCGTGCTGCCGGCCTTCGTGCTGCTCTCGGCGGCCGTCGGGCCCCGGCGTGGCAGGGCGTTCGGGGCCGGCGTGCTCGGCGCGGTGCTGTCGGTCGGCGTCGCGAGTCCGGTGATCGTCACGGCGGCGGGGCAGAGCGGGCAGATCGGCTGGCTCCGCTCCCAGCCGGTCAACGCCTACACGGTGGTCGTCGAGTCGTTCTTCGGCTCGGCGTGGTGGCTGGCGGCGCTCGCCGTGGGGCTGCTGGCCGTCGCGGCGGTCCGGACGCGGGCGGTGCGGTCGCGGGCGCTGCGGTCGCGCGCGACCGTGGCGGGGGCCGTCCAGCCGCCGCTCGTCCTCGTGCTGGGCGTCTGGCTGCTCCTGCCGGCCGCGGTCCTGCTCCTCGGCACCGCGTTGATCGAGCCGATGTTCACCCCGCGCTACCTCAGCCTCAGCTCGCCCGCGCTGGCGATGGTGCTGGGGCTGGCCCTCGCCTCCTGGCGCCCGGTGACGGCGGGCGTCCTCGTCGGTGCCCTCGCCGTCGCGGCGCTGCCGGCGCTCGTCCTGATGCGGACGGAGACCGGCAAGCCGGCCGGCCAGGACCTCCGCGCCCTCGCGCAGACGATCCGGGCCGGCGCGCGCCCGGGCGACGCGTTCCTCCTCGGCGACAGCGGGACCGTGTCGCTGCGGCCGCGGATCGCCCTCGCCGCCTACCCCTCGGCCTTCGCCGGGCTCGACGACGTCGCCCTCGAGCGCTCGTACGCGACGACCGGCACCTACTCCGACGTCCTGCTCGGGGACGACGCGCTGCGGGCCGCCCTCGGGGGCGAGCAGCGCGTCTGGACCGCGGCTCCCGCCTCCGACCCGGCGGCCTTCGACTGGCTCGCCGCGGAGGGCTTCGAGGCCGGCCCCGGCTCGACCGTGCCGACCGCGACGATCACCCTCTGGGAGCGGCGCTGACGCGTCCGCTCCGCCCCGAGCCGTTACCCTGGACCCCGGCACCGTCGCTGAGCGGCGGGGCTCGCGGTGCGAAGACCGCGCCACCGGAAGGACCTGCTCACGTGACGCTGCCCACCACCTCCACCACCTCCGGCGAGACCGGCCTGAAGCGCAAGGGGCGCGACGTCGCCCCCGAGATCGCCCGCTCCTGGCTGCTCGTCAACGCGACCCGCACCGACACCTTCGACGCCGCGCACGCCTCGCGTGCCGACCAGGTCGTCCTCGACATCGAGGACGCGGTCGACCCGAAGGCCAAGCCCGAGGCCCGCGCCGACGTCGCCGCCTGGCTCAGCGGCGAGAAGCGCGCCTGGGTGCGCATCAACGACCACTCCACCCCGTTCTGGTCGGACGACGTCGACGCGCTGAAGGGCCTGCCCGGCCTGGCCGGCGTCATGCTCGCGAAGACCGAGGCCGGCGAGCACGTCACCGAGACCTTCGACCGCCTCGGCGGCGCGACCCCGGTGCTCGCGCTGGTCGAGTCGGCCCTCGGCATCGAGGAGGCGGTCTCGATCGCCCGCGCCCGCGGGACCTTCCGCCTCGCCTTCGGCAGCGGCGACTACCGCCGCGACACCGGCACCAGCGCCGACGACCTGGCGATGGCGTACCCGCGCTCGCGCCTCGTCGTCGCCTCGCGCATCGGCGACCTGCCCGGCCCGATCGACGGCCCGACCGTCTCCAACAGCCACCCGGTGCTGCGCGAGCAGTCCGCGCTTACCGTCTCGCTCGGCCTCACCGGCAAGCTCTGCCTCGACACCGAGCAGCTCGCGGTCATCAACGAGGTCATCAGCCCGACTCCGTCCGACGTGGCCTGGGCGCGCGACTTCCTCGACGACTTCGAGGCCCGCGGCCGCGTCATCCGCGACGGCAGCGACCTGCCGCGACTGGGCCGCGCGAAGAAGATCGACAAGCTCGCGACCGCGTTCGGGGTCAATCCGCTCTGACGCTCGGGCCGCTGACACGTCGGCGGCTCCGACCGCTCCGGCCCGCGACGGGGCACACTGGGGATCGACGAGGAGGCCGGCATGGGTGCAGTCAGCACGTTCCTGTGGTTCGACGACCAGGCGAGGGAGGCGGCCGAGTTCTACACCGAGCTCGTGCCGAACTCGCGGATCCTGAGCACGGAGGTGCTGCCCGAGGGCTCGCCCTCGCCGGGCACCGTCACCGTCGTGACCTTCGAGCTCGACGGGCAGCTCTTCCGGGCGATGAACGCCGGCCCGCGCTTCCCGTTCACGGAGGCGGTCTCGATCGAGGTCTCGGTCGAGGACCAGGCCGAGGTCGACCGGCTCTGGGACGCGCTGATCGCCGACGGCGGCGAGGAGAGCCGCTGCGGCTGGCTCCGCGACCGCTGGGGGCTCTCCTGGCAGATCGTGCCGACCGCGCTCGCGACCGTGCTCGGCGGCTCCGACGCGGAGGGCGCGGCGCGGGCGCTGCAGGCGATGCTCGGGATGACGAAGCTCGACGTCGCCGCCCTCGAAGCGGCCTATGCCGGCGCCTGAGCGGGGGCGCCCGCGGCGCTCGTCCGCCTCGCTGCGCGCGGCCTATCTGCGCGACTACCGCTACGCCTACGGATCGCGGTTCACGCATCTGCGCGAGGGCTGGGACGTCTCGCGCTACGCCTCGGGCGACGGCGCGCCCGTCCTGCTGATCCCCGGGATCTACGAGACCTGGCAGTTCCTGCGGCCGATCGCCGACCGGCTGCACGCGGCCGGGCACCCGATCCATGTGCTGCCCGCGCTCGGCTACAACACCCGGCCGATCGTCGCGTCGGCCGCGCTCGGGCAGGAGTACCTGCGCGAGCACGACCTGCGCGGGGTCGTCGTCGTCGCGCACAGCAAGGGCGGCCTGATCGGCAAGCACATGATGGTCGTCGACGACCGCGACGAGGGCCGGATCGACCGGATGATCGCCGTCTCGACGCCGTTCAACGGCTCACCGCTCGCCCGGATCGCGCCGGCCCGGGCGCTGCGCGAGTTCGGCCCGCACCGCCCCGTGATCCGGACGCTGCTGGCCGAGCGCGACGCCGACCGGCGCATCGTCTCGATCTACGGGATGCGCGACCAGTACATCCCGGGCGGGAGCCGCCTCGCCGGCGCGCGCGAGAACATCGCGGTGTCGGTGGTGGGGCACTTCGTGCTGCTGTCGCACCCGCGGGTGCTGGCGCTCATCGCGGCGCGGGTGGAGCCGGAGGACGACGCGCCGGGGACGGACGACGTCACTCCGGCGACGACCGTCGTCGCTCCGGAGTGACGGCCGGCCGGGTCAGGACCAGGGCGTGAGCAGCACCAGCGGGATCTGCCGGTCGGTCTTCGTCTGGTACTCGGCGTAGTCGGGCCAGGCCGCGACCGCCCGCTCCCACCAGGCGGCGCGCTCGTCGCCCTCGAGGACGCTCGCGGTGTAGTCCTTCTTCACCGGGCCGTCCTGCAGCTCGACGTGCGGCTCCTTGACCATGTTCAGGTACCAGACCGGGTGCTCGGGGGCGCCGCCCTTCGAGGCGACGACGACGTAGGAGCCGTCGTGCTCGACGCGCATCAGCGCGGTCTTGCGCAGCTTGCCGCTGCGGGCTCCGACCGTGGTCAGGACGATGATCGGCTTGCCGCGGAGGAGGTTGCCCTCCGCGCCGCCGGTGGCCTCGTAGAGCTCCGCCTGCTCGCGGGCCCAGGCGGACGTGCTCGGTTCGTATTCTCCGGTGAGGGGCATGCATCGATCGTATTGCGCGCAGAACATCAGCTGAGAAGGTCCTTCATCGGCGATGAGCGACGAACTCGGCTCTCAGCTGATGTTCTGCGCCGCAGCCGCACCGTCCGGGCTCCGGGTGTGCACGAGGATGGAGCGGTGCAGCCTGCAGACCAGCTCGACCGAGCCCGCATCGCGCTTCTCGGCGACGACCTCTCCCGTGCCCGCTACCGCGTCGACGCCGTCCGCGAGCTGTGGGGCGAGGCCGCGGGCGAGGCGCTGCACCGCGGCGACCGGGTCCCGGCCCGGCGGGCGCTGGAGCGCAGCGGCGATCGCGGGCCGCTGGCCACGCTGGCTCGGCTGTTCCTCCTCGCCGATCCGGTGCCGACGGAGCAGGCGGAGGCGGCGTTCCCGTCGCTCGGGCTCGACGGCGCCCTGGAGCTGGAGCTCGTGCGCTCCGAGGCCGGAGCGGTGGTCACCGCCGCGCTCGACCTGCGGCCCTACGACCTCGTCGACCTGCACGGCGCCGCCTCCTGGTGGATCGCCTCCGATCTCGGCGAGCTCGCGCTCGGCCGGCCGCTCGACGAGGACCACGTGCTCGGCGTCGGCGGCGCGAGCCTCACCCTCGCCGGGCTGATGATCCAGCGGCCGGTCGGCAGCCTGCTCGATCTCGGCACCGGCTGCGGGATCCAGGCGCTGCACGCCTCCAGGCACGCGGACCGCGTCGTCGCGACCGACGTCTCGCACCGCGCGCTCGCCATCGCCGCCTTCAACGCGGCGCTGAACGGCATCGACTCGATCGAGTTCCGGCACGGCAGCCTCTACGAGCCGGTCGCGGGGGAGCGGTTCGACCAGATCGTCACCAACCCGCCGTTCGTGATCACGCCGCGGTCCGCGGGCGTCCCCGCCTACGAGTACCGCGACGGCGGCCTCGAGGGCGACGAGATCGTCCGCCGCGTGATCGTCGGCGCCGCCGAGCACCTGGTGCCGGGCGGTGTCGCGCAGCTGCTCGGCAACTGGGAGTACCGGGCCGACGCGGACGCGTTCGACCGGGTCCGCGCCTGGCTGGCCGACGGCCGCAGCCCGCTCGAGCAGGCGCTCGAACCCGGGCACGCCGGGCTGGCCGCCTGGATGGACGGCACCGCCTCGCCGCTCGACGTCTGGATCGTGGAGCGCGAGCAGCAGGATCCGGCGATCTACGCCGAGACCTGGATCCGCGACGGCGGGACCACCCGCGGCGCGGAGTCCGACGCGCTCGTCGACGCCTGGCTCGAGGACTTCGAGCGGCGCGGCGTGACCGGCGTCGGCTTCGGCTACGTGACGCTCCGGCTCCCCGCCTCGCCCCGGCCACCGATCCGGCGCCTCGAGCGGCTCGATGCCGCGTTCGCGACCGCGGGGCTGGGCGGGCACCTCGCGCACTGCCTCGACGCGCTCGACGCGCTGTCCGCGGTCGACGACGCCGACCTCGCGCGGCTGGCGCTCGTCGTCGCGGGCGACGTGACCGAGGAGCGGCACTACTGGCCGGGCAATGACGACCCGACCGTGCTCCGACTGCGCCAGGGCGGCGGCTTCGCCCGGGTGGAGGAGGCGGACACAGCACTCGCCGCGGTCGTCGGGGCGTGCGACGGCGAGCTGTCGATTGCCGCCATCACGGCCGCGGTGGCCTCGCTCCTGCACGTGGAGGAGGCCGCCGTGCTGGACTCCGTGCTGCCGCGCGTGCGCGAGCTCGTCGCGACCGGGATGCTGCGGCTGCCCTGAGCGCGGGGTGCGCCCCCACGGGTCAGAACAGGGTCGCGGGGGCGTCCTCGGTGTCGACGGCGGGCGTCACGGCGGGGGCGGCTCCCGGCCAGCCCGGACCGGCGTCGACGGCCGTGCGGCGCTGGTAGGCCGTCGCGGCGGCGCGGGCGCGCACGTCGGCGGCCTCGTTCATCCGGTGGTTGGCGTGCCCCTTCACCCACTCGAAGGTGACGGCGCGGCCCTGCAGCTCCTCGTCGAGCGCCTTGATGATCTCGACGTTCATCACCGGCTTGCCGTCGGCCTTCCGCCATCCCTTCCGCTTCCAGCCCGGCAGCCACTCGGTGCAGGCCTTGATGGCGTACTGGCTGTCGCAGAGGATGTGCACGGGCTCGCTCTCCTGCGCGGTGGCGCGGAGCAGCTCGAGGACCGCGGTGAGCTCGCCGATGTTGTTGGTGCCGTGCGACCAGCCGCCGGCCGCCCAGCGCTCGTCGTCGACGTACCAGGCCCAGCCCGCGGGGCCGGGGTTGCCCAGCGCTGATCCGTCTGCGGCGGCGATGATGCTCACGTGCGGTCCTCCTCGAAGTCGGTGCGCCCTCGCGAGCGCCCTTCGAGGGTAGTCGCCCGCGCCGACGCCGGTCGCCGGGCGCAACCCGGTACCCGGTGTCGGGGCCCGCTGGCAGGGTGGAGGGATGACCAGCATCCCCACCCTCACTCTCAACGACGGCACGAGCATCCCGCAGCTCGGGTTCGGCGTCTTCCAGGTCGACCCCGCCGAGACGGAGCGCATCGTCTCCGAGGCGCTCGAGGCCGGCTATCGGCACATCGACACCGCCGCGATCTACGGCAACGAGGAGGGCGTCGGGCGGGCGCTCGCCTCCTCCGGGATCGCGCGCGACGAGCTGTACGTGACCACGAAGCTGTGGAACGACGACCAGGGCCGCGACACGGCGGCCGGGGCGCTCGACGCCAGCCTCGAGAAGCTCGGCCTCGACGCCGTCGACCTCTACCTCATCCACTGGCCGAAGCCGAAGCAGGACCGCTACGTCGAGAGCTGGGAGGCGATGCAGGAGCTGCAGGCCGCCGGCCGCACCCGCTCGATCGGCGTCTCGAACTTCCTCGTGCCGCACCTGGAGCGGCTGCTCGCCGCGACCGACGTCGTCCCGGCCGTCAACCAGATCGAGCTGCACCCTTACCACCAGCAGCCGACGGTCACCGCGTTCGGCGCGCAGCACGGCATCGCGACGGAGGCGTGGGGGCCGCTCGGGCAGAACAAGTACCCGCTGCTCGAGCTGCCGGTGATCACCGGCGCGGCCGAGGCGCACGGGGTCACGCCCGCGCAGGTCGTGCTGCGCTGGCACCTCGACCGCGGCCACATCGTCTTCCCGAAGTCGTCGACGAAGGCCCGCATCGTGGAGAACATCGACGTCTTCGGCTTCGAGCTCACGTCCGACGAGCGCGACGCCATCACGGCCCTCGAGCGCGCCGGCCGCGTCGGCGGCGACCCGAACGAGGTCTGACGCGGGATCTCCTCGGGAGTACGGGGAGGCCATGCTGATCGAGTAGCCCTCTCAGAGGGCGTATCGAGATCCACGTGCTCGGAGTGCGGTGGGTCTCGATACGCCGCTGGCGCGGCTACTCGACCAGCATGATGTGCCCGCCGACAGCCGCCCGTGAGGGCGCGCTTGCATGTTGATCGAGTAGCCCCGGAGGGGCGTATCGAGATCCACCATTCTGCAGACGTGGGTCTCGATACGCCGCTGTCGCGGCTACTCGACCAGCATTTTCCGCACCCGCTGCGACGCTCGGCGCAGCAGGAGCGGCATCCCGCTAGGAGGCGCGGCGGGCGATGGTGACGCGGGTCGCGTACGGCATGGCGACACGGTCGCCGGGCAGCGCGTCGACGACCTCGCCGACGGCGGCGAGGACCGCCGCGCGCTCCTCCTCGGGCATCGCGATGACGTAGCTGCGGGAGGCGAACATATCGAGCAGCGCGGGCCGGCCGAGCTCGTACTCCCAGTCGAACTCGGCGTACGCGACGCGCTCCAGCGCCGAGCCGAGCGGCGGCGGCACCGTCTCGAAGCGCTCGGCGGCGGAGGAGCCGGCGACCTCGCCGAGGCGCCGCACCCACGGCACCGACTCGTCGCGGATGTTCCAGACCAGCGCGAGCACGCCGCCCGGAACCAGCACCCGCGCGACCTCGGCGCTCGCGCGCTCGGGGTCGACCCAGTGCCAGGACTGCGCCGCGGTGACCAGCTCGACGGACGCGTCGGCCAGCGGGATCGCCTCGGCGGTCCCCGCCAGCGCCCGGACCGACGGCAGCTGCGCCGTCAGCCGCTCGAGCATCGCCGTGTCCGGCTCCACAGCGGTCACGTCGAGTCCGCGCGCCACCAGCGAGGCGGTGAACTTCCCGGTGCCGGCCCCGAGGTCCACAGCGCGTACCCGGTCGGAGGCGTCCGCGCCGGCCGCCCGCGCGCGCTCGGGCACGAAGGCACCGGCCACCCGGGCCGGCGCGTGCCCGACGAGCCAGTCCACCGCGTCGTCAGGGTAGCCCGGGCGCCCGCGGTCGTAGGCGTCGACGGCCGAGCCGAAGGAGCGGCCGAGCTCGGAGTCGGGAGCGGAGGGTGTCGCGTCGGAAGGCGTCATGCTTCCGACGCTACGCCCCGACGACTCACCCCGCGCTACGCGTCCGGAGCCGTCGCCCCCAGGGTCCGTGCGAGGACGTCGACCGCGTAACCGTAGCCCGCGATCCCCGCGCCGACGATCACGGCGACCGCGATGTCCGACAGGTAGGAGTGCCGCCGGAACTCCTCGCGCCGGTGCACGTTGCTCACGTGCACCTCGACCAGCGGCAGCTCGGTGGCGAGGACGGCGTCGCGGATCGCGATCGAGGTGTGGGTGTAGGCGCCGACGTTGAGCAGCAGGCCGGCGGCCGTGCCGCGCGCCTCGTGCAGGCGGTCGATGATCGCGCCCTCCGAGTTGCTCTGGAAGAACTCGATCTCGAGGCCGAGCCGCTCCGCCGCGCCGGTGGCGAGCGCCTCCGCATCGGCGAGCGTGTCGGAGCCGTAGACCGCGGGCTCGCGAGTGCCGAGGAGGTTCAGGTTCGGGCCGTTCACGACGAGGATCTTCACGCTCCGACCCTAGCGACCCGCGGGCGCGGACCGGTCAGGCGAGCGTCGCCGCGATGCCGACCGGCAGCGCCGGCAGCTCGGCCCGCAGCCGGATCAGCTCCCGTGCGTGCTCGTCCAGGCGGCGGTCCTCGTCGCTCCGCGGCTCGAGCGCCGGCACCGCCTCGGCCGCTCCGTCGTCGCCGCGCACCACGAAGACGCTCATGCACTGCGTGGTCAGCTCGAGGGCGCCCGTCCGCGGGTCGCCGGAGCGCACGTGGATCGCAAGGTGCATCGAGCGCGGCCCGGTGTGGATCAGCCGCGCCTCCACCTCGACGAGATGCCCGATCCGCACCGGCCGGTAGAAGTGGATGCCGCCGGAGTAGACGGCGACCGCGTCCCGGCCGCTCCAGCCCTGCGCGACGGCGTTCGCGGCCTCGTCGATCCAGCGCATCACGATGCCGCCGTGCGCGTTGCCGCCCCAGTTGACGTCGCCGGGCGCGGCGAGGAATCGGAAGACGATCCGCGGGCCGGTCCCCGCCTCCGTGTACTCCTGCGCGCGCATCACCTCGTGCAGCGCGCGTCGGCCGTCGATGCGGGCGGCGGCGCCCTCGGCCAGGGCGAGGTCCTCGATCGTGCGCGGGGTCCACTCCGGGACCGGTCGCGGGCGCTTCTCCTCGTCGACGGCGACGAAGATCAGGAGGCAGTGCGTCGCCGCCTCGTAGCGCCCGGTGCGCGGGTCGGCCTGGGCGACCCGCACCAGCACGTGCATGCTCGTCCGGCCGGTGTGGATGACCTGCGCGGTCGCCTCGATCAGGTTGCCGACGGCGATGGGCCGGGTGAAGTGCACGTTGCCGACGTACGCGGTCACGCAGTAGCCGCCGCTCCAGCCGACGGCGCAGGCGTAGCCGGCCTTGTCGATCCACTCGAGCACGCGGCCGGCCTGGGCGCTGCGGCCGTCGGCGGTCGCGTCCTGCGGCGCGGCGAGGAAGCGGAGGGTGATGCGGTCGTCCATGGTGCCCGTCTGGTCGTGCGGTAGGTGGGGGATCTCCACATGCTGGTCGAGCAGCCGCGCCAGCGGTCCTCACATGCTGGTCGAGTAGCCGCGTCAGCGGCGTATCGAGACCCACGCGTCCGGAGGTGGTGGATCTCGATACGCCCCTGCGGGGCTACTCGATCAGCAAGAAGGGGCGGGCATTCATGCTGGTCGAGTAGCCGCGTCAGCGGCGTATCGAGACCCACGTGCTCGGAGGTGGTGGATCTCGATACGCCCCTGCGGGGCTACTCGATCAGCATGAGGGCGGCGGCGCGGTCGCTGCCGCGCGGAGGAGAGGAGTGGACCCGCGGAGGGGGATGCGAAGAAGGGGATGGTTCCCCTCCGCGGGCCACAGGGGCGCCGGCGCGGGGCCGGCGGGATCGGGGTCAGGCCGCGTGGGCGGCCGGCAGCTCCTCGGCGAGCAGCCGGAGTCGCAGCGCCTGGAGCTCGGCGGCCAGCTCGGGCGGCAGGCGGTCGCCGAAGCGGGCGAAGAACGCCTCCGTCAGGGCGCACTCGTCGAGCCACGCCTCCACCGGCACCGAGAACAGCTCCTCCTTCGCGGCGGCCGAGAGGTTGAGCCCGTGCGTGTTGATCGACAGCGGGAGGTCGCCGATCGCGCTGGGCCGCGACTCCGCGAGCCCCTCGATCCGCCGGACGAGCCACTGCAGCACCCGGGCGTTGTCGCCGAAGCCGGGCCAGAGGAAGGAGCCGTCGGCGCCCTTGCGGAACCAGTTGACCTGGAAGACCGCGGGCGCCTTCTCGCCGAGGTCCGCGCCGATCGCGAGCCAGTGCGCGAAGTAGTCGGCCATGTTGTAGCCGCAGAAGGGCAGCATCGCGAACGGGTCGCGCCGCAGCTCGCCGACCGTCCCCTCCGCGGCGGCCGTCTTCTCGGAGGCGATGGTCGCACCGAGGAAGACGCCGTGCTGCCAGGAGGTCGCCTGGGTCACCAGCGGCACGTTGCTGGCACGCCGCCCGCCGAAGACGATCGCGTCCAGCGGCACGCCCTCGAAGGCGTCCCACTCGCGCGAGAGGGTCGGGCACTGCTGGGCCGGCGCGGTGAAGCGGGCGTTCGGATGCGCGGCCGGGGTCCCAGAGGCGGGCGTCCACGGCTCTCCGCGCCAGTCGGTCAGCCGCTCGGGCACCTCGTCGGTGAGGCCCTCCCACCAGACGTCGCCGTCCTCGCGGAGCGCGACGTTGGTGAAGATCGTGTTGCCCCAGAGGGTGTGCACGGCGTTCGGATTGCTGCTCTGCCCGGTGCCGGGCGCGACGCCGAAGAACCCGGTCTCGGGGTTCATCGCCCAGAGGCGGCCGTCCTCGCCCTTCTTCATCCAGGTGATGTCGTCGCCGAGCGTCTCGACGCGCCAGCCCGGGATGGTCGGCTGCAGCATCGCGAGGTTGGTCTTGCCGCAGGCGCTCGGGAAGGCGGCGGCCACGTGGTAGCTCCGCCCCTCGGGCGAGACGATCCGGATCAGGAGCATGTGCTCGGCGAGCCAGCCCTCCTCGCGGCCCATCGCCGAGGCGATCCGCAGGGCGAAGCACTTCTTGGCCAGCAGCGCGTTGCCGCCGTAGCCGGAGCCGAACGACCAGATCTCACGGGTCTCGGGGAACTGGGTGATGTACTTCGTCGCATTGCACGGCCAGGCGACGTCCTCGCGGGTCGCGCCGTCGGCGTCGCGGAGCGGGAAGCCCACCGAGTGCACCCCGCGGACGAAGGCGGTCTCCTCGGTGAAGGCGGCGAGCGGCTCAGCGCCCACTCGGGCCATGATCCGCATGTTCAGCACGGCGTAGGCGGAGTCGGTCAGCTGCACGCCGAGCTGGGAGAGCGGGCCGCCGACCGGACCCATCGAGAACGGGACGACGTACATCGTCCGGCCGCGCATCGAGCCGGCGAAGTAGGGCGCGAGCTCGGCCTTCATCGCGGAGGGCTCGCGCCAGTTGTTCGTCGGGCCGGCGTCGGCTTCGTCGGTGGTGCAGAGGAAGGTGCGGTCCTCGACGCGGGCGACGTCGTCGGGGTCGGTGCGGGCGAGGAAGGAGCCGGGCCGCCACTCCGGGTTCAGGGCGATCAGCTTCCCCTCTTCGACCATCCGGGCGGTGAGGCGGTACCACTCGGCGGGGGAGCCGTCGCACCACTCGATCGCGTCGGGCTGGAGGATCGCGGCCGTCTCGCGCACCCAGCGGCGCAGGGCCAGCGGGGCGGGCGGCACGACCGGTGCGTCGACCGGGGTCGGCGCGGTCATGGTGGTCGTCTCGAGGAGGAGGGTGTTGCTGTAGATGCTCATGCTGGCTCCGCTTTCAGTGCAGTCGTCGTCGACGGGGTGGGGAGTCGGTCCTCGTGGCGGTCGTGATCCGACGGTGCGAGGGGCGCTCTCTGGCGCCTGAAGCCAGGATGGAGGAGGATCGAGGGGTATTTGCGAGGCCTTGACCGTCAAGAACCGTGGTTTTTGCGCTTCCGTCACAACCGATCGCTGGAGCTCGCCGTGACCGACACCACCGACCCCGCCGCCGTCCCCACCGCCGGGACCGATGCCGCCCTGCTCGGGCAGCGCATCCGGCACTTCCGGACCCGCCGCGGGCTGACCCTCGGGCAGCTCGCCGAGCGCGTGGGCGTCTCGGGCAGCCAGCTCTCCCTGATCGAGACCGGACGCCGGGAGCCGCGGCTCTCGCTGATGCAGGCGCTCGCCACCGCGCTCGGCGTCGAGCTCGCCGCGCTGCTCTCCGACGAGCCGCCGAGCGAGCGCGCCGCCCTCGAGATCGAGCTGGCGCGGGTGCAGAAGGGGTCGCTCTACCGCTCGCTCGGGCTGCCGGAGTTCAAGGTCAACAAGAGCCTGACCACTCCCGTCCTCGAGGCGTTCCTCGGCGTCTACCGCGAGCTGGCGCGCCGCAAGAGCGAGGCCAGCGCGACACCGGAGGAGGCGCGGCGCGCCAATACCGCTCAGCGGCTGCAGCTGCGCGAGCACAACGCGTACCTGCCCGAGATCGAGGCGGTCGCCGGCGAGATGCTCCGCACGGTCGGGCACCGCGGGGGAGCGCTGACCCACAGCTCGGTCTCGAAGATGGCGCGGCACCTCGGCTTCGAGATCATCCACGTCGGCGATCTGCCGCACTCGGCGCGCTCGGTGATCGACCTCGCGAACGGACGGATCTACCTGCCGCCCGCCTCGATCCCCGGCGGGCACGGGCTGCGGGCGCTCGCCCTGCAGGCGATGGCGCACCGGCTGCTCGGCCACGAGCGCCCGGTCACCTACGCCGACTTCCTCCGGCAGCGGCTCGAGATCAACTACTTCGCGGCGGCCTGCCTGATGCCGCTGGAGCCGGCCGTGGCGTTCCTGGAGGAGGCGAAGCGCGACCGGGACATCTCCGTCGAGGACTTCCGGGACGGCTTCGGCGTCACGCACGAGGCGGCGGCGCTGCGCTTCACCAACCTGCTGACCTCGCACCTCGACATCCGGATGCACTTCCTCCGCGTGCTCGGCGACGGCTCGATCCAGAAGGCCTACGAGAACGACGGCCTGCCGCTGCCGACCGACGTGACGGGCGCCGTGGAGGGGCAGATCGTCTGCCGCTACTGGTCGGCGCGCTCCGCCTTCAGCCGCACCAACCGGACGACGGAGTACTACCAGTACGTGGACACGCCGGCCGGCACCTTCTGGTCGGCCTCGCAGACCGGCACCACCGCCACGGAGGAGTTCTCGATCACCGTTGGCGTCCCCTTCGCCGAGGCGCGCTTCTTCCGCGGCCGCGACACCGACCGCCGCGAGCAGTCCCGCTGCCCCGACGAGTCCTGCTGCCGCCGCGCCCCCGCCGAGCTCGCCCAGCGCTGGGACGGCAACGCCTGGCCGAGCGCCCGCCTGCACGCGCACGTCCTCGCCCCGCTGCCCTCCGGCACCTTCCCCGGCATCGACGACGCCGAGGTCTACGCCTTCCTCGACGCCCACGCCCGCGAGTCCTGACGCTCCTCCCCAGCCCTGCCGCCTTCCGCGAGATGCCACTTATGAGGCGATTCCTCGGCGTGTCGTGCTCATAAGTGGCATCTCGCGGGAAGGGGCTGTGGAGAACGCGCGCGGAGGAGCGCGGGGTGCGGCAGGGTCCTCGCATGCAGGACGACACAGAGACCCGGATCGTGAACGCGTCGACGAGCGAGCTCGCGCGCCATCGGCTGGTGGCGGAGTACCCGGTCGGCGTCTTCCGGGGTGCTCGTGCCGCGATCGAGCCGGTGACCTACGGCGAGACGATCACCGCGTTCGCCGCCGTGATGCGGCCGGGCGAGTTCTTCTCGCATGTCACCGCCGCTCATCTCCTCCAGCTGCCCGATCGGCGGGCGACGAAGACCACTCCGCTGCACGTGTCGGTCACGCCGCCGATGCGAGCCGCCCGTCGGGTCGGCGTGAAGTCGCACCATCTCTGGGACGAGGCGGTGACCGTCGTCGACGCGGGCCATCCGGTGACGGATCCCGCCTCGACCTTCTGCCATCTCGCCGACTCGCGATCGCTCGACGAGCTGGTCGTGCTCGGCGATGCTCTCGTGCGGCCCGACGAGGAGCTCGGTCGCCGCGGCCTCCGCGTCGATCTCGAGGTCCTCGCGGCGAGGGCGGCACGCTATCGCGGGCGGGGCGGCCGGCGCGCTCGGGAGGCGGTCGGATTCGTCCGGGTCGGCTCCGAGTCGCCGAAGGAGACGCTCCTCCGGCTGCTGCTGATCCGCGCGGGGCTGCCCGAGCCGGAGCTCAACGTCGAGCTGTACGACGCGGACGGTGTCTTCGTCGCGCGGGTGGATCTGCTCTATCCGAATCAGTGGGTCGTCGTCGAGTACGACGGCGATCAGCACCGGACGGACACGCGGCAGTACGAGCGGGACATCGCGCGCAGCGAGGCGATCCAGGCGCTCGGCTACCGCCACATCCGCGTGCGTCTCTCCGGCCTCGTCGACCACCCCGAGGCCACGGCCGCCCGCGTCCGCCGCGCTCTCGGCCTCTGACCCCCGCCGCGGCATGCCACATATGACGAGATTCTGCGGCGTGTCGTGCTCATAAGTGGCATCTCGCGGGAGGGGGAGAGAGCCGGGGGTCAGCCGGAGATCAGGGCGCGGGCCGTGCCCTCGTCGAGGATGAGGTCGGTGAGGAGGCCGGCGGCGAGGGCGCCGCGCAGGCCCGGGAGCTTCGAGGCGCCCGAGACGACGCAGATGCGGCGGGAGGCGCGGCGCACGGTGGAGAGGTCCGGGCCGCTTGCACGTTCGTTCATGGGGATGTCGTCCCAGGTGCCGTCGGCCCGGTAGAACACGGTGGCGACGTCGCCGACCACGCCGGACGCGCTGAGCGAGGTGAAGTCGCTCGGCTCCAGGTAGCCGCCGATGTAGACCTTCGAGGGCACCGCCGCGAACGGCGAGCCGAGGCCGAAGAGCGCGACGTCCATCCGCTGCTGCAGCTCCAGCACCCGCTTGGTCGACCGCTCGCGCCAGACCGCCTTCTTGGTCATCGGGTCGTCGAAGAACGCCGGCACCGGGAACTGCTGCACCTTCGCGGCGTACGCGTCGCCGAAGCGCCGCAGGATCTCGCTGGAGTAGTTGATGCCGGTGGTCTCGGTGTTGCCCGCGCCGTTGAGCTGCACGATCTGGGTGTTGTGCGTCTCCTTGGCGATCAGGTGCCGGCTCATCGCGCTCATCGTCGAGCCCCAGGCGATGCCGACGATCATGTTCGAGTCGATGAACGGCCCGAGGATCCGCGCGGCCGACAGCGCGACGCGCTCGAGCCGGTCGATCTCACTGGTGTGATCGGGCACCGGGACGATGTGCGCCGTGATGTCGAAGTGCGCGCGCACCTCCGCCGACAGCGCGCTCGCCCGGTCGAGGGGGGAGCGGATCTGGATGTCCACCAGTCCCGTCGCGCGGGCGTGCGAGAGCAGCCGCGACACCGAGGAGCGCGAGGTGTGCAGCTCGTGCGCGATGGCGTCCATCGTCAGGTCCTGCATGTAGTACAGCTGCGCGGCCCGGAGCGCGTCGCGCGTCTTGTCCGGGTGGGTCGCGTGCGTCGTCTCGTCCAGCTCGACGACCGGTCGGACAGGGGTCATTGCCACTCCTTGCACGTATTTCCACCCGTCTTGACCGGATGTGTTGTCGGGTCAAGGATGGCTGTATTCCCTCGCGATATCAACCGTCCATCTGGGGCGGCCACACTCGCACGAGGCATTCGACGCAACACCTACGACACGAAGGCGAGTACGAAGTGGCACAGTCTGTCGGAACTCCCGGAAGCTCCTCTCTCCGCGAGAGCGTCTCCGCACTGCGGGACACCCCCCGCGCGACCGTCCTCGTGATCGGCGGTGGCATCAACGGCATCGGGACGTTCCGCGAGCTCGCGCTCAACGGCGTCGACGTCGCCCTGGTCGAGCGCGGCGACTACGTCTCGGGCGCGTCCAGCGCCTCGAGCCACATGATCCACGGCGGCATCCGCTACCTCGAGAACGGCGAGTTCCGCCTCGTCAACGAGGGCGTGCACGAGCGCAACGGCCTGCTCAAGATCGCTCCGCATTACGTGAAGCCGCTGCAGACCACGATCCCGATCTACTCGACGTTCTCGGGCATCCTGGCCGCGCCGCTGCGCTTCCTCACCCACAAGTCGGGCAAGCCCCAGGAGCGCGGCGCGCTGCTGATCAAGGTCGGCCTCACCCTGTACGACTTCTTCTCCCGCGACGGCGGCGTCGTCCCGCGCCACCAGTTCCACGGTCGCAAGCGCTCGCTGAACGAGCTGCCCAAGCTCGACCCGAAGATCAAGTACACCGCCACCTACTTCGACGCCTCCGTGCACGAGCCCGAGCGCCTGGCGCTCGATGTGCTGCGCGACGCGCTCGTCGGCGGAAAGAAGGCCCGCGCGGCCAACTACGTCGAAGCCGTCGGCACCTCCGAGGGCGGCGTGCTGCTGCGCGACCGCGAGAGCGGCGAGGAGTTCGCCTTCCAGGCGGACGTCGTCGTCAACGTCTCCGGACCGTGGACCGACTTCACCAACACGGCGCTCGGCACGACCACGAAGTTCATGGGCGGCACCAAGGGCTCGCACATCGTCCTCGACAACCCCGAGCTGGTCGAGGCCTGCGAGGGCCGCGAGATGTTCTTCGAGCACAGCGACGGCCGCATCGTGCTGATCTACCCGCTCAAGGGCCGGGTCATGGTCGGCACCACCGACATCGAGGCCGACCCCAACGAGCCGGCCGTCTGCACCGAGGAGGAGATCGACTACTTCTTCGACCTGGTGAACCACGTGTTCCCCTCGATCCCGGTCACCCGCGAGCAGATCGTCTTCAAGTTCTCCGGCATCCGCCCGCTGCCCCGCCACGACGACGAGACCCCCGGCTTCGTCTCCCGCGACTACCGCATCGAGCCCTCGACCCTCCCCGGCGGGAAGACTCCCGTGCTGAGCCTGGTCGGCGGCAAGTGGACGACGTTCCGCGCCCTGTCCGAGCACCTCTCGAACGAGGTCTTCAAGCGGATCGGCGTCACCCGCCGCGTCTCGACCGTGAAGACCGCGATCGGCGGCGGCAAGGGCTTCCCGCGCACGGACGCCTCGCGCGCCCAGTGGATCAGCCAGCACCGCTCCGGTCTGTCCTCGGCCCGCACCGGCCAGCTGCTCGAGCGCTACGGCACCCGGGCGGAGGAGGTCATCGAGGCCCTGGCCGACGGCCACGACGAGGCGCTCGACTTCGACAAGGACTTCACCACCGGTGAGATCCGCTACCTCGCCCAGCGCGAGAGCGTCGTGCACCTGATCGACCTGGTCATGCGCCGCACCAACCACGCCTTCACCGGCGGCCTGAGCCGCGAGCTGCTCGAGGAGCTCGCGCAGCACACCGGCGAGGTCCTCGGCTGGGACGAGGCGGAGCGCGCCCAGGAGGTCGACGCGACCATCGAGCACCTGAAGAAGTACAACGGCGTCGATGTCGGCGGCACCTCGGTGCAGGCGCCGACGGCGGTCGCAGCCTCCTAGCGGGGCGACTGGCGCGGATCGACGGGAGTCCCGGTTCGAGGAGTGATCTCGAGCCGGGACTTCCGTCGTCACAACGCACAAACGTGCACGCGGCGTTCCTTGTCCCCGGTACGGGGCGCCGATAACTTCACACTCGTCGGGCATCGATGCCCGTCGCGGGCGCGTTCGCGCGTTCCGACCGATGAAAAGGAAAAGGTCAACGTGGACAATCTCGGAGTGGTGTTCCTCGCGGAAGTCGTGGGAACGGCGATGCTCGTGCTCCTCGGCTGCGGCGTGGTCGCCAACGTCGCGCTCGTGAAGAGCAAGGGTCTCAACGGCGGGACCCTGATGGTCAACTTCGGCTGGGGCTTCGCCGTCTTCGCCGGTGTGATCGTCTCCTACAACTCGGGTGCGCACCTCAACCCGGCCGTCACGCTCGGCCTCGCGGCCAGCGGAGCGACGGAGTTCGGCTCGGGCGTCCCGGTCAACATCGTCTCGATCCTGATGTACATCCTCGCCCAGATGATCGGTGCGATCCTCGGCGCCGTCTTCTGCTGGCTCGCCTACAAGCAGCACTTCGACCAGGAGCCCGACCCGGCCAACAAGCTCGGCGTCTTCTCCACGGGTCCTGCGATCCGCAGCTACGGCTGGAACTTCGTCACCGAGGTCATCGGCACCTTCGTCCTCGTCTTCGTCGTGATCGGCTTCGGCGGCGGACGCCAGGGCGACGGCGGACTCGCGGCGCTGGGCGCCCTGCCCGTCGCCATCCTGGTGATCGCGATCGGCGCCTCCCTCGGTGGCCCGACCGGCTACGCCATCAACCCCGCCCGTGACCTCGGCCCCCGCATCGCCCACGCGCTGCTGCCGATCAAGGGCAAGGGCTCGAGCGACTGGAGCTACGCCTGGGTCCCCGTCGCGGGCCCGATCGTCGGCGGTGTCCTCGCCGGTCTCGCCTCGACCGCGCTGCTGCCGATCCTCTAGCCGGTCCTGCGGGCCGCTCCGGCTCGCGATCCGCACTCCACTTCACCCGTTACGAAGGAGTAATCATTCATGGCTGACTACGTCATCGCTATCGACCAGGGGACCACGTCGTCCCGCGCGATCATCTTCGACAAGAAGGGCTCGATCGTCTCGACCGGCCAGAAGGAGCACGAGCAGATCTTCCCGCGCGCGGGCTGGGTCGAGCACGACCCGATCGAGATCTGGAACAACGTCCGCGAGGTCATCGGCCAGGCGCTCTCCCGCGCCGACCTGACCCGCCACGACATCGCCTCCGTCGGCATCACCAACCAGCGCGAGACCGCGGTGGTCTGGGACAAGACCACCGGCAAGCCCGTCTACAACGCCATCGTCTGGCAGGACACCCGCACGCAGTCGATCGTCGACCGGCTCGCCGGCGACGAGGGCGCGGACCGCTTCAAGTCGATCGTCGGGCTCCCGCTCGCGACCTACTTCTCCGGCACCAAGATCGTCTGGATCCTCGAGAACGTCGAGGGCGCCCGCGAGAAGGCGGAGGCCGGCGACCTGATCTTCGGCACCACCGACACCTGGGTCCTCTGGAACCTCACCGGCGGAGTCGACGGCGGCGTGCACAAGACCGACGTCACCAACGCCTCGCGCACCCTCTTTCTCGACCTCGAGACGCTCGAGTGGCGCGACGACATCCTCGAGGCCTTCGGGGTGCCGAAGTCGATGCTCCCCGAGGTGTGCTCCTCCTCCGAGGTCTACGGGCAGGTCGAGTCCTCCTCGCTGCTGCGCGAGGTCCCGATCGCGGGCATCCTGGGCGACCAGCAGGCCGCGACCTTCGGCCAGGCGGCGTTCGATCCGGGCGAGGCGAAGAACACCTACGGCACCGGCAACTTCCTGATCTTCAACACCGGCACCGAGATCGTGCACTCCAAGAACGGGCTGCTCACGACGATCGGCTACAAGCTCGGCGACGGCGAGGTGCACTACGCGCTCGAGGGCTCGATCGCGGTCTCCGGCTCGCTGATCCAGTGGCTGCGCGACAACCTGGGCCTCATCGGCTCGGCCCCCGAGGTCGAGGCGCTGGCCGCGACGGTCGAGGACAACGGCGGCGCGTACTTCGTCCCCGCGTTCTCCGGCCTCTTCGCGCCGTACTGGCGAGCGGACGCGCGCGGTGCGCTCGTCGGCCTCACCCGCTACGTCAACAAGGGCCACATCGCCCGCGCCGCGCTCGAGGCGACGGCGTTCCAGACCCGCGAGGTCCTGGACGCGGTCAACGCCGACTCCGGCGTCCCGCTGCAGGAGCTCAAGGTCGACGGCGGCATGATCGCCAACAACCTGCTCATGCAGTTCCAGGCCGACATCCTCGGCGTCCCGGTCGTCCGGCCGGTCGTCGCGGAGACCACCGCGCTCGGCGCCGCGTACGCCGCGGGCCTCGCGGTCGGCTTCTGGGAGAACCTGGACGACCTGCGCCAGAACTGGCAGGAGGACTCGCGCTGGACCCCGCAGATGGACCAGGACGAGGCCGCCCGGCAGTACCGCCTCTGGAAGAAGGCCGTCACGAAGACCTTCGACTGGGTCGACGAGGACGTGCAGTAGCACCGCACCACTGAACGACGAGGGCCCGCGCACGCAGAGTGCGCGGGCCCTCGTGCGTGGTCCACTGGGAAGAGACGCCCGCAGACATGCTGGTCGAGTAGCCCCGCAGGGGCGTATCGAGCGGCGAAGCCGCTTCGCGTCTTGGTGGCGGGTGAAAAGACGCGGCTGCGCCCCGTCATGTTGGTCGAGTAGCCCCGAAGGGGCGTATCGAGACCCGCCGTCGTCAGCAGGGGGTCTGCAGACTCGTCCTGCTGGCGCTGGTGGATCTCGATACGCCCTCTGCGCGGGCTACTCGATCAGCATGACTTTCCCCATGCGGACGAGGTGAACTTTCCTGGCAGACCCGCCCGCGGCGGAGCTCCGTCAGAGCAGCGGGCGCCGACGCCCCGACGCGACCGCGACGAGAGCGAGTGCCAGCAGCCAGGCCGGGCCCGCCAGCACGGCCGCGACCGTGGGCGGCGCGGACGCCGACAGCGCAGCGAGGGGCGCGACGTCCTCGAGGGCGGTGCCACTCGTGAAGGTCGCGACACTGAGCGGTGCCAGGGCCGCGAAGAGCACGAAGAGCGGTGCTCGGACGATCGTGCCGACCAGCGCGCCCCAGATCGCACCTCCGGTACCGGCCACAGGCACGAGGATCACGACGCCGACGTCCGGAGTGACCCTTCCCGCCGAGACGACCGCGACGCCGGCGACTCCGACCGCGACCGCCGCCGTCGCGAGCACCGCACCGGCACCCGCCGTCACCAGGAACCGTGCCGCGAGCGCCGGCCGGAGCCCTGACGAGAGCACGTCGCGTGCGAGGATCCCCTTCTCGAAGGCGCTCGCCGTCCGCAGTGCTCCGAAGGCCGCCGCCCCGACGACGCCGCCCTGCAGCAGCGCCGCCGAGATCGCGTGCTCGAGCGAGGCCGCTTCTCCGGGCGGGAGCGCGCCGAGATCGACCTGCGTCACGGCGAGGAGGAGGGGGAGCACGGGCAGCAGTCCGAAGACCAGTCCCCAGAGCGGTGTCCGGCTCGCGACCACGCGCCGGGACTCGGCGGCGACGGCGCGGGTGAGCGGTCCCTCCGCTGCCGCGTCCGTCACCGCGCCCGCCGTTGCTCGAGGATCCGTGCGCCGCCGATCGCCAGGAGTGCCCAGACGGCCAGGACGGCCAGCGCGAGTGGCGCCGGGAGCATCCCGTCGACCGGCGCTCCGGTCGCTCCGGCGACGGCTCCGATCGGGAGCAGCCGCCCGGCGTCGCGGGCCACGCCGAGGAACGGCACGGCCAGGGCGGCCGGCAGGACCAGCGCGATCGGGATGCAGGCGTAGTAGTTCCCCACCGCGTAGCCGACGCCGACGCCCAGCACGCCGCTGAGGGCAAAGGCGAGGACGACGCCGAGCGAGGCGGACAGCAGCGTGATGTCCGGCGTCAGGCGGCGGCCGGCGGTCGCCAGCACCACCGCGGAGATCGGCCACCAGCCCACGACCGCCACGACCCCGAAGACCGCGCCCGAGACCGCGCCGGCCAGCGCCTTCGCCACCAGGATCGCGTCCCGGCTGCCGAGCAGCAGCGTCCGGTCGAGCGAGTGGTAGTACGTCTCCCGGGTGTAGGCGTAGGACCCGTAGAAGCACGCGCCCAGGGCGGCGCAGGCCGCGAAGCCGAAGACGAAGCGGCTCGCCGGAGCGTCGTCGAGGCCGCCGAGCCGATCCGTCGTACCGGGCATGTTCAGGGCGAAGACGGGGATCAGTATCGCGTAGGCGAGGAGGACCGGGAACGACGAGCCGCTGCGGGAGCGCAGGATCTCGGCCCGTGCGAGCGCGCCGGCCCCGCTCATCGACCGGCCTCGCCGTCGACGAGGTCGAAGTAGCCGTCCTCGAGACTCCGCCCTCCCGAGCGGGTGAGGTCCTCGAGCGGACCGTGGAAGAGCATCCGGCGCCGCAGGACGACGACCTCGTCGACGGTGTGCTCGAGCTCGGCGAGCTGGTGACTGGAGACGAGGACCGTCCGTCCGCGCTCGGCCTCAGCGCGGATCAGGCGCCGCAGCCAGCGGATCCCCTCGGGGTCGAGCCCGTTCGCAGGTTCGTCGAGGACGAGGATCTCCGGGTCACCCGCCAGGGCCGTGGCCAGGCCGAGGCGCTGGCGCATCCCGGTCGAGTAGCCGCGGACCGGCCGTCGCGCCGCGTCGGTGAGGCCGACCGTCTGCAGCAGCTCGTCGACCCGCGAGAGCGGTTCGCCGACCGCGCGGCAGACGATCGCGAGGTGCCGGCGGCCGGTGATGCCGTTCTCGAAGCCGAGGCCGTCGAGGTGCACGCCGACGACCCGGGCGGGAGCGCGCAGCTCCGCGAACCGGTGGCCGCCGATCCGCGCCTCACCGGAATCGGAGCGCAGCAGTCCGACCAGCCCGCGGAGCGCCGTGCTCTTGCCGGCGCCGTTCGGGCCGAGAAGACCGACGACCGTTCCCTGCCGCACGGAGAAGCTGAGGTCGTCCACGACGCGGCGGCCGCGGAAGGACTTGGTGAAGTGCAGGAAGTCGAGCGCCGAGCTCATGGGCGGGCCTTTCGGGTCGAGGGGGTCATCGTCGTCGAGCGGTCGTGCCGCCGGCGCCGAGCGGTCGCGCGGTCAGGTCGTCGAGGAGCCGGTGCACGGGGGTGACCAGCGTCGGGTAGTCGCCGGAGACCGACCGAGCGAGCACCTTCGCGGCGGCGAAGGCGAGGGCGGGCAGTGCGGCGTCCGAGTGCAGCCGCTCGCCGAGCACCTCGACGAGGGAGCGCCGGGCGTCCGGGGCGGCGAGGGTGTGCACGTAGAGGGTCGCGACGTCGAGGTGCTCGGGTCCGCGCCCCCAGGCCTCCCAGTCGGCGAGGCCGAGCGGCGCGACGAGCAGGTTGCCGGGGTGCAGGTCGCCGTGCGCCGTCGTCCAGCACGGGGTGCCGCGCGGGAACCGATCGCCGAAGAAGCTGCGCAGCAGCCGGTCCACCGTGGCGGGGACGGTCGACTCCCGCTGCGTCGGGACGGCGGCGAGCGCGTCGAGGATCCCGCCGAGCTCGACCCAGACCGCCGGATCGACCTCGGTCTCGGGCGCCAGCTCCGCCGTCGGGGACAGGGCACGACCGGGCAGACGGGTCATCAACTCGGCGCGGAGCCGGTACCCCTCGACGTGGGGCGGGTCCCACTCCTCGACGGCGAGCACGACCGGCTTGGGCAGGGCCGGGAGCACGGCGCTGTCCGCCGTGCCGGTCCACCACGTCCCTTGGGCGAGCGCCGAGGGGGAGCTGACGAGGCGGAGCCAGAGCCGCTCGCGGTCGCGCCGGACGGGACCGGAGAGGGTCCTGCCTCGCCAGCCGAGGACCGTGTCACCGTCCCTTGCAGCGGCGAGCACGCGGAGGGCGTGCTCGAAGGCGCTCTCGAGCACACTCCCGCCGGTCACCGGCCGACCCCCAGGCGGCGGAGCGCGTCCCCAGCGACGAGATCGAGCACCGCGCCGCCGATCGTGCCGCCGCCGAGCGACACCGAGGCGCCGCCTACCGGGGGAGTGCTCGCGGAGTCGGGCAGGGCGAGGGGATAGCCGACGGCCGGCACGTCGTCGAGCCCGGTGAGGGGCGCGAGCGCCGCGATCGGGGCGAGCAGCGACTCCGCGGGCCCGCTGACGACGGCCGTCGACCGCGGAGACCGCACCGCGATCCCGTTGCTGGTCAGCCGCACCGGGGTACCCGGCACGATCCTCGGGTCGGCCGAGGTCCGCACGAGGAAGGCCTCGCCGTTGCGGACGACGTAGCCGCCCTCGATCCGCTCCTCGAGGGGGAGGGCTGTGACGCCGGCGAGAGCGGCGGCGAGGACGGCGGACGCGACGGCGACCCGGAGCGCTCCGACTCGCGCTTCTCTCGCGGCTCGCGCGAACCGGACGAGGGAGACGACGAGTGCGCCGAGGAGCGCTGCGGCGAACACGAGCGCGATGACCGCGCCCGGCTCGGTGAGGATCAGGACGGGGACGCTGCGGACGTAGGCCCAGCCGATCAGGAGCAGGGCGAAGCCGCGGCAGCCGACTCCGAACAGGACGAGCCAGGGGGAGGCACGTGGCGCGGTTCCCCCCAGCAGGCGCAGGACGGCGTCGCCGACGGCTCGGATCGCGGCTCTGCGCAGGAACGGCCGGTCGAGGACCGCGACCAGGGCCAGGTAGCCGTCGAGGTGCACGAGCGGAATGAGATTGGTCACTGCGCTGAGCGCGGCGGCGACGACGAAGCAGGCGAGAGCGGACCGCCCCGTCGACGACCAGAGCAGCGCCGTCGCGGCGCCCGCCGCGAGGACGAGGTGCACCGCCGGACCGGCAAGCGCGACCGCCGCGCGGGAGCGCCGGTCGCCCAGGCGCCAGCCGTCGGTGACGTCGCAGAAGAACGCGGGGGCGAGGTAGAAAATCATCACCCCGGCGCGCCGCGGCCGTCCACCGAAGGCCGCGAGGGAGACCGCGTGACCGGCCTCATGGACCGCTCCCGCGAGCAGGAACGCGACCGAGACCGCGAGGAGCGAGGGCAGGGGCAGTGGCTCGCTGAGGACGGCGGCGATCTCCGCCGAGTGCGCGATCGCGCTCGCGGTACCCAGGAGCAGCACCGCGACGACCGCGGCGACGGCGAGCAGCCGGATCGGCCGTCGGCGCAGGAGCCGCGCGAGCACGAGCGCCGGCCGCGTCGCGTCGAGCAGGGTCAGCTGGAAACTCGCCGGCGGCCGGAACTGCAGCCGATGCGACCGGGGCTCGCGGCGCTCGGAGCCGGCGAGGAGCCCGGCCGCCGCGAACTCGCGGAGCAGGGCGGCCGTCTCCTCGTCCGACAGCCGCGCGGTCCCTGTGCCGTCGGTCTCGTCCGTCTCGTGCGCGCTCGGGCGCAGCCCGGCGGCGAAGGTCGCCACCGCGGGACCGACCCGTGCGCGCGGGACGCCCCGCACCGAGAGGATCCACGGAGCGCCGGGCGCGATCGGCTCGTCGATCGTCACGGTGTCCGCCAGTCGCGGCACGGGGTCACTCATGCCCAGACCAGCTGCAGCAGCGTCGAGTCCTCGGTCTCCGCCAGCTCGGTGCGCGCGGCGACGCGAAGTCCCGCACGCCCGGCCTCCGCCGAGACCTCCTCGGCGTCGACGACGTTCACCCGCGAGTGGAAGAGCCGAGCCGCCGCCCGCCCGCCGGGATCGAGACCGAGCTGCACGACCTCGACGTCCCGGTGGAGACCGTCGGGGGTGACGGCGGACGTCACGACGGCCGCTCCCGGTCCGCCGGACGGCCCGGGCACGGCGCGGATGCGCGAGCTGCGGCTTCCGGCGACGTAGGCGTGGTCGGGGCTCGACGCGGTGATCAGGAGGACGCCGTCCGCTCCGAGGTGCTCGCGGGCGGCTCGGAGGAAGGCGTGCCGGCCGGCTCGGTCCAGGAGCGCGATGGACGTGGCGCCGAGGACGACGGCGCCGAAGCGCTCCGGCAGGTGGAAGCAGGTCATGTCGCCGACCAGCGCCCGGGAGCCGTCGGCGATCCTGGCGGCGGGCAGCGCCGCGATCCGCGACCGGAGGATGTCGACCATCGTCGGCGAGAGATCGAGGCCGACGACGGGGCGGCCGAGGCCCAGGAGGGGCACCGTGAGGCGTCCGCCGCCGCAGGCCAGCTCGAGGATCGGCCCCTCGGTCCGGCGGACCGCTGCCAGCAGGGGGCTGATCTCGCTGCGGTCCTCCGCGGTGAAGTGCTCGTAGACGACGGACCCGTCGGGTCCGTAGAGGTCCTCCGGCGCCACGGTGGCGGGGGAGAGGGCGCCAAGGAGGGCGGCGCTCGCCGCGGTGAGGGGCGGCGGGTCCGAGGGGTGCTGCATGGTCGCTCCAGGTCTGAGAGGGAGCGGTCCCGGACGCTCGAGCGTCCGGGACCGCGGGAGGTGCACTGTCGGCTAGGTCGCGAGCATCACGATGCTGCCGAGCGCGATCACGATGCCGAGGCCGGCGTCGGCGGCCCGCCAGCCGTCGGCCGGAGCGACCGCGGGTTCGATCTCCTGGAAGAGAACAGGATTCTCCATTTCTCACCTCCTCGGTGATGAAGTCCTCGGTGAAGAGGTGCTCTCCTCGAGAGCTAGGTCAGGACGATCGCGCCGAGCCCGAGCCCGACGGCGATCCCGAGCTTCGCGGCGATGTACCAGTCGGAATCGGGTGCGGCCATCGACTCGATCTCCTCGAATCGCAGGGGGGTGGGTGGTTGCATGCGTCGTCTCCTCGTGTCGTCGTCTGGAATGCGAGTGTCGTCGGTCGGTCCCGGTCAGGTGAGGAGACCGAGGAAGAGGCCCGCGACGAGCAGCCCCTTCGTGAAGCCGGAGGCCGCCGACTCCCAGTCGGGAGCGACCGCCGCCTCCAGCTCGTGGAACTCGAGTTCGTTCTGTGTGTTCATGTGTTCACCTCCTTCGTGACGTCGATGGGCCTGCGCCGGCAGGAACGCCGCGCGCAGGAGTCGGAGGGCGTCGTCGAGCGCCAGGCCGGGCAGCGCCGAGCGACCCCAGCGGGCGACGATCGCGAGTGCCGCGTCGCGGAGGGCGCGGTCGGCGACGGCCGGTGCGGTGATGCTCCACCGCTCGGACCACTGGGCGCTGCCGACGACGGGATCGACGTCGAGCCCGAGGGGAGCGGCGAACCACTGCCAGACGGCCCGTCGTCGCGCGCGACGCTCCGGGGAGTCGCGACTCCACAGGACGGGCAGCAGCGGCATCGTCGCCGGCACCTTCCGCAGTCCCGCGCGACTGCTCACCTCGTTGGCGAGGTACCAGTGCGTCGCCGCGAAGGGATCGGCGGTCGCCGAGCGCAGCACGCCGTGACTGTCGGCGCTCGCCGCAGCGAGCGTCGCGCGGTCGGCGCGGCGAACGAGTCCGGCGCTCCCGGCGACGCGGCCGCCGGCCTCGGCCAGCGCCTCCAGCAGTCGCCTCGACCGATCGTCGGCGGAGCGGTCGGCGGGCGACCCGGACCGCGAGCCGATCAGCCGCAGGGCCGCCTCCGCCGCTCCCTCGAGCACGGAGGAGCGGGTCAGCGTCGCCGTGAGCTCGGCGTCGATCACGGCGGCGTCGGCCCGGAGCGCGTCGCCGACCACGACGGAGCGGAGGCCGCCGATCTCGCGGCAGGCCGCGGCGCTCGTCTCGCTGCCGGGCCCGATCGTCGTGGGCACCAGGACGAGACGAGGGACCTCCGTCGATGCGGGGAGGTCTGGAGCGAGAAGCCCGCCGTGCCTGCTCAGCAGTCCGTCGAGGCGCGATCGGAGGGTGCGGTCGGCGGCGAACAGGCGCGCCAGCGCCACCACGTCGTGCAGCCTGCCGCCGCCGATGCCGACGAGGCGGTCGGGACGGACGGCGCGGAGGGCGCGGTCGACGGTGTCGAGCAGCCGACCCTGCTCGGACGCGACGTCGAGGACGACCACCCGTCCGTGCAGTCGCTCGGGCTCGACGGCTCCGCGCCGGACGAGCGCGCTGTCGAGCACGAAGAGGGTCTGCCGGGAGCCGGTGGTCGCCGCATCCGACGCCAGACCGGTCCGCAGATCGGTGCTGCGGACGCTCATGCGTCGAGCGCCGCACTGATGATGCGCGGGATGCCCGCGAGGTCGTGGTCGGTGGACACCGCCGCAGGCAGGAACTGGATCCCGCCCGGCGCGGGGTGCACGACCGCCCCGCGCCGCCGGACGTCCTCCACCAGGCCGAGGACCTCCTCGGCGCTGGCGACCCCCGCGATGTGGAGGGCCCGGAAGGACCCGGCGCCGGAGGATCCGAGCACCCGCGGATGCGCGGACAGCGCGGTGACGGCACGGTCGAGGGCGGTGCTCACGCGCGGGAAGCCGTCGGCTCCGAGCAGCTCGGGGAGCAGCGCGAGGCTCTGCAGGACGGCGGCGCAGACCGCGGGTGTCCCCGCCTGGGTCTCCGCATGGACGAACGGGGCGTCGGCGGCATCGATCTCGGCGAGGAGCCGCTCGCCGACGACCACGGCGGCCGCCGCGAGCGTGCCGTTCGTCAGAGCCTTCGAGAGGACCACCGCGTCGGGCGCGAACGGCCAGCGCGAGGAGGCGAGGAACGGGCCGGTGCGGCCGAAGCCGGTCGCCACCTCGTCCGCGACGACGGGGACGCCGTCCTGGGAGGCGCTCTCGAGCACCGCGAGGAGTGCGTCCGAGAGCGGGAGGGCACCGGAGCCGAGGACGGGCTCCACGACGATGCCGCAGATGCGCCGTCCCTCCCGGTGGAGCAGCGACTTGAGGGCGTCCGGATCGTCGTGCGCCACGTGCCGGACCCCCGAGCGATCGACGCCGTAGACGTCCTGGCCCAGCTCGTCGCCGCTCAGGGCGTGGGCGCCGTAGGTGAGCCCGTGGTAGCTGCCGGACAGGCCGACGACCAGCCGGCGCTCCGGCCGACCGAGGAGCGCGGCCCGCTGGCGGAGCAGCTTCATGACCGCGTCGTTCGCGCTGCCGCCCGAGGTGGTGAGGAGGACGCGCCGGAAGGAGGCGTGCGGGAGCGCGTCGCCGACGACCGTGAGCAGTGCCGCGGCCGCCCGCTCCGCCCAGGGGTGACTCCGCCGGAAGAGGGACAGGTAGGAGGCCTCGGCCAGAGCCGCGGCGATGGCAGCGGTGAACTCCGGTCGGCCGCAGCCGAACGGCGCGTTCCACAGTCCGCTCGTGAGGTCGATCGCCTCGACGCCGTCGGCGAAGCGGATGCGCGTCCCCGTCGCGCTCACCGCCGCAACGGTCCTGGCCGCCGCCGTCGGCGAGACCAGGGGCACGAGGACCGGCGAGGCCGTCATGCTCCTCTCCGGAGGTGGACGCCCTCGTGCTCGAACCGCTCGACGAGCCGCGAGACGAAGGCCTCGTCGGCCGGCGTGCGCGGCTCGTCGTCCGGGCCGTCGCTCAGCAGCCGTTCGACGACGACCGCGGTGGCGGGTGCGAGGGCGAACCGCCGCAGGGTCCGGGGCTCCACCAGGACGCGCTCGTCGCCCCGGTGCAGGAGGATCAGGTCGGAGCGCGTGAGCGTCGTCACCTCCCCGTCCGGTCGGAGGGACGTTCCGAGCCCGACCACCGACCACGCCGGGCCGGTGTCGTCGGCGGCGGCGAAGGCGAGGCCGGCGCGGTACAGCGCCAGCCAGGGGCGGCGCGCGATGTCGTCGGCGACACCGCCGCCCAGCGCGGCGAGCCGGTCGAGCGGACGGTACGACCTGTCGAGGGCGGCCGCGAGACCGTCGGGGTCTCGGGCGTCGCCGAGGACCAGCCCGTCCGGACCGAGCGTCGCGACCCCGTCCCGGCCGACATCGACGGCAGCGACGGGTCCGGCAGCGGGGTCGTCCGTCAGCGGCAGACCGCTCACGGCGACCGCGGCTCCCAGGAGCTGCGGGACCAGCCGACCGGAGGCGCGGGCGGCGTCGGCGTCCTCCAGATAGGCCTGCCAGCCGTTCGCATCGCGGAGCCGTGCGGTCGTCGCACCGGTGACCGGGAGGAACGCGATCGAGGCGTAGTCCTCCGTCTGGACCCGCAGCTCGCCGAACCAGGCGACGTCTCCCGGCTCGTCGAGTCCACCGCGGTAGTCGAGGACGGCCGCGCAGTCGCAGGTCGGGGCCTCGCGGGTCTCATCGTCGTCGGTCACGCTCTCGCTTGGGAGGAGCAGGACGTCCTCCGGCCCGAGCAGTGGCTCCACCGCTCCTCGCCACCGCCGGTCGGCGAGGCGCACGACCCGTCGAGCGTCGACCCGATCACCCGTCACCCACTGGAGGACGGCCCGGGCGACTCCGCGTCGATCCACCGCGGTCGCTCGCGTGTCGGCGTCGGCGAGACCGGTCGGAGTCGAGAGCGCCGTTCGCGAGCCGCGGTCGCCGCGATCGAGGGAGCGCGTCGCGTCTCCGTCGGAGCGGATCGGTCCTGGGTCAGTTGCCATACGTGGATGGTAGCCGACTGAAGCTCACGTCTGTCAAGGCCGACTCGCCGACCGAGCTGATGATCACCGATGCGCGCCACGGGCGAGCTCGGCGCGCGCCTTCGACACCGGGCGCCGACGTCGGTGCTAGACATACGCGTATGACGAACGCAGCAGCATGCAGACGACTCCCAGCACGGCGGTGGCTGTCGTGAGATCCCGATTCGACCTCGTCGTTCTCGTCGTCTTCGGTCTGTACGGCCTCGTCCGAAGCGTCCTCGACGCCCCCGCGGTCATCGCGGCACCGAGCGCCGTCGGGATCGCGTCGCTGTGCGCCTCCGCCTTGCTCCTCGTCGTGGCGATCGCGGCGCTCGCCCTCGAGCTGCGGCGCAGACGGAGGAAGCGCGCGGCGGCGGCCTCGACCGTCGCCGCCCGGATGGGCCGAGAGGCCGACTGCGAGCGGTAGAGCCGGAGGCGTCGGCCCGCCGACCTGCGTCAGCGCCCACCGTGCGCCGACCTCCCGTCATGCTGGTCGAGTAGCCCCGCAGGGGCGTATCGAGACCCACCCTCCTCAGAAGGCCGGTTTGCAGGCTCGTCCTCTGACGCTGGTGGATCTCGATACGCCCGCTTCGCGGGCTACTCGATCAGCATGAAGTCCGTGCGTCGAGTCCACTCATGCTGGTCGACTAGCGCGGAGCGCGCGTCGGGACCCGGGCCGGGAGCGGCACGCACGTCGTGCGATCCGCGCCAGCGACAAGAGGGCCTCGCGCGCTGTGGCAAGGTCCCGGGATGACAGTGCCGAAGAAGAAGGAAGACCGCGTGCGCCGCTTCGCGCTCGCCCTGCTGGGAGTGAGCATGGGAGTCGCCGTCGTGACGACGATCGTCGGAGGGATCGACGATCCGTACGACGTTGTGACTCTCGGCGTGTGCGGCTCCTGTGCCTCCCTGGTGATCGTCACCTTGATCCGCGAACGATGAACCTCGCGCTGGCGCTCGGGCGGAGGCGTGCACAGAGGTAGCGCGCTGACGCTGCATCCGGACGCTCCGCCGAGCACGAGTGAACGGTCAGCCCGCCGGCCGAGGGTCAGCGCAGCCCCGCGATCGCGTCCAGCTCGTCCAGCGACCCGATCCGCACCACCCCGAGCGCGACGGCCTCCGGCGGCAGCTCGCGCCCGTGCTCCGGACCGCCGACGCGGTCGAGCCACACCCCGCGCAGGCCGGCGCGCGCCGCGCCGATCGCGTCGGTGCCCAGCCGGTCGCCGACGTACAGCGCGTCGGCCGGAGCGACGCCGAAGCGCTCGCAGGCGACGTGGAAGATCCGCGCATCCGGCTTCGTCACGCCGACCTCGCCCGACGCCACGAGGTGCTCGACCCGCTCCGTCAGACCGATCGCGTCCGTCTTGGTCGTCTGGAAGTCCACATCGCCGTTGGTGATCACACCGATCCGGACGCCCGCCGCATCGAGCCGATCGAGCACCGGCAGGGCGTCGTCGTGCAGCGTCCACGCCGCGACGTAGTGCCCCAGGTAGGCGGCGAACCACGCGCTCGCCTCCTCGGGCGTCAGCGCGACACCGGCGTCGGCCGCGAAGGCCGTGGCGCGGGCGCGCCGCTGCCCCTCGTAGTCGAGCTCGCCGGCGAGGTAGCGGTGGTAGTGCTCCTCCTCCAGCGCGTACCAGCGCCGCTGCAGCGCGCCCGCCTCGCCCGCGTACGCGTCGCCGAGCGTGGCCGCGTACGCGACGATCCCCTCGCGCACCGCACGGGCGTGCGCGAAGAGCGTGTCGTCGAGATCGAAGAGGGCGAGCCGGATCATCGAGGGCTCAGCGACTGCGGCGCAGGAAGCCGACCCGCTCGTACACGGTCGCGAGCGTGCGCTCGGCCGTCTCCGAGGCGCGGTCCGCCGCGCGGGAGAGCACCCGGTCCAGCTCGGCCGGGTCCTCGAGCAGCTCGGCGGTGCGCGCGCGGATCGGATCGAAGGTCGCCGCGACGACCTCGACCAGGCCCTTCTTCAGGTCGCCGTAGCCGCGGCCCGCGTACTCCTGCTCGAGCGACTCGATCGTGCGGCCGGCGAGGACGGAGTAGACGGTGAGCAGGTTCGAGACGCCCGGCTTGGCCGCGCGGTCGAAGCGCACCTCGGACTCGGTGTCGGTGACGGCGCGCATGATCTTCTTCGCGGTGACCTTCGGCTCGTCGAGCACGCTGAGGAGGCCCGCGTCCGACTCCGCGGACTTCGACATCTTCGCGCCGGGGTTCTGCAGGTCGTAGATCTTCGCCGTCTCCTTGGCGATGTACGGCTCCGGGATCGCGAAGGTCTCGCCGAAGCGCGTGTTGAAGCGGCCCGCGAGGTCGCGGGTCAGCTCGAGGTGCTGGCGCTGGTCCTCGCCGACCGGCACGGCGTCGGTCTGGTACAGCAGGATGTCGGCGGCCATCAGGATCGGGTAGGTGAAGAGGCCGACCGAGGCCGCCTCCGTGCCCTGCTTCGCCGACTTGTCCTTGAACTGCGTCATCCGGCTGGCCTCGCCGAAGCCGGTGACCGTGTTCAGGATCCAGGCCAGCTCGGCGTGGGCCGGGACGTGCGACTGGATGAACAGCGTCGAGCGCTCCGGGTCGATGCCGGCCGCGATGTACTGCGCGGCGGTGGCGCGGGTGCGCGCGCGCAGCTCGGCGGGCTCCTGCGGCACGGTGATCGCGTGCAGGTCGACGACGCAGAAGTGGGCGTCGAAGTCGTCCTGCATCGCGACCCACTGGGTGAGGGCGCCGATGTAGTTGCCGAGGTGCAGCGAGCCGGAGGAGGGCTGCATGCCGGAGAAGATGACGGGCTTCGCGCCCGGAGTGCTGGGGGTCATGGTGAGGCCTCCTGAGTGACGGCGGCGCGGTCGGCGCCGGGGGAGAAGGGGGTCAGAGCTCGTAGTCGACGACGACAGGCGCGTGGTCGGACCAGCGGGTGTCCCACGCGCTGGCGCGGTCGATCTCGTAGCTGCGGGCCAGGGCGGCGAGCTCCGGCGTCGCGAGCTGGTAGTCGATCCGCCAGCCGGTGTCGGTGTCGAACGCCTGGCCGCGCTGCGACCACCAGGTGTAGGGCCCGGGCACCTCGCCGGCGAAGCGGCGGCCGAGGTCGACCCAGCCCATCCCGGCTCCGGCGTTGTAGCCCTCCTCGCCCTCGGCGCCGACGAAGCGGTCGAAGTAGGCGCGCTCCTCGGGGAGGAAGCCGGCCTTCTTGACGTTGCCCTTCCAGTTCTTGATGTCGAGGGTGCGGTGGCCGACGTTGAGGTCGCCCATCACGACGGCGAGCGGGTTGTGGGCCTGCAGCTGGGGGAGGCGCTCGATCATCGCGTCGAGGAAGCGCATCTTCTCGTCCTGCTTCGGCGTGCCGACGCCGCCCGAGTGCACGTAGGTGGAGACGACGGTCACGGTCCGGTCGCCGACCTCGTAGTCGGCCTCGAGCCAGCGGCCCGCGGAGTCGAAGTCGTCGGCGCCGAGCGCGACCCGGTGGATCGTCGCGCGCTTGCGCGAGGCGAGCGCGACTCCGGCGCGGCCCTTGGCGGTCGCCTCGTCGTGCAGCACGTCCCACTCGTCGCCGAGCAGGCCGGTGAGGTCGTCGGTGGAGGCGCGGACCTCCTGCAGGGCGAGGATGTCGACGTCGCGGGCGGCGAGCCAGTCGCCCATGCCCTTGCGGAAGGCGGCGCGGACGCCGTTGACGTTGACGGAGGCGATGCGGAGCGGCTTTCGAGTCACCGGAGCAGTCTACGGAGGACCGCCGACAGCGCGCGGCGCACGGGGCAGCGGCGGACCGGCGCGCCCCCGGGGCATGCAGAAGCCGGCGGCCCCGCCCCGCGCCGCCCCCTCGGAGGAGAGGGGCGACGCGGAGACGGGACCGCCGGCGGGACCGCTCAGGACGGTCGGTCGGTGCGGATCAGACGGCGACGGGGCGGGCCGTGGCCGGCTCCGGGACCTCGGCGACGATCGGAGCGCGCTTGATGCTCTTCGCGATGATCACGCAGACCGCCGTGACCACCATGCCGACGAGGATCGCGACCAGGTAGAGCAGCGGCTGCCCCACCAGTCCGGTCACCCAGACGCCGCCGTGCGGGGCGCGCAGCGTCGAGCCGAAGAGCGCGACGAGCGCGCCGGTGACGGCCGAGCCGATCATGGCGGAGGGGATCACGCGCAGCGGGTCGACCGCGGCGAACGGGATCGCGCCCTCGGAGATGAACGAGGCGCCCAGCAGGTAGGCCGCCTTGCCGTTCTGGCGCTCGGCGTCGGTGAACAGGCGCTTGCGGAGCGACGTGGCGAGAGCGAGGCCCAGCGGCGGCGTCATGCCGGCCGCCATCACGATCGCCATCACCTTGAACTGCACCGAGTTCGGGTCGCCGTCCGCGGGGACCGAGGCGAGCCCCGTGGTCGCGAAGGCGTAGGCCACCTTGTTGACCGGGCCGCCCATGTCGAACGCCATCATCAGGCCCAGGATGATCCCGAGGATGATCAGGTTGCCGCCGGTGAGGCCCGAGAGCCAGGCCGACAGTCCCTCGCTCAGCGCGCGCAGCGGCGCGCCGAGGACGACGAACATCAGGAAGCCCGTGATGAAGGTCGCGATCAGCGGGATGATGACGACCGGCATCAGCGACTTGAAGGCCGCCGGCAGCTTGATCCGCGAGATGTACAGCGCCGCGTAGCCGGCGATGAAGCCGGACGCGAGGCCGCCGAGGAAGCCGGCGCCGACGGTGACCGCCACGGCGCCGCCGAGGAAGCCGGGCGCGATGCCGGGGCGGTCCGCGATGCCGAAGGCGATGAAGCCCGAGAGCACCGGCACCAGGAACGCGAAGGTCGCGCCGCCGATCAGGAACATCACTCCGGCCCAGTCGGTGATGTTGGCGATGTTGAAGCCGTTGTCGATGATCTGCTGCGGCGTGTAGCTGACGATCTGGTAGCCGCCGAAGAGGAACGACAGCGCGATCAGCAGACCGCCCGCCGCGACGAACGGGATCATGTACGAGACGCCGGTCATCAGGTTCTGGCGGATGCGCGTGCCGACGCCGACCTTCTTCGGGGCGGCGGGCGCCGCGGCCGGAGTCGAGCGGGCGGCGGACGGAGCCGTGCCGGTGCCGCGCAGGGCGAGCGCCCGGTCGAGCACCTCGTCCGGCTTCGACAGCGCCTCGGCGACGCCGACCTGGAGGATCGGCTTGCCGGCGAAGCGGTCCTTGCCGCGGATCTCGAGGTCGGCGGCGAGGATGACGACGTCCGCGGCGGCGATGTCGCCCGCGGTCATCTCGTCCGAGCCGGCGGCGCCCTGGGTCTCGACGTGGATCGGATAGCCGCGCTTCTTGGCGGCCTGCTCCAGCGCCTCGGCCGCCATGTAGGTGTGCGCGATGCCGGCGATGCAGCTCGTCACCGCGACGAAGCGCGGGGCGCCCGTCGAGGAGGCGGCGGCGGGAGCGTCCTGGACCTTCGCGGCGGCGCGGTCGATGACGTCCGCGGCCTTCGCGAGCGCCTCCGAGGTGCCGACCTCGAGGGTCGGCTTGCCGGCGAAGCGGTCCTTGCCGCGGACCTCGAGGTCGGCGGCGAGGATCACGACGTCGGCGTCGGCGATCGTCTGGTCGGACATCGGGTCGGAGCCGGCCGCGCCCTGGGTCTCGACCTGGATCTGGTAGCCCTTCTTCTTGGCGGCCTGCTCGAGGGCCTCGGCCGCCATGTAGGTGTGCGCGATGCCGGCGATGCAGCTGGTGACGGCGACGATCTTCACGAGACGACGACCTCTCGGGCGATGATGTCCGCGACTTCCTGGCCGCTGCCGGCGGCGCGGAGGGATCCGGTGAAGGACTCGTGGATCAGCTTGCGGGCGAGCTGGGCGAGGATCTTGAGATGGGCCTGGTCGGCGCCGTCGGGGGCGGCGATGAGGAAGATCAGGTCCGCGGGGCCGTCCGGGGCGCCGAAGTCGACGCCGGACTTGGCGATGCCGACGGCGACGCTGGGCGAGACGACGTGCGAGGAGCGGGCGTGGGGGATCCCGATGCCGCCGGGCATGCCGGTGGCCATCTGCGACTCGCGGTCGCGGACGTCGGCGAGGAAGCCGTCGAGGTCGGTGACGCGGCCGGCGTCGGCGAGCGTCTTCGCGAGCTGCGCGGTGGCGTCGTCCTTCGTGGCGGCGGTGAGGTCGACGATGACCGTCGACGCCTCGGTGAGAGCAGTCATGCGCTCAGTTCTCCAATCGGGAGGGTGGGGTCGGGGTTCTCGACGACGGAGACGTCGTCGAGGCGGAGGGAGTCGGGACCCGGGGCTTCACTGCCCGGGAGGGTGACGGCGGCGGTGCCCCAGGCGACGGCCGTCCGCAGACGCTCCGCCTCCGAGGCGTCGGTCGCCGACAGGTAGCCCGCGAGGGTGCTGTCGCCGGCGCCGACGGTGCTGAGGGGCACGACGGGGGGTGCGCCCGCCCACCACGACGAGTCCGCCGTGACGAGGAGGGCGCCGTGCTCTCCGAGGCTCACGAGCGCTCGCGCGTCCGGGAGGCGGAGGAGTGTGCGGGCTCCGTCGACGACGTCGCCGACGGTCGCGAGGGAGCGGCCGAGGAGCTCCTCGAGCTCCTCGAGGTTGGGCTTCACCAGCGTCGCGGTGCCGGCCGCGATGATCGCGGTCAGGGGTGCTCCGGAGGTGTCGACGGCGAGGGGGACGCCGAAGTGGGTGGCGAGGCGGCCGAGCGCCGGGTAGAAGTCGTCGCCGAGGCCGGGCGGGACGCTGCCGCAGGCGACGAGCCAGCGCGGGCCGGCGACGACGTGGTCGCAGATCAGAGCGGAGAGCGCCTTCGCCTCCTCCGGCGTGACGGCCGGGCCGGGCTCGTTGATCTTGGTGGTGCGTCCGGTCGCGTCGTCGACGACGGTGATGTTGGTGCGGATCGGCTGCGCGATGGGCGCACTCGCCGAGGCGACTCCGGCCGCCTCGAGCATGGAGCGCAGGTCCAGGCCCGTGGAGGCGTCGGCCGGGTAGATCGCCGTGGCCTCGACGCCGTTGCGGGCGAGGGCCCTGGCGACGTTGACGCCCTTGCCGGCCGGGTCGCGGCGCACGCCGTGGGCGCGGTTGACCTCGCCGACGGCGAAGCCGCTCGTCGACAGGGTGACGTCGATGCTGGGGTTGGCGGTGACGGTGACGATCATGCGCGGACGACCTCCGGGCCGGCCGATTCGATGTCGTCGGCGAGCTCGTCGTCGACTCCTCGATCGGTGATGACGGTGTCGATCGCGGACAGCGGGGCGACGTGCCCGAAGTCCTGGCGGCCGAACTTGGAGTGGTCGGCGAGGACGACGACCCGGCGCGCGGCGGCGATGAGCGCGGTCTTGACGACGGCCTCGTCGAGGTCGGGGGTGGTGAGCCCCCGCTCCCGGCTGATGCCGTTCGTGCCGATGAAGGCGACGTCCACCGAGACGGTGGGGATCACCTGGGCGACCCACGGCCCGACGGCGGCCTGCGTGACCCCGCGCAGGTGCCCGCCGAGCAGGTGGAGGTCGATGTTGGGCCGGCCGACGAGCGCCACCGCGACAGGGAGGGAATGGGTGACGACCGTCAGCCGGCGGTCCAGGGGGAGCAGCTCCGCGAGGCGGACCGTGGTGGTCCCGGCGTCGATGGCGATCGAGCCGCCGTCGGGGACCTCGGCCAGTGCGGCGGTGGCGATGCGGTCCTTCTCCGCGGCGAGGTGGCCCTCGCGGGCGGCGACCTCGGGTTCGATGCCCAGGCGCTCGACGGGGATCGCGCCGCCGTGGGCCCGGCGCAGCAGGCCGCGCTTCTCCAGGCTGGTGAGGTCCCGGCGGATCGTCTCGGGCGTGACCGCGAGGGACTGCGCGAGGTCGCGGACCTCGACCCGCCCGTCGGTGCGGGCGCGGTCCAGGATCGCCTGGTGCCGCTCCGGTGCGTACATGTGGACTCCGTCGTCTCGCGAGATGCTACGCCTCGTCCGCGGTGTCGGTGTCGACCTCGGATCTGCGTTTACATCTTTTTAGACCCGTTCGTGTCCGATGTCAACAGAAACGGACATGTTCGACAGTCGTCGTTCCGCGCCAGGGCTCGGTCGGCCGCGTCGGCGTCGAGGAGAGCGTGTGTCGAGGAGAGCGACTGCCGCGGATTCAAGCGGCCGCGTCGGCCAGCTCGTCCTCGAGGCGCGAGAGCTGCTTCTCCAGGCGCCGGCGCTTGAGCAGCGACGCGTCCGGCAGGGCGGCGCGCAGGCGCTCGCGCTCCGCCTCGGCGAGGGTGCGGCGGGCGAGGCGCAGCTGCTCCTCGCGCTCGCGCTCGATCTCGTCCGGCGTGCGCTTGCGCGCCGAGATGCCGGCGTCGCTCATGCCCACCGAGATCCAGGAGGCGACGATCAGGATCACCTGGCAGACCAGGTTGAACCAGATCAGCAGACCGATCAGGACGGCGAAGGAGGCGAGCAGCGGGTTGCGCGAGGCGCCGCCGAGCAGCTGGGTTCCGAGGACCTTGAGCGCGCCGAGCGCGATCCCGCCCATCAGCGCGCCGACCCAGAGGTTCTTCCACGGGATCGGGATGCCGCTGAGGATCCGGAACGAGCCGGCGAGCGTAGCGGTGTCGAGCGCGAGCATGATCAGCAGGCCGACGACGGTGCCGGTGACCCGGCCGAGGGTCGAGTCGCTGCCGATCCCGAGGACGTCGAACGCGACGTCGACGAACGAGGTCGAGAAGACCGAGAGCGCCGCGGACACGACGAGGACGGCGCCGAAGACGAGCGCGAGCCCCGCGTCCTTGAGCTTGAGCAGGACGAACAGGACGGTCGGACCGGGCAGGGAGAACAGGATCCGCACCGCCTGCCGGAGGCTGCCGAGGAAGTTGAGCGCCGTCCAGAGCAGACCCGCCGCGGCGATCACTCCGGTCCAGCCGAGGATCGTGGAGTCGAGCAGCGTGTCGATGGACACCAGCGCGTTCTTGTCCCCGATCAGCCCGGGCACCGAGCTGGTGAGCAGCTGCAGGAGCGAGTCGCGCAGCGCCGCGTTGTCGCGCAGGACGAAGCCGAAGACAGCGAAGAACACGAACAGCGCCGCGAAGATCGCGAACAGCGCCTGGAAGGCGAGCCCCGACGCGAACAGCGGCCCGCCGCTCTCGGAGTAGTGCAGCATCACCCGCACCGGCCTCGTCCGCATGATCCGCTCGAACAGCGCCGGGATGCCGCGCGGTGCCTCGGTCGCCGCCTCCGTCATGCCCTCCAGCGTAGAGGCGCCGGGCGCGGCTCCGAGACGCACGCCTCCGCCGCGCGCGGCGGCGCGACCTCCGGCTCGCGGGATCGCCTCCGGCTCGTGGAATGCCGCACCTCCGACGTGCCGGAGCAGTTCCCGCGTGCCGGACCCCGGCGGCCCGACCTCCGGCTCTCGGAACCGCCTCCGGCTCGCGGAATCGCGTCCCTCCTGCGTGCCGGAACCTGTTCCGCGTGCCGGAGCGTCGGCACCGACGTCCGGTGGTCGCCCGACGACCTCGCCTGCCTCGAACGGTGCGCCTCTGGCTGTCAAGGGAGGCATCCTCGCGTCGGGCGGGCGGGACTCAGCGGAGCGGGCCGCGCGCGCGGACCGCGAGGATGCTGTCGCGGGTGCGCGGCCAGTGATGCATCACGTCCGCGTAGGTGAAGCGGAGCGTCGTGTACCCGCGCTCGGCTGCCGCGCGGTCGCGATCCCGGTCTCGCTGGAAGGCGTTTGGGTCGTCGTGCCAGGCGCGACCGTCGATCTCGAGGAGCAGCCACCCGTCGATCGCCAGGTCGACCCTGCCGACGCCGTCGATCTCGACCTGGATGTCGGACCTGATGCCGAGCAGATGCAGGCGGACCCGAGTGACGGACTCCGTCCCGGACTCCGAACGGGCGTCGACCAGCTCCGCAACGACGGCGAAGCGACGGGGCAGCGCCGCCAGCGACTGGGCGAGAGCATCGGACCCGATGAGGCGCAGGCGCAGGCAGGAATCGGCGACGGCGACGGCGAGCTCGAGAGGCTGGCAGAGGAAGACCTGGGTCAGCGCCTCGATGCGCGTCGTCCGGATGGAGCGGTACTCCGCCGGCCGTGCACGGCGACTCCAATGCGTGACCACGTCGCTACCCAGTTCTCGCGGCCGCGGGCGCGAGCTGGAGGTGATGGCGAGGTGGAGTCGGGTGTCGGGCGGACGGAAGGCGCCCGCCTCTGCCAGCAGAGAGATGCAGGACAGCGACCCGCAGGCCTCCGCCGCGCGCAGCTCCTCCGCCGAGGCGTGCGGCGACGCGTACCAGCCGCGCCTGATGCGGCGCAGCGCGCCCGATCGCACGGCGGCCGTGGCGTCGACGCCGACCGCGTGAAGGTAGCCGATGTGGTGCACTCCGTATTGCATGCGCCGACTCTGCCGTCGGACGGCGATCCGTGCGGACCTGATCGCCCGTTCGGTGGAGAGCTCGTGCTCACCGCCGACTGTGGAGGAGGCGACCGGCGACCGAGGGCCGGCACCGGGGAGGTCGGGCTCGCGATGCGGGGTCCGGCTCGTCGATCCGCCGTCGTCGGGCGTGCCGAAGCGGTTTCCGCGTGCCGGAGGTGGGATGGACTGACGTTCGGCTCGTGATTCCGGCTCGGGCTCGTCGATTCGCCGTGTTCGGGCGTGCCGGAGTTGTTTTCACGTGCCGGAGGTGAGGTGCGGGGGATGTTCGGCTCGTGATTCCGAGTCGGGCTCGTCGGTCGGCAGGATTCGGGCGTGCCGGAGCTGTTCCCACGTGCCGGAAGTGCACCGCCGGGCCCGGGGATGACGAACGGCCCGCCGGATCCGAGGATCACGACGGGCCGAACGGGGGAGGAAGCGTCAGGCGCGGCCGCGGATGACGGCCTGCTTCACCTCGGCGATCGCCTGGGTGATCTGGATGCCGCGGGGGCAGGCCTCGGTGCAGTTGAAGGTCGTGCGGCAGCGCCAGACGCCCTCCTTGTCGTTGAGGATGTCCAGGCGGGCTCCGCCCGCGTCGTCGCGCGAGTCGAAGATGAAGCGGTGCGCGTTCACGATCGCGGCGGGGCCGAAGTACTGCCCGTCGGTCCAGAACACGGGGCAGGACGACGTGCACGCGGCGCAGAGGATGCACTTGGTGGTGTCGTCGAAGCGGGCGCGGTCGGCGACCGACTGCACGCGCTCCTTGCCCTTGGTCGGCGGGGTGTTCGCGATCAGGAACGGCTGCACCTCGCGGTAGGAGGCGAAGAACGGCTCCATGTCCACGACGAGGTCCTTCTCGAGGGGCAGGCCCTTGATCGCCTCGATGTAGATCGGCTGCGAGATGTCGAGATCCTTGATCAGCGTCTTGCAGGCCAGGCGGTTGCGGCCGTTGATCCGCATCGCGTCGGAGCCGCAGATGCCGTGCGCGCAGGAGCGGCGGAAGGTCAGCGATCCGTCCTGGTCCCACTTGATCCGGTGCAGCGCGTCGAGGACGCGGTCGGTCGAGAACATCTCGACGTCGAAGTCCTGCCAGCGCGGCTCGGTGTCCTGCTCCGGATCGAAGCGGCGGATGATGAACGTGACGGTGAACGCCTCCGGGGCCGCGGGGGCGGCGGGGGGCTGCTCGAGAGTGGCGGACGACACGACTAGTACTTCCTCTCCATCGGCTGGTACCGGGTGATCACGACGGGCTTCCAATCGAGGCGGATGTGATCGCCCGCGTCGGAGGAGTGGGCGTCACCGGAGAGGTACGCCATCGTGTGCTGCATGTAGTTCTCGTCGTCGCGCTTGGGGAAGTCGTCGCGCATGTGGCCGCCGCGGCTCTCCTTGCGGTTCCGGGCGGAGTAGACGACGACCTCGGCGAGGTCGAGGAGGAAACCGAGCTCCACGGCCTCCAGGAGATCGGTGTTGAAGCGCTTCCCCTTGTCCTGCACCGAGATGTTGCGGAACCGGTCGCGCAGGCGCTGGATGGTGCCGGTGACCTGCTCGAGCGACTCGTCGGTGCGGAACACCTGGGCGTTCTTGTCCATCTCGTCCTGCAGCTCCTTGCGGATCGAGGCGATCCGCTCGGTGCCGGTGGCGCCGCGGAGCGAGGCGAGCATGTCGCGGATCGCGCCGGCGGGGTTCTCGGGCAGGGGAGTGAAGTCGACGGTCTGCGAGTAGTCCGCGGCGTTGTTGCCGCTGCGCTTCCCGAAGACGTTGATGTCGAGCAGCGAGTTGGTGCCCAGGCGGTTCGAGCCGTGCACCGAGACGCAGGCGCACTCGCCGGCGGCGTAGAGGCCGGGGACGACGGTGGTGTTGTCCGAGAGGACCTCCGCCTTGACGTTCGTCGGGATGCCGCCCATCGCGTAGTGCGCGGTCGGCATGACCGGCACCGGCTCGACGACCGGGTCGACGCCCAGGTAGGTGCGGGCGAACTCGGTGATGTCCGGGAGCTTCGTCTCGAGCACCTCGGCGCCGAGGTGGGTGCAGTCCAGCAGCACGTAGTCCTTGTGCGGGCCGGCGCCGCGGCCCTCCGCCACCTCTTGCACCATGCAGCGGGCGACGATGTCGCGCGGTGCGAGGTCCTTGATGGTCGGGGCGTACCGCTCCATGAAGCGCTCGCCCGAGGCGTTGCGGAGGATCGCACCCTCTCCTCGCGCTCCCTCGGTGAGGAGGATGCCGAGCCCGGCGAGGCCGGTGGGGTGGAACTGGAAGAACTCCATGTCCTCGAGGGGGAGGCCCTTGCGCCAGATGATGCCGACGCCGTCGCCCGTGAGGGTGTGCGCGTTCGACGTCGTCTTGTAGATCTTGCCGAAGCCGCCGGTGGCGAAGATGATCGCCTTCGCCTGGAAGACGTGCAGCTCGCCGGTCGCCAGCTCGTAGGCGACGACGCCCGACGGCTTGTTCACGCCGTCGACCTCGGTCATCACGAGGTCGAGGACGTAGAACTCGTTGAAGAAGTTGATGCCCAGGCGGACGCAGTTCTGGAACAGCGTCTGCAGGATCATGTGGCCGGTGCGGTCCGCCGCGTAGCAGGCCCGGCGCACGGGTGCCTTGCCGTGGTCGCGGGTGTGACCGCCGAATCGGCGCTGGTCGATCTTGCCGTCCTCGGTGCGGTTGAACGGCAGGCCCATGTTCTCGAGGTCGATGACCGCGTCGATGGCCTCCTTCGCGAGGATCTCCGCCGCGTCCTGGTCGACGAGGTAGTCGCCGCCCTTGACGGTGTCGAAGGTGTGCCACTCCCAGCTGTCCTCCTCGACGTTCGCGAGGGCGGCGGCCATGCCGCCCTGCGCCGCACCGGTGTGCGAGCGCGTCGGGTACAGCTTGGAGATGACGGCGGTCTTCGCCTTGGGCCCGGCCTCGATCGCGGCGCGCATGCCCGCTCCGCCGGCTCCCACGATCACCACGTCGAACTGGTGGTAGTGGACGCCGTCGGCGCCAAGGGTCTGGGTGAAGGCGCTCTGATCAGCGCCGCCGCTGTGGACGTGGCCTGGTGTGCTCACTGGGTGACTGCTCCGTTGAACGGGGTGGAAGGGCGGGAGTGGGGGAGGGGCGCTCCCGGTGGCGTGGCTGTGCCGCGCGGACGGACCGCGCGGCACCGGGCGCCTAGGCGGCGCAGAAGGAGGGCAGCAGGCTCGGGTCCCCGCCGGTCGGGCAGGGGTTGAAGCCGAAGACGACGTAGGTGCCGAGCGCGATCAGCGCGACGACCGAGACGACGATGCCGCCCTTGAAGACGCGGGCCAGCAGCGGCGAGGTCGCGTAGTCGTTCACGAGCGTGCGCATGCCGTTGCCGCCGTGGATGAGCGCGAGCCAGAGCATCGCGACGTCCCACCACTGCCAGAACGGGTTGGCGAGCTTGCCGCCGACGAAGCCGAAGTCGATGGCTTTGATGCCGTCGCCGAGCAGCAGGTTGAAGATCAGGTGCCCGAAGATCAGGACGATCAGCACGACGCCGGAGGCGCGCATGTAGATCCAGCCCCACTTCTCCCAGTTGGTGCCGGAGGCGCGGGTCGGGACGTGCGGAGTCCGCGGTGCGGCGACGGTGCTCAATGGGCACCTCCCTCGCTGAAGACGTTGATGAGGTGGCGGGGCGCGAAGCCGAGCATCAGCACGACCCACAGGCCGATGACGACCCAGAAGAGCAGGCGCTGGTTCCGGGTGGCCCAGCTCCAGAAGTCGACGAGGATGATGCGCAGGCCGTTCATGGCGTGGAACGCGATCGCGGCCACGAGGCCGGTCTCGCCGAGGCCCATGATCGGGTTCTTGTACTGGGCGATGACCGCGTTGTACGCCTCGGGGCTCACGGCGATAAGGGCCGTGTCGAGGACGTGCACGAGGAGGAAGAAGAAGATGGCGACACCGGTGATCCGGTGCAGCACCCACGACCACATGCCTTCGCGACCGCGGTAGAGGGTTCCGGCCGGACGGCGGATCTTCCCCTGCTTCCGGGGTGCGAGGGTTTGAGCAGCTGAAACTGACACGAACAACCCTCCCTGGTTGACTGCTCCGTCGGCCTGACCGGACCCGCGACTCGAGGACGCGGGCGGGGCGGAGGAGCGGCGAGAACACTCGCTCCACGATTCTAAGCGCCGGGCCCGGTCGCCGCGGCTTAGGCGAGCCTTAGCTGCCGCGGGCCATCGACACGGGTGCGCCGACCGTCGCGTAGTGCGCGAGGAGCTCGTCCGTGAGCGCGCTCCAGGTGCGGTGCAGCACGCGGCGCCGGCCCGCCTCGCCGAGCCTCGAGCGGAGCCCCGGATCGTCCAGCAGCCGCTCGACCTGCCGACGCAGATCGGAGTCGCTCTCCGGCGCGTAGAGCAGCCCGTCCACGCCGTGCTCGATCAGATCGGTCGGGCCGCCGGCGTGCGGGGCGACGACCGCCGTGCCCGAGGCCTGCGCCTCCTGCACGGTCTGGCCGAAGGTCTCCTCGGTGCCGGTGTGCACGAAGACGTCCAGGGCCGCGAAGACCGCGGGCAGTCGCTCCCCGTCGAGCCGTCCGAGCATCCGCGCCGAGGAGCCGAGCGCCGCCGCGACACGGGAGGAGGAGGGGCCGTAGCCGCCGACGACCAGGTCCGCGCCCGGAAGAGAGGAGAGGGAGGCCAGGCGCTCGACGCGCTTCTCGGGGGAGAGACGGCCGATGTAGCCGACGAGCGCGTCGCCGGGGGCGACCGGCGCCCGCACCTCGGCGGCGTAGGGCGAGGAGCGCATCCGCGGGTGGAAGCGGTCGCTCTGCACGCCGCGCCCCCAGAGCGCCGTGCGCTCGATGCCGGCCGCGGCGAGGTCGTCGAGCGCGCTGGTCGAGGGGGCGAGCGTCAGGTCGGCGCCCGCGTGGATCTGGCGGATCACCCGCCAGGCCAGGGCCCGGGCGCCGCGGATCCCGTAGCGGGCGGCGAAGCGCGGGACGTCGGTCTGGTAGATCGCGACGCTGGGCACCCCGAGCCGGTTCGCCGAGGCGATGGCCCGCGCCCCCAGAAGGAAGGGCGAGGCGACGTGCACGACGTCGGGTTCGAAGGCGGCCAGCTCGCGGGTGAGCGCCAGCGTCGGGATGCCGACGGGGAAGTCGCGGTAGGCGATCGCCGGGTGCTCCACGACGCGGTGGCCGGCGTAGTGCCCCGGCGCGCCCGCGGCAGGACAGACGACGAGGGCCTCGATCCCGCGCGCCGCGAACTCGTCGAGGACCCGGAGGACGCTCGTGGTGACACCGTTCAACGACGGGAGGAAGCTCTCCGTGACGACCGCGACTCTCACCCTCCGGACGCTACGGGCGCCGTGTGAACGCGGGAGCGCGCCCGGGTGAACGGACGGACACGTCCGGGCGCCCTTGTATCCTGCGGACATGACATCACCTGAGACCGATGGCCGCGCCCCGCTCGACCGCTTCTACAGCGTGATCCCGGCAGGCGGGATCGGCTCGAGGCTGTGGCCGCTCTCCCGGGCCGACGCCCCGAAGTTCCTGCACGACCTCACCGGCTCGGGCCAGACCCTGCTCCGCGACACCTGGGACCGCCTCGCCCCGATCTCGGGTGCTGACCGGATCATGGTCGTCACCGGCCGTGCGCACCGCGCCGCGGTGGAGCAGCAGCTCGAGAGCCTCGAGGACCTCAACGTCGTCCTCGAGAGCGAGCCGCGCGACTCCTCCGCCGCGATCGGCCTCGCCGCCGCGATCCTCGAGCGCCGCGAGCCCGGCGTGATCATCGGCTCGTTCGCGGCCGACCATGTGATCAGCGGTCAGCACCTCTTCCACGACGCGGTGGCCGAGGCGGTCGTCGCCGCCGACGCCGGCTTCATCGCGACGATCGGCATCACGCCGACCGAGCCGGCGGTGGGCTTCGGCTACATCCGCACCGGCGACCACCTCGGCATCGAGGGCGCCGCGCACACGCTCGCCGTCGACTCCTTCGTCGAGAAGCCCGACGCCGACACCGCCCGCACCTACGTGCAGAGCGGTCAGTACCTCTGGAACGCCGGCATGTTCATCGCCCGCGCCGACCGCCTGCTCGAGGAGCTCGGTCGCTCGAAGCCGAAGCTGCTCGCGGGTCTTCTCGAGCTCGCGGAGGCATGGGACACCCCGGAGCGCGGCGCTGTCGTCGACCGCATCTGGCCGGGCCTGGAGAAGATCGCGATCGACTACTCGGTCGCCGAGCCGGCCGCCGCGGAGGGCAAGCTCGCCGTCGTCCCCGGCCACTTCTCCTGGGACGACGTCGGCGACTTCGCCTCCATCGCGAAGCTGCACGCGAGCGGCCTGCGCTCCGACCTGGCGATCCTCGGCGAGGACGCCCGCGTCCTCGCCGACTCCGCCACCGGCATCGTGGTCAGCGGCGGCAATCGCACCATCGCGCTGATCGGCGTGAAGGACATCGTCGTCGTCGACACCCCCGACGCCCTCCTCGTCACCACCACGGAGAACGCCCAGAAGGTGAAGGGCGTCGTCGACGCCCTCCGCCTCTCGGGCCGCACCGACGTCCTGTAGCCGATCGTCGCGAGATCCGTCGTCCTGGAACAGATGGATCTCGATACGCCCTCCGCGAGGGCTACTCGATCAGCATGGCTGGAGGCGGCCGCGCTCGACCCCCGCTGGTCGAGTAGCCGCGCAGCGGCGTATCGAGACCGCCGTCCCCAGCAGGGCGGTTCTGCAGACTCACGTTCTGACGTCTGTGGATCTCGATACGCGCGCTCCGCGCGCTACTCGATCAGCATGGGGTGGCCGCGCGCCCGGAGGCAGTCGTGTCCTCACCGACTGGTCGCAGAGCCGTCCGGGAGCGCCGCCTCCCGGACGCCCTCACCCGCAGGGTCGAGGGCCGCGAGCGGAAATCGCGTGCCAGCGATTTCCGCCAGCCCGACGCGACCCGCTCTGCGGAACGCACCACTCCTGGTGGCCGACCGCGGGGGAGGAGCCGCCTGCGGCTCCTCCCCAAGACCGGCACCGCATCGAGGGCCGCGAGCCGGAATCGCGTGCCAGCGATTCCGGCCAGCCCGACGCGACCCGCTCTGCGGAACGCACCACCTCGACGGGCCGACCGCGGGGGAGGAGCCGCTCGCGGCTCCTCCCCAAGATCAACACTGTGTAACGCTTCCCGAGTTGGCCCTCCGCGGCGGCTGAGCGTTCCGACACCTTGGGTAACGTGAGGTCATCGATGCCCTGCAGTGCCGATCGTGCGCGCGGGGCCGAATCTTGGAGGACGAATCTTGACTATCACCACGCGTAAGGCCGCGTTCGGCGGTCTCGCCGCTCTGGGCGTCACCGCGCTTCTCGCCGGTTGCGCCTCCGCCCCCGAGGAGAGCGGCTCGAGCGCCGCCGCCGGTGGCGACTTCCTGCCCTGCATGGTCTCCGACGCGGGCGGGTTCGACGACAAGTCGTTCAACGAGCTGGGCTACAACGGCCTGGTCGCGGCGTCCGAGGACCTCGGCGTCACCCCGAAGACCGTCACCTCGGAGTCCGAGACGGACTACGCGCCCAACCTGACGAGCCTCGTCGACCAGGGCTGCAACCTGATCATCACCGTCGGCTTCGCCCTCGCCGAGGCCACCTCGGCCGCGGCGGAGGAGAACACCGACATCGACTTCGCCATCATCGACGACGCGTCGATCGACCTGCCGAACGTCAAGCCGATCACCTTCGACACCTCGCAGTCGGCGTTCCTCGCCGGCTACGCGGCGGCGTCGTACTCGAAGACGGGCGTCGTGGGCACCTACGGCGGCCAGCAGTTCCCGACCGTCACCATCTTCATGGACGGCTTCGCGGACGGCGTGGCGTACCACAACGAGCAGAAGGGCACCGACGTCAAGGTCGTCGGCTGGGACGTCGCCGCGCAGACCGGCTCCTTCACCGGAGGCTTCGCCGCCGGTGTCGAGGCCAAGTCGGCCGCGCAGTCCCTGATCGACCAGAACGCCGACGTCATCCTCCCGGTCGGCGGCCCGATCTTCCAGTCGGCCATCGAGGCCATCCGCGACTCCGGCAAGGAGATCGCCATGGTGGGTGTCGACGCCGACCTGTACGAGACCTACCCCGACGGCGGCGACCTGTACCTGACCTCGATCCTCAAGGGCATCGAGGCCGGCACCACCGACGTCACCTCCACCGCGGGCGCCGACGCCTTCGACGCGACCCCGTACGTGGGCACGCTCGAGAACGACGGCGTCGGCATCGCGCCGTTCCACGACTTCGAGTCGAAGGTCTCGGCCGACCTGCAGGGCGAGCTGGACACCATCAAGGAGGGCATCATCGACGGCTCGATCACCGTCGAGTCGCCGTCCGCTCCCGCCGCGTCCTGATCCCCGGATCGATCGCAGCGCACTGACGAAGAGGCCGGTGGGCCCGAGTTCTGCTCGGGCCCACCGGCCTCTCGTCGGCTGTCCCGCCGGCTCCCGCGCGCTGGCAGCCCGCACCGAAAGTTAGATTGGACCCATGAAGCTCGAACTGCGGGGCATCACGAAGCGCTTCGGCGCTCTCGTGGCCAACGATCACATCGACCTCACCGTCGAACCCGGTGAGATCCACTGCCTCCTCGGCGAGAACGGCGCGGGCAAGTCCACGCTGATGAACGTCCTGTACGGGCTGTACCAGGCGGAGGAGGGCGACATCCTGCTGGACGACGTGGTCCAGCGCTTCTCCGGCCCCGGCGACGCCATGAAGGCGGGGATCGGGATGGTGCACCAGCACTTCATGCTCGTGCCGGTCTTCTCGGTCGCCGAGAACGTCATGCTCGGCCACGAGGAGACGAAGTCGGGCGGGCGGCTCGATCTGGCCGCGGCGCGCGCCCGCGTCCGCGACATCTCCGACCGCTTCGGCTTCGACGTCGATCCCGATGCGATCGTCGAGGACCTGCCCGTCGGCGTCCAGCAGCGGGTCGAGATCATCAAGGCGCTCTCCCGCGACGCGAAGGTCCTCGTCTTCGACGAGCCGACCGCCGTGCTGACCCCGCAGGAGACCGACGAGCTGATCGCGATCATGCGGCAGCTGCGCGCCTCCGGGACCGCGATCGTCTTCATCACGCACAAGCTGCGCGAGGTCCGCGAGGTCGGCGACCGCATCACGGTCATCCGCCTCGGCCAGGTCGTGGGCGAGGCCTCGCCGACCGCGAGCAACGCGGAGCTGGCCTCGCTGATGGTCGGCCGCGCCGTCGAGCTCACCGTCCAGAAGGAGCCGGCCCGGGCGGGCGACGAGGCCCTCGTCGTCAGCAACCTCACCGTCCGCGACGCGAACGGGCAGGCCGTCGTCGACGACGTCTCGTTCGAGGTCCGCCGCGGCGAGATCCTCGCGATCGCCGGCGTCCAGGGCAACGGCCAGACCGAGCTGACCGAGGCGATCATGGGCCTGCAGGAGCGCGTCGAGGGCACGGTGACCCTCGACGGCCGCCGGCTCGACGGCCTCTCCGTCCGCCGCGTGCTGGACGCCGGCGTCGGCTTCGTCCCCGAGGACCGCACCGAGGACGGCCTGGTCGCCGAGTTCACCATCGCCGAGAACCTGATGCTCGACCGCAGCGACAGCGGCCCCTTCGTCAAGGGCCTCGGCCTGCAGCTGAAGGCGCTGGAGACGTTCGCCGAGGAGCGCGTCCGCGAGTTCGACGTCCGCGCGCAGGGCATCACCACGCACGTCGGCCGACTCTCCGGCGGCAACCAGCAGAAGGTCGTGCTGGCCCGCGAGCTCAGCCGTGAGCTGCGGCTGTTCATCGCCGCCCAGCCGACGCGCGGCATCGACGTCGGCTCGATCGAGTTCGTGCACAAGCGGATCGTCGAGACCCGCGACACCGGCGTGCCCGTCATCGTCGTCTCCACCGAGCTCGACGAGGTCGCGGCTCTCGCCGACCGCATCGCGGTCATGTACAAGGGCGGCATCATCGGGATCGTCCCCGCCGACACTCCCCGGGAGACCCTGGGGCTCATGATGGCCGGGCAGTCGCCCGCCGAGAAGGGTGCGGCCGCATGAGCGACGCGCAGTTGCCCGCCGTCGATCCGGACGCCGAGTCCGAGAGGGCGACCGGTCTCGAGCCGGGCCAGAAGCCGGGTCAGGAGGCGCGGCCCGGCCCGATCGAGAGCGGGGCCTCGCGCGTCCTCCGCGAGATCCTCTCCGGCACCGCGCTGATGTCGGTGCTCGCCGTGCTGCTCTCGCTGATCGCGGGCGGCGTGCTGATCGCCGCCACCGACCCCGAGGTCCAGTCGGCCTCGGGCTACTTCTTCGCCCGGCCGCTCGACACGCTGCAGGCGATCTGGCAGTCGGTCGCGGGGGCGTACTCCTCGCTCTTCCAGGGCTCGGTCTACAACTTCCGCCGCGAGGGCTTCGCGAACGGCATCAAGCCGCTGACCGACACGCTCGCCTTCGCCACGCCGCTGATCGCGGGCGGCCTCGGTGTCGCCCTCGCCTTCCGCGTCGGGCTCTTCAACATCGGCGGCCGCGGCCAGATGCTGATCGCCGCCGCCTGCGCCGGCTGGGTCGGCTTCTCCTTCGACCTGCCGTTCGGCGTGCACCTGGTGATCACGCTCGCCGCGGGCATCCTCGGCGGGGCGCTCTGGGGCGGACTCGTCGGCCTGCTCAAGGCGAGGACCGGCGCGCACGAGGTGATCCTCACGATCATGCTCAACTACGTCGCGTTCTACTTCGTCTCCTACCTCCTGCGCACGCCGGGGGCCCTCCAGGCGCCGGGTTCGAACAACCCCAAGTCGCCCGGGATGAAGGACACCGCGGTCTTCCCCGACCTCCTCGGCTCCGGCTACTCGCTGAACCTCGGCTTCGTCGTCGCGATCCTCGCGACCGTCTTCGTCTGGTGGCTGCTCAACCGCTCGAGCATCGGCTTCAAGTTCCGTGCGGTGGGCGAGAACCCGCACGCGGCCCGGGTCGCCGGCATCGACGTCAAGAACAGCTACGTGTACGCGATGCTGCTCTCCGGCGGCCTGCTCGGCCTGGCCGGCAGCGCGCAGGTGATGGGCACCGTCACCACCGGCTTCACCTCCGGGATCGACGCGGGCATCGGCTTCGACGCGATCACCGTCGCGCTGCTGGGCCGGTCGCGGCCCTGGGGCGTGTTCTTCGCCGGCATCCTCTTCGGCGCGTTCAAGGCCGGCGGCTACTCGATGCAGGCCGCCGAGGGCGTGCCGATCGACGTGGTCCTCGTCGTGCAGTCGCTGATCGTCCTCTTCATCGCCGCGCCGCCCCTGGTGCGCGCGATCTTCCGCCTCCCGACGCCCGGGGTCGCCCCGAAGCGCCGCACGCGCCGCACCACGGAGGTGTCCGCATGACGACCGCAGTCTCCCGTGCCCCCGGGACCGCGTCCCGGGTCGCCGTCCGCAGCTGGAAGGCTCCGATCGCGTTCGGGATCTTCGCGCTGCTGGCCGTGATCCTGTTCGTGGCCCTCGGCCGCGACGGCACCAGCTCGTTCCGCCTCGCCTCCGGCAACGACTTCTTCGCCCTGCCGGACCTGCCGTTCCCGACCCGCGCCACCGGCGTGGTCGTGGCGGTCGTCCTGGTCGGTCTGACGGCGGTCGCCGTCGCCTTCACCCGCTCGGCCCGCCGCCTGCCGCTCTGGCTCTCGGCGCTCTTCGCGCTCGTCTTCCTGGTCGGCTTCCTGGTCTGGGCGTCCGCGGGCGCGACCCTGCCGCTGCCGGGACTGCTGCTCGGCACCGTCGGACTCGCGACTCCGCTGATCTTCGGCTCGCTCGGCGGCGTCATCTCGGAGCGCGTCGGCGTGGTCAACGTCGCGATCGAGGGCCAGCTGCTCGCCGGCGCCTTCACCGCGGCGATGGTCGGCTCGCTGACCCGCCAGCCCGTGCTCGGCCTGCTCGCGGCGATGATCGCGAGCGTGCTGGTCTCCTTCGTGCTCGCCGCCTTCGCGATCAAGTACCTGGTCGACCAGGTGATCGTCGGCGTGGTCCTCAACGTCCTCGTGACGGGGCTGACGAGCTTCCTCTACTCGCAGGTGCTGACCAGCGACGCCGCCGTCTTCAACTCGCCGGTCAAGTTCGAGCGGCTGCCGATCCCGGGGCTCAGCCAGGTGCCGATCCTCGGCCCGGTGCTGTTCAACCAGACGATCATCGTCTACCTGATGTACTTCGCGATCTTCGCCGTGTGGTGGGGGCTGTTCAAGACCAAGTGGGGCCTGCGGCTCCGCGCGGTCGGCGAGCACCCCCAGGCCGCGGACACCGTCGGCATCAACGTCGCCAGGACGCGGTTCTGGAACGTCTCGCTCGCCGGCGCGATCGCGGGCATGGGCGGGGCGTACTACACGCTCGACGCGGTCGGCGCCTTCGGCAAGGAGATGACGGCGGGCGCGGGCTTCATCGCCCTGGCGGCGGTCATCTTCGGCCGGTGGGACCCGATCAAGGCCACCCTCGCCTCGCTGCTGTTCGGCTTCGCGACCAACCTGCAGAACGTGCTCGGCGTCATCGGCTCGCCGGTGCCGAGCGAGTTCATGCTGATGCTGCCCTACGTGGTGACGATCTTCGCGGTCGCCGGCCTGGTGGGGCAGTCCCGCGGGCCGGCCGCCGCCGGCAAGCCCTATCTCAAATCGTGAGGACGGATCCGATGACCGACATCGACTGGGACGCGCTGCGCACCGCCGCGCTCGACGCGATGGGCAAGGCCTACGTGCCGTACTCGAAGTTCCCCGTGGGGGTCGCCGCGCTGGTCGACGACGGCCGGGTGATCTCCGGCTGCAACGTCGAGAACGCCTCCTACGGCCTGACCCTCTGCGCCGAGTGCGCGTTGGTGTCCTCGCTGCACATGACGGGCGGCGGCCGGCTCGTCGCCTTCACCTGCGTCGACGGCAAGGGCGGCGTGCTGATGCCCTGCGGGCGCTGCCGTCAGCTGCTCTTCGAGCACTCCGCCGACGGGATGCTCCTGCAGACCGTGTCGGGCGTGAAGACGATCGACGAGGTCATCCCCGACGCGTTCGGTCCGCGCACCCTCGAGGCGTACGCGGCCGAGTAGTCCCGCCCCGCTGACGCCCTCCGCGGCGCCGACGGCCCTCCGCGGCCGTGGCGCGCCGACGCCTCCCGCTCCCACTCCTGAACCGAGGACCCCGCATGACCCCGTCCACCCCCGTCGAGGCGTTCGATGCCGTCGATCTCATCCGCACCAAGCGCGACCGCGGCACGCTCTCGACCGCGCAGATCGACTGGCTGATCGACGCCTACACCCGCGGTTACGTCCAGGGCGAGCAGATGGCCGCCTTCGCGATGGCCGTGCTGCTCAACGGGATGGACCGCGACGAGATCCGCGACCTGACCCTCGCGATGATCGCGAGCGGCGAGCGGATGAGCTTCGACGGCCTCGGCAAGCGGACGGTCGACAAGCACTCCACCGGTGGCGTCGGCGACAAGATCACGCTGCCGCTGATGCCGCTGGTCGCCTCCTTCGGCGTCGCGGTGCCGCAGCTCTCGGGCCGCGGCCTCGGTCACACGGGCGGCACGCTCGACAAGCTCGAGGCGATCCCGGGCTGGCGCGCGAACCTCAGCAACGAGGAGATGTTCGAGCAGCTCCGGACCGTCGGCGGCGTGATCTGCGCCGCGGGCTCCGGGCTCGCCCCGGCGGACAAGAAGCTCTACGCCCTGCGCGACATCACCGGCACCGTCGAGGCGATCCCGCTGATCGCCTCCTCGATCATGTCGAAGAAGATCGCGGAGGGGACCGACGCCCTGGTCCTCGACGTCAAGTTCGGCTCCGGCGCGTTCATGACCGACATCGCGCGCTCGCGCGAGCTGGCCCGCGCCATGGTCGATCTCGGCAACGACGCCGGCGTCCGCACCACGGCGCTGCTGACCAACATGAACGTGCCGCTCGGCCTCGCGATCGGCAACGCGAACGAGGTCCGCGAATCCGTCGAGGTGCTCGCCGGCGGCGGCCCCGCGGACGTCCGCGAGCTGACCCTCGCGCTCGCCCGCGAGATGCTGGCGCTGGCCGGGCAGCCCGACGCGGACGTCGAGGGCGCGCTCGACGGCGGCGCGGCGATGGACACCTGGCGGGCGGTCATCCGCGCCCAGGACGGCGACCCGGACGGTGCGCTGCCCGTCGCCCGCGAGACGCACGTGGTGCTCGCCGAGCGCGACGGCGTCCTGGTCGAGCAGCAGGCGCTGCCCTTCGGCATCGCGGCCTGGCGCCTCGGCGCGGGCCGCGCGCGCCAGCAGGACGCGGTGCGGCACGCCGCCGGCATCGACCTGCACGCGAAGCCCGGCGACCGGGTCCGCGCCGGTCAGCCGCTCTTCACACTCTCCGCCGACGAGCCGTCCCGCTTCGCCCGCGCGCTCGAGGCGCTGGACGGCGCCTACCGCATCGGCGACGAGGGCGACGCCGTCCTCGACGGCGGCCCACTGGTGGCGGAGCGCCTCGCCTGACCCTCGCCGCCGCTCGGGTCGAGCTCCGGCTCGCGGAACGGCCTCCGGCACGTCGGATCCACGGATTCCGGCGTGCCGGAGCTGTTTCCGCGTGCCGGGAGTGGGGCGGACGTCCGGCTCGTGGAGTCGAGTCCGGCTCGTGGACTCCGCTGGTCAGGGCGTGCCGGAGCTGCTTCAGCGTGCCGAGGGTGGTTCGGGTGCAGGTCCGGCTCGTCCAATCGAGTCGGGCTCGTGGAACCCGAAGGTTCCGACGTGCCCGAGCTGTTTCCGCGTGCCGGAGGTGAGCAGAGAGGAGCTTCGGCTCGTGAAACCGGCCCGGGCTCGTGGGATCCGCTGGTTCAGGCGTGCCGGAGGTGACTCCGCGTGCCGGTGGTGAGCCGAGTGGATGTCCGGCTCGTGGAACCGGCCCCGGCTCGTGGAATCCGAAGGTCTCGACGTGCCGGAGCTGTTTCCGCGTGCCGGAGGTGGCCCGGTCTGCGCGCGCACCCTGCCTGACCCGGACGGGGTGGTGGACTCGGCGGAGGCCGGCGCGGGTGGCACCGTAAGGTGGTCGGCGAACCGTCGTCCCACCGGAGGAGCACCGTGACCGACAGCACCGAGATCGGCAGCAGCCACGAGGAGTACCTCCTCCCGGGCGAGGGCATCCTCATCGACGACCTGCCCAAAGTGTCGCTGCACGACCACCTCGACGGCGGACTCCGCCCCGAGACGATCGTCGAGATCGCCGCGGAGACCGGCGTCGCCCTCCCCGCCGAGGACCCCGAGGCCCTCGAGCGGTGGTTCACGACGACGGCGGACTCCGGCTCGCTCGAGGACTACCTCGCGACCTTCGAGACCACGATCGCCGTCATGCAGACCGCTTCGTCGCTCGAGCGCGTCGCACGCGAGTTCGTGCTCGACCTCGCCGCCGACGGAGTCGTGCACGGCGAGATCCGCTGGGCGCCCGAGCAGCACCTCCGCGCCGGTCTCACCCTCGACGCGGCCGTCGAGGCCGTGCAGGAGGGACTCGAGCAGGGCGTCCAGGAGGCGGCCGCGCACGGCTCCCGCCTCGGCGTCGGCCAGCTGATCACCGCGATGCGGCACACCGACCGCTCGCTCGAGATCGCCGAGCTCGCCCTGCGCCACCGCGAGCGCGGTGCGATCGGCTTCGACATCGCCGGTGCGGAGGCGGGCTTCCCGGCATCGCGGCACCGCCCCGCCTTCGAGCTCCTCGCCGCCGCGCACTTCCCGACGACCGTCCACGCGGGCGAGGCCGACGGACTCGACAGCATCCGCTCGGCGCTCCTGGACGGGCGCGCGCTGCGCCTCGGCCACGGCGTCCGGCTCGCGGAGGACATCCGCGTCGAGCGCCAGGACGACGACGCCAGCTACGTGACTCTGGGTGAGCTCGCCGAGTGGGTGAAGGACCGGCGGATCGCGCTCGAGCTCAGCCCCTCCTCGAACCTGCAGACCGGCGCGATCGCCGCGTGGGGCACCGAGCTCGCCGACCACCCGTTCGACCTGCTCTACCAGCTCGGCTTCCGCGTCACCGTCAACACCGACAACCGCCTGATGAGCGGCACGACGCTCAGCCGCGAGCTCGCGCTGCTCTCGGACGCGTTCGGCTACGACCTCGACGACCTCGAGGCGTTCCAGGTCAACGCGGCCGAGGCCAGCTTCCTGCCGCTGGACGAGCGTCGCGAGCTGATCGACACCATCAGCGCCGGCTTCGAGGCGGCCTGAGCATGCCGCTCGACCCGCTCTCCGACGCCGCGGTGGCCCTGCGTCACCCCGCCGCCAGCTGGCGCGAGGCGGTCATGGAGGCGGGCCGCGCCCTCGAGCGCAGCGGCGCCGTCGACCCGGCCTACTCCCGCCGGATGGTCGAGCAGGTCGACGTGCTCGGCCCCTACATCGTGATCGCCCCCGGCCTCGCCCTCGCGCACGCCCGCCCGGGCAACGACGTGCTCGCGGACGGGATCTCGGTGGTCACCCTCGCCGAGCCCGTCGCCTTCGGCCACAGCACCAACGACCCGGTCTCGGTCGTCATCGGCATCGCCGCCACCCAGGCGCACGGCCACGTCGGCTTCGTCTCCGGCCTCGCCGACGTCCTCAGCAAGCCGGACGCGGTCGCGGCCCTCGCCGCCGCCCGCACCGTCCGCAGCATCAACGCCGTCCTCACCGACGACACCCCGCACCACGGAAGAAGCGCATGAAGATCGTCACCCTCTGCGGCGCCGGAATCGGCACCTCCGCCATCCTCAAGCTCGGCGCCGAGCGCGCCCTCGAAGCCCTCGACCTCGAGGCCGAGGTCGTCGCCTCCGACCTCGCCTCCGTCGACGCCCTCGCCGCCGACGCGCAGGTCATCCTCACCTCCAGCGAGCTGATCGACAGGATCGGCAAGACCTTCGCCGAGGTCGTCGTCATCGACAACTACCTCGACCAGACCGAGATCACGGCGAAGATCGAGCGGGCGCTCGGCGGTGCCGTTCTCTGAGCCGCTCCCTGCGCGGCTCAGCGCGGTCGGCTTGTCGACGTGGTGCGTTCCGCAGAGCGGGTCGCGTCGCGCTGTCGAGAATCGCTTGGCACGCGATTCTCGATCGCGCGCTCTGCGGTGCCATCTGTCTGAGCCGCCCCCTGTGCGGCTCAGCGCGGTCGGCTTCTCGAGGTGGTGCGTTCCATGGAGCGGGTCGCGTCGCGCTGTCGAGAATCGCTTGGCACGCGATTCTCGGTCGCGCGCTCTGCCTTGAGGGTGCTCGCTTCTGGTGGGTGCGAGGGCGTGACGGGTCGCGAGATGCCACTTGGGTACGCGACACGCCGGGGGAAGCGGGCGTAAGTGGCATCTCGCGGAGGGGCGGCGGGTCAGGGGGCCAGCAGGGTGAGGGTGCGGGTGAGGAGGGCTCGGGCGCGGGCGGGGGAGAGGCGGGTCGGCTCCTCGGCGGCGCGGGCGACGGCGATGCCGTCGAGGACGGCGAGGAGGAGCGCGGCGTCGTCGGGGTCGAAGGACGCCGTGGGGCGCGCGGCGCGCAACAGCTCCAGGACGACGTCCTCCGTGCGCGACCAGCCGGCGGTGTGCAGGGCGCGGATCTCCGGGTCGGTGCCGGCGCGCGAGGCGAACGCGGTCCAGACGACGGCGTCGGGGACATCGGCGTCCTCGACGCAGGCGATCGCCTCGCAGAAGGCGCGCAGGCGAGCGTCCGCCGACGGCTCCTCCTCCCGCAGGTCGAGCATCCGCCGGCGGAACCGCTCCTCCACCGCTGCCATCGCGCCGGTCAGCAGCGCCTGCTTCGTCGGGAAGTGGTGCTGGACGGCGCCTGCCGAGACGCCGGCTTCGGCGGCGACGGTCCGGATGCTGAGCTGATCCGCCCCGCGCGTCGACAGGACGGTGACGACCGCCGAGAGGATGTCGCTCCTGCTCTCGCGCCGATCGGCCACGTGCGCTCCTCTCGATCCATCCGCTCGAGCAGGCTACGCTCTCGAGCATGACCAATACGACTGTATTGCCTGCCACTGAGACGGCGAGAGCGCGCATCGACTCGCTGGACGTCGTCCGCGGCGTCGCGATCATCGGGACCCTCGGCACCAACATCTGGCTGTTCTCCCACCCGTGGGGACTGCTCGGGATGCTCAGCGAGCCGGTGACGGCCGGGACGTCCCCGGGCGCGCAGACCGTGCAGCTGGTGCTGATGGCTCTGGCGCAGGGGAAGTTCCTCGCCCTACTCTCGCTCACCTTCGGCATCGGGCTGGCGATCCAGCACGCGTCCGCGGTCCGCCGGGGGCGACGCTGGCCCGGTCGCTACCTCTGGCGGGCGACGCTGCTCCTTCTCGACGGCGCGGTCAACTACGTGCTGATCGCGGAGTTCGACGTGCTGATGGGCTACGCGGTCACGGGGGCGGTGGTGGCCTGGCTGCTGCTCACCCGGCCGCGGACGCAGCGGCGCACGGTGGTCGTCCTCGGCGCGCTGCACGTCCTGCTGATCTCGGCGCTCGTGGCGCTCGTGGCGACGCAGCCGGGTGCCGGTCAGGGTCCCACCGGTCGCAGCCCGTACGCGGACGCCTCCTTCCTCGGCCTCGCCCTCTTCCGGCTGCAGAACACGGGAGTCTTCCGGGCTGAGCCCGTGCTGATCGGCTTCCTCAGCCTGGCGATGTTCCTCCTCGGCGCCCAGCTGCTGCGGGCCGGCCTCTTCGCGGAGGAGGGGCGACCGCTGCGGCGGCGGCTGATGGTCCTCGGTGCGGTCGCTGCTCCGGTCGACCTGGCGCTCGGCCTCACCGGGAGCGCGGCCGGTCTGCTGGCCGAGCGCTATCTCGTCGCTCCGCTGGTGGCGCTCGGACTGCTCGCCCTCCTCGCCGAGCTCGGCCTGCGCCGGGGGAGTGACGGCTGGGTCGCGCGGCGTGCGCGCGAGGTGGGTCGGGTCGCGCTGAGCGCCTACCTCCTGCAGAACCTGCTCGGGGGCGCGCTCTTCTACGGCTGGGGCCTCGGGCTCGCGGTCACCGCGGCGCCGTGGCGGGTGCCCGTGACGATCGGCGCCTTCGTCCTGATCGCGGCGATCGTCGTGCTCGCCGCGCACCTCTGGCTCCGCCGCTTCGCTGTCGGCCCGGTCGAGTGGCTCTGGAGGCGCGGCGAGCAGCTGGGGAGTCGTCCCTCCCGCTGACGACGTGGTGCGCCAGATCCCGCGCCAGAACGGCGAGGTCGGGACGCCCGTGCGATTCTCCGACCTGGCTCCGTCTCCGAGCCTCTTCACCGAATCGATAGGACTGAAGTGCGTACTCGCATCCGCTGCACGATCGCTGGGCTCACCACCCTCGGCCTCCTGGCGGGAGGTGCTGTCCTGGGGGCGGGACCCGCCTTCGCCCAGACCGCGTCACCCGTCACGTCGACGGCCACCGCCACCTCCATTGCCGCACCCGAGTGGAGCGCGACCGCGACGTACACGGGCGGGCAGCAGGTGACCCGCCAGGGGAAGCTGTACACCGCCGGCTGGTGGACCCGGGGCGAGGACCCGCTGCTGGTCTCCGGAACGGTCGGGACCGGCAAGGTCTGGCAGCCCGCCACCGGCGCGAGTGCTCCGTCCGTCACGCCGGCACCCGCGCCCACCGCCGCGCCCGCTGCCGCATCGACGCCGACCGCTGCGCCCGCGCCCACGCGCGCCCCGGCGCCCGTCGCCGCCGCGGTGCCGACCGCCGCGCCCGCGCCGGCCGCCGCCGCGTCGAACCCGTTCCCGGGCGTCGCGGCGTGGAGTGCGTCGGCGACGTACACCGGCGGCCAGCAGGTCGTGCGCGACGGCAAGCTCTACACCGCCGGCTGGTGGACCCTCGGCGCGGACCCCCGCACCGAGTCCGGTGCGATCGGCTCCGGGAAGGTGTGGCAGCCCGCGAGCGCGGTCGCCCCCGCCCCGATCTCGACTCCGGCCCCGACGACGACTCCGGTCCCCGCGAAGACGGCGGTGCCGACCCCGTCCGCCGCCACGGATCCCGCGAAGAGCCCCGGCACCGCGGCGCCCGTCACCGGAACGTCCCCCGCCGTCCTGCGCTCCGGCTACAAGGACATCACCATCAACATGGACTGGAACACCCACCAGCTGCGCACCGCGGTCGACGGCCGGATCGTCCCCCTCGTGGGTCCGGACTCCTGGGCGAGCCGGACCGGCAGCAGCGCGGTCACGCTCGCCTTCGCCTCCGGCACCGGGGACGCCCCGAACTGGGCGGGCGTCACGGCGGACGAGTTCCGCAGCTCGATCGACCAGCTGGTCGCCGCGGACGTGGACTACGTGCTCGCCACCGGCGGAGCCTCGGCGGTGTTCACCGCGAACGCCGCGCAGCTGGACTCCTTCATCAGCCGCTACGCCTCGAAGAACCTGATCGGCATCGACTTCGACATCGAGCGCGGGCAGACCGCCGCGCAGATCCGGGAGCTCGCCGACGCCGCTGCCGTGGCCGAGGTGAAGTACCCGAACCTCCGGTTCCAGTTCACCCTGCCCACCGCGGCGGCGTCGGACGGATCGAGGTACAGCCTGACCGACGTCGGCGTCACGACCGTCGAGGCGATCAAGGCCTCGGGCGTGCAGCACTACACCGTCAACCTGATGGCCATGGACTACGGTCTGCCGACCGCCGCGAACGCGGTCATCGACTCGACGACCGGCAGGACCGACATGGGGGCCTCCGCCATCCAGGCCGCTCGGAACGTGCACGAGAAGCACGGCATCCCCTACTCGAAGCTCGAGCTGACCGCGATGATCGGCGTCAATGACGTGACCGAGGAGGTCACCTCCGTCGCGGACTTCGAGAGGATCGCCGCCTTCGTGAAGACGCAGGGCCTCGCCGGACTGCACCACTGGTCCGTCGACCGCGACACCCCGTCGACGGTCGGTGTGGTCTCCCCGACGGGCTCCGGCACGGCCATCCCGTCGGGGGCGTTCGCCGCGGTCGTCAACCGCGCCGGCTGACCCACGCCCGTCCGCTGCGCCGCCCCGCCGACCCGCGGGGCGGCGCAGCGGCGCGCCCCGGATCCGGTCCTCGCCGTCCGCGTCGCTCGCCCTCTCCGCCCGCCCCCTACTCAGGAGCCGCCCCACCCATGTCCTCGATCCCGTCCGACCCCTCCTCGCCCGATCTCCGCCACGCCTCCCGGCGTCCGCGTCCGCTGCTCCGCCAGCTCCTGTCCGTCCTCGCGACGGCCGTCGCCGTCGTCCTCGGGCTCGTCCTGTCGACGATCGCGGCGGCGTTCGCGCTCGCCGTGTCCCTGCCCTTCGCGATCGTCGTGTGGGTCGTCCTGTCCCTGCTGCTCGTCTTCCTGCTGGTCTCGGCCGTGCAGCGACTGCTCCCGCGTCGGCCTCGGCCGGTCCGCCGGTCGGTGCGCCTGCGCACCCCGCTGATCGTCGCCGCCGTCGCGACCGCCGCCGTCGGCGCGCTCACCGGAGGCACCGTCCTCGCGCCGATCGGCGGGTCGTCCGTCGGCTTCGGCCCGGTCGCCCCGCAGTACTGGGACCTCTCCACCGGCTCGCACGTCGCGTACTGGAAGACCGCCGCTCCCGGCCCCGGCGGATCCGACGTCCCGATCGTGTACCTCCACGGCGGTCCCGGCGCGTTCGTCTTCCCCGGAGACTTCGACTTCGCCCCCGTCCTCGCCGGGACCGGACACGACGTGTACATGTTCGATCAGGCCGGCGCCGGCTACTCGTCCGAACTGCCCCTGGGGGAGTACACGCTCGAGCGGTCGCTCGCGGACATCGACGCCGTCCGCGAGCAGACCGGGGCGGACCGAGTGATCCTCGTCGGCCACTCCGCGGGCGGCTTCCTGGCGGCCGCCTACGCGGCGGAGCACCCCGAGCACGTCGAGAAGACCGTCTTCGTCTCGCCCGGTTCCTACGACACCTCCGCGGAGGGGCTCGACGCCGCCGCGGCCGCTCAGGCGGCCGCCGACGAGCGGTCGAGCGAGGCTCCGAGCAGTGATCAGCCCGCTCCCGATCCCGTTCACCTCGGCACTCAGCTGCGGATGGCCGCCGCCTCGGCCGTGCTCGACTCCGTGGGCTCGGACGCCGCCGCCGCCCTTCTCTCCCAGGAGGACATGAAGAAGGTGCTCGCGGCCGGGGCCGGCGCGTCGGGCGGCCTCAACCTGTACGTCAACGTGATCCTCAACAAGGATTTCGAGGCGCACTGGGGCACTGTCCTCTCGCAGCTGGCCGCAGTCCAGGTCCCCACGCTGCTCGTCCGGGCGCAGTACGACTACCTCGACTGGCGCGGTCAGCACCTGCTCGCCGGGGCCGTTCCCGACGCGCAGACGGTCTACATCCCCGGCGCGGAGCACGTGCCGTGGGCGCTGCAGCACGATCGGACGATCGCCGCGGTGTCCGACTTCCTCCTCGACCGGGCGCAGCCGATCTACACCGGCGACACCGACCCCGGGCTGGCGGACGCTCCCGATCGCGGCTGATCGCCGCTCAGCGCAGCAGCTCAGCGGCTCCCGTCCGCAGGGCGTCGAGGCGGGCGGCGACCGCGCCGCGGCGGGCGTCGGCGTCCACCTCGTGCGACCACGCGTCGAGGTAGAGCTTCACCTTGGGCTCGGTGCCGCTCGGCCGGGCGATCAGACGGGCGCCGTCGAGGGTGAACCGCAGCGCGTCCGTCGGCGGCAGCGCTCCGCCCGCCGCGAGCAGGTCCTCCGTGCGCTGCACCGTGAGGCCGCCGATCGCGGCGGGCGGAGCGCTGCGCAGCCCCGCCATGATCCGGCCGATCTCGGACAGGTCGGTCACCCGGAGCGAGATCTGCTCCGAGCCGAAGAGGCCGAACCGCTCGGCGAAGGCGTCGAGCTCGTCGGCGATCGTGCGGCCCTCGGCGGCGAGCGAGGAGGCGAGATCGAGGAAGGCGAGCGCCGCCGAGATCCCGTCCTTGTCGCGGACCGTCTCCGGGTTCACGAGGTAGCCGAGCGCCTCCTCGTAGCCGAAGACCAGGTCCGGGACGCGCGAGATCCACTTGAAGCCGGTCAGCGTCTCCGCGAACTCCAGCCCGTAGTCCCGGGCGACCGCGCCGAGCGCGGGGGAGGAGACGATCGAGCAGGCGAGCGCGCCACCCGTCCGGCCGGCGGTACGGGCGCGCTCGGCGGCGCGCCAGCCGAGCAGCGCGCCCACCTCGTTGCCGGACAGGCGGCGGAAGCCGTCCTCGAGCGACGCGTCCGGGATCGCCGCGGCGAAGCGGTCGGCGTCGGGATCATTGGCGACGATCAGCTGAGCGCGGCCCGAGCGCGCGGTCGCGAAGGCGAGGTCGAGCGCCCCGGCCTCCTCGGGGTTCGGGAACGCCACGGTAGGGAACGCGGGATCGGGATCGATCTGCTCGACGACCACGGCCGGCTCGTCGAAGTCGGCGGCGGAGAGCACGCGGTGCGCGGTCTCCCAGCCCACGCCGTGCATCGCCGTGTAGACGACGCGCAGCGGCGCCGACTGGCGGCCGACCGCCGCCGTCGCAGCGATGTAGGCGTCGACCACCGACTCGTCGGCGACGCGGTACTCGCCCCGGCGCAGCTCGGTGACGCGGCGCTCGGTCGCGACCGCGAGGATCCGCTCGGCGATCGCGGAGTCGACCGGCGGCACGATCTGCGAGCCGTCATCGCCGCCGCCGAGGTAGACCTTGTAGCCGTTGTCCTGCGGCGGGTTGTGGCTGGCCGTCACCATCACGCCGGCGTCGGCGCCGAGGTGGCGCACGGCGAAGGCCAGCACGGGAGTCGGCAGCAGTCGGGGGAGCAGCACCGCGTCGGCGCCCGCGCCGGCCATCAGGGCGGCCGAGTCCTCGGCGAAGACGCGGGAGTTCCTCCGCCCGTCGTAGCCGATGACGATCAGCGGGCGCTCGAGGCCCTGGGCGCGCAGGTGGTCCGCCAGCCCGACGGCCGCCTGCGACACGAGGACGCGGTTCATCCGGTTCGAGCCGGCCGCGATCGCGCCGCGGAGCCCGGCGGTGCCGAAGGCGAGGCGCTCGCGGAAGCGGTCCGCCAGCTCGGCCGCGGCGGCGGAGTCACCGGCGGCGTCGGCCGACAGCAGGTCGACGAGCTCCTGCCGGGTCTCCGGGTCGGGGTCCTGAGCGAGCCAGTCCTCGGCGCGCGCGCGGACGTCCGCCGTCACAGTGCGCCCGTGATCCCGGCGAGCAGGCGGGCGAGGTCGTCCTCGGCGTTCCGCCCGGCCTCGAGGACCTCCTCGTGGCTCAGCGGCGTCTTCTGGATGCCCGCCGCCAGATTCGTGATCAGCGACATGCCCAGCACCTCCATGCCGGCCTCGCGCGCCGCGATCGCCTCGAGGGCGGTCGACATGCCGACGATGTGGCCGCCGATGATCCGCGCCATCTGCACCTCGGCCGGGCTCTCGTAGTGCGGGCCGCGGAACTGCACGTAGACGCCGTCGTCGAGGTCCGCACGGGTCTCGCGGGCGAGCGCGCGCAGGCGGGCGGAGTAGAGGTCGGTGAGGTCGATGAACGTCGCGCCCTCGAGCGGGGAGTCGGCGGTGAGGTTGATGTGGTCGCTGATCAGGACCGGGGTGCCGGGGGTCCAGTGCTCCTTGATGCCGCCCGCGCCGTTGGTGAGGATCATCACCGAGGCGCCGGTCGCCGCGGCGACCCGGACGCTGTGCGCGACCCGGCGCACGCCGTAGCCCTCGTAGTAGTGGGTGCGGGCGCCGATGATCAGCGCGCGCTTGCCGGTCGGCAGCAGCACCGAGCGCAGGCTCCCGCCGTGGCCGTGCACGGCCGACTTCGTGAAGCCGACGATGTCGGTCGCCGGGACCGTCGCGGTCGTCTCGCCGATCGCGTCCGCGGCCTTGCCCCAGCCGCTGCCGAGCGTGAGGGCGATGTCGTGCTTCTCGACGCCGGTCGCCTCGATGATCTGGGCGGCGGCCTCGGCGGCGATCGCGAAGGGATCGGCGTCGGCGGAGTCGAGCGGATTGGGGGTCTGGTCAGCCATTCCCCCACCCTATCCACGCGCGACGCGAGGGTGGGCGAGGCCCGCGGACCCTCCCGGACCCGCGTCGATTGGGCGAACTCCCAGCGCGGGAGGACAATGGGAGGCATGCCTTACGAGTTCGAGCGCACGCAGCGGATCGCCGTCCTCGGAGGGGGACCCGGCGGCTACGAGGCCGCCCTCGCCGGAGCCCAGCTGGGCGCCGAGGTCACCCTCGTGGAGCGGGTCGGCGTGGGCGGCTCGGCCGTCATCACCGACGTCGTGCCGTCGAAGTCGCTGATCGCGACCGCCGAGGCCACCAACGCCATCGGCGAGGCCGCCGACCTGGGTGTGCAGTTCTTCACCCGCCACGAGCAGACCAACAAGCCGGTCCGCCCCGAGGTCGCGGTCAACCTCGCCACGGTCAACAAGCGCCTCCTCGGGCTCGCCCGCCAGCAGTCCGAGGACATGCGCGCGAACCTCGTGCATCACGGCGTGCGCATCGTGCAGGGCGACGGTCGCCTCGACGGCTCGAACGCGCTGATCGTCGCGACGGCTCCCGGCGACGAGGGCATGGACTTCGACCGGATCGAGGCGGACACCATCGTCGTGTCCGTCGGCGCCAGCCCGCGCATCCTGCCGTCCGCCGCGCCCGACGGCGAGCGGATCATGAGCTGGACCCAGCTCTACAACCTCAAGACCGTGCCCGAGCACCTGATCGTGGTCGGCTCCGGCGTCACCGGCGCGGAGTTCGCCTCCGCCTACCGCGCCCTCGGCGCCAAGGTCACGCTGATCTCCTCCCGCGACCAGGTCCTCCCCGGCGAGGACGCCGACGCCGCCGCCGTGATCGAGAACGTCTTCAAGCGCAACGGCATGGTCGTGCTGTCCAAGTCGCGCGCCGACCGCGTCGAGCGCACCGAGACCGGTGTCCGCGCCGTGCTCTCCGACGGCCGCGTCGTCGAGGGCTCGCACTGCCTGATGGCGGTCGGCTCGATCCCGAACACCGCCGGCATCGGCCTCGAGGAGGCGGGCGTCCAGCTCACCGAGTCGGGTCACATCCGCGTCAACCGCGTCGCGCGCACCAGCGTCCCCTCGATCTACGCGGCCGGCGACTGCACCACCTTCCTGCCGCTCGCCTCCGTCGCCGCCATGCAGGGCCGCACCGGCGTCTTCCACGCCATGGGCGACGCGGTGAACCCGACCGAGGTGCGCAACGTCGCGGCGAACATCTTCACCCAGCCCGAGATCGCGACCGTCGGCTGGAGCCAGAAGGAGATCGAGGAGGGGCTCGCCCAGGGCGAGATCTACAAGCTCCCCCTCGCCGCCAACCCCCGGGCCAAGATGATGGGCATCCGCGACGGCTTCGTGAAGGTCTTCGCCCGCACCGGCTCCGGCACCGTCATCGGCGGCGTCATCGTCGCCCCCAAGGCCAGCGAGCTGATCTTCCCCCTCGCCCTCGCCGTCGAGCACCGCCTCACCGTCGACCAGGTCGCCCGCGCCTTCACCGTCTACCCCAGCCTCACCGGCTCCATCTCGGAGGCGGCGCGCGCCATGCACATCGTCAGCTGACGCTGACGATGTGCGCGCCCATCTCTGAGCCGCTCCCCGCGCGGCTCAGCGCGGTCGGCTTGTCGACGTGGCGCGTTCCGCAGAGCGTCCTGCGTCGCGCTGCCGAGAAACGCTGGCACGCGTTTCTCGGTCACGGCGCTCTGCCCTGCGGGTGAGCGGCTCCGGCGGTGACCGTCCCATGCTGATCGAGTAGCGCGCGGAGCGCGCGTATCGAGATCCGGTGCCGACGGGCGCAGTATCAGCTGTGGCGCGGAGTCATCGCTGGTGGGCGATGAGGGCGGCTCCTGGCTGATGGTGTGCGCCTGGAGCTGCACTGCTGGTCGAGGGAGGGTCTCGATACGCCGCTGCGCGGCTACTCGACCAGCATGAAGGAGCCGCGACGCGGGTTCCTGCGGACGCGCATCGGCCGATCATGCTGATCGAGTAGCGCGCGGAGCGCGCGTATCGAGATCCGGCGCTGCCCGGGGCGCGGCGTCAGCTGTGGTGAGACTGCATTCAACCGGACTGCTGATCGAGGGAGGGCCTCGATACGCCGCTGCGCGGCTACTCGACCAGCATGTGCGCACCTGCGCGGCTACTCGACCAGCATGTGTGCGCCGTCGCGCGACCGCTCGACCAGCTTGTTCCGGAGCAGACCGGAGCGGTGCAGTGTCAGGCAGAGCGCACGACCGAGAAACGCGTGTCAGCGTTTCTCGGCAGCGCGACGCGACCCGCTCTGCGGAACGCACCACGCAAACGGGCCGACTGCGCTGAGCCGCGCAGGGAGCGGCTCAGAGATGAGCACAGCCGGAGCGCGAGACCGAGAAACGCGTGTCAGCGTTTCTCGGCAGCGCGACGCGACCCGCTCTGCGGAACGCACCACCTCAACAGGCCGACCGCGCTGAGCCGCGCGGGGAGCGGCTCAGGAGATGGACAACAGCACGTGGCCCGAGGAGACCGTGGTGCCGGCCTCCGCGTTCAGGGAGCGGACGACGCCGTCCTTGTGGGCGGTGAGGGGCTGCTCCATCTTCATGGCCTCGAGGACGACGACGAGGTCGCCGGTGACGACGGTGTCGCCCTCGGCGACGGCGACCTTGACGATGGTGGCCTGCATCGGCGCGGTGACGGAGTCGCCGGTGACGGTGCTGACGGAGGCGGAGCCGCGGCGCTTGGGGGCGGCGGCGGCGGGACCGCGGGAGGGGCCGGAGCCGACGAGGTCGCTCGGCAGGGTGACCTCGACGCGGCGGCCGTCGACCTCGACCACGACGCTCTGGCGCGCGGCCGGTCCGTCGATCGCGCCGGGCTCGCCGCTCCACGCCTCGATGGTGTTGTCGAACTCGGTCTCGATCCAGCGGGTGTAGATCGAGAACGGCTCGTCGCCGGCGGGGGCGAAGGCCGGGTCGTCGACGATCGCGCGGTGGAACGGCAGCACGGTCGGCAGGCCGGTGACCTCGAACTCGGCGAGGGCGCGGCGGGACCGCTCGAGCGCCTCGGCGCGGGTGGCGCCGGTGACGATCAGCTTGGCCAGCAGGGAGTCGAACGAGCCGGAGATCACGTCGCCGGCGACGACGCCGGAGTCGACGCGGACGCCCGGTCCGCCGGGCGCCTTGAAGACGTGCACGGGGCCGGGGGCGGGCAGGAAGCCGCGGCCGGCGTCCTCGCCGTTGATGCGGAACTCGAAGGAGTGGCCGCGCGGCTGCGGGTCGTCGTAGTCGAGCAGGCCGCCCTCGGCGAGGCGGAACTGCTCGCGGACGAGGTCGATGCCGGTGACCTCCTCGGAGACGGGGTGCTCGACCTGCAGGCGGGTGTTCACCTCGAGGAAGGAGACGGTGCCGTCCTTGCCGATCAGGAACTCGCAGGTGCCGGCGCCGACGTAGCCGACCTCGCGCAGGATCGCCTTCGAGGCGCGGTACAGCTCGGTGTTCTGCTCGTCGGTGAGGAACGGCGCGGGCGCCTCCTCGACCAGCTTCTGGTGCCGGCGCTGCAGCGAGCAGTCGCGGGTGGAGACGACGACGACGTTCCCGCTCGAGTCGGCGAGGCACTGGGTCTCGACGTGGCGCGGCTGGTCGAGGTACTTCTCGACGAAGCACTCGCCGCGGCCGAAGGCGGCGATCGCCTCGCGGGTGGCGGAGGCGAACATCTCCTCGACCTCGTCGCGCTCGCGGGCGACCTTGAGGCCGCGGCCGCCGCCGCCGAAGGCCGCCTTGATGGCGACCGGGAGGCCGAACTGGTCGACGAACTCGAGCACCTCGGCGGCGCCCGAGACGGGGTTCAGGGTGCCGGGCGCGAGCGGAGCGCCGACCTTCTCGGCGACGTGGCGGGCCGAGACCTTGTCGCCGAGGCGCTCGATGGCCTCGGGCGACGGGCCGATCCAGATCAATCCGGCGTCGATGACGGCGCGGGCGAAGTCGGCGTTCTCGGCGAGGAAGCCGTAGCCGGGGTGCACGGCGTCGGCGCCGGAGCGGCGGGCGACCGAGAGCAGCTTCTCGATGACGAGATACGTCTCGGCGCTGGTCGTGCCACCGAGCGCGTACGCCTCGTCGGCGAGGCGGCTGTGCACGGCGTCGCGGTCCTGATCGGCGTAGACGGCGACGGAGGCGATGCCGCTGTCGCGGGCGGCCCGGACGACGCGGACGGCGATCTCGCCCCGGTTGGCGATGAGCACCTTCGTGATACCTGGCATGGTCCCCAACCCTAGAGGGCGCCCCGCGGATGCCCGGCGCGGCTCACCACAAAGAAGGGCGAGCGCTTCGTCGGTTCCGCACAAGGGCGGCCGGGAGTGGGCGGTGTCAGCGGTTCCCGGGCGTCAGCGGTTCCAGAGCGACGGCCAGGACACCCCGAGCTCGCGGACGAGCGAGCGCAGCGTCGGCACGGACATCCCGATCACCGTCGACGGGTCGCCCTCGATCGCGGTGATGAAGCCGGCGCCGCGGCCGTCGATCGTGAACGCGCCGGCCACCTCGAGCGGCTCCCCGGTCGCGACGTAGGCGTCGATCTCGTCGTCCTCGATGTCCGCGGCGAAGGTGACGGCGGCGGAGGTGACCGCGCCGGTCTCGGCGACGATCCGACCGCCGCGGTGGTCGATCAGCCAGTGGCCGGAGTGCAGGCGTCCGGTGCGCCCCCGCTGCGCCCGCCAGCGCTCGCGAGCGCGCTCGGGCTCGTGCGGCTTGCCGTGCACGACGCCGTCGAGCACGAAGGCGGAGTCGCCGCCGAGGACGAGTCCGTCGATCTCCGGCCCGAGGACGGCCGTCGCCTTGGCGCGGGCGAGCAGCGCCACGGTCGCGTCGGCGTCCAGCGCGGCCCCGCGCTCCCGCTCGGCCCGGGCGACGGCGGCCGGCTCGTCGACCTCCGAGGGGACGACCACGGGCTCGATCCCGGCGGCGCGCAGCAGTGCCAGGCGGGCGGGGGAGGTGGAGGCGAGGTGGAGGCGCACGAGGGCTCCCTGCGATCGGGCCCACGCTGTGGGATGCTCGACGGATGGCACAGACCCCGCCCCGCGCGTCCGACCGAGCCGCGGGGACCGGCGAGGCACTCGGGACCGAGATCGAGCTCGACATTAGCAACGTCGCTCACGGCGGCGTCTTCGTCGCCCGGCACGAGGGCCGCGTCGTCTTCGTCCCCGACGTGCTGCCCGGCGAGCGGGTCCGCGTGCGGGTCAGCGAGGTCCGCCACGACAGCTTCTGGCGCGGAGAGGCGCTCGAGGTGCTCGAGGCGTCGCCGCACCGCGTCGAGCACGTGTGGGCGCAGGCAGGCATCGACCGCCGTCCCGAGGAGCGCGTCGGCGGCGCCGAGTTCGGCCACGCCGCGCTCGAGTACCAGCGCGAGCTCAAGCGCGCCGTGCTGGTCGACTCCTTCTCCCGCTTCGCCCGGCGCGAGGTCGACGTCGTCGTCGCCCCGGTCGCGGGCGACGACGAGACCGGCGGCCTCGGCTGGCGCACCCGCAACCGCCTGCACGTCGACGACTCCGGCCGCGTCGGTCCCTACGCCGCGCGCAGTCACCATGTCGTCGACGTCGAGGGCCTGCCGCTCGCGACCGCCGCCTCCTCGGCCGCGGCCCCGCTCGACCAGCGCCTGGCCCCGGGATCCGTCGTCGACCTCGTCGACGCCGCAGGATCGGACGGTGCGGCCGTGCTCGTGCACGACCCGTCCGACAAGCGCGCGAAGAGGGACCGCACGGTCGTCTCCGAGTTCGTCGCCGACCGCACCTTCCGCGTCGACCGCTCCGGCTTCTGGCAGGTGCACCGCGGAGCCGCGGCGACCCTCTTCGACGCGGTGCAGGCCGCCGTGGACGCCGGCGTCGCCGACGTCCGCGCCGCCAACCACGACCTCTACGGCGGAGTCGGGCTGCTCGCCGCCGCGCTGGCCGACCACCTCGGCGCCGGCGTCCGCGTGACGAGCGTCGAGAGCGACGCGCGGGCCACGGAGCACGCCCTGGAGAACCTCGCCGATCAGGTCGGTGCCCGCGCGACGACCGCCCGGGTCGACCGCTACCTCCGCGACGCACTGGCCCAGGCCGACGCCCGGGAGCGCGGGCGCTGGCGGGCCGCGACGGTCGTCCTCGATCCGCCCCGGGCAGGAGCCGGCCGCGCGGTGACCGACGCCCTGATCGAACTCGCGCCCGCGCAGCTGGTCTACGTCGCCTGCGATCCCGTGGCCCTCGCCCGCGACGTCGGCGCGCTCTCCGCCGGCGGCTACGAGCTCGAGCGGCTCGACGGCTTCGACCTCTTCCCGCACACCTCGCACGTGGAGGCCGTCGCCCGCCTCGTGCGCCGAGACGGCTGAGCGCCGCGTCGCTAGCATGAGCCCGATGGAGACCGCCGATGACCGCTGAGTCCGCCGCCGCGCCGAAGGTGCGGGTCGCCATCGTGGACGACCACGAGTCCGTCCGGCTGGGCGTCGCCGCCGCCATCGAGGCCGCGGGGATGCAGGTGATGGCCGCGGCCGAGACGGTGCGCGCGCTCGAGGAGGTCCTCGACGGCTCGGAGATCGAGGTGCTCGTCCTCGACCTCTCCCTGAACGACGGCTCGAGCATCACGGCGAACGTCAAGTGGGGCCAGGTGCGCGGCTCGGCCGTCCTGGTGCACAGCATCGCCGACCGCGTGGTCGCCGTGCGCGAGGCGCTCGCGGCGGGTGCCGCCGGAGTGATCCCGAAGTCCTCCCCGATGTCGACCGTGGTCGCCGCGATCCGCACCGTCGCGCGCGGCGAGGTCCTGAACAATCTCGAGTGGGCGTCGGCGATCGACGCGGACGACGACTTCGCCCGCGCGGTGCTCGGGCGCCGCGAGCGCGACGTGCTGCACCTCTACGCCTCCGGCCTGCCGCTCAAGCTCGTCGCCGACCGCCTGCAGATCTCGGTGTCGACGGCCAAGGAGTACCTCGACCGGATCCGCGACAAGTACGTCGAGATCGGGCGGCCGGCCCCCACGAAGGTCGACCTGCTGCGCCGCGCCGTCGAGGACGGCATCCTGCCGGGCATCGATCCGGACGACGGCGATGCCGCGCGCTGAGGTCGTCCCCGCGCGCGCTCCGGCGAATCGCGAGCGCATCGACCGGATCATCAGCACCGTCGTCTCGTTCTTCGGCTTCGGCTTCGCGCTGCAGACCGTCCCGCCGATCCTCGGCCAGCTCCCGGTCCTGCGGCCCGAGGTCGTCTGGCCCGTACTGGTCGTCGTCTTCGGCGCGCTCGGCGCCTCGGTGGTCACGGCGGTCGCGCGCCGCGGGACGCAGGTCAGCGGCGCCGTCGTGGCCGCGTCGCTCCTGCTCGCGCTGCTCACCTGGCCGCTGACGATCAGGCCCGACGCCGTCCCCCAGGAGACGCCGTGGATCTGGTACCTGCTGACCATCGGCACGGCCTTCTGCACGATCGTCGCGCCGCTGCGGCTGGCGATCGTCTACGCCTCCGTCACCACGCTGCTGTTCGGCGTCCTGCGCGTCCTCCCCTCGGGCGGTGGCGCGTCGCCGACCCGTGCCGCCCTCGACGCCGTCTACGTCGGCATCGTCGGCTTCGTGATGCTGGTGCTGATCACCGTGCTCCGGCAGTCGGCGGACCGGGTGGACCGCGCGCAGCGGACGGCGATGGAGCAGTACGAGGGGGCGATGCGCCAGCACGCCGGCGAGGTCGAGCGGGTCGAGGTGGACGCCCTCGTGCACGACAACGTGCTCGCGACACTGCTCGCCGCGGCGACGGCGGAGTCGGGCGCCGAGCGCGCCCTCGTCTCCTCGATGGCGCGGAAGACGCTCTCGGTGCTGCTCCCGGACGAGGAGTCCGACCTCGATGCGGGGGAGGTGCCGCTGGAGCTGCTCGAGCGGCAGCTGTCGCACGCGGCCTCGACCTTCGTCGCGGAGTTCGGAGTCGTCGTGGACGTCGACGTCGACCCACGGGCGACGACGATGCCGCGGCCGGTCGCGGAGGCCGTCCTCGGCGCGGTCTGGCAGGCCCTGACCAACAGCGTCCAGCACGCCGGTCCGAGCGACGCCGTGCGCCGCTCGGTGCGCGGGCAGCTCTCCGCGTGCTCCGTCGAGGTCGTCGTCGAGGACGACGGCCGCGGCTTCCTCCTCGCCGACGTCCCGCGCGAGCGGCTCGGCATCCGGCTCTCGATCCTCGACCGGGTGCACCAGGTGCAGGGCTCGGCGCGGATCGACACCGTCCCGGGCGAGGGCACCCGGGTCGTCGTCGTCTGGCCCGCGGCGAGGGGCCGATCGTGATCGCCTACCCGCGCCCGCTGCTCTCCGCGCTGGGCGGAGGCTTCTCGCTCTACCACGTCGTCCTCGCCTTCTTCTCCTACCGCCTCGCGCCCGCGACGCCCGCCGACCTGCTCGCCGTCGGCCTCTACGTCGTCGCCACCGTGATCGCCCTGCTGCCGAGCTCGTCCACCCGGATGAACGCGGTGACCGCGTGGGCGATGGCGGGAGTGGCGGTGGCGCTGCCGCTGCTCGTCTCGCCGTCGCTGGACCCGGGTGCCTCCAACGGCTACTCCACCTGGTACATCGCGGCCGTCGGCACGCTGATGACGATCGTCTGCGCGTGCCGGCGTCCGCTGGCCGCGTGGACCGGGATGGCGTTCCTGATCGTGCACACGACGGTCTGGGCGGGTCCCGTCGCCCTCGCGACACTCGGCGTCGTCGGCGGCATCGCCTGGGTGGGCATCGCGCAGCTCCTGATCATCGAGCTCGGCCGCGCCGGCTCCGAGGCGCGCGTGCTCGAGGCCGCCGAGCGGGCGGCCGCGTCGTGGCGGGCAGCGGAGGAGGCGCACCTCTCCGAGCGGGAGGTCCGGCTGGAGCAGACCCGCGCCATCGCCTCCGAGATGCTGCTGCGCATCGCCACCAGCCCGGTGGGCCTCACCGACGAGGAGCGCCGCGAGTGCGCCCTGCTGGAGGCGTCCGTCCGCGACGAGATCCGGGGGAGGCGGCTGCTGGACGACGACGTCCGACGCCTCGTGCTCGACGCGCGGCGACGGGGCGTCACGGTGTCGGTGCTGGACGACGGCGGACTGGATCGCACCACGGAGGAGGAGAGCCGGCGGGTGCTGCGCGAGCTCGCCCTCGCACTCGGCGGCATCGGCGAGGGCGTCGACCGCGTCGTGGTGCGCACGGCGTCGGCGGACTCGCCGTCGGCGGTGACGGTCGTCGGCCTGCGGACCGCGGGCGACGGCAGTGCCGGCGCCCTCGGCTCGGACGACGCGGGCGACGAGGTGGACGCCTGGGTGGAGATCCGGCGCGACGAGCAGGGCGTCCTCGAGGACTGAGCGCGGCCGTCCGTGCCGCGCGGCGCGCAGCGGATCTCCGGTGCGCCGCGGCGATGCGCTGGACGAGCGGTTAAAAGAGTGCGGCGGGCTGTCCACTCCTCCGAAGAGGGGGCCCAGCCCGCCGTCAAACCCCGAGTGAGGGTGACAACCCGAATGTCACCCTCACTCGCCCCCAAAACACCCGCCTGCTTACCCTGGTCGGCGAGTGATTGGCGATGCCCCCTCCGTGGAGTGAGCACCTAACACGCATAACTATGCCGAGGACTGCGAGGGGCGGGTAGTCGGCACTTTAGGGGACTAATCGGGGTACAAATTCCGCGATCCGCGTCGTTCCCGCCGGTTCGAGCCGATCGCGGCCCCCCGCAGCGCTCAGCCGGAGAACGAGCGCCAGGCCCCGGGCGCCGGCTGCAGCGGTGCCCGGACGGCCGCCGCGCGGTCGCTCCAGCCGCCGCTGGGGACGACCGGCACCTCGGCGACCGGGTGCGACTGCGCGGCGAGCGCGGTCACGACCGCGGTCACGGCGGCGATCTCGCGCGCATCGAGGCCGGGAGTGGTGATGACGACGGTGGGGGCGGAGTCGGCTGCGCTCATCCCGCGACGGTACCGCATGCCGTTCACGGTCCCGCGTGCGGGCCGGTGACTATGCTGACGCCGGACGCCGCCGGAGCGACGCCCCTTCCGTCCGAACAGGAGTGTCACCGCATGCCGTCGTGGTCCCTGAAGCGCGGCCGCGCCTCCGCCCGTCGCGTCGCCGCGGTCCTCCGGTCCTCGCCCGCTGCCTTCGCGACGACGGCGGTGGTCCTGCTCGCCAGTGCGGCGGCCGGCACCCTCCTCGCCCCCGCGAGCGACGAGACCGGCGCCTGGTGGGCGGCCGGCGCCGGCACGATCCTCGGTGGCCGCCCCTGGGCCGCGGTGACGGGCCTGCTGATCGTGTCGGGTCCGCCCGCGATCCTGCTCGTCGTCCTCCTGCTCCTGCCGCTGCTGATCGCGGCCGAGCGCCGTCTCGGGGCGCGCCGGCTGGTCCTCGCCTTCCTGCTCACCGGGGCGCTCGGCACGGCGGTCGGAGCGGCTCTGCAGAGCGTCGGCGCCTCGGTCGGCGAGTGGTGGGCCGGGGACACGGTCGGCGACCACACCTTCGACCCGCTGATCGGCGGCGTCGGCGCGCTGCTGGCCGCGACGGCGTTCATGGGCGGCCTCTGGCGCCGGCGCCTGCGCGTCACCGTCTTCGCGGTGGTCCTGATGTTCGTGCTCTACGCCGGCGACTCCGCCGACGTGTACCGCCTCCTCGCCGGCGTCGCCGGCCTGGTGATCGGGGCCGTGATGGCGCACGGGGTGAGCGGACTGCGCCCGCAGCGCCCCGCGCCGAGCTCGCACCGGGAGTCGCGCGCCCTGCTCGCCGCGGTGGTCGCGGTCACCGCCCTCGGTCCGCTCGTCGCCGTGCTCTCCGACTCGGGCTACGGGCCGTTCTCGTTCCTCGGCCGGCTGCTGCAGAGCGCGTTCACCGGTGCCGCCGATCTCGAGGACCCCTGCGGCGCCACGGTCCGGCACTGCGCGCACCACGTGCGGCTGAACCTGATCTCGCCCGGGCCGATCCTGCTCACCTTCGTCCCGATGATCCTGCTGCTCGTCGCGGCGTACGGGATGCGCTCCGGGCGCCGCCTCGGCCTGCTGCTCGCGATCGGCGTCAACGCGGCCATCGCGATCCTCGACATCGTGCTGCTGCAGCGCGCGGCGCGTCACCCCGACTTCCAGTACTACGCCGAGTACCTGCTCTGGGTGGCCACCACCGTGATCGTCCCGGTCGCCGTGATCGTCCTCCTGGCGGTCGGCAGCCGGCACTTCCGCATCCGGGCCCCGCGGGAGTCGGCGCGCCGCTGGTCGCTGGTCGTCGGAATCGGCTTCGTCGTCTCGCTCGGCGGCTACCTCGCGCTCTCCGCCTCCACCAGGACCAGCTTCGAGCCGGTGCTCGGGATCGGCCGGCTCCTCCTCGACGGGCTGCTGCGCTTCGTGCCGTCGAGCTTCCTCGGCGGGCACGGCCTGCTGGCGGTGCCGCGCGAGCCGCTCGCCCGGATCGGCTTCGAGTGGGTCGGGCCGGTCTTCTGGATCCTCGTCGTGGTCGCGGTGATCGCGCTCCTGCGGGCGACCGATGTGCAGGGCGTGCGCGGCGACGAGGCGGTCTACCGCCGCCTGCTCGTCCGCCACGGCGCCGGCAGCCTCGGCCACCAGGGCACCTGGCAGGGCAACGAGCACTGGATCTCCCCCGACGGCGAGGGCGGCGTCGCCTACCGCGTCGTGGGCGGGGTCGCGATCACCCTGTCCGACCCGGCCTGCGCGCCCGAGCGGCGCGCGGAGGTGGTCTCCGGCTTCGTCGCGTTCTGCGACGAGCGCAGCTGGACGCCGGTGTTCTACAGCGTCCACGACGAGCTGCTGCCGGTCTTCGACGACCTCGGCTGGTCGCGGATCTCGGTGGGCGAGGAGACGATCATCGAGCTCGGCGGCTTCGAGCTGACCGGCAAGCGCTGGCAGAAGGTGCGCTACCCGCTGACCCGCGCGATCAAGCTCGGCATCGAGCCGGTCTGGACGAGCTGGCCGGAGCTGTCGCTGGGGATGGCCAGCCAGATCGTCGACCTGTCCGAGAAGTGGGTGTCCGAGAAGGCGCTGCCGGAGATGGGCTTCACGCTCGGCGGGATCGACGAGGCGCGCGATCCGGACGTCGCGCTGCTGCTCGCCGTCGGCCCGGACGGGGTGCTGCAGGGGATCACCAGCTGGCTGCCCGTGCACCGCGACGGCCGGATCGTCGGCTGGACGCTCGACTTCATGCGCCGCTCGGACGAGGCGATGCCCGGGATCATGGAGTTCCTGATCGCGTCCGCCGCCCTCCGCGCGCAGGAGCAGGGCGCGGAGTTCGTCTCGCTGTCCGGCGCTCCGCTCGCGACGGCGCCCGTGCCTGAGGGGGAGCAGCCGCCGGAGCCGACGGCGCTCTCCGGACTGCTCGAGTTCCTGGCGCGGACCCTGGAGCCGGCCTACGGCTTCACCTCGCTGTTCCGCTTCAAGGCCAAGTTCCACCCGCGCTACGAGGGGCTGTGGATGGCCTACCCCGATGCGCTGCAGCTGCCGCGGATCGGCGCGGCGATCGGGCGCGCCTACCTGCCGGACGTCTCCCCGCGCGAGGCGCTCGCCTTCGCTCGGGCGCTGGGAGCGCGCCCGGAGGAGAAGGCACCGCCCGCGGAGAAGCCGGGCGCGGAGAAGCCGGGCACGCAGAAGCCCGGCACGCAGAAGCCCGCCGACGAGACGGCGCCGGAGAAGCCGACGGCACCGGCGCCGGCGCCCGAGAAGGCGACGACGTCCGGCTGACCGCGGCTCAGAGCGGGATGTTGCCGTGCTTCTTGGCCGGCAGGTTCGCGCGCTTGGTCCGCAGCGCCCGCAGCGCCTTGATCACCGACACCCGGGTCGCCGACGGCTCGATGACCCCGTCCAGCTCGCCGCGCTCGGCGGCCAGGAACGGGCTCGCGACGTTGTAGGTGTACTCGTTCGCCAGCCGGGTGCGGACGGCGGCGACGTCCTCGCCGGCCTCCTCGGCCTTGCGGATCTCGTTGCGGTAGAGGATGTTGACGGCGCCCTGGCCGCCCATCACCGCGATCTCGGCCGTCGGCCAGGCGAGGTTGATGTCGGCGCCGAGCTGCTTGGAGCCCATCACGATGTACGCGCCGCCGTAGGCCTTGCGCAGGATGACGGTGACCAGCGGCACGGTCGCCTCCGCGTAGGCGTAGAGCAGCTTCGCGCCGCGGCGGATGACGCCGGTCCACTCCTGGTCGGTGCCGGGCAGGTAGCCGGGGACGTCGACGAGCGTGAGGATCGGCAGCGAGAACGCGTCGCAGAAGCGGACGAAGCGCGAGGCCTTCTCGCCGGCCTCGATGTTCAGGGTGCCCGCCATCGCGCTGGGCTGGTTGGCGATGATGCCGACGGAGCGGCCCTCGACCCGGCCGAAGCCGATCACGATGTTCGGCGCGAAGAGCGGCTGCACCTCGAGGAAGTCGCCCTCGTCGACGATGTGCTCGATCACGGCGCGCATGTCGTACGGCTGGTTGGGACTGTCGGGGATGACGGTGTCGAGGAAGCGGTCGGAGTCCGTCGTCTCGAGGTCGACCTCGTTGTCGAACACCGGCGCGGGCGAGAGGTTGTTGTCGGGGAGGAAGGAGAGCAGGGTGCGCGCGTAGTCGAGCGCGTCGTTCTCGTCGCTCGCGAGGTAGTGCGAGACGCCGGAGATCTTGTTGTGGGTGAGCGCGCCGCCGAGCTCCTCCATGCCGACGTCCTCGCCGGTGACGGTCTTGATCACGTCGGGACCGGTGACGAACATCTGGCTGGTCTTGTCGACCATGATCACGAAGTCGGTGAGGGCGGGGGAGTACACCGCGCCGCCGGCCGCCGGGCCGCAGATGATCGAGATCTGCGGGATCACGCCGCTGGCCGCGGTGTTGCGGCGGAAGATCTCGCCGTACTTGCCCAGGGCGACGACGCCCTCCTGGATCCGCGCTCCGCCGGAGTCGAGGATGCCGATGATCGGGACGCCGGTCTTCAGCGCCAGGTCCATCACCTTGATGATCTTCTCGCCGGCCACCTCGCCGAGCGAGCCGCCGAAGATCGTGAAGTCCTGCGAGTAGACCGCCACCTGGCGGCCGTGGATGGTGCCGGTGCCGGTCACGACGGCGTCGCCGTAGGGACGCTTCTTCTCCATGCCGAACGCGTGGGTGCGGTGGCGGACGAACTCGTCGAGCTCGACGAACGAGCCGGGGTCGAGGAGGGTGTCGATCCGCTCGCGGGCGGTCATCTTGCCCTTGGCGTGCTGCTTCTCGATCGCGGCCTCACCGCTGGCGGTGACCGCCTCGTGGTAACGGGCCTTCAGGTCCGCGATCTTCCCCGCGGTCGTGAAGAGATCGGGCGCGGGACGTTCGATGTTCGCGGTCACTCGCCCACCTTATCGGCGCGGATGGACCCCTCCGTTGTCGCACCCGCACAGGGAGCGGCGGGTCCGGTGGGAGGGTGCGCACAAGCCGTGGCGCCCGTGACCGGCTCCGGGGCTTCTCGCGGGGCCCGCCGGTAGCGTGGCCGCATGCAGCTCCCGCTCTCCCTCTCCGTATCGCCGCAGGTCCTCTGGCTCGAGAGCGCGGGCTCGACCAACGACGAGCTGCGCGAGCGCGCGACCGCCGAGCCCGCCGCCTGGCCGCACCTCTCCGTCGTGGCGACCGACGACCAGCGCGCGGGCCGCGGTCGTCTGGGCCGGGTCTGGCAGGCGCCCGCCGGACGGACGCTGGCGGCCTCGACGCTGGTGGACGCGGCGGCCCTCCCCGCCGCGGCGGTCGGCTGGCTGCCGCTGCTGGCCGGCGCGGCCCTCGCGCGGGCGCTCGCCCCGCTGGTCGGCGCCGCGGTCGAGGTCAAGTGGCCCAACGACGTGCTGATCGGCGGGCGGAAGACGGCGGGCGTCCTCGCCGAGCGCCTCGCCGACGGCCGCGTGATCGTCGGCACCGGGATCAACCTTCTGCTGAGCGAGGAGGAGCTGCCCGTGCCGACGGCGACCTCCCTCGCCCTGGCCGGCGCGGCGACGAACGGCGCCGATGCCGTGCTCGCCGCCTTCCTCACCGAGTTCTCGGCGCTGCTCGCGCCGCTCCTCGCGCTCGGCGACGCCGACTCCGCCGGGACGGCCGCCGTCGTGCGCGCGCACCTCGGCACCCTCGGCCGCTCCGTCCGGGTGGAGCTGCCGGACGGCTCCGTCCAGGAGGGCACCGCGGTCGCGCTCGACGACGACGGCTCGCTCGTGCTCGAGCAGGACGGCGCCCGGCGCTCGTTCTCCGCGGGCGACGTCACCCACCTGCGCCAGTGAGCGCCGGCGGCCGGGACCGGCTCGCGGAGGGGGACCGGGAGCTCGCCCGGCTCACGCCGCGCGCCCGCCGCGCCGTCGCGCCGGTCGCCGGCTTCCTCCTGCTCACCTGGGCGGGCTTCTACTTCGCCGCGCAGTTCGAGCTGGAGCTGCAGCGCTGGATCATCGCCCTCGGCACGGCCGTGCTCGTGCTGCTGCTCTGCGTGCCCGGCATCGCCGGCTGGGCCAGCATCCGCTACCGGATCACGCAGCGCGGGCTGCACGCCCGTCGCGGCGTCCTGTCGGTGCGCCGCGCCGACCTCGACTTCGACCCGCGGATGGCGGTCGGCGTCTCGCGGAGCCTGAGCCAGCGCGTCGCCCGCTGCGGGGACGTGCGGATCACCCGCGACGGCGCCGAGGCCTTCGTGCTGCGCGATGTGGAGGACCCGGAGCTCGTCGCCGAGCTGCTGCGGGACGCGATCGCGGCGGTCCCGCTGCCGCTGCCCGACTGGCCCGCGCCCGACCCGCTCTGACCGCCGACCGCGCGACGGGACCCCCGCCGTGTCCGCGCCCCTCGCTACCATGGAGCCGCCCCGCGCCCGCGGGCGGAACCAGGAGGATCGTCATGCGCGTCGGTGTGATCGGAGGCGGCCAGCTCGCCCGGATGATGATCCCCGCGGCGGTCGAGCTCGGCCTCGAGATCGCGGTCCTCGCCGAGACCGAGGGCGCTCCGGCGGGCCTCGCCGCGACCCGCGTCGGCGACTACCGCGACGAGGAGACGGTGCTCGGATTCGCCCGGACCGTCGACGTCGTCACCTTCGACCACGAGCACGTGCCGCAGGCGATCCTGCGCCGGCTCGTCGCCGAGGGCGTGGCCGTGCACCCCGGCCCGGACGCCCTCCTCCACGCCCAGGACAAGCTGATGATGCGGCAGCGCCTCACCGAGCTCGGCGTCCCCGTGCCCGACTGGGCGGCGGTCTCCTCCGCCGACGAGCTGGCCGCGTTCCTCGGCGAGCACGGCGGACGCGGTGTGGTGAAGACCGCGCGCGGCGGCTACGACGGCAAGGGCGTCCGCGTCGTCCACGGCGCGCACGAGGCCGACGACTGGTTTGCGGCGCTCGCCGAGGACGGCCGCGGCGGCGCGCTGCTCGTCGAGGAGCTGGTCGGCTTCCGGCGCGAGCTCGCGCAGCTCGTCGCCCGGCGCCCCTCGGGGGAGAGCGTCCTCTGGCCGGTGGTGGAGTCGATCCAGCGCGACGGCGTCTGCGCCGAGGTCCTCGCTCCCGCGCCCGCCTCGGCCGGCCGCCTTGCGGACGCCGCCGCCGACATCGCGGAGACGATCGCCGAGAGCCTCGGCGTCACCGGCGTACTCGCGGTCGAGCTCTTCGAGACGACGGACGACCGCCTGCTCGTCAACGAGCTGGCGATGCGCCCGCACAACAGCGGGCACTGGACGATGGACGGCTCGACCACGTCGCAGTTCGAGCAGCACCTGCGCGCGGTGCTCGACCTGCCGCTCGGCGCGACCGGCTGCCGCGATCCGTGGACCGTGATGGTGAACGTCCTCGGCGGTCCGGTGGGGGAGTCGCTGACCGACCGCTACCCGCTCGTGCTCGCCGCGCACCCTGCGGTCAAGGTGCACAACTACGGCAAGGAGCCGCGTCCGGGACGCAAGGTCGGGCACGTGAACGCCACCGGCGACGAGCTCGAGCTCGTCGTCTACGAGGCGCGTGCCGCGGCGGCCGTTCTCACCGACTGAGACGTACCATGGTGGCCGTGACCCGCCCCACGCCCTCCGCCACCCCCGCCGGTACCGCCCCGTGAGCGCCGACGCGCTCGTCAACGGTCCCTCCCCGCTCGTCGGCGTCGTGATGGGGTCGGACTCCGACTGGTCGGTCATGCAGGCCGCGTCGACGACCCTCTCGGAGTTCGGCGTGGCGCACGAGGTCCGCGTGGTCTCGGCCCACCGCACCCCGCAGGCGATGATCGACTACGGCCGCGGGGCGCGTGCACGGGGTCTGCGCGTCGTGATCGCGGGTGCCGGCGGAGCCGCCCACCTGCCCGGGATGCTGGCCGCGGTCACGTCCCTCCCCGTCGTCGGCGTCCCCGTGCCGCTCGCGCGGCTCGACGGCCTCGACTCGCTGCTCTCGATCGTGCAGATGCCGGCCGGCGTCCCCGTCGCCACCGTCTCGATCGGCGGTGCCCGCAACGCGGGACTGCTCGCGGTGAAGATGCTCGCGATCGGCGACGACGCGCTGTCCGAGCGCCTCGACGCCTTCGCGGCGGACCTGGAGGCGCAGGTCGCCGCCAAGAACGACGCTCTGGTGGCCGGCCTGTGACGGCGATGACGCTGCCGCTGCGGCATCCGGACGTCCGCTCGAGCTCGTTCATGACCCGGCGCGCCTGGTGGCTGCTGATCGGCAACCTGCTCGTTCCCGGCTCCGCGCAGGTGCTCGCGGGCAACCGCCGCCTCGGGCGGCTCGGCCTCGGCTTCACCCTGGCGCTCTGGACGGCGCTGCTGGTCGCCGTCCTCCTCTACTTCGTCTTCCCGACGGGCCTCTACACGCTCGCGACCTTCGATCTGTCGATGCTCGCTCTGCAGGCGGCCCTGGTCGTCTACGGCGTGGTCTGGCTCGTGCTCACCCTGGACACCCTCCGGCTGATCCGGCTGGTGCGGGCGCGGCCGCGGATGCGGGCCGTGCTCGCCTTCGCGACGATCGCGCTGATGGCCGTCTCGGTCGGCTCGACCGCCTACGGTACCTACCTGATCGGGATCACCCGCGGCACGCTGTCCTCGATCTTCGGCGGCGGGGCGATGGAGGCGCCGATCGACGGCCGCTACAACATCATGCTGCTGGGCGGCGACGCCGGCGAGGACCGCGACGGCCTGCGTCCGGACAGCATCTCGGTCGTCAGCATCGACGCGTCGACCGGCGCCGCGACCACGATCGGCGTCTCCCGCGAGTTCATCAACATCCCGTTCCCCGAGGACAGCCCGATGCACGAGCTGTACCCGGACGGCTACACGGAGAAGAACTGCGCCGTCGACGTCTGCAAGCTCAACTCGATCTACACCGAGGTCGAGCTGAAGCATCCCGAGCTCTACCCGGACGCGGTCGCGGAGGGCAGCGAGCCCGGCATCGAGGCGACCCGCGACGCGGTCGAGGGCATGCTCGGCATCCCGATCCAGTACTACGCGCTGATCGACATGGAGGGCTTCGCCCAGCTGATCGACTCGCTCGGCGGCATCGACATCGACTACCAGGGCACCGAGCCGCTGCCGCTCGGCGGGCTCCCCGACTCCGACGGCGTGATGCAGGGCGTCAACCAGTGGATCGACCCCGGTCCCTGGCACTTCAACGGCGAGCAGGCGCTCGCCTACGCCCGCTCGCGCTACACGACGAGCGACTACGACCGGATGGCGCGGCAGCGCCAGGTGCAGACCGCGCTGCTGGAGCAGTTCGAGCCGGCCAACGTGCTCTCGAAGTTCCAGGACGTCGCCGCCGCCGGCTCCCAGGTGATCAAGACCGACGTCCCGCAGGGGATGCTCGGCTACTTCGTCCAGCTCGGGCTCAAGACGAAGGCCCAGCCGATCGGCGTCGTCGAGCTGATCCCGCCCGTCGTCGAGGTCGACCGCGATCCTGACTACGACGTGGTCCGCTCCCTCGTGCACCAGGGCCTCTTCCCGGACGACGCGGCGCAGTAGCGCCGGGGTCCCGGGGACCGCCGTCCCGGCGGGCGCGGGTCTCCTTCATGCTGATCGAGCAGCCCGCGGAGCGGGCATGTCGAGATCCACCGGTGTCCGGAGTCGGGTCTGCGGGTCCGCCCTCTCGGCGACGGTGGGTCTCGATGCGCTCCTGCGGAGCTACTCGACATTGAGAATGGTGGTGTGGTGCGGGAGGGTGTCTGACCTTCTACTCGACGGACCGCCTCGCGGGGTGTGTCCACTGCTGGATCTG